>JBEKBW010000040.1:0-61666 GCA_050015215.1 Candidatus Sulfotelmatobacter sp.
TCCGGCACCGTGCAGGTAACCACGAAGTCCGGCGGCAGCCAGTGGCACGGTGGGGCTTACGAATTCTTCCGCAATGAAGCAATGAACGCCCGCAATTATTTCGACCAGACCACAAAGGCGCCGCTGTACCGCAGAAACGATTTCGGCTACAACATCGGCGGCCCGCTGTGGATACCCGGGGTTTACAACCAGAATAAGCAAAAGACGTTTGTATTTTTCTCCGAGGAGTTCCGCTACGAGAAATCGCCGAGCGACCTGGAGCCAAACTTCAACCAGGCGGTTCCCACGCTGGCGGAGCGGCAAGGCGACTTCAGCGACGTTTGCCCGAACCCGCTCGACCCGCAAGACCGAAAAAAGTTGATAGCGTCGGGCAGTTCGTTCGCCTTTCCAGTTGCGTCATTTCCGGATTGCCCCGGAGGAGCATTGGTGCAGGGATTCCGGCCTATGTTCACTGGCCTCACTTCGAACGGCACACCGATCTACAACAATCTCGCAGCTCTCGGAAGTCCGGCTGGTCTGGATCCCAACGCTCTGGCGTTGCTCAGCACAAACTTGATTCCACTGCCGAATTCGTTCGGCGGCTGTAACTCAAGTTTGGTCGGGCAAGTCGATCACACCACTTTGCAGCCGATTATGCCATGCTATGACGCTGTAATTTCGGAGCCCACGCACTGGCGTGAGGAGCTATTCCGCGTCGACCACAATTTCAACTCCAAGTTGCATGGCACCTTCCGCTTCATCCACGATTCCTGGGACACGGTTACACCCGTTCCCAACTGGGGGAAGGTGAAGAACACATTTCCAACCGTGCAAAACAAATTCGTCGGACCTGGAATCGACATGGTGGTCCGTCTCACACAGACGATTACTCCTTCACTCCTGAACGAAACTGTTTTCAGTTATACGGACGCGCGCATAACTCTGGCTGACGTCAATGGGCCGGGAGGTGCAAATTTTCAGCGTCCGGCAGGCTTGGGGAATCCGAACGATGTCGGCACCTGTAACGGAACAGTCAACGGAGTGCCGAACTGTCCCATGGGGTATCTGTTCAACAACGGCTTCGGCGGCAAGGCTCCGGGAATCGTGCTTGGCGGCAGCAATCAAGCGTACGGAGGCGCGGGCTTCACGGTCGATCCTTCTTACATGCCGTGGGAGCATACCAATCCCACCTTCAATTTTCGCGATGATGTGAGCAAGGTGGTCGGCAAACACACGCTGCAGTTCGGTGTTCAGTATGTCCTAGCTCAGAAGAACGAGACTAACGGCGCCTTGGGGGCCGCGACCGGCGACGTGCAGGGCTTGCTAACCGTCAGCAATGTGAACGGAGGCTTCTACGATACCGGCAACGCATTTGCGAATCTGATCTATAACCCGGGCAACACGAGCGTCCTCGGCGGAGCCAATGCCATCCAAAGCTACACTCAAGACAGCACACAGTTACGCTATTACAATCGCTACCAGATCGGTGAGCCGTTTATTCAGGACGACTGGAGAATCACCCCCCGCCTGACGGTGAACCTGGGCCTGCGCTTGAGCCTATTCGGAAACTATCACGAAAAATATCTGCACGCGTACAATTGGGAGCCGCAGCTATTTAGCCAAACTTTGGCGTCGCAGGTTCAGGTCGATCCTTACACCGGCCAGTTGCTTAGTTTCCCCAGCAAAACGCCGGTACCATTGGATCTCAGCAGTCCCGATCCGCGAATCATTAATGGGATCGTGGAGTGCGGACCGAACGGCGTGCCCGCAGGCTGCGTCAATAGCCATGTTGTCAATCCCGCGCCGCGCGTGGGCTTCGCGTGGGATCCGCTTGGCGATGGAAAAACCTCGATTCGCGGAGGCTATGGAATTTTCTTCGAGCATGGGACGGGCGACGAAGCCAACACAGGATCGTTGGAAGGCAGCGCTCCACTTATTCTCAATGTCACGCAGCCCTTCCCTGGCGGCTATGCCTGCATCGGAAATTTCGCCCCCAATTGCACTCTCTTCAACTATCCAGGAGTCGCTTCACAGCCTGGAGCTTTTCCCATAAACGTCACAGCTGTCCCAACCAATACGAAGTATTCGTACTCGCAGCAGTGGAGCCTGAGCATTCAGCGCGAGTTGCCGCGGAGTTTCGTGATGACTTTCGCTTATGTGGGAAGCAAAGGAACGGATCTTACGCTGGAGCGGCAACTGAACCAGTTGCAACCGATTTCTCCTGCTTTGAACCCATTCGCACTACATGAACCGTTTCTTCTGTCGGTGCAGGGTGTGACGGGCGACTGCCAGAACTCGAGCTCGATTACGAGCCCTGTCTTCATCTTGCAGAGTGGAACCACCATTAACTCGACAAATCCTGCGGCCGTTAACATGCAGGTCGCTTGTCAGGGCGAATCAACCAACCCGATCGCGGTGGCAAATACCTTCAGGCCGTACCCGGGAATCGGAGAGATTTTCGCTCTGCAGAACGGCGCCGACTCTTCCTATCATGGCTTCCAGACTACATTGCGACGCACCAAAGGACCTTTGACGGCAGGCGTGTCCTACTCTTTCAGCCATTCGATCGATGATTCCTCCGACCGTACCGATCCTGACTTTGTGAACTCTCTCGATTTGCGATCCAATAAGGCGAGTTCGAATTTCGATCAGAGGCATTTATTGAACATTAGCTATGTTTACACGTTGCCCAGTTTCAGCCGCGCTTTGCAGCGGGATCTGTTCGGTGGGGTCGATACCCCCGACGACGACAATCCTGCGCCTAGCTCGACTTCTGAAAATGTCTCGTGGCTCATGCACGCGGTCGGGGACGGATGGCAAATCTCCGGCATTACCACCTATCAATCGGGGACTCCTTTCAGTGTAATCAATAATGGGGGAAACAACGGAATTGCGGTCGCGGACAATGCCGGCGTGGCCAATGGATACAGCACGGAATACGGAACGCCTGCATTTTCCTATCCCGATCTGGCCTCCAACCCGGCGCCGGCAGCGTTGAAGACAAATGCGAGCAGCTTCGGTCCGCTGTTGTTGAACCCCAATGATTTCGTGGCGCCGCGCGGTCTAACCTTCGGCGATGCCGGCAGGAATTTCCTGAATAATCCCAGCCGCCTTAATTTCGATATGTCGCTGCTCAAACACTTTGTAGTTCATGAGGGCAGCGAACTGGAATTCCGCGCAGAAGCATTCAACGTCTTCAACCATACTCAGTTCCGACTCTACAACCCAGATCTTGGCAACACGGGAAGCAACACGATCAGCTGCTATGGTGGCCCAGACTATTCGGCGGGATATTACTTCCCCGGAGGCACGGATTGCCTGACGGGCAGCGCCTTCCTGCATCCGGTGGACGCGCATCGGCCCCGCACACTGCAACTGGCGTTGAAGTTTAGCTTCTAACTAACAACCCGCTGACAAACTCACGATTCGTATCGGACACCGCCTCGGCTGAGGAGTCGCCACAATCAAAATCAAAAGCAGGCTGGGTTCTGAAAGCGGCTCTTGAATTGCGCCATATTGGCGCGGCTTGGGGCCGCGCGCGCTTTTAGAACTCAGCATCCCGGGCGTGAATCCTAGGCTACTGGAGGGTAACCGCAAGGTTAGCCGAATCGAAAAGAATGCCGCTTGGTCCCGCGGGGGGACATGGTCCCGATCCTGCCGCTGAGGTGCTGGTATTCAAGCCAACCAGGAAGGAACTGCTAGTCAGCGAAATTCCGCTCGTGCCGAGGGTGACCATTGCGGGGGCAGGGGTCTGTCCGGCGCTAGACGGTACTTCACCGATTATTCCGATCTGGTTCCCGTTGTAGCCATACAGATCCAAGTAAACATTCTGCCCACTGATGGTTCCAGTCACCGTCGCTGTAGCGAAGCAGGGATAACCAACCGCGTTAATCGTGCCCGTCAGCGTGGCGTTGCTGCCACCAGCGTTGTCACTTTGAGTCAGCGTCCCCGAAACCGCAATTGGAGCTGGCGGACTAACACCCAGCAGCGTCTGCATGTAAGAAGAATCCGTTATGTTTCCTGTAAAACTGCCATTCAAGGGCGGCACCAGAAAAGCGTTCCATGTGCCGGTCGTGGGGTTCGGGAAACAAGCTCCTGCCGGGCCCTGATAATCGCCCGACATCGTGGTGCCGTCGGAGGAGACCGTACCGGTCAGATTAATCACGGTGCCGAAAACGTTCAGCGCGAGCGTTACATTCTGCCCGCTGATATTGCCGGTCGCAGAAGACACGCCGCCACAATTCGCTTTCGTCCCCAGCGCGGGCACTTCCAGGCTGGCGGTTACGCCGCCGCCGCTCCCTTCCACCATGAATCCCGAGACATTTAGGTTCGCTTGATTCACCGGATAATTCTGCAGCAGATTGAACTGCCAGTTACCCGTCGAAGCGCCGCTGGCGGGCGGTGCTGATGTCGACCCTCCGCAAGCCAGCGCGATGGCAACAAGAGAGGCCAGCAATGCGGTGGTTAGAGCTTTGACGAATCGTCCCGAAAAGCCAATGAACATAGCCTCAATTCCTTGAATGGATTCAGCGCGCAATCTCGCAGTGGTCTTGCTCGAATTCTTTTGAAGTCAGCAAGCCTACCTGCTCCGCCATGACGAAATTGTTAACAAAAGATTAAAAACGGATGAATTCAGCACAGACCGATCGCCTGGAAATCAGGACATCGCGGGACAGGCGCGGATTTGGCCTGCCGCGATTTTTTAACCGAACATTCATGCGCCGCATCCTCCCAGGGATTTATAGTTTGTCGCTTCCCTGATTTCCTGAGGTTATCGCGATGCAAAAGTTCACGCTCTTTTTATTACTGTCAGTAGTGTTGTTTATGGCCGGTTGCGGTGGAGGGACGACCAGCAGTTCCTCGTCGTCTACGCCCCCCAGCAGCGGACCGGCTACATTGCAGTCGATCACGATCAATCCGAGCAACGCCTCAGTTGCGCCGGGTACCACGCAGGCGTTTACGGCGACTGGCAATTACTCCGACGGCAGCACGAAGGACTTGACACTCTCCGCGCAATGGGTTTGCCTCGGCACGACGGCAGCTACGGTAAGCAGCACATCGCCGACGCAGGGCGTCGCGACAGCGGTCTCTCCCGGGACGGCAGTGGTCACGGCCTCATTCAGCGGCGTGAGCAATAATGCGATGCTGAACATCACGTCGGCTACCGTATCTTCGCTGGCGGTGGCGCCCGCGGCTCAGACCATCGGATATTTAAATCAACAGCAGTTCGCCGCGACCGCGACTTTTAGCGATGGAACCACGCAGGATGTAACGAACCTTGCCGACTGGTCGTTCCAAGGATCGGGGCCGTTCATCACCTCGAATAGTGGACTGGCGATCGGAAGCAGCCTAGGCACATCCACAGTACAGGCATCTTTTGGCTCAGAGTCCAATTTTTCGCAGACCCCGCCGCCCGCTCTGACTGTGGATCTCTCAAACCTTGTCTCCATCGTCGTCCTGCCCGCAAATCCTTCGATCGCAAATCTCACGAAGTTGGACTTTTCCGTGCTGGGCACCTTTACGGACGGCAGCACGCGCGATGTCACAAGCCTGGCCCAATGGACATTTTCGGACCCGACCATCGCCACCTTCGGTACGAGCAGCACTACGACCAACGAAGTAACTGCGAAGGAAGTCGGCGGCACAACTGTTTCGGCTTCCGTGGGCACAATGAACGCTTCCACCAGCCTGACCGTCACCGGGGCCACGTTGCAATCGATCGCGCTGACTCCATCGAATGCCACGATAGCTCCTCCGACCGAACTCAATTTTGTGGCTATCGGCACGTTTAGTGATACCACGACGCAGGACCTGACAAGTTCGATCACTTGGTCCGTGTTAAACCCATTGTCAAATCCATCGGCTGCGTCGATTGATTCGAAGGGAGTGGTAACCGCCGCGGGCCAGGGAACAGTCACGGTGAGCGCGGTGAGTTCCGCCAAATTGGGCTCTATCTTAGGCTCCACGCAGTTGAACGTTAGCGACGCCACGCTTAGCTCGATTTCGGTTACGCCCGCCACGGTCGTCATCGCGCCCGGGGGGACTTTGAGTTTCTCTGCGACCGCTACATTTAGCGATGGATCTACTCAGGACATCACCAATATGGCGAAGTGGACGTCCAGCACAAAGACCGTAGCAACGGTTGCATCCGCATCCTCAGCGGCAACGACGGGCCAAGGCATCGGACAATCTACGATCACGGCCGCGTTTGGCGGCCTGTCCGGAACAGCGACGATGGTGGTTGCGTCGCCGAAGCAGATTACGCTGGCGGTTACTCCCGCTACGCCGCAGATCGCGGCCCAGACATCGACCCAGTTGACCGCCACGGGCACATTTGTAGATGGCAGCACCCAAGATCTCACTTCAGTAGTAAACTGGTCTTCTTCCGCCCCGGCCACGGCAACAGTCGGCTATCAGACCGGTTTGGTTTTCGGCCTCGCCGCAGGGCAATCCACCATCACGGCAAGCTTGGGGTCGTCGACCGCCACCACTCAGCTGACCGTAACAAACGCGACCGCAAGCTCGATCACGATCTCGCCAGCGATTCCGAGCGTTGCTTTGGGAACTTCGCAGCATTTCACTGCGACCGGACACTTCAGCGATAGGTCCACGCGAACTCTTTCAAACGTGAACTGGAGTTCGTCAACTGCAGGGGTTGCTGTTGTGGATAGCTCGGGCGCGGCCAGTGCAACCGGCACCGGAGCGTCGCGATTAGTGCCACCCTTAGTGGAGTAACTCACTTAACCGTGCATTAACCGCAGCCTGTGCAACGAGTGCTTGGTCTGAAACGACCGCCGAATGCGCCATCTGGATTACTCCGAAGGAGTAGTGCGATTTCCACACCCTAGGGGTTTTCAAGTGGAGAATTAACACTGGGTTCACATAATTCTCATTCTGGCGTAATGAGGTTGCACGACACTTGGGGCGCATAAATTCCCAGGTAATACCGCAGTTCTACCGGAGAGATGCCCAAACCTAGTCGAGGAGAAAACGCCAGTACCGATATCCCGGACGATTTTCGGGAAGCGCGTGACTTTGCCCTGATGGGTGATAGCGGTTTGTCTTCCAGCGAAACGGCATTGGTCGAGCCCGCAGATGCTGGTGGAACGCGGTTTTCTGTAGTTCCGGTTAGCGAGATACGTACGGGCACCGAGCCACCGCTTGGAATACCGCGTGATGTTCTGCTGGCATTAACCTACGGCTTGGAACTGGTTCGCTGCGGTGCGATGTTGGTAAAGAGCGAAGGATATCCGCATTTCGCTAATCGCTCGGCGTTGGAGACATTGAGAAGGGGTGATGGAATCGCGCTGGCCAGGACGGGACTTGTAGCTGAGCGTGCTTCCGATACGCGCCTTCTGCGGCTGTTGCTGCAAGAAGCGATCAGTGCTCCGGAAAAGGGTGAGCCGCAGGGTTCGCCCATCACTCTGCCGCGCAAGAACGTTCGCAGCTCGCTTATCGTTCGAGTTCTTCCCGGCCCGGGATTGGAGTGCTGGCCAGACAAAGAAGATCGTGCTGCCCTGGTCACCATTTACGACGAGGAAAACAGCGTGCAAGTGGATGAAGCGGTGCTTCGTAAACTCTACGGTCTGACGCGCGGAGAGGCTGCCTTAGCGGTGATCCTGCTGAAAGGCAAGTCCATCGAAGACGCAGCGGTAGAACTATTCATCAGCCCGCACACGGCGCGAACCCACCTGAAGCGCATCTTCATGAAGACCGACACCCATCGCCAGACGGAGCTTGTCGTGCGAATCTTCTCCGCTCTTCTGTAGTCTCTCTAGTGCATCCTGCGTAAGTTGAAACTAACCGGCTAATCGCCAAGGTCACCCAGTACGCATTGATCTCTGAGCCGCATTGCCGCGAACCTGACTCGGGGTCTTTCCCACACATCTGCGTCGAAGAAATACCTCATTTAGGGGATTACACGAGTTGCCTATTCCTTCAAAGTGCGCTACTAGGAGGATTTTCTTATGGTGGCAAAGAGTCGCGCCCGAGAGTTCGTCGTTTCCATTCTTGCGGTCGCGCTGTTCGCTTTGTTCGTCCCTGGGGTGGCCCACGCCGACTCGTTCACCTTCTCAAACACTGACGGATCAATTAGCACAACCGTTGTAAGCCCCACTGATATCACGTTGAATTTGAAGAATTCGGGTATAGGCCAGATCAACGGCATGCCCGTGACCGGTTATTCTCTCGGCTTCTCAACCCCAAGCCTGTTTAGCGGGTCGCTCGCCACCGGCGGCGACTGGCTTGGCGGAGGAGGCAGTCTTACCATTAAAGATGCAGGAGTGATCATTTTTTCCGGCTCGTTCTCAGGAACTGTGACATGGACGCTTGAGAGTGCACCGGGCTGCACGTCGTGCCAGTACCAACTCTCCGGGCCGCTCATGGGGACGTACTATCCCGATGGCAAAGGACTAGGTCCTGCCATTGGTATTCAGACCGGCTCCACGACTCAGATCGATATGACTACGCATAACAGCGGCTATTACACTGGCGCCGCTGGCACACTCAGCAGCAGAGGAGGAACCACCAGCCTCATGACGCCGGTTCCTGAACCCGGCACCTTGGGATTGATGGGAACAGGTTTGGTTGGTATTGCCTTCAGACTAAGGCGGAAGATCCAGTCCTCTAAAGTTTCTAAAACTTCGACCTAGGAGCAAGCAAGCGGGTTTGTAAGCGTTCGGGATCTCCTTTACTGCTTTGCAATAGATCGGACATGGGGCGGGGTGCCGAGCGCTGTTCCGCTTTTGGCGGCGGCGGAGTTTTAGGTCCCGATTTTAAGCGTCGCAAGTTCGCGCCGGAAGCATCGAGGCGCAACCTGCGGCTTGGATCTCACAATACCCTGTTTGGGGGATTACACGCCTTCACCGGGTCAACGATGATGGCAGAGAAGTGAGGAACATCATGCAGACTTGGGTCGTCCAGGAAAATGAGTTCAACGGAAACATCAAATTGCGTTCACGGCCGCGCCATCGCTTTTACAGCTACTCCCTCTGGCGCGCCACCGGCGAACACCTTTTTGACGGCGCGGCAGGCGACTTGGCGGAAGCGCTCGATTCCTTGCACGCGCATATTCGTTATTTGTCTGCAGGAGAAGGAAGACTTGGATTAGTTACGGGGGAGTAGTCACGCCGAATGAAATCAACTCGAGTTGCGCAGACAGCTTCTGATCCGAAGGAAGCTGCGGCTAAATGTGATCGGTTTGAAGTTGTCGACCTTGGTCCGTTCGACAATAACCGCAATGATGTTCTTGCGTTGAACGACGTCGCCCAATGTGCCGGCGTCTCCCTCAATCCGGAGACCGGCAGGATCGAAGCCTTCCGCCAGGAAGACGGAGTCCGCAGCATGCTGGGAACGCTGGGCGGCTCCTTCAGCATCGCCCGCGACCTCAACAACCAGGGCGAAGTGGTTGGGGGATCCCTTACCGAAGGGGATGCAAATTTTCACGGTTTTATCTTTCGCAATAATCGCCTCTACGACTTGAACGAGTTTCTGGATCCTGAGGCGGGATGGGAGCTTCTTCAGGCTCTCGGCATTAATAACCACGGCGAGATCGTCGCCATTGGATCCCATACCGGTCAGGACCGCATCGTTTTACTCCGGCCCAGAATATAACCCTCTGTACCCGCATTCCTATGCGGCCTCATTCAAGGAGGCAGTAATGTTTGGTAAGCAAGGGGTTGGTGTCTCTTCTCTCATTCGCAAAAGAATTCTGGCAGTCAGGCTTGCACGGTTGTTCCTTACGGTCTTCTTCTTAAGCGGAATTCTACATGCCACTCGGATTATGGAAGAAGGTGGATTGGGTGTGCACAACTCAAAGCAGTCCGCCAGCTATGGCGCGCCCCCAGAGAGAGGAAACAATACGCTGCTGGTCGCGACAGCGGTGAACTCGGCTGCGCGCTTAGAGGCGGAGAAGACGCGGCAGCCATCGCCTTCTTCCGGCTGCTTCCTGGCCAGCAACTGCACAAATCCAGTTCATATTCCTGAGCCTGAAGCGTTGGCAGTGCTCGGCACCGTACTCTTGTCTCTTGCCAGCTTGCTCCGCCGACGCGTAATGCGTTAGAAAAGCTAGCCGCCCAGATTATTTACGTCGGCTGGAAATGGAGAGCGAATGAAAATCGCCAACTCAGCCTGCCGGGAAAACAAGGGCAAGGGAGCCTACGCATACAAAGCAGGCTTCAAATTCAATCGTACAGCTTTGGCGTTCGCGCTGGCGCTGGCAACCACGCCCGCGCTCGCGGGTCAGTCCTGGCACGCCTCCCCGTCCACTTCTTCACACGCACTGCTGAATGACCGTGCCAGCAAAGCCTGCATTCACAATGGGCTTCCCTGTTCGACGATTTCGGCGCCATGGGCGGCGAAAACCGATACCCCGCTTCGTCAGCTTGATCTAATCGAGCGCCAGAGCCTGAATGTTTTCAGAGGCGACTCGCAGCATCAGAGCACGTTTGGGTACCGGCCTGCGTTAATCCAGCCAGCGAAACAGCCTGCAACTGAATTTGCTTATCACCTGCCCCGTAAGCGGTGATAACATGCAGCACTCGGCGCAACAATTCGGCGCAAAATAAAGATTTCGACGATTTAGGAACCACTCCAAACGGGCCGCTGTGCGATGGCAAGCGAAAAAGTCGGGATCTTCTTCCGGAAAAGGAAAACAGCTCGAATGGAGTCGCGGATGATGGATCGCGAACTCCATTCCAGCCCGAGACTGCGGCCTAGTTATGTGCCTGGGACGAGGCCGACTCCGTCTGCACCCTTCACTACGATGTTCTCAGTGATCGTGTTCGACGGAATGTTATAGACGAGCGCGCTCCAGATGGCCCCGATGTAGAGATTGCCTTTGCCATCCGACTTAATGCCATCCACGTTCCCTACACTCAGCGGATAGAACGTATAGCCGGGCGAAATGGAGACGAACCCCGAGGGTTGAACGGGAATCTTCAGCAGCCCCGTGCCCATGACCTTGCCGTCGGCCGTGGCCCACATGCAGTTCGTATAGGGATCGTAGGTCAGGCCGTCGCCGCCGTTGATGCCGCTATGAGGCTCAATCGTCAGCGTTGCGATAATCGCTCCCGATACGGGATTGATCTGGATAATCGTGTTGTGGGTAGCCACGGCGTAAAGATTGCCGTAGCCGTCGTAGGCAACACCATCAAACGTTGTGATTCCCTTGGTCTTTGGGAAGAATACCGTTGCCTTACCCGTCACGAAGCTATAGCGATAAATCTCGGCCGGATCAGCGTACTCCGACACCAGCAGCGTCTGGCCACTCGGCTCCATCGTCACATCGCGAGCCCCGTTGATACCGCTGGCTAATACCGTGTTCACCCCAGTGGCTGGGTTAAACGAGTTGAGAGTTCCGGCATTCGGAACCGTGTAAATGATCTGACCCGACGACGACACCAGCATGTCATCAGCGGCCGCCCCGATTTCATAAAGGGTCGTGAGTTTGCCGGTGGCGAAGTCGAGTTGCTGAAGCGAGTTCTGCCCTTCGCTGGATATATAGATTTGAGGCAGTGTTTGTGCGGACGCTGACAGAATTCCCATCAGAAAAGTCGCGAATATGACCGGCAGTAAGCGCTTTGCAGCCATGCGGGGATCTCCAAAAGCTTTTTTTGGTACAGGGCCATACTCTATCAAAACCTTCGCCGAAAATAGCCTGCAAATATTAACTTTGGATGAATTTCGCGAGGTTTTCGGAAGTGAAGAGAGTTGCACAATCCAGCCGGGGCGCGGCGCACTTCCCGCTCGCCCGAATGGACCAGAGCCTATCGCTGTCATTTGGCGCTTACGACCTGTATTGTACCCATCATTCCTCCATCCTCGTGTTGGAGGATGTGGCAGTGGTAGGGGAATGTGCCTATGATCTCGGGATCTCGGAAATCGATCCTGATTTTGACGCTGGGATATTCTTTGGAAACACCGTCCCAATAAGGCACGGCGACGCCGTCGCGAAGATAGGGTTCGTCAACAGCATTCCCGTCGCGTTCGAGCAAAAGAAAGTGAGTCTGGTGGATGTGGAAGGTATGAATTTCCTGTGATCGATTCTCGATCACCCAATCCTCCACGCCGCCCTGCCGGACCGTGATGTTTGGGGGTGCAGAGGGATCGAACGCGGCAGGCTCGTGCCCCTCTTCGGTTATGTAAAAAATAGTCGAGGTGCGGGGATTCTTCTGGTCCATGACCTTCTCGGAGAAATAGAGCTTTCGCGCTCGAACCGTGTGAGGCACAAAGTGAGGAGCGCTCAGCGGCGGGAGGACCTGCCTGTGCAAATGCGACGAGGGTCGCGGAATCACTGAAGTCGTTTCAGCAGCGTCGGTGGCGGCAACAATTTTGGCGATCCAACGTGGTGGCGTGTAGTCGTCATCATCGGGAATCGACATCACGTCCTGGGGTGGAACAGCAGAGCTTGGAGCAGGAGAGCGGAGCGCAGCAAAATTTGGCTCGTCTTCTCGATCTGGCGCCGTATCAATCCCGGAGGTCAATAGCCGCATGTCCGCCCCGAGCGCAGGGCTGTTGAACAGGAATTCAGCCCTCCCGCCCGGTGGAATCGGAATATCTTGCCTCCACTCGACTTGACCGTTTTTGCCGTTGCCTCCATACCCAAGCGGTACGCCATCGACAGAGACCAACCCCATGGACTGCCATTTTCCGTCCATCAACAAACGCAAATCGATGGAGGTATCGGCCGCGGCATTCAACACCCGCCAGAGTTCACGTTGCATCGGCTTCGTCCTGATAACGGCCGGTGCGTAATCGGGATACAGAACTGGAACGAAATTCACGGACAGGTCCTTCGAGGGAGGGATTGGATTAACCGGAGAGATTTTCGTGCTTATCCTGGTCTGATCGCGAATGACGATAGGACGCTCCGGCAGGGCTGCAACCTGAAAATTGAAATTTTCAATCCCCTCGACGATCAGCGCGCCTGAGGCACCTCCCAGCACCTGCTCTTCGCTGTGCCCGTGCGGATGAGGATGGTACCAGTAAAGGCCCGGCGGCTGCCTGAGGGGAATTCGAAAGCGATATTCGAAAGGCGCTGCCTGAGATAGGATATTGGTTTTTATTACCTCATCCGCGTGGCAAGTGGGTGGAATCATCAACCCGTGAAAATGCAGATTCGTCGATTCCGCCAGCATGTCCATGGTTTGCTTAACGATGGTTTGCCCCTCGATGGTTTGTCCAATGGGAGACTCGCACCCGGATACTTCTGCGCCACCCGAATGCTTTGCCGAAGATGAACTAGCGGAACCTTCATTTTTAAGTTTGAGAATCACCAGATCGCCCGGGTTTACTCGCAATGTAGGCGATTCATTCCCGTCCGCGTCGAGATAGCAATAACGCAACTCACCAGTTGGGCCGCGCCAACTCCGCAACGAGAGGGATACCCGCAGAACGCCGTTCCGGCTCCGCAGTTCCCGGGGCGCTGTGACGATGCTTCCTATTGCCGGCCGAGGGCAGACTTGGTCTGGCGTGTTTTGCGCCCACGCCGAGTTGCTGCAGAGAACGAGAACGGCTATGGCTGCCGCAAGGGCGAGAGTTCGAACGCTCCGGCAACCAAGCTTAAGACGAAACAGCAGAATACTTCCTCCGGAAAATCGCTTTGCCGCATTATCGATCTAGGATTTCTGTATGGCTACTGCAAGATTGGGAGTTACCACCGAACCCGTTAGCCGATAGACCACCTTCAGGATAAGCCTGAGCGCCTGCTTCACTGGCCGATGCTTCGGGCTCAAGCCTGTAAACCAAAGATCGATGCGATCTTTCGTCTCTGGGGCGCAAGGCTGCAATATCTCAGGACGCGAATGATCGTCCGCCCGCAGCGTCCGCAGGATTTCTCGCTCTGTTGCACCGCGAAGACCGCCACGCAGGTGTTCCTCCCAGTTCAGAGATTGGTTGATCGCACCGCGCCGGGAAAACCTCCTTACCGCCCAGTGAGCGAGAGAGTCAGGCAGGTAGTTCACCAAGGGAAGGCCCGAGCTGTGCGTATCCACTGGAAAATACCGGTGCGGAGTCTGGTTGATGAAAAGCACTCCGCCCGGGCGCAACGCCGCCCACACGTGCGGCATAAGCTCGACCCGCTCTTTGGGCAAGAGATGTTCGAACACCGCGCTGAAGACAATGTAGTCGAAGGTTCCGATATTTTCGGGCAGACGAGTGCCGCAGGGCGAGGCTTCAAATCGAACGTTTTTCAAGCCTTGATAGGAAATCTTGAGCGCGGCCAGCTTCAACAGACGTGCATTAAGCTCTACTCCAACGATTTCGGTACCGGGAAGTGCGCGCGCCAGCACGGCGGATGACGATCCAGAGCCGCAACCCAGGTCGAGCAGCCGCTTGCCGGCGAATTTTTCTCGCGAAACGAAGCCGAATACCGATTGAAACAGCGCCTTCTGAATGGCGGTGCTGTCGTCATCGCGGGCGATTACATCGCACAACCACGCGAAATTTGACGTATCCAAAACCGCCAACAATAGCTCGTCGGGATAGGTTGTATCGATTGCGCGGCGCGGAATGTAGAGATGTGGGTCGCTGGGATGCAACTCAACTCTCCGCCTTTGTCTGTGATTTGAAGCGGGATCGGACGCGGGATTTGGCGCGGGCAGAACGGAGATCTCGCCTTCGGGACAGCGAATCGCGGAAAGCTTTCCCTCGGAGTTGATCTCGGTGGTGTAATTCATCTCGGGCCGGAAGTCTCGAGCAGCGAGCAAGCCTTGCTGCGGATGCCAATTATATCCTGCGGACCGCGCCAGCAGCGCTTGGATCGGGCGAATTAACCGCTCTGTAAACTTTATAAAGCAGACGACTTGTTGTCTTGCCCGGCGACTTTCTCGCCAAGTTCGTCCTTAAGTTGCTCTTCTAATACTTTCGCAAAGCGAGCTGTGTTCCGCGCAAGGTCATAGTCTCTTAGGACCCGCGAGCGCCCGTTTTTCCCAATCATCACTCGAAGATCAGCGGACTGCAGAAGTTCGCGCATCTTGGCAGCAAGATCCTCCACGTCGCTGACGGTGAAAAGCAACCCTTCAATTCCCTGCTCGATCAATTCTGGTATGCCTGTGATGCAGGGAGCGACGCAGGGAATCTGCATGGCCATCGCCTCCATAAGCACGATAGGAATGCCTTCGGCCAAACTGGGCAGCACGCAGATGTCTGCTTCCGCGTAAACTTTTTTCATCTCTACAGGACTTACCCATCCCGCAAATTCGACGTTGCGCTCGATTCCGAGATCCACGGCAAGGCGCTCCAAGAGTGGGCGCTCTGGTCCATCGCCAACAAACTTCAAATGCATAGGGCAATTCTGCCGCCATAGGAGTGCCGCTGCTTCCAGCAGCAAAGACTGACCCTTCTCCGGAGACAACCTCCCTACGCAGACCACGCGCGGAGGAGAGAATGCGGAACGCTCCCGTAGTGGCGGGAATTCGGCGGCATCGATCCCGAGCGGAACGTAGGTCAGCTTGGGCCACGCGCTTCGATCGCATGCCAACATCAACTGGCTGCGCCCATATTGGCTGATCGAGCGTACGAAAAGTGCATCTTTGATGCGCTCCGGCAAGTGTGTGCCGGCGGGATCATACAATTCACCGAAACCGTGAACCGTGAAGGACATCGTCACAGGAAACGCGCGGGTGACGATAAGGGCTACGGTTGCCGAGAAGTGCGCGTGCACGTGGGAAATCCGCAATTCGCGCATGCGCCGGCCCACTAAAATCGCTTCGACAAAGTAGGCAAGATGGTAGGCAACTCTGCTCGGACTTGCGCCTGCAAGGCGAAGCGCAAAGAACAGCCCTTGCAAATATTGCAGCGGCTGCCGCAAAAACTCACTGATGTTAAGAGCTAAAACCTGCATCGGCGGAGCGGCTTTCAGGTAATAAGTGCGCGCCGCTTCGTCGCGTTCATCCGGACTGAGTTTTTCAGGAAGACGATCCGGCGAGGAGACGGACGCGATTGGAACCTCAAAGCCCAAACTTCGAAGGTGGCGTACTTCGGCCAGGAGATACTTGTGATTGATGGCCGGGAATTGGCCAATGAGATAGAGCAGGCGCCTGTCAGTCACGGCTCTCCGCCGCTAGAATGGCCGCGCAACCCTGCGCGCCCGTATTCGACGTGAAAAGAATTGCATACCGGAGCATAAGGCCTGCCAGAATACCACGCCTGTCTTTTAACCTGTTGTTAATCACTCGCGCGTTGACCGGCGGTTCCGCGAGACTTAAAATGAGTTGCCGCTCTAGTATTACCAAGTTCGTATTCCAGCTATGAATTTCAAGATCATCCGGGAATTTCCGTCGCCTGACTTGGAAGCGGCATGGCGCGATTACATGGCACGCGTAGAGTGCCCTTCGCACTATGACTCCCCGGAATTCTTTCTGGAGCCGTTCTGGGCAGAAAAGCGACCGTTCGCAGTCTTAGCTTTAAGGAATAATAGAATCGTAGGAGCCTTAACGGGTCTACACGTTGGCAAGAACGTGGTTTCCGGTGTTTCTTCAAGACCGCAGGTCAGCGTTGATCCCACGGAAGACACTGAGGCGATTCTCCAGACTCTGTTAGAAGGCTTATTGGCTGAGTCCGCGTCTGCGGAGCTCGTGAATGTTTACAGCTGGTCTTTCCTCGAACTTCCGCCGTTTTCTGGGCATGGCTTTCGTAGCCGGGAGTTACCGGGGAACGTAGTGCTTGATCTCACTCAAGGGGCCGAGACGCTCTTCAAACAATTTTCCAAGGATTGCAGAAGGAATATTCGTTTTGCCGAAAAGCATGGAGTTGAGGTCTCTGAGGCCGAAACAGCTCAAGATATTGCTGAAGCTTACGACGTTTACTGCGCGTGGCGCCAGACCGAACGAAAAACGATGATGGGAGAAGGCAACACATTTGAGGTGTTCGAGAAGGCCGTCAGCCTCAAGGGCAACCGCCGCCTTTTTCTGGCGCGCGTGTCCGGAAAAGCAGTCGCCATCAATCGCTTTCGATATTGCCCGGGAGGGCTGTTCGAATCTTCCGGAAATAGCTCGCTAGACGAATTCATTCACTTGAAGCCGAATAATCTGCTGCAATGGAGAGGTATTCAATGGGCTTGCCAGCAAGGGCTTCGCCGCCATTCGCTGGGAGGCTCGCACCCGTTTCTGGTGCGCTTCGGCGGTGCCGTCGTGCCGATTCTGCATTACCGGTTAGACCGGACATGGCTGCATCGGCACGAACTCCGTTCGACCGTGCAAGGTGTTGGCCGGCGAATTGCCCGGAAGTTGCCGCCATGGGTGGCAAAGGGTTTGCCGAAAGTGGCGCGCAAGAAGGACAGTTAGAACCGTATAGTTAAAGTGGGAGAGAGTCTACGACCGAAGCATGAACGAAATCCTGCGCAAACTTCTTTATTCGTTTAATTACCTTCTGGAGAGAGACATCTCTGGCCGCGCATTCGCCGTGCTTCCCGACGACATTTTCCTTGTTTCCTATCCAAAATCTGGCAATACGTGGACGCGCTTCCTGCTGGGAAATCTAATGAATCCTGACGAGCGCATCACCTTTGCGAATGTGGAGCGCAGGGTACCTGACATTTACGCGAGGTCGAAGCAGTCCCTCAAGAGAATCCCGCGACCTCGCGTAATCAAGAGTCACGAATGCTTTGACCCCCGTTATCGGCGCGTGATCTATATCGTCCGCGATCCGCGCGATGTGGCGGTTTCCTGCTATCACTACGACCGCAAGGGCAGAAATATCCCCGATGACTTTCCGGTGCATACGTACGTCACCACTCGTTTTATGAAGACTGACGAGTACTTTGGCACTTGGGGAGAGCATGCTGGGAGTTGGCTGGTGAACTCGAAGAATATTTTTCAACTTAGTCGTCTGAAGGGCGGTTTTCTAGGAACTCCCGGGTCATGGGGCGAAAATGTGATGAGTTGGTTGGGAGCGCGTGGGCATGATCGCCAATTCCTGCTGGTCCGGTACGAGGATTTGCTCGACGACACACATCGCGAAATGACTCGGATCGCCGAATTCCTGGAGCTGAATGCATCTGCGGATCGAATCTCGCGAGCCGTGGAACTCAGCTCGGCTGACAACATGAGAAAACTCGAAGCCCGTGACAGCAACGAGTGGGTTACCACGAGGAACAGTCGCAAGGATATCGGTTTTGTGCGCGCTGCCAAATCTGGCGAGTGGAAAAAGACGCTTCCCCCAGAGTCTGTCTCCTTGATCGAGGAGGCGTGGGGGCCGGTTATGCAATTGCTAGGCTACCCAGTAAGTCAGGAATCTCCTACCGAAGAACTGCTAAAACCTTCCCTGGGCCATTGAGTTCATGACCAATAAAAAAATCGTAATCATAGGCGGTGGGCCTACAGGGCTGGGTGCAGCATATCGGCTGCACGAACTTGGCTATGAGAGCTGGGTA
The DNA here is from genome assembly GCA_050015215.1 of Candidatus Sulfotelmatobacter sp. GTDB lineage: Bacteria > Acidobacteriota > Terriglobia > Terriglobales > Acidobacteriaceae > Sulfotelmatobacter. The sequence continues at coordinate 18,350 of JBEKBW010000040.1, forward strand.
CTGTACGAGAAAACCGATTATTTAGGCGGGCACTCCTCTTCGCATGTGGACGAACACGGCTTCGTTTGGGACGAAGGCGGGCACGTCATTTTTTCGCACTATCCCTACTTCGACAAGCTTGTCGATGAAATGCTGGGCAAGGAAGAAAACCAACTGGTTCGCGAGAGCTGGATAGTAAAAGGCGAGTCGTGGATCCCTTATCCCTTCCAGAACAATCTGCGATATCTTCCCAAGCCCGTGCAGGTGAGTTGCCTCCTAGGCGCAGCCCGCGCGGCTGCGAATAACGGCTCTGCGAACCCGGCAAACTTTCGCGAGTGGATTCTAGCCACGTTCGGCGACGGGATCGCCGAACAGTTCATGTTCCCCTACAACTCAAAGGTCTGGACGACGCCGCTGGAACAAATGTCCAAATCGTGGATGGCCGAGCGGGTGTCGGTGGTAGATTTCCGCCGTCTGCTGGAGAACGTGCTCTACGAACGCGACGATGCGGGCTGGGGACCGAACAGCAAGTTTAAATTTCCGCTGTATGGAGGAACCGGCGAGATTTATCGGCGGATGGCGAAGCTGTTTCCAGAAAAGATCAAGACTGAGAAACGACTGGCGGCAGTCGATGACGTGCAACGGCGCGTCTCGTTTGCTGATGGCTCCGGCGATTCCTACGATGTTTTAATTTCCACGACTCCTCTCGATCTGTTGACCCATATGCTGGAGTCAAAAGAGGCCCGGTTGTTAGACGCGGCAGCCGATCTCCATCACAACAATTTGCTGGTAATTGGCCTTGGGCTGGAAAAGAAAATCGAAACCGGCAAATGCTGGATCTATTTTGCCGATCCGGATATGCCCTGCTATCGCGCCACGTACTTTTCGCACTACTCCCCTTTCAATGTCCCCGGTGGAGATACTGAGCGTTACAGCTCTCTGATGTGTGAGGTGTCTTACAAAGTGGACGAAACGCCGGATCCTGCCCAGGTTACGGACCAGGTGATTGCCGGCCTTGTTCGTGCGGGAATGCTCGAGGAGAGTGACCGCAGCCGCATTATCTCGCGGTATCATCGCTGTGTGCCGTATTCCTATCCGATTCCGACGCTCGCGCGCGACCGGGCGCTATCGATTTTGCAGCCTGCAATGATGCAAAAAGAGATTTACTCGCGCGGCCGGTTTGGAGCCTGGCGTTATGAAATCGGCAATATGGATCACTCTGTGATGATGGGAGTTGAGGCGGTAAATCGCATTCTGGCGGGACAGAACGAAACCGTACACTCGTAGGTTTTTTTTAATAGACGAAGGGACAATGCCAGCTCAAAGACCAGACCGGAAGCCTCGCGTCAGCGTGATTATGCCGTCCTACAATACGGCCGCGCTGATTGCGGCGTCGTTGGATTCTGTCTTCCAACAAAGCTTTCAGGATTTTGAAATCGTAGTTGTAAACGATGGATCGCCGGATACTCCAGAACTCGAGCGGGTTCTCGCGCCCTATCTCGAAACGCACGCCGATAAGATCGTGTATGTGAGGCAGGAAAATAAGCGCGCTGCCGGAGCGAGAAATACAGCGATTAGACAAGCGCGGGGGGAATTTTTCGCCTTTCTCGACTCCGATGACGCATGGCTGCAAACTCACCTTGAAGCGCAGATGGAGCTTTTCGAACAGACCCCAGGTCTGGGCCTCGCATATTGCAATGGCCTTTCGCTGCGCAATGCGGAGCGCCCTCTCTCGTTTATGGATACGTGCCCATCGCGCGGACCGGCAAATTTCGAAGCGCTTGTGCTGGAACGCTGCCAGATTCCGATCTCCACCGTGGTCGCGCGGAAGAGTGCATTCGTCGATGCAGGAATGTTCGATGAAACTCTGCCTCGCTGCGATGACTACGATATGTGGCTGCGCATGGCCTTTTATGGAGCGAAGATCGCTTATACAACCAAAGTACAGGTGCGGCTGAATGGCGGCCGGCCGGGATCTTTGAGCGCCTCCCGAGCCAAGATGGCTGAGGCCTACTGGAAAATCCTTGAGAAGGCTCTGCAAACGCTTCCGCTCGTGCAATCCGATCATGCGCTGGTTCAAACCAGGGCTAACGAGATTCGCGCGCAATATCTCCTCGAGGAAGGAAAGCAGTGCCTCCATCGTGGAGAATTCGATCAGGCTAGAGTGTGCCTTAGGCAAGCGAACTCCCATGCCTGGAAATGGAAGGTTAGTCTTGCATTGCTCGGACTGGCGGTGGCGCCTATGGTCACGGGCAAGCTTGCCGCGCTGATGGAGGGCCTGCATAGCTTGCGCGCCCGGTATTTGCTGGGACGCTCGTAGTGTGGGCATGCGATCTTCCCTATGGAGCTCTAAGTAAATCGGTCTATGCAATCACGCGATAATACCGTCGGCAGGATTTTCGCTGCCCTGGCACAAACGGGACGCGTGCTCACTGGGCGGCAGTTGGCGGGCCGGGGATTAACGGTTTTTCCTGACGATGTTTTTCTTGTTTCCTATCCCAGGTCGGGCAATACATGGGCGCGCTTTCTGTTGGGAAATTTAATCTACCAAGACGCTCCAGTCACCTTTTCCAACATCGAATCCAGAATTCCAGAAATCTACTTCAACACCGAACGCTTTCTGCGGAGCCTGTCTCGGCCTCGAATAATAAAGAGTCACGAATGCTTTCAGCCGCATTATCCGCACGTGATCTACATCGTGCGCGATCCCCGCGACGTGGCGATTTCGTATTATCACCATAACGTGAAGGCAAGAATTATTCCCGACGACTATCCAATCACCAGCTTTGTTCCCCGCTTCATTGCCGCGGAGTTCGATCGCAAGTTCGGCTCATGGCGCGACAGCGTGCTGAGTTGGATCGCGCTGCGAAAAGACGATCCTCGATTTCTGCTACTTCGCTATGAGGATATGAAGGCCGATTCCGTTCTCGCGCTCACCCGCCTCGTCGAATTTCTTGATTGCTGTTCGTTCCGTAAAATCGATACCAGCGTGGGCGCGCTTCAGCGGGCAATCGACCTAAGTTCTCCAGAGAGAATGCGCGCGCTGGAGAAACAGGAAGCTGGCCGATGGGTTCTCACCAAGGGAACTCGCAGCGACAAGCCTTTCGTACGCTCGGCTACGAGCGGAGGATGGAAATCGCAGCTTGCCCCAGAATCGGTGGAAGCGATCGAATCCGCGTGGGGCGATCTAATGCAGAGCTTGGGATACGAACTGGCCTCAGCTGCAGCCGCGTCGCTGGTTTCCCAACGAGGCTTGCATTCGTGACCAAGGCTCCAGCACGGACCCTTGCATCAGCATCGAAGGACGTTTTGCGCAAATTCATACCGGATTTTTTGCTCAAACAGCGCAGCATAATTCTGCGTCTGGGCCCCAAGGCTGGCCAGACATATGCACGGTTACGATTGCTGGACACTATGGGGCTTCGCAGCGGTAGTCGCCGACTTGTTCCGCCTTCGGCGCGGTCGTTCGTTTTCGTTTGCTTCGGCAACATTATGCGCAGCGCCATGGCGGAATTTCTGATGCGCCGAGCGCTCAGGGAGACAGAAAGAGAACAACAATTCCAAATCGTCTCTGCCGGGCTGCATACGAATTCTGGGCGTGAAGCGCACCTTTGGGCGCAAGAAGCGTCTTCGGAACTCGGTATTTCGCTGGCTGAGCACCGATCCAAGCCGTTGACCCGCGAAATTGTGGAGCGGGCAGATTGTATCCTGGCGATGGACTTTCAGAACAAAGCGGAGTTGCTGACGCTCTACCCGGAGTTTCGAAACAAATTTTATATGCTGAGCGCGTACGCGGAAGGCGATTGGCAGTTTCGAGAGATTCCAGATCCCTACACCGGCGATCTTGAAGTCACTCGATTCTGCTGCCGCCAGTTGCAGACCTGCATTAGCAATTTGGTGAAGTCGCTGCATCGACCCTTTTCATTTCATTCGAGACCGAAACCAGTTGCGGATTCCCGCAATTCCCGGACGTGGATCTGATAACCACAAATCGTCGTAGCACATGCCCGGTCGCCAGGGCAGCGCCATCTTAACGAGGCTTGACCAAAAAGTCGGATACGGAATCGGCCAATTGGCGGGCGCTCCGGCGCGGAGCGCGCTGAGATGAGTCAACTCCGAAACGACGCGGCGGCAAACTACTTTCTCGCGATAAGGAACAGAGGCTGGTGGCAACTTTCCTTCGAGGTGCCACTCGATGAGATACCGCGGGTAATCAATGCCGCTGGCGATGGCCAACCCGATCGATCCCCAAGGGCGGCCGTTGACTTCCATAAATATGAACCGGCCATCTTTCGTGCGTTTGTACTCGGCCATGGCAACTCCCTCGAAACCCATTTCGCTGATCAATTTAGCGCTGAGCGAGGCCTGCGCTGCGTCCAGCGGAACTGACTTTCTTGCGCTGCTGCCTGATCCTCGCGGGTCAACTTCTCGGATTCTCTCCCATTGAAACGGCAGCAGCGTTTTTCCCCCGGCAATGAAAAAGGAAAGACCGATTCCAACACCCGAGACAAATTCCTGGATCAATACGTCGCCCGCGACTCGAAGTCGCTCGTTTACTATTTTCTCTAACTCGGCCGCAGAATAAGCGTAGGCCACAGATCCGAACACGGCTTTGCCTTTCGCCCAGCGCACCGAGAAGCGATCCTTCACCACCACTGGGACTTTGAAATCGCCGCACCGTTCGAGATCGCGGGGCGATTCGACTAGAAAGGTCTTCGGAACATCAATCCCCACCGACTCAGCCAACTTGATCGTGCTGGATTTATCGGAAACGATATCCAGCGCGGCTTGCGACGGTACGGCTAAGTGACACAATCCCGCGAACCGCTTGCGCTGTTGCGAGATCGGCTGCAGGGTCCAATCGGTAACGGGGACAATGAGATCGATCGAATGGGCGCGTGCGAACTCGACGATCGAGTCCACGAAAGCTTCTATTTCAACGGTGGACGACGGATAATCCACGGTCGCTTGACAGTAACGCGACAGATTTGCAGCGGCAAACAGGCCTTTATTCGCCCCAACCGCGACCCAATTCCCCGCCAACCCAGCGGACCGTGTGACTGCTAGCGCCGCTGCGCTATGTCCATCAAGAACCAATATTCTCGCGCGGCTGGGCATGTAGCGGCTCCGTTCAATCCCTGGGCAGTCTGTACTGCTGCGGAGCCGTTCGGCGAAAAGCAAGCAGATGCCCCACTCCACAGATCCAGCTCTCAAATTCCAGCCGGCTTCTCCCGGTGGTGTCCACAAGTCTCGGCAGCAGATACGGATTATCCCGACGCGAAACCAGCGCCGCGTCGCAGGTGGCCGCAGAGTCGACACTTTCCTTCTCCAACCATTCAGCGAATTCCCTGCGATAAATGCCGGCGGGATAACAGAAATGATTCGCATCGCGACCGGTCAAGGCTCGAATTCTTTCGCGGTTGTCGGTGATCTCGCGCCGGAAGGAAACTTCGTCATTCGGCGTGCGATGACGGTGGGTATGCAGTTGTACGTCCCCTCCGTTTGCCGCAACTTCGGCGACCTCTCGGGCATTCATTAGTTGCAATATGCGTTTCGTCGTAAACTCGCCGAAGTCAAATCCAAGGATGGCTGCCAGCCGCCGGGCCAGATCGTTTTTCTGCTCACCATTCATTTTCATTTCTTCGCCGATGTCGAGTAGGCCGCGCACGATGCGGTGACGATCAACTTCTGTCCGCAAGGCCATCGATTCTGATAAACCGAGGTCCCTTGCATCGATCGGCGACTCGGCACGCCGCTTCCAGAGCATGTACGAACAGGTCAGATTGAAAACCGGTAATTCGTGGTCGGTGTAATAAGTCGTCTGATAAACCGTCACCGGGAAGCCGTGCAGTTTCAGTAGGGGGTAGGCGTGTTTATAAAAATCGTAGGTGCCGTCGTCGAACGTAATCGCGACGCTGCGTGGCGGGAGATCGCGGGAACGCAGCCGGCTCAGAGCTTCGCTCAACGGGAGCACCGAGCAGCGCATTTCCCGAAGCACTTCTAAGCGTTTGCGCAGCAACTCAGGCTCGATATAGAGCGCCGGCCTCCAGCGATGCTCATCCTCCAAAGCGATGCCGTGATAGCAGAGGATCAGCAGCCGATCCCACCGCCAGCGGCTGTTCAACACGCGCTCGAACACTCCCGCTCCTTTTAGCAACTGGAGTGTCGCCAGCTTTATTTTTTTCCGCATCAGGTGAGGTTGGAAGTGGTTATCAGTTTCGCGCTGAGAGGCGCTGTGTAGAAACACCAGCGCTAAAATCTGCTTCACCGTCCATAAAAACTCTTTGCCACAACTCGAGATTCAGCAATCGCCATATGCGATTTCCATGATCGCGATGCTTGGCTCGATGTTCGGCGAAGATCTGCTGGATGGCCTGGGGCCGGAACAAGCGCCTCGCCTCAGTTCGTGGCTCCAAAAGCAGGCGCTCGATCTCCCGTAGTTGCGAACCCCCGAGCCAATAGGCCCATGGAGTGGGAAATCCCATCTTCTTTCGATAAATAATTTCCCGCGGCAGCAGATCTGCAACTGCTTCCTTCAGGATGAACTTTCCTGCGAGTCCTCTGATCTGCTGGCTGGCGGGAATCCGCGCTGTGAATTCCACCAGCGGATGATCGAGGAACGGCACGCGGCTTTCGATCGATGCTGCCATGCTCATTTGATCCTGCTTCATCAATAGTTCGATCAAATAGCCGTTGATATCCGTATACAGCAAGCGGTGCAGCATGTCGCCTGAAGACCGCTCCCACGCCTGCATTGAGCCATCGTAGGCGTGACCTGCGGTGTCGAGTGCCCCGCGCGTCAGCAACTCCGAGAGTTCGTTTGCAGAAAATGCTGAATAAAAATTGTCGAAGTAAAACGACGGCCAGCTTTCTCCGTTTCGCATCAGAAATGTGTGCTCCAGCTTGCGATGAATGGTGGCCGGGAGCGGCGCGGCGCCAATTACTGCCTGCAATGAGGTCCGCAAAAACGAAGGCGTCAGCGCACGGTACGTCCGATCCATTCTTGAGTTCAGAAGAGTCCAGGCGTAGCGCGTGTAGCCCGCCAACGTTTCGTCGCTGCCCTCACCGGTAAGCACCACCGTGACTCGTTCGCGCGCGAGCCTGGCCACATGATACAGCGCTACACTCGATGGCCACACGATCGGCTCGTCTTCATGCCAGATCAACTGCGGCAATGTGCGGAAGAACTCTTCCCTGCTCAAACGGACTTCGTGATGATCCGAGCGGATGTGCTCGGCCACCTGCCGCGCATAGGGCAACTCGCTGAACTCCTCCTCGCCGTAGCCGACTGCGAAAGTTTGTATCCGATCGTTTCGAATCTTCGCGGTCAACGCAGCGACTGCGCTGGAATCGAGGCCGCCGCTCAAGAAAACGCCCAGCGGGACATCGCTCATCAAATGCGATTCAACCGCGCTTTCGAGCATTTCCCGGTAGGTCCGCACATAGTATTCATGTGACTGGGGCTCTCGATCTGGTTCTGTCGTCAGATCCCAATAGCGTTCGATTTTCGGTTCGCCGCCCTCGACCAGCTCCAGCGTGTGCCCCGGCATCAGCTTCCTGATTCCTGCAAACATCGTTTCCGGACCGGTAATATAACCGAACGCGAGATACTCGGCCAGCGTGCCGCGGTTGAACTCCGCCGCAATTTCTGGATACGCCAGGATTGCTTTTATTTCCGATCCGAAGAGAAAAGATTTTCCATCCCACCGGTAGTAGAACGGCTTAATACCCAGCCGATCTCGTGCCACAAAGAGACCGCGTTTGCGGCGGTCCCAGATCACGAACGCAAACATGCCGCGCAGATGCTTGACGCAATCGCGGCCGTATTCTTCGTAGAGATGAACGATCGTTTCGGTATCGCTGCGGGTGCGGTAACGGTGACCCTTGGCCTCAAGCTGAGTTCTCAATTGTGCATGGTTGTAGATCTCGCCATTGAAAACAATCCAGACGTCCTGATTTTCGTTCGCCAGCGGCTGGTGTCCGGATTTCAGGTCGATGATGCTCAATCGCCGCATCGCGAGACCGACATTTTCTTCGACAAAAAAGCCCTCGTCATCCGGCCCGCGATGCACAATGCGGCTATTCATGCGCGCCAATGCGTCGCGCTTGGCGTGCCAATCGCGTTCCGAGAAGAAAATGCCGCAAATTCCACACATAAGATTTTGTGGGTTGATATTTCGGTCTGCGAGCCGCGGCTGTTCCACGGCATCGCATCATCCCCGGTTCACGACCGCCCCCTCGGGAGTTGAAACCGCGACGATGGCACCATGAGGCTCTTTCAACGCATACTTCACCAAACACCACAGCGCACGAAAGCCATCCTTCCAACCGATCTTCTTACCTTCCGCGTAAGTTCGTCCCCAATAACTGATGCCCACCTCGTAAACTCTCAGGTTGCGTTTCGCAATCTTGACCGTAATCTCCGGTTCGAAGCCGAAGCGATCCTCCTCGATAGGAATGGACTGAATTACTTCTCGACGGAAAACCTTGTAACAGGTTTCCATGTCCGACATGTTGAGATTGGTGAGCATGTTGGAGAGCAACGTCAGAAGCCAGTTGCCCACGGAGTGCCAGTAGTAAAGCACGCGATGCGGCCCACTCCCGAGAAAACGCGAGCCGTACACGACATCCGCCTGTCCGCCCTCGAGTGGTTCGAGTAGTTGACGGTAATCCTTGGGATCATATTCCAGATCTGCATCCTGGATGATTACGTAGTCGCCAGTCGCTTCCTGAATGCCTCGCCGCAAGGCCGCACCTTTGCCCATGTTACGCGGCTGCAAAAACACCCGCACTTGCGGCAATTGCCTCTGCAGATCGGTGAGAATCTCGCGCGAACCGTCTTTCGAACCGTCATCCACGCAGAGCAATTCAATGTTGAGACCGACAGACAAGACGCGATTGATCACGGTGCGCAGAGTTGCTACTTCGTTGTAGACCGGCATCACTACCGACAGTTTCATAACAAAACCGAAGAATTCCCGTAGTTGGAGTGTCGCTGCGGTGTGACGTCGAGCGCAGAACAAATATCGGGAACCGAAGCGGTTCGCGAGCCTCGACGCCTCGATTGACACCGCAATCTTACCACGGTCATAATGCAACGGGCCTTGCCACTACCTTGCCGAAATCCGCTCCAGTCGAGACTCTCCAGCCCGCAACCGCCGAAACGCGGAATGCTTCGCCTTGGTCATTCGCGGGTGCGGTGGGGATTTATCTGCTCGCGCTTTTCCTTAGAGCCTCTCACCGTTTTGTACACTCCGACATTCTTCTCCTCGTCCTCCAGTATGGCTTAGTCCTCGGGAGCGCACTTTGGTTGTTATATTCACACAAAATTAATCTTGCCAGACAGGAAAAAGATTCGCGCGAGACCCAACCACTTCTGCGCGTAAACCCACTGGCCGTGATCGCCTGTTTCGCGTTAGTGGCAATTCCTCTTAGCTGGTTCGCGGTGCGCGGTCTGGTGAATCCAGACGAATCTGGATATTCCTTTCAGGCCCGCATTTACAGAAGTGGACGGATCATGGCGGATCCGTTGATCGGAGCGACTTCGAGCGTGAAGGCCACACCAGCCGAGTTGCATTACGCGAATCACATCCTGCGCCCGTTTGGATGGTTTCCGAAATTTCCGCCGGGATGGCCGCTGGTGCTTTCGTTGGGTTACCTGATTTCCGCTCGATGGCTGCCGAATGCAATTTTTGGCACACTTCAGCTTGTCGTGATCGCAGCGATTGGATCGCGTTGGTTTTCGCGAGACGCAGGAACTCTAGCGGTCGTCTTTGCGGCGCTATCGCCTTTCTATCTGATTAACTCTGTCGGAATGATGTCGCATGCGCTCTGCGCGCTTCTCGCCGCAGCGGCATGCCTCTGTTTATGCGTGGCGCTTTCGACCCGCCAGGTTCGCTACTTCGCCGCAATGTTTGCCTGCCTGGCGTGCACGTTCCAGGTGCGTCCTTATACAGCTTTTGTCGTGACTATTGTGATGGCTTCTGCGGCAATCTGGCTCACCCGCGACAATCGCAAATTGCTGGTTCAAGTCGTCGTAGTTGGGGCTTTGTTCGGTGCCATCGCGATAGCTGGAGTTTTGGCTTACAACCACACTTATACCGGCAGATGGCTTGTCTCTCCTTACGCCGAAGCGGCTGGTGTTGATGCTCCGCCCGAGTTGTCGCTAAATCCGGTGGTGGTCTTGCGTGGCATGGCTCACAGCGGTCCATTCATGCTCTGGGAGACTCTTCTCGGAAGCTTTCCTTTTCTTCACCTGCTCGCCGCCTACGCCGTTATTCGGGAGGATCGATACCGGAGAGAAGTTGCGATTTTGGCCGCCCTGTACGTTGCATTAGTGCTCGCATATCTGCTTCACCCTGAAGGTTACGCGGTCTTCTTTGGTGAGAGATTTCATTTTGAAGCCTTCTTTGCCCTTGTCTTGCTTGCGGCGCGGGGAACGGGCTTGTTGGCGGAGCGCTGGCAGATTCGCCGCAAAGGAATTGTTTTTGCACTTCTGGTGTTGGGAGTCCTGCAGATTGGACAGTTGGGCTATGCGGTCCATGTGCTTTCCCGGCGCGGTGAGCCTTATCGGAAGATAAGAGAGGCGGTGGAGAGCCCTGACGTTTCCGGACTGATATTTCTGCATGACAGCCCCGGCTTTGTAGCCCAACACCTTAATCTCAATCATGCCGATTGGCGTCATGCTTCGCGTATCTACCTGGTCGACGCTAATCCGGAAAGTCGCCAGCAGTGGGCCTGCCGTTACGGCTTTTCGCAGTGGATCGTTGCAGGCTACGATCCTAGCCGTGAAAAGGCCGTCCTGGACTCTGAGCGTGGTCAGTGCCAGGACGGGACCGGCCAATAGATATCTAATCCCGCCAGCGCCGGGGAGTATCACCGGCGTCATTCAGCCTGTATGAATTTCTCGTGACAATCCATGAAAAGGATTGTCAGACTCGGCAATCTTTGAAAAGCTTTAAGGGCTATTCTTGCGCGAGTTTGCGGCTTAGCGGCTATTTTTCCAAGATTAAAGAGGGCTCTTGATGCGAAGTTTTGACCAGGTAGTTCTGTCGGTTCTGCTCTCTCTGCTCACCTTTACCGCCTTCGCCACGAGCCAGATCTCAAGCTTTCAGCACGTAGTTTTGGTCGTTCAAGAAAACCGCACTCCTGACAACATGTTCTACGCGCTCTGCACATCGTCACCGTGCAGCACTAAACCCACCAAGACGCAATACGATATCCAGACCAGCAATTGGCTCGACAAGGAGGAGAGCGGCGGCATAATCCAGCCCACCAGCACACTGCTTAACGGCGGATACAATCTCACGCACAGTTATCACGGCTTCAACGAGCAATGCGATTTCGATGCAACTACGGGCGCTTGCAAGATGGACGGGGACAGTTCGCCGCAGTGTTCAGGCTGCGCTTTCCAATATGTGGATAATTCCACCGGGACCATAACTCCCTACATCCAAATGGTGCAGCAATACGGCTGGGCCAATTACATGTTCCAGACCAATCAGGGCCAGAGTCTGCCCGCACATCAATTCCTCTTCGGCGCAACTTCTGCGGCCAGTGCGTCGGACGATGCCGCGGGCATTTTTGTCTCTGGGAACGAAACCAAAGATTCTAAGGGCATCGGCGGATGCCAGTCGGAAGCGGGCGCCTACGTGTTCGAAGTCACGCCACCCAATGACGAGACACTGAAGATTTTTCCCTGCTTCGAACACAACACTCTCCCCGACGTCGTGCCCTCCGGAATTACGTGGAAGTACTACACGAGCAGCTCATCCGATTGGAACGCTCCCGAGGCTATCAACCATATATGCCAGCCTACCGAGCCGACTGGAGGCACGTGCGCTGGCACGGAATATCTGGACGATGTCGATACGAATCCGAAGGACTTTCTTACAGATATCGGCAACTGCAAGTTTCAAAGTCTCACGTGGGTAATTCCCACTGGGGACAACTCCGATCATGGCGGCAAGACCCAAACCGGGGGACCATCCTGGGTCGCCTCCATCGTGAACGCAGTCGGTCAAAGCGCCTGCAAAAATTCGGACGGAAGCAGCTATTGGAACACTACTGCGGTTTTAGTGACGTGGGACGACTGGGGAGGGTGGTACGATCACGAACCTCCCACTATCCTCGCGCAACCGGAGGGTGATTACCAGTATGGCTTCCGCGTGCCCCTCATTTTCGTTTCAGCCTACACTCCCGCCGGCTTTATCGATAATGGCCGCCACGATTTCGGCAGCATAGCTCGATTTGTCGAACAGAATTTCGGCGTGAAGCCAGGGATACTGGGTTTTGCCGATGCGCGCGCGACCGACGAACTCTCCACTTTCTTCAACCTGAAAAACGTTCCACGCCCGTTCGTCATGATTCCTTCCGTCTGGCACGCGGAACACTTTATCAGCGATCAGAAGTCCCCGGAAGATCCGGACGACTACTAGGCGGCAGGCTGCTCAGCGGCGAGCTTTCCAATCCGTAGTCGCTTTAATATCCTTAACGTCTGGCAGAAGAATTATGAAATTCCCGAAGTCCGCAGTCTGTCGCTGTCCCGCCATTTTGATTTTGTTCCTCGGCCTAAATCCGTTTTCGCCGCTCTCTGTCGCTTCTCCCCGTTCCGCAGTGCCGGCGGCTGACAATCACGACGGTCCCGCCGAGCTGCCGAGAGGGCATGTCAGGAGCTCTTTGCAAGACACACCAGCGCCGGGACAAATCATCCAGGTGCATGCTGGCGAAGACCCCTCTGCGGCCATTGAGCAGGCTTCTTGCGGAGATACAGTCCAACTGCAAGCCGGGGCCACCTTTAGTGAACTTGTGCTGCCGGCAAAAAAGTGCGACGACGCACATTGGGTAATCGTTCGCACCAGTGCCCCAGACTCGAAGCTCCCATCTGAAGGCACGCGGCTGACTCCTTGTTATGCCGGTGTTTCGTCTTTGCCCGGGCGTCCCGCATTTTCGTGTGCCTCGCCGGAAAACGTCCTGGCGAAAATCGAGTTCCAGAAAAAGACCGGCAATGGACCTGTTGTCATTGCTCGCGGCGCAAATCACTATCGCTTGATCGGTCTGGAAGTCACTCGCGCGGAATCTTTGGGAGTCGTCGCCAACCTGATTGGTCCGGAGAAGGAAGCGGCAGATCATCTGATTTTCGATCGCATGTGGATTCACGGCACCGCGCAAAGCGAGACCACGCGCGGCATCATGCTTAGCCATCTTCGCTATGTTGCGGTTGTGGATTCATATCTGAATGACTTTCATTGCATCGGCAACTGCGTGGACTCTCAGGCGCTCGCGGGAGGAAGTGGGGACGACCCGATGGGTCCCTGGAAGATCGACAACAACTTTCTCGAGGCGGCCGCGGAATGCATCATCCTGGGAGGATCCGAGGCTACCGCAACGCCCGCCGATATTGAGATCCGTCACAACCATTTCTTCAAGCCCATGAACTGGATGAAAGGCCAACCCGGATTCGTCGGCGGCAGCGATGGCACTCCGTTCATCGTCAAGAATCTTTTCGAAATGAAAAATGGCCAGCGCGTATTGCTGGAAGGCAACATCATGGAGAATACCTGGGGTGGCTTTTCACAGCCAGGAACGGCAATTTTGTTGGGTCCGAAGAATCAGGCCATCGGTCCTTCGAGCGTGTGCCCCACTTGCCAGGTCACCGACATCACAATTCGCTATAACATCATTCGTCACGTGGGCGGAGGCTTTCAGATCGGCAACGGAGTCAATGTGCACGGAGCGGCGGCAAAAGATGGCGGCCGATACAGCATCCATGACGATGTTATCGACGATATTCAAGCCGAGCGTTACAACGGCCGCGGCTTGTTCGCGCAAATTTCCACCGCTGCCGGCGAGACAGCAGCAATTCCGTTGCATGACATTACCATCGACCATCTCACGGCATTCCCTCCTCGCGTGCTGTTCAATATCGGGGGTCCACGTACCAATCCGCAAATGGACCGACTGACCATTACCAACAGCATCTTCATGGCAGCCGCGGTTACTTCCACCGGTGGCGGCAAGGAGAGAAATTGCGCTGCCGGTCCCGGATCGAGGTTCCTCGATAATGTCCTGCATTCCTGCTTCACCTCGTATCGCTTCGATCACAACGTTATCATTGGTGGTGGAAGCGACTGGCCGAAGGGTAATCCGACTCCAAAGAATATGGCAGACGCTGGCTTGTCGGAGGATGCAAGCGCCGGGAGCTATCGTCTTTCAGAGCACAGCAAGTTTAAGCATGCAGGCTTGGATGGTAAGGATCCCGGAGCGGATTTCGATGAGATCGAACGCGAGACGAAGGGCGTGCTTTAGGGGTGGCTGAGTTGCGCTTCAGATCGTGACTTCAGGAATGCGCGTTCCAGGTTCCATTGCAGGCCGTCTGCCGTCTTGCTGGGGCGAATACGGCGCAACGCGAGCGGATTATCGTTGCTCCGGACGACACCGCCATTGGTGGTTACGGCCGTTGCGTAGCCGGCCTGGCGGCTCGCGTTCGCGGTTCGATCCGACCAATGCGGCTGTAAGGCGGGACATGGATAAGAGAAGTGTGGAATTGGCGTGCCAAGTTCCTGCTCGATCCGGCATTTTGCTTCGACCAACTCTGTTCTCATCTCGTTTTCAGGTATATGAGCCATGTTGGGATGAGTCATCGTATGCGACCCGATTGTGTGACCGTTGCACCCCAAGCTGCGCAGTTCATCCCACGTGAGCATAGGCCGCTGGTTGAGCTTGAGAGGTTCCGTCTCCAATTGGCGGTACACTGAATCGACAAATCGGGCCTGCAGAATTCCCGTAAGCTTACTGCAACACTCGGCCGCGAGAGCGAATGCGCAACTTCGATTCTCAGGGGACGACAGAGTCCACGTCGCTCCGTCGGGATCAATCCAGTTCTCTTTGTTAGACATCAAAATCGCATGCCGCAACCGGCTTGGCCAAGGCAGCATCTGCTTGTCAATGCAATCGACCGTCACATAAAAGACGCCGGGGATGCCCATGGGACTGAGGATTTCCATGGCGGCCTGATAGTTGTCGGCGTAGCCATCGTCGAAGGTGACTACGACAGCCCCTGGCGGTAGATTTGTTTCGCCTTTCAGAAAGAGCAGCACATCATCAAGATTCACGGCATGGTAGCGTTTTGCGATCACTTCCATCTGACTGCGAAAAACGTCCTTGCTGTGAGCAATTCCGCCTAAAGTTGTTTCCGCTACCTCCGGATCGTCCATCACAGAGTGGTACATAAGGATGGCAACACCAGGCTCGGCGAATCTGGAGGCAAAGCGCAGTGCTCCCGTCTTCACCAGCGATTTCTTGATCCAGGTTTTGGGCATGCGGCTGTTACGGCGTCGCTTCGCCTGGCGTTAGAACGGGAAGGACGGCGGTCAGATCGTAGCGCCTGTTCCGATAATAGCACCTCGCAGGCGAACCGATTGATGGCTGAAATCGGGTGCAGAACTCGAACCGAGGATTACCGAACCCCGCTGACGGCGGTGAGCACGGCGTCAACATTGGCTCCCAGATTGGTGCCATCGCTGGCTGCGCCAATTGCCGGACTCGAGGGCACCAGATGATAGTCGCCGCCGTTTCCATTGTTGTAATTAACGAAACCGACGGTTGATGAAGAATAAAAGAAGTTGCCGGCGGGCCACTCGGAAGATGGGAACGTCGAGCCGAGAAAGGCGTTCGTTGAGAACACGGGCTGCGCAAAACAGGCAGTGACTGACTCCGCCGGTTGGGCGTGGTGGTATGCACAATTGCCCGAACCATAATTCCCCGTGGAAAAAACTGGGTTTTGAGCGGCAGCGACAATGCTGTTGCTGAAAACAAAACCGGGTATCGGCGAAGTGGTCGGAATGCCAATACTGAGCATTGTGCGGTTCGGAAAAGCGGTTACGTGATTGATCGCTACACTCTGCAGAAGCGGCTGAGCAACCGTGCCTACCTGAACAAAAGTGCCATAGCCAATGTATGTGGTTCCGTTGATGTCGTCCGCAATCACGTCGTGAATGCTATAACGTTCGCCCGCCAGAGGAGCGCCGCCGCCGGGCGCATCTCCATTGTCGATAACAAAAGCGCCCGCAACGTGGCTGATTGTCGAATATCGTATGGTCACGTCTGTGACCTGGCAAAGAGGACAAACCGCGCCATCGTCGCCGCCAGGATTTTTAGGCCCGATTAGGACCGAGGCTCCGTGCTGAGTAAATCCGCCCCAGTTATCTTCCAGCACATTCGAATCGACCAAGACCCGCTGCGCATTTTTCATTTCAAAATGATTTTTTACGATAACCGTAGGAGCGGTATAACCGGGCTGTCCCTGCAACCACAGCATTGGCTTGAAGAGATGGTTGAATCGAATTTCAATGTCTTGCGGAGTCTGCGTCGCCTCACTTCCTCCGAACAAAATGTTTTCCCCGGAAGCTTCAAGAAAGTTGTCGTCGATCTTGTAGGGCCCCATAGGCTGATCTCCGGCGCCGCCGGCAACGGCTTGGGAGTCTGTGCACGTACCTTTGGTGTTGCAATGAATGTCGGAGATGTAGGAATCCTGCACCGCCATACTTGTGCCGCCGCTGAAATCGACTCCGCGGCGGGTTTCCTCAACCGGCGTGCCGTGGATGTAGACCCGGTCGAGTACGATTTGGCTCATGGAACCGTCGCCATCCCGTACGATGAGATCGGTTACGGCCTTGCCGTTTGCGGCGCGGGTGATCTCCAGTCCTAACAGCCGATAATGGTTGGCGCCGCTAGCAAACATGATGGGCCCGTTTCCGGTGCCGGCATAAGAAATTGCGGCAAGAACATTTTTCGTTGAGGTACAGGAAAATGCCGGCCGCCCGGGGAGGGACGAAACTCCGGCGTAGCACGGCGTCATGCGCGTGCCCTCCGGGGGCAGAGTGGTATCAGGAGAACTGGTGCGAACGATGATCCAGTGCTGGTCGTCGCAGGACTTTGCCGGGAAAATATATTGGCCTGAGTAGGTCGCTCCCGCTTGCAGATCGAGAGTGTCGCCGCAGCTCGCGTTATTCAGGGCTGTCTGCAAGTCTGCATTCGCGGCAACCGTAACCACGGGACCCGGAGCCGGCGTATCCGCTAATGTCGTATTCAGGTAAACGCGGGGCAACTCAGCAGGACCATCAAAGCTGCCACTGACCGCCGGCGCCACTGACAGTATCAGGCTCTGCGCCGCGGAGTTCGATGCCGCGTCGGTCACTTTCACTGTAAACGAGAAGTTCCCTGTTATGCTCGTGCTGCCAGCGACTGCGCCGGTGGTGCCCTGTAACGTGAAGCCCTGCGGAAGCAATCCGGCGGAAACCGACCATTTGTAGGGAGGCGTGCCTCCACTGACCCCGACACCAGCGTTGTAAGGTGTATTCGCAATCGCACCGCTCAAAGTTGAAGTTGTAATTTGGAGTTTTGCCGGCGGCTCAATCGTCACCACGCTGCTGGCGCGTTGTGTGGAATCGCTGACGCTCGAGGCCGTGATCGTGACCTGAGTCCCGCTGTTTGCGACCGGTGCAGTGAAGGTGCCGTTGCTCGAAATCGAACCAGCACTCGCCATCCAGGTCACGGCGGAGTTGGTTGTGCCTTGAACCGTTGCGGTGAATTGCTGTTGTGCGGAGGGGCTAAGAGTTGCGGTGCTGGGTGAAACGGCAATCTGAATTTGCGAAGCCGCCGAAGACAGCGGGTTGGAACCGCTTCCGCTGCAACCCGTCATCACAAGCAAACCGAGGTTCAACAGGAAAACTGCAATTTGCCCTGACGACACACCTTTGTATTGCGAGAGCAGACAACTGGGGGATACTCTCTGAAACATTACGAACCTCTCCTCGATCACACCGGGGGAAACCCGTTTTTCCCCAGCTATCCGCACTGTATCTAGGGGGAAGAAAAGCGAGAAGGTAACGTAGGGCTCAGGACATACAGGCGGAAGGACATCCCCCAAAGAGGTAAAGGAAAATCCTAAGCGTTTGCGTGCTCGACCGTGTTCAGGATACGGCCGATTCCTCCGATACTTTGAGTCGGGGCTTCCTGGCCCTCTCCACAATGCTCAGAAAGTACTCCACCCTGCCGCGGTGGAATACTGAGATCGTTCCCACGTAAACGATGGCTCCGACCCCGACCTCGCTCACCAGGTAGAACCACGGAGATTGGCGGGGCAAAGGAAGCCAATGCATCGCGGTCAGAGCCAGCATCATCGCGACTGAGCCATCCAGAGCGGGACGCAGCACACCGATGTATTCTCCGGCCTTCATCCCGATCGTCTTTAGCGTCTGCCAACATTCGGCGAGGGCTAAGATCGGATACGCGAATACCCAGCCGAAAGCAATGCCTCGGATGCCCCAGTGGCTGCCGATCCAGAAAGCCAGTGGCATAATCACGAGCCCGGAAGCTTCAACCCGCATAACGAATCTGGCCTGGCCAACCGTGGTCAAGACCCTGGGCAACAGTGCGATGATCGAGCGAAACGCGGCGTAAGCGCTGAGCACCTGCAAAGGCGCGATCATGCCATTCCACTTGTGCCCCATCACGAGGGGAACAGCGTCGCGCGCAACTAAAGCCATGCCGATCGTCGCCGGGAATGTTGCTAACGCGATTGCCTCGGTGAGAGATCGCACATAGCTGCGCATTACTGCCATATCCGTCTGCACTCGAGAAAGATAGGCTGGGATCAATGTTGTAACGAGCGAGACGATTTTCTCCAAAGGCGCGTTGGCAAGGTTCCAAGCCATGCCATAAAGACCAAGCGCCGCCTGGCCGAGCACGCGGCCGGCTGTCATATTGTCGAGCGTGTTGTAAGTTGACCAGGCAAAGCTTGAAACCAAAACGCGGCCGCCGAAAACCAGCGGCTCGCGTATGGTGCTCATCCGCGGCCAGGCGAACCGGTATCGTTGCACGCTTAACACGATCGCGCATCGGACAATTTCCGACACCAGATTTCCCAGCACCAGCGCCCAATAATGGAAGCCCATCCACGCCAGCAAAACTGTCACGCCGGCGCTTATGACGTCGCGCAGAGCGTCAAACAGCGACAGCGATTTCAGGCGCATCTTCTGATTCATCAGGCCTTCGGGAACGCTTCGCAACCCGAGCGGGAACAGAGCAAGACTCGTGACAATTGCAACCGGCACCAGGCGCGGGTTCCGAAAGAAAAGCGCGAGAGGCCAAACAAACACGCAGGCGAGCAGGAACGATCCCACGCCGAAGACGACTCCCATCGTGTTCAATTGCGCGAGCGCCTCATCGCTTAGATCCCGATGACGCGTGACGGAAGCAGTAATCCCGAATGATCCGAAGAATTTCAAAAACCAAAAGAGCACAACCGACATTCCAACCAGTCCGAAATCTGCCGGCGAGAGCAGTCGAACTACGACTAGAAGCGAAGCCCAGGAAACGAATTGACCGGACCAGTTCGCTAACGCGCGCCAGGCAAGGTTCGCCGCCAGCGATGTGTGCTTTTCGTCGGGTGCGGATAAGCCATTTGCGTTCGCCTGTCCGGATGGTTCTACGACAGGCTTCGGAATTTCCAAATGCACTCTCCCTGGCTCGGTCTGGCCGAAATTGGCTATTGAAGCGGGTTGACAACCCGCATCTCCCACGAGAACATGAGATTCAATTGTAATTGCGAATTATTAGCGTTCAATGAATTTCAAGGCTTCGGCCGCCAATCATGACATCAGAACTTATGGGCTATGCAGTCGGGTTGGTAGTTGTGTGGCTGGTGGCTTTTCGGCTCCGTTCGGTCACGCTTCGCCAGTGGCTTTACCTGATCTCGAGTTGGATTTTTTACTACACCTGGGGCTCGTGGCTGATCGTAGTGCTGATTTTCAGTTCGCTCATGAATTATGGGTTGGGCGAGTGGTTGAAGAAACGGATCACATCAGGGCGGCTGTGGACTGGAATCTTTCTCAATGTAGCCCTGTTGAGCGTTTTCAAATACCTGCCCTTGCTCGGCACCGTCGCGCCGCCCGGATCGTCACTTTCCGCGCTTCAACGAATTGCGTTTCCCCTGGGAGTGTCTTTCTGGACATTCCAGGCCATCAGCTACCTGTTTGAACTCTATCGCGAAAAAGAACTGGATCCGTCGCTTCTGGAGTTCTGCCTGTACATGTCTTTTTGGCCGACGGTTTTGCAAGGACCGATTTGCCGAATGTCGAGCATGCTGCCGCAATTCCGGCAGGATTGGTCTGTTAGCGAGGACGATCTCAAGACCGGCGTGCGTCGGGTTGCGATTGGCACGCTTATGTCTTTTCTCGCATTAGTCATGAGCGGCGGACTTTACGCGGGAGCCGGAGTCGACGCGGCTTTCAACGACACCGCGAAACGGCTGAGCGGAATCGATGTGTGGTGCCTCATCATCGCGTATGGATTCCAGTTGTACTTCAGCTTCTGCGGCTTCTCGCACATCGTAATTGGCGCAGCGCGCCTGTTCGGGATCAAGCTACATGAGAACTTCAATCGGCCATATTTGTCGACCACCATCTCGTCGTTCTGGACGCGATGGCATATGTCGATGTCATTCTGGATCCGCGATTTTGTCTTTTTGCCATTAGCTACAATCCGATTTGAGGCCTGGTGGCGAAATCTGGCGCTGGTGATTGCCATGTTCGTTTTCGGGATCTGGCACAAGGGCAGTGTTCTTCTGATGATGTGGGGGATCTACCATGGAATCCTCTTAGTCCTGCACCGTCAGTGGCAGGAGTTTCGCAAGTGGAGTGGATTCAAATGGTCGGGGCCGATAGCGACAATCGTTTCGTGGTGGCTGACATTTTCGGCGGTGTGCGTGGGTTATATCTTTTTTCGGTCCGAAACCGTCGGCCAGGCGATGGGCATGATGAGCGCAATAGCTAGTGTTGGCAGCTATGGCCACTTAACGTTGGCTCCCAGTTTGTACTTGATGACGTTGCTCGCGGCAGTTGGATACTTCGCGGTCATCGGCGCCGGAGAGCTGTTGAACCGAGTCGGAGACTCGACAAAAAAGTCCGCTAACGGCAACGGGTGGCAAATTGTCGTCACAACTTTCGCGAAAGAGCGATGGGTTTGGATTGCTCCGCTGGTCGTAATATTGACGATCTATTTGAGCGTAATCTTCCAACCGGGGCATGCGGAAACTGGCCCTGTCATGTACGCCTTGTTCTAGCCGAGACGACGAGAATTGTTCCACTGACGGTATGGACTTCCGAGGCTAGCGCTGTGCTAGCATTTTCCTCAGGTTTGAGCGAGGTTGTGGTTTTGTGCCATTAACAAAAGATGGACAAAGACTGGAGATTCCTCCCGTAAGCTCCGGGCCATATCGACGCCTGCTCCGATCATTCGGCGTCCGCCTGTGTGTAGCCGTGACGTTGGCGGTGATTCTCATGGGGGCTGTCGAACTCTATTCGTACTATCGCTACCGTGATTATGGGCGGGACGTCCTCGAACCGGGCGTGAAGCTGGATATGGCCGAAAACGGAAATGCCGAGGACCGCGAATATTGGAACGAATACGCGCAGTCCGGACGGCGTCCGCCTTACCGCGCACACACAATGCGATGACAAGACCTTCACCATATGGATGTTTGGCGATTCGGTGATGTGGGGCGCGGGATCGACGGATGCGGAAACCATTCCGTCCCTTGTCGCGCAAGAATACGAGAGCGCCGGCACGCCGGTTTGCATCGTGAACTACGGCGAAAAGGGGTGGTCGAACACGCAGGAGATGGTCGGCCTGATCGAACTGCTTAAGCACGCGAGCCGAAAGCCCAACGTGGTGCTCTTCTACGACGGAGGCACCGAAGCCTTTGCCGCCTATCAGAGCGGCGAAGCCGATGTGCACAGCAACTTTAATCTGTTCAGAAATTTCCTGGACAATTGGGGAAAGACGCAGAGAGCCAGCTTTTCATACTTGCAACAAACCAACACCTATCGCTTGCTTCAGAGGCTGGCGACGAAAATGCCTTTTCACGAGAGGCAAAACGAAAGAGCGACACGATACTTGGATATGCAAACGCTTTCCACCGCGGTGATTGACAACTACATTCAGAACATCGGCATCATCGACCTGCTGGGCAAACAGTACGGGTTTCGCCCGGTTTTTGCCTGGTATCCGAATCTGGCGGTTGGACATAAGCAACTCACTTCCTATGAGGAACAAGTTTTGCGCTTCCAGTATGAAGACTTCCCTGATCTGGGTTTGATGTACAAAGCTGTGTACGACAAAAGCGCCGAAATAAAGAGCGCAGACTTCTATAATCTCGCAGACATCGTGGACGACCAGAAGGCTTCGCTCTACGTCGGCATTTCGCATATGAAGCCCGAAGGCGACCGCATTGTCGCCCACCGGCTTTTCGAGATCATCGAGCGCAAAAATACAGGCGATGCTTCGAAGGCTTCCCTTGCCGCAGATCGCAGGTAGGTTTTGGGGAAATCAATCTCAGGCCGACAATTCCCAGCCCAATTCTCAAGTGACTGATGCATTCGCCGCAAAACACGAGGAGTCTGATTAGCGGATTCTTCCGCTCCCTGCGAACCAGACCTGCCAGTCCCGCACTCGAACTCGGCGAAGTGATGATGAGTTACGAGCAGCTGTGGAATTACGCAGGGAGAATCACGGCTTTTCTGAGACATACTCTCGATCAATCTGAAAAAACGGTCGCGGTGCTAGCCGATCGAAGTGTTGCAGCTTATGGCGGAATTCTGGGCGTCTTGGGCAGCGGTCGAGGCTATGTTCCGCTCAATCCAAAGTTTCCTATCGAGAGGACGCTGGCGATGTTACAGGCGTCTGGATGCAAGACTCTGGTAGTCGGAAAGGAATGTGCAGCAACATTGGACGCCTTACTACCACGCCGGAGCGTACCTCTGTCGTTGATCATTCCAGATTCCGGTTGGGAACCTGACGGCAACCAATTCGCGACTCACCGCCTTACGTTGGCGAAACAACTTTCGAAAATACATGACCCCGGCGAACCTTCCATCGATGCAGATGACACCGCTTACCTGCTGTTCACTTCCGGAAGCACAGGGGTACCGAAGGGAGTCGCAGTCAGCCAGTCGAACGCCGTTGCCTACATGGAGTTTGCCGCGAAACACTTCGGCATCCACGGCGAAGATCGTTGTTCGCAAAACTTCGATCTTACCTTCGATCTCAGCGTGCACGATTTGTTTACCTGCTGGGACGGCGGAGCAACGCTTTGTCCCTTCGCTGCGCAGACGCTGACACCAGCGGCCCTGGTCGACGACCTCAAACTCACAGTCTGGTTCTCTGTACCCTCGGTTGCAATGTTCGCGTCCAAGCTTGGCTTGCTGGAGCCGGGCGCATTCCCAACTTTGCGTTGGAGCCTGTTTTGCGGAGAAGCCCTATCAGCGGCTCTCACGGAGGCGTGGCAGCGAGCGGCGAATAATTCGATCCTCGAAAACTTGTACGGACCCACGGAAGCGACAATCGCGATTACACGTTATCGTTGGGATTCCGCAACTTCGCCCGCGGAGAGCGTTCGTGGTTTGGTACCCATCGGCTGGCCTTTCGATGGACAACAAGTCTGCGCGGTAGACGAAGATCTAGTGCCGGTGCCGCTCGGAGAAAGTGGTGAACTCTGCCTGGGCGGATCGCAAGTGACGCGAGGATACCTGAACGATCCAGAAAAAACTGCGAAAAGCTTCGTTCGATTGAAGCGTACAGGCGAACAAATTTGGTATCGTACGGGCGACTTGGTCCGGCAAGACGAGCGCGGATGCCTGTTTTATCTGGGGCGCCGCGATTTTCAGGTCAAAGTCAACGGATATCGCGTGGAGTTGCAGGAGATCGACCTGGTGTTGCGCGAATCCGCGCGCACTGAGTTGGCAGTTGCAATTCCGTGGCCCATCGCGGACGGATCAGCTTCCGGAATTGTCGGAGTTCTAGCCGGATCCGACCCATCTCACAATAAGCGGATCATCGCCGCTTGTGAAAGCAAGCTGCCTCGGTACATGGTCCCGAGTCACATTCACCATGTCGCTCAGATTCCCCTGAATGTGAACGGCAAAATCGATCGTGGGAAGATCACCGAAATGCTAGCCGCGGGAACGATTGGCTGAGCGAACATCGGGCCGGAACACCTATTGCTAAACAGGCTTACCAAACTTCTCTGCCGTGGCGAACATCGTGCGGACGGTTTCCATATCCGTCGCTTCAACCTTGCTAGCCGGAACCTTAAGCCCGGCAATCTTTTGCAACTGCAGAAAGATCTGGATGAGGGCGAAAGAATCGACAAGGCCGGAAGAGACAAGGGGTGTGTCTTCGTTAATTTCACACTTGCCCTTTACCACCTTCTGGGAAATGAAAGTAGTTAATTCCTTCATCATTTCGCTGGTTATTGCGGACTGCCCGACTCCCATGGTCCTCCCTCGCCGTCGCTTGCCTAAATTATCTCAGAGTTACGCCTTCTATTTCGGATGCGCTGACAGGAACAACCATCGCGACGCATTGTTCTTGGTTTCCCAGGAGTGGCCAACGCCCGATTCCCAAATGAATTGAGCCTCCACATTTTTCGAACAGCCGGTCGCAATGTTGCCCGAGAGTCCCTGCGTAGCTTGCCCATCCGTACACAGCGTCTGCGTGGTCTGAAGCGTCGAACACTTATTTTGTTGCACCCAGTAATTGAAGGTGTCGTCCACAGTGTCCAAATAATAGGTAATCTTCGAGTAGACCGTTGTTCCGTAGTCGCAGGGTGGCAATTCGGTATCGGCAGTGCCATGCCATTCCTGAACGGAAACTGGCGCGACTGCACTTCCCGGCGCCAGCACCGGCGGCGGGGCAGCCTCCTGACCTTCCATTTGACCGGAGGTAGGCGCGATTGCGGCTACAAGGTCCGAGACTTCGACGCCCACTCGTTCCGTCATTTGGGCGCCGGAGGAAAACCCGGTGACGAAGATCTCGTTAGGATTTATGTGGTACTGGCTCGTCAAGTTAATGATGAGCTGCCGCAGAAAACCGGCGTCGTCCGGACAGGAGGCGGCGGGTGGTGAAGTGCAGCTGCCGGACTCGGTTGAGGTAAAGGAAGCGTCCATGAAATAAGCGTTCCAATTCCACTGACCCGTAACGGCATTGTAGGTCGAAGCCGGTTGAACCTCGATGAAAGCATACTGATTAGCAATACTCGACCAACCCCAATCGGCCGTGCTGGGATTTTGTGGAGGGGTATCGTAAGTCGTTCCGTGAAGCATCACAAGCAGAGGCGGATTCGCGGGAAGGACGCCCGGCACAAAAACCTGGTAATAACGCGTGACGCCGTCGAAAGTCATCGTGGTATCGATAGTCGTTCCGGCATCGATATTCTGATTCAGAATGGACGAAGTACTCGTCAGGAAAGTGCTGCTTCCGTTATATTCGGCTGTAATCTGACTGTCGCCTTCCGGCAGTGATGTGCTCGTGTAGGTAGCTGTCCCGCCCGAGAGGGTCCCGCTGCCAAGCTTCTTACTCCCGCTATAGAAAAACACAGTGCCGGTGACGGTGCCGATGAATTCCGGTTTCACGGCTGCCGTGAAGGTCACAGACTGGCCCAAGTTGGCGGGATTCTCTGACGAGGCCACAGTCGTCGTGGTGGTCGCCGGGTTGACAACTTGGTCTACAGGGCTCGAAGTGCTGGTTTTGAAGTTCGAGTCGCCGGCATAGGTAGCTTTAACATTGTCGCTAGCTCCGCTCTTTGTTGCAGCGAGCGTCGTGGTCGTGAACGTGGCCTTGCCCGAACTCAAAGTGCCAGTTCCCAGCACCGTGGCACCTTGCTTGAAAGTCACCGTTTCTCCATTCGGCGGGGCTCCGAGCGTGGAAGTCACCACCGCCGTAAACGTGACCGCCTGCCCGTAAATCGAAGGATTCAGTGAAGAAGAAATCGTAGTCGTGGTGGAGGTAAGCGCGTTCAGGCTTGACGCTCCAGCAATCAACAGGATGAATGCGAT
Source organism: Candidatus Sulfotelmatobacter sp. (assembly GCA_050015215.1). Classification (GTDB taxonomy): domain Bacteria; phylum Acidobacteriota; class Terriglobia; order Terriglobales; family Acidobacteriaceae; genus Sulfotelmatobacter. The sequence continues at coordinate 44,224 of JBEKBW010000040.1, forward strand.
GGTAGAGATTTTCACGGACCTGGATTCCCCTCTTATTTTGAACACACCACCAGCTTGTCGTTTGCGCTGAGACCGTTTGAACTCACAACTGAGACGGTGAAAAATACCGCATGATCCGCCAAGACGGGGGGGTGGTGGATGCTCTCCCAAGCATAATCCGTCTGGGGCAAAAGTCAAGAGGGACAAGGGATTTGAGGATGCGTAACAGCCTCAAGATCGGAGCCAAATACTCTGGGAGCGGGTCCTTGAATCAGCTCACACCATGCCACCCCACGCTTCGTGGCCAATAAGCGAACCCCGTCAAAATCGACGTAGCTTCCGTTGCACAGGATCACGTCGGGAGTTGACGGTGAGGAATGTACGGCGAGGCAAACGAACTCGGCGTCGCTGGCAACGTTACCGGATTGCCAAGGCTTGTCTTTGCTTCCAAAAAAGAAACGGACGTTGGCCGCCAGATTTTCGTACCGGTAAGCTCGAACAAACGGAGTGTCGTTTGGTTCGGCTAGGAATGCGAAGTCACCGGGGGAACTTCGGGCCGTTTGGAAAGGAACCAGCAGGGTTGCGAAGTCCGCCGGAAAAGAAACGCGAGCTCCAAAATTCCGCATTGCCGTCTTTCCTTGTCTTCCGTATACCGGCGACCATAAAGTCTGCCGCATTTCTTCTTCCCAACCGTGGTTTTTGACGGGCACTATGGCCAAACCTTGCTCCTGTCTTTCGATCACGAAAACGTGCTCATCCTGCTGTCGGAGGTCTTGCGCGAGGTGCCACGAAATATCCACACCGTGATCACCGCTGCCTTGCAGGACATCCCGCACCAGGAATACACTCGAGCTCAACCCAATCACCCATCGCCGGTGCTCAACTGGCGAAGATAATCGTTGATAGCCATCGTGACTGCCGACGAACAGACTGAAACTTTCGCCGACGGTCCACCGCTCTGCTTTGGCCCGGGCGACGCGTTTCCACGAAAAGGGCCCAACAGGTTCTTCCTGATCTTTGCCATCCACCCGCAGCGTGTTATGCATGGCTGTGCCGCGAAATAGGTTTCTCATATTACTGTCGCCGACGTACTCGCACGTTCCAGAATCGATCAACAGATTGCGGCCGCCGCTTTGAAGGCAGACACTCAGCGCGTCAGCATGGGAATGCCCATAGCTCTGCGACACTGAGGGTGCGCCGTTAATTACCACCTGACTCTTTCCGGCGGCCAGCACGTAGATTCCGGCCGCTTCAAAAGCAGTCGAAGTGGCCTTAGGCGCCTGCGGCTCAAGTTCATCCCAAGCGTTAATTCCCTTTCGTCCGAGAAGCCAGATCGTTTCCTCTCGCAATCCGCCGACGAGTTGTTTGAAATCCGCGCGCTTGAACAGAATTGCGCCCGCGGCCAGCGGGTCGAGCAGGTGGTGTGAGCGGTTGCGTGCAGCGTCAAAGAGCCGGCCACCATCGTCGTCGCCAATCCTGGGTGGCGGCGCTGTCAAGCTCACCCGGAACAGGGCGTTCAGCATGCGCTCTACGGTCTGCATCAGCTCTTGCGAAAGGCTCTGGCCGTTGGCCTCGGCAAGCAGCGCCGCGTGGAGAAAGAAATCGATTGCGTAAACGTGATAGTAGGTCGATTGCTCGAAGTGCCAGCCGTCAGAATTTACCTGCCGTCGTGACTGCTCGAGAATAATTTTCCATCCCAACGACTTCCAGCGCTTGGCAGAGGAAATCTCCGGGTGGAGAACGCCGAGAAAAAACAGGGCGACCGCTTCTCCGAGCAAATGCGTGTTGGCGGAAAAGTATGTCGAGAGATAACGCTCGATGTGCCGCCCGTTAAGCGCCTGCGCCTTGAGCCATTCGCGGCGAAGATCTGACCCCAGCGCGGGCGTGCCCTCGAGGAGGCTGTATACCCAAATCCAGGAGAGACTGCGGAACGCTACTTCCAGGCTGCTGGACCAGTTAATTCCGATAGGGTACGGATTGTTTGCCTGCCAATTGTGCCACTGCGAATGAATTTCCCTAGCGTAGCGTTCTTCACCGGTGAGCCGATACGCTTTCGCCAAGACGACGAGATGCTGGTGCCGGTTTAATTCCCAAGTCACCTTACTGTCGCCGACTTCGGCGAAATCGAGATACTTGACGCGATGAAAGGGTTTTAGCGGGGCGGTCTTTCGATGCACCACATCGCGATGCCAATCGATCACTTTTCCATAGTCGAGATTCTCGTATCCCAACAGGTCGAAGTGATGCTTACAGATTCTATCGGCGCGAGCCACTATCCTTGCCGCTTCTTCTGGCAGTCGTTCGCGAATCAGTTGGAGCAGATCAGGAACTTGCTCGGCGGAGAAGAACAATGCACCGGGTGAGGCATCCGGCAACCGAGGCTCCAGCCCTACAAAATCGATGCCCCAACGGGCTAGCAAAACGTCCGAACGCTTGGAAACTTCCTGCCGGCTACGGTCGAGAAATTCCTGCCGATCCATACTTCGTAGTTTCTCGACGATCTTCCGCCAGTTCGTTCCCGCCATTTTTCTTGCCTGTCATGTGTACAGCCCACCGTTTACGCGGAACGATGGCGATATAGATCGTAGTATCGAGTCCGCTGCAAGCGTTCGTATTCAGGCCGTGCGCCGAAACCGATGTCCCGCATGGAAATGATCCCGGAAAACAGAACCAGTAGTTCCCTTGGCGACCTTCGCATCGAGGACTCGATTTTATTGATCACCTGATCCAGGACGCTCGATGCGAAAGGACTGTAGAAATACAATACCTGCGGCTCTGGCGCCAATTCGTATTCGGTAGCGTCTGCCGTAATCGCCTCGACCTCAAAGCATTTCTGGCTGCTGGAGCGGTAGGTCTTCAGATTTTGCCGGGCGCATTCCGCAAGTTGCGGAGCGAACTCCAAGCCAATTATTCTGCGAAACGGAAATTCCGAAGCGACCAGCAGGACCCGGCCTTTGCCACAACCGAAATCGACGAAGGAATAATTCTGATACTCAATATTCAGCAGGTCCAGCCCCGCGCGAATGATCGCTGGATGATGAGACTGGTATTCGAGACCGTTAGTCTTATGCTTATTTTCAAACTTCAACTGAAGCAGCGGCACCTCGCCGCAAGTGTCCACGGAATGGAGGAGATCCCAGGTCCGGCAACGAAGATTGCCGATTGCCCGGAAAACAGGCTTCAGCCACCTTTGTGAGTTCGCCAGAGATCTAAGGTTCTCCATACTCATAGTGCAACGTGTGATTTTGCGTCAACTCGCTTTGCGTGGGTCTTTCTTGGCCAGAGTGGAATAAAGCTGCTCAAAACGTCGGCGTACTTTGTCGATATGAAATTGAGAACGCGCAAATTCCCTGCCGCGCGCGGCATATTCCGCGCGGGACACAGGATCGCTCACGAGACGCGCAATTGCCTCGACCAGCATAGGTTCGCCTCCCAAGGGGACGAGTACTCCAGTTTCCCCATCCCTGACAAGCTCCGGATTTCCACCTACATTTGTGGCTACGACTGGAACCCCCGCAGCCATGGATTCCAGAATCACATTCGAGAGACTCTCGGACGATGAAATGAGAACGCTGACATCGAGGCTTGCCAATATAGCCGGAATATCATGCCGTTCGCCGAGGAAAAGAACTTTATCCTTGATGCCGAGTTCCGCGGCCATTCGCTCCAGTTCCGGGCGAAGTGGGCCGTCTCCCGCGAGCACGAATTCAACTGCTGGACATTGCTTCGACAGCTTTGCAGCCGCTCGCAGAAACGGAACATGGTTCTTCACTGCGCTGTTCATTCTCGCGATCATGCCGATGCGCAAAATGCCCGGCTGGCGTGGAATGGAAGGCGGGTAATCGGCGAATGCTACCTCCGGTAATCCGTTGGGAATTACTTCCACCTTTGACGCTGGCAAACCCGCCGCGAGCAAACTCTCCGCCGCCGCACGCGAATTGCACACCACTCGATCGCAGAAGCGAAATGCCCAATATTGTGCCTTGAATTGGGCCCTCGTGAGCAAATCCCCGACTTGGCGGTGGCTGCCTATCGCCGGTATTCCAGCGATTCGTGCAGCCGGAATCATCATGAGGTTGGTATAGAAATCGAAGGCATGAGCCACTGCAATACGCTCGCGGCGCATCCTTCGCAGCATGGTCCACTGCGCTCTCTGCGCTTGAATACCGAGCAATCTGCCCCCAGGAGGAAATTCTGGAATCTCACCTAAGCGCCCTGAAAGCCCGCCTATCCGGCGCAAACACGCGGCATGTACGTCGAACCGGTCGCGATCCAAAGACTCGACCAGCGTAGCAAACTGGCGCTCGCTTCCGCCGACTTCAAGAGTGTTGCTCATCAGCCAAACGCCCACACGCCCCGCTGTACTCTTTGCTATGTTTGAGGGATGCGGTTGACTGCTCAAAGCGAGTTGGGACAATCAGAAGTCTCCGATTCCAAGAAACGTGGGCGCAATGTCTCAAAAGCGCATTTTCAGGATAGAGCAAATGCCGGGTTCGGCATAGGCAATAGAGCGTTTGCTGGTAGCATTTAACTGTCGCGAAACATTTTTTCGCGCGCATCCGTACCGCTGCTCGTTACCGGATCGAATCATCCTGAACGGCACACGACACTCATGAAGATACTGGTTCTTGACGGCAATCAGAACCAAGCGGTTGCCTGTGTGCGGTCGCTTGCCAGGCGCCGGCACACGGTCTGGGCCGGGGAGTCTCGAGCGTGGTCGAAGGCGAGCTGGTCACGTTATTGCTCCGCAAGCTTTCAGTATGCCCCACCGGAAAAGGATGCCCATCAGTTTCTGGCAGACGTATTGGGGGAGGCGCGCAAAGAAGCGGGCACGCTTGTGCTGCCCATGACGGAAGCAACGACTTCTCTGATTTCTTCCCATCGCGACCTCTTCACTCAAGTCGGGGCACGATTGGTTCTGCCCGGGCATGCCGATCTTTTGCGGGCCTTCGACAAGAGGCACACCACCGAGCTCGCGCAATCGCTTGGCATTGCTGTCCCGAAGACGGTCTTGGTAAGCGACGCCGGAGAATTGGACGAAGCGTGCAGCTCGCTACAGTTTCCAGTTGTTCTTAAGCCCAGAGCCTCTCAAGAACACTCTCGGGATGGGTCTACACGTGCAACCGGCCGGCCGGCGTACGCGAAAAACAAGACCGAAGCCATTGCGGCGTTCACGCAAATGCGGTATCTGTGCTCTTTTGTGCTGGTTCAGGAGTTCGTAGAAGGCACCGGCGCGGGATATTTTGCTTTGATGAATCGTGGCCAGCTACGAGCCGAGTTTGCCCATCGCCGGATTCGCGATTTACATCCGACCGGCTCGGGCAGTGTTTTGCGCGAAAGCGTTTTGCCAAGTGCATCGATTCGAGACGCCAGCCTCGCGATGTTGCGGGCGCTGAATTGGCACGGTGTGGCGATGATCGAGTGCCGCGTTCGCCCCGACAACGTTCCCGTTTTTCTCGAAATCAACGGACGATTCTGGCACTCTTTGCCGCTGGCCTGCTACGCGGGAGCCGACTTCCCTGCACTTCTGGCCACCATGGCCGAGTTCGGGGACGTAAACTCGCCGCCACCCTACAAGGTCGGCGTTCGGTGCCGTTGGCTGGTTGGGGATTTTCGTCATCTCATGGAGGTGTGGAAGGGCCCTCCGCGAGGTTTCCCGGGCAAGTTCCCCCACCGATTGTCTACTCTTCTCGCAGAGCTCACCCCGATCCCGGGAACGTTCCATGATAATTTCATGTGGAACGATCCTCTCCCGGAATTAGGCGACTGGATTCGCCTCGTCCAGCAGGTGATCGAAGCCCGCTCGCGGTAAATCGCTCTTGTAGTAACAGTCTGTGCACAGCTCATGCGAAGTGACGCCATCGTTTATTTGATGTATCACGAGATGGAGGTCGATGGCCGCCCACTATGCCAGAGCGAGCAGGGTTACGTGCGCTACGTGGTTCGTGAATCCAGCTTCCGCGAGCAAATGAATTGGTTGCAGAGTGCCGGATTCCGCGGAGTATCGGTCTCGGATGGACTGGAGAACAAAGTCACCCCTGGGGTTGTGCTCACCTTCGACGACGGATGCGAAACTGACCTCACTATAGCCGCTCCGATTCTGCACAGTCTGAATTTTGGCGCGACTTTCTACATAACCTTGGGTTTTCTCGGACGCCCCGGCTACATGGTTGCGCGCCAAGTACGAGAACTGAGCGAGGCGGGATTCGAAATCGGCTGCCACTCCATGACGCACCCTTACTTGAATGATCTCTCCGAGGCGCAGCTTGCTCGCGAAATCGCTGAACCGAAGGCTCGCTTGGAAGAAATCGTTGGCCGGCCGGTTCATCACTTCTCCTGTCCCGGAGGACGCTGGAGTCCAACCGTCGCGGCGGTCGCCCGTCAGGCAGGGTACAAAACCGTTGCGACCAGTCGGATCGACGCAAACACTCCCCGGACCGATCCTTTTCAACTTGCGCGAGTTGTAGTTAAGCGCGACGCAACACTAAGGAGCTTTCAACGGCAATGCCGCCGCGAGGGACTTTGGCAACTCCGTTTTCTCACTTCGCTGCGTACAACCTCTCACCGGCTTCTAGGGAATGCTCTGTACGACCGGTTGCGAAGTCTAATTCTGGAAAGAAGAGTTTGACCCTTTTCGGCTTATGCCTGCACCTTCTCCGCCGATTGCCTCGCCGGATCAATCGCAATGACGGTTTCGTCAATCTGCAATCCGGACATTGGACCCAGGTAGGTTCTGCCAATAGACGAGTTCTTGAACCAGAACTTCGCGTCGAAATACGCTCGGTAACAACTCCGGAGCCTCATCGCCGCAAGGAGGTTGGCAGTTGCGCCATCGGCGGCCAATGAATAGCCAAAGGTCTTGAGAGTCGGCCCGACTAGTTCTTCGAACGTCGCCAATGTGTCCGCGCTGATCTTCTTCCTCCAACGCCCGACTGGACCGGCGGAGTCTCCCTTGAAGGAAGTATTCGGCTCGCTCACTGATCCAATTCCTACCCGCAAAATGCGGTCGTAATTCAAGTCGTGACGAATAAACTCTCCGATTTTCGTCAAAGTTTCTTGCGGCTCCACCTGCAGATCCTCGAAGCGCACCTCCATATAATCTTCGCCAAGGCTTCTGCCTTGCTTCCTTCCTCCCAGCACCATCCACTCCCAAAAAACCCCCGTGACCAACAAACTATCTTTCAGGTCCCATGAAAACGGCCGCACCCATTTGTGCGGGCGTGCGTCGAGCGAGAGAGCAACATCGCGTCCGTCGCGAATAATGTGAACGAACAGAGCGTCCGGCAAGGTGGCCTTGATAGCCAACACGTGGAGGAGTTCTTCGGGAGAATTGTCGGCCCAACGGTTTACGCCCTGCGCCTGGGCCATTCCTCCCATTACGATCCGGAGGAAATCGCCGCCATTGTTGCACTCGGACAACACCTTCTCGCGAATCTCTGCCGCATCAAGAAAAGAAGCCCTGAACAGTTTGCTCTCCAGCCATGCACTCACAAGTCTCTCCCGGTTCGCACGAACGCTTAAATCGCCGAAACGCGGGACGAGCAAATTAAAAACGTTCGATTCCGCGAGATAGACTGCAAAATTGCCCGAGGAGAGCAACATGTTGTAAAGCAGCGTCGTCCCTGAACGCGGACAGCCAACTACGAAGACTGGCGCGGTTTCCCGGGTAGAGCTTTCTGTCGATATCATGATCGTTTCGTGCTAGGATTTTATCTCGTTTGCCCGTTGGACGGCGGCACCGCGGCTGTAACAGTTTCTTAACCTTCGCAGTCCATACTGTTCGGTAACACATCGCAAGAAGCCTTCAACGGCGACAACATCGTTCGACATCTACCAACTTACACGAGAGCCTTGCAACTACCATCCACCTGTCGATGAAGATACTCTGGGTCAAGGCAGGCAAACTCTGGCCGATCGATACCGGTGGCAAGATCCGTTCTTTTAACATTCTCAGACATCTGGCTAAGCATCACGACGTTGCCCTGCTTTCATACTACGGAGGCCGGCGCGATCCCGACTATGAAACTGCGATCGTCGAGCGCCTACCGGGAACGACCACTATTTCGACTGGCGCGCCTGAAGGCGCTCTTGGCGCGCGCGTCGATTACATCTCGAGGCTCGCGTCCAATGCTCCGTATGCGGTTGCCAAGTTCGCACATCCGGCGGTGAAGCGTACCGTAACGCAGTGGCTAACAGAAAAGCGATTCGATGTAACTGTCTGTGATTTCCTTTCCGCTTCGTTGAATTTTCCGCCAAGCCTCCCGCTTCCCTGCCTTCTCTTTCAGCACAATGTTGAGACCATACTCTGGCAGCGGATGGCAGAGACCGAGACCTCGCCCTTTCGGAGGCTTGCCTACCACATCGAAGCTGCCAAGATGGCTCGCTACGAGAAGAACGCGCTTCGACGCTTTCACCACATCATTGCGGTCTCGCAGCGCGACCGCGACGAAATGTTGCAGATGGACCCTCGCTGTCGAATCACGGTCGTGCCGACAGGGGTGGACACGGAAGAGTACCGAGTCGCCCCGTCCGCCTCCGCCGACCCTCCACTCGTGGTCTTCACAGGCTCCATGGATTGGGAGCCCAACATCGATGCGGTCGACTATTTCTGCCGCGAGATCTGGCCATCGATCCTGCACACGTTTCCGAACGCCCGCTTCCAAATCGTCGGGCGCAATCCACATTCCCGAGTTCACCGGCTGGAAGGTCCTTCTGTTGAAGTCACCGGCCTGGTTCCCTCCGTAACCGATTTCCTGCGTTCCGCTGCGGTGGTCGTTGTTCCTCTGCGCATCGGCGGCGGAACGCGGCTGAAGATTTTTGAAGCCATGGCAATGGGGAAGGCCGTAGTTTCAACTTCAATCGGCGCGGAAGGCTTGGATGTCACTCCCGGCCGTGACTTGCTTATCGCCGATACGCCAGAAAGCTTCGCCTCCGGCCTCATCGATCTCCTACAGGATAGAGTTCGCAGGCAAACCTATGAGGAAGCCGCGGCCGCGCTTGCGGCACGTTATGACTGGTCTCAGATTACCGCCGCTTTCGCAGCGGTTCTACAAAATACAATCGATAACTTTTATAGGGCATAATCAGATGCGTCTCTGACGAATTACATTTTTGAGAGATCGCGTGTCACTAAGAATCGGCCAAGAGATGTTGTTCTCATCCGGAATTTGGCTTCGAGTAGGGCGTTGTATTGCTCGCGGAAAAGATTCCATCGAAGGCTGGCGTGATTCGTCTTCGTGAATCTCTCATAACCGAGTTCTGCAAGCCACTTTTCCGTCAATGTCTCGAATATCGCGATCTGTTCCGGAGAGTAGAACTTCTTCCATCGCCCAATCGGACTGGCGCCTTGCTCCTCCTGAAACGACGTGTTCGGGCGGCTGACGGAGCCGATCGCTACTCTCTGAATCTCGTCGTAATCGAGCTCCTGACCAATAAATGAACTCAAGTGCGAAAGCACTTCGCGCGGCTTGGTAACGAGATCTTCGTATCGAATCTCGATATAATCGGCTCCCAACTGCGCGCCGTCCTTACACCCCTTGCGCGTCATCCATTCCCAGTAGACGCCGCCGGCCATGCGCCGTTCTCTCCCGTCCCAGGGAAGCTGCTGCGGCCATCCTTGCTTTTCCATCGAGAGGGCCACATCCCGGCCATCACGGATAATATGAATCACCAACGCGTTCGGTATAGTTTGCTTGATTCGCGGCAGATACAGAATGTGATCTGGAGTGCACTCTGCCCATCGTTTAACTCCCTGGCTCCTCGCAGTTTCCTCCATCACGATGCGAAGAAAATCGCCGGCGTTGCGGCAATCCTGCATGATTTTGGCTTGAAGGGTTTCTGAGTTCAGCCCTGTAGCTTTAAACAAGCGGCTGTTGTACCAGTCGGGCAAGAGTCTCTTCTTGGTTTCATCATTGCCCAAATCGCCAAATGCCGGCTCGAGTGTGTGGAAGACTTGAGACTCAGCTCGATAAATAGCAAAATTCCCGGCAGAGAGCAGCATGTGGTAGAGGTACGTGGTTCCGGAGCGCGGACAACCGACGACAAAAACAGGCGCGGTGGAACGAGATCGGAGTTGCGTGGGCGGATCAGATAAAGCGGGCTGGGGTGGGTGTGGCACGAGAGATAAAATCTAAGGACTTAACCTCGCCGGGGCCACACCCGCGGGTTGCAGGGAAACCTCGCCAGCTGCGTCGTATGCCGGCCGAACCGCGAACTTGCCCGCCTCGAGAAAATTCCGGTGCCACAATTCAAGGATGAGTATGCGCCACAGAATTCCCGACCGGTTGCGCCGCTGTGTTGTGTGTTCCTTGATCAACCGGCGCACACTTTCCGGCTTGAAGTAACCGCGCTGCAAGGTTCTCGGCTCCAGCAGTATGGCGAGAAAGTTATCCTTCAACTCATGTCGCATCCAATCCACCAGCGGGAGCTGAAAACCCTGTTTGGGCCGGTGCAACACATCGGCGGGTATTCCGATTCTTTCGGCAAGTTTCTTTAAGATATATTTTCTTCTGCCGTTGCGAAACTTCCATTCCACCGGCATCGTTGCCGCCCATTCCACCAGAACATGGTCGAGTAGTGGAACTCTTACTTCGAGAGAGGTCGCCATGCTCATGCGATCGACCTTGGTCAGAATATCGCCCGCGAGATACGTCTTGATATCCAGATACATCAACCGGCTTAGAACGTCACTGGCGGGAGCATTGTCATAGTAATCCTGAAATGGCTTGAGAGGATTCCGCAGATGCGCGGCTTTTTCTAGAAATGCGTGCGAAAAGACCGGGCGTTCGCGATGCAGCGCGGGAAGATACGAAACATCGTCGAGATAACGGTCCCGCGTCGAAAGTGATGCATTCCAGATGCGGTTTCGACCATATGTGCCAGAGGGTAAAGCTGGATGAACGTGACGGCGATACAGTTCCGCGAAGCCCTGGGGGACCCAAGTCTCGTGCCGGTTCATGGCAATCGCATAGCGATCGTAGCCGGCAAACAGTTCATCGCCGCCATCTCCCGAAAGCGCGACGGTAACGTATTTCCGAGCGATCTGGCAGACGTGATATGTGGGCAGCATGGAAGAATCGCCGAAAGGCTCTTCCAGCATTCCGGTTAGAAAACTGAGAGTCTGCTCGATGTCAGGATCGACAATCAACTCATGGTGATCTGTCCCGAATCTATCGGCCACTTTACGCGCGTACTTGGTCTCGTCAAACTGCTCATTGCGAAACCCAATCGAAAATGTCTTCACCGGAGCGGAGCTGGCGCGCGCCATTAGGGCCACAACGATGGACGAATCCACCCCGCCGCTCAAGAGTGCGCCAAGCGGAACATCGCTGATCAGCCGGATTCGGACCGCCTCTGCCAGGCGCCTCTCCAACTCTTGCAAAAGCTCTTCTTCTGTCGCTGGCGCGTGGGTGCCAAATGAAGGCACATCCCAATATTGACGTACATCGATTTTGCCATCGCGAAACTGCAGCAAACATCCCGGAGGCAATTTGTGAATTTCTCTGAAAGCCGTCAGCGGATCGGCGATATAACCGAAATAAAGGTATTGCAACACGCCGTCGTGATCTATTTCCGCCAATTCTGGCGAAACCGCAAGTATGGCTTTGATTTCCGATCCAAAAAGAATTCGCCCGTGGTGTACTGTGTAATGCAGCGGCTTTTTGCCCAGCCGATCGCGCGCCAAAAGCAACGATTCGCGCTTCTTGTCGTAGAGGGCAATCGCAAACATCCCGCGAAGTTTTTGGACGCAATCCGCGCCCATCTCTTCGTAGAGATGCACGATGACTTCGGTGTCGCTTTGCGTGTAAAAGTAGTGGCCGCGGCTTTCAAGCTCACTGCGCAGTTCGGGAAAGTTATAAATCTCACCGTTGAATACGACCCAGACGCTCTGGTCCTCGTTGTGGATCGGTTGGCGTCCGCCCGATAAATCAATGATGCTCAAGCGCCGCATGCCTAGGCCAATCGGGCCTTGCACATACACGCCTTCATCATCGGGTCCGCGGTGTACGATGGTTTGGCACATGCGATGCACGCTATCTGCATTGATCACGTCTCCACGCGGGCCGGCGATTCCAGCTATCCCGCACACTGGATCACCTCCGCGGCCTGGCTGCCGGCTGCAGATTTCGCGGTGAGCGGCTTACGGCCCTGCACTGCGATCGGCTGTTCGATGACTCGCATGTCTTCCAAACCGCAACTCTCAAACCAGCGAAATACTTCTTCATACGTGTGCTTCGATTGATACCAGGGGGAGTACCAGTCAAACGTGTCGAGAATTCGCCAACTGCGCTCCGGATGGAATGCCATCGGGATCATGTACGCCAGCGCGCCGCTGGCCGGTCGGCCTACAACCGGAATGCGCTTCAGCACTTGGTGAACTCCGTAAAGCGGGACGACACCGTAGCAAAGTTTGTAGAGAAGTTGCGGAGACATGCGGCGAGTCAGTTTGCGGTAGACATCGCTCATCCGATACCACGAGTTGTATTTGCTATAGAGCCAGATTGCGATTCGCCCTCCGGGTTTCAGCAGGCCGGGCAACATTTTGAAAGCTCGCTCGCAATCCGGAGTGTGGTGGAGCACGCCGATGCTGTAAATAAAATCGAAGGTCTCCGGCGCAAAGGGAAGACGAAAAACATCTGCCTGAAGGATTGTTGCGTCGCGGCCAGCCAGGTTGCGCGCCGCCACTTCCGCAGCCAGGCTCAAGTCGATGCCGACCACATGGGCTCCCCAGCGAGTCGCGACATCGGCGAAGCGGCCCATTCCGCAACCCACATCGAGCACCAGCTTGCCCGCAAGATCTTCAGGGTGGAAGCCGGTGCGCCGCCGGAAGGCGCGCTCAGAACGGTTGCTCTCGGTCGTGTCCAACTGCGTGCGAGCATGCACGTGCCATTGAAAACCGAAACTTCCTGCATACTGCTGCTCATCGACGAAGCGTATGACGCCGTTTACGACCGGATATTTTCGGCCGCAAACTGAACACGTCAAAGCCTCGGTTGAAGGCTCGACCGTGCCCTGGCAACCTAGACAACGCAAAATGGCCAAAATCTCCTCTGAAAGAGCGGGCATAGTTCAGTTCCTGGACTCCTGCCCAGCCGTAAGCGCTATGGCGCTTAACCCGGCGTCAGTATTGGTATCTTGCGCCTGAGTCAGCAACACTCCGCGCCTCGTCAATAAATCCAGGTGGCGAGGTGTAAGAAAAAAGTAGTTCTGGCTCCTCTCGCCCCTAAGTCGACGGCGTAGCTTCTCCCCATCCAGCCAGTACGCCTCGTATCCTGCTGCACCCAGGAGCGAAAAGGTTTGGTGGGCGCTGGTTGCGGGATCGTCCGGGTTCGGATTAACCTCGATTAGCATGGCTGGCATACACTTCTCGATTAGCTTTTGAGCCCCCCGCAAACAAGCCAGTTCGTGAAAGTTTGCGTCACATTTGATAAAGGAAATCTCCTGGTTGGCAAGGAACGAATCGAGAGTGCCTTTTTTGACCGTGACACTTCGCCACTCGGGGCGAATCGGACCGTCCAGTCGCGCGTCGTAATGGCATTCAGATCCCCATCTGTAGAGGGGAATCTTCAATTGCGCCGACCCCATGGTATCCGATACGGCCACGTTGAAAGCTTCAACATTGGATAACTTCAAAGCCGCAATATTGTGGGTCAAGAAGTCGAACGTCGGAGGATTCGGCTCAAAGCTATAAACGCGACCGCGGGAACCGACTTTTTCGGAGAGGAATTTCGTGTATCCGCCGATGGAGGCCCCGACATCAACCACCCAGTCGCCTTCGGAAACCAGAAGCCCGACCAACGTCTGATCGTGTTCCGCAGCACCGAGTTTGTGCTTAAGAACATAAGCGTAATAATTCTTCTGCAGAATGTGCAGAACGCTTTCCGGAAGGACGCGCGTTGCTACCCGGCCCATCATTACCTTCGGGTTCCACTCCGACTCTGTTTGCATCAGCTTTCTAGCAATCCACATGCGCCCTCCGGAGACTCGCCTGCAGTTATTGTCCGCTCTCTATCCCGCACGTTAGGTCCACGGCACCGATTTTGTTGTCGGCGTCAAGGCATTTCGGCTAACCGGCCGTCCGGCAAAGGAAAGCCGCCCAACCGCGAAGCCTTTAACCTTCTCTTTGCCCTTTTCGCTCTCAACCCGCGCGGGAAGCGGCGCACGGATGATTCTCACCATGGCGCAAGTGTAACCTATGACGAAATAAGGATAGAGGTTGTATTCCGTCGAGGCGAAACAGGAACCGGTGAGATACCCGACTAGCCCAGCCCACAACGCCTGCGTGAATAGCGTGAATTCCGGATCGTCTCGATAGTGATTTGACTTCCGAAGCTGGGTAATGTTTTTGAATGCGGCTCCCATCGCCATAAGAAATAATAGGAGTGCGGGAATACCCGATTCCGCAGCCAGTTCCGTGTAGGCATTGTGAGCCACATGCCAGCCTTGATCGACCAGGATGAAGCATCCCGGACCCACACCGAACACCGGATGGGTCAACGCCACCATCACGCTCTTCTTCAGCAACTCCCTGCGCGCTTCCAGCGAGCCTCTCTCGCCTGCGCTTATGCCCTCCACATCCCCCTTGAATATGCTTTCGACCCGCGCCCGATAGTGCGCGCTCGACAAAGCTATACACATGCCGACCACCAAAGCGACGGCAGTGACGACGACAACCTGGCGGCGCTTCCCCTTGATCCCGTATTCCCAGACGCAAATCACGATGATGATAATGAGCGCGAGCAATCCGCTTCTCGATTGCGTCAGTACGACGCCGACGGCCATCACTGCCAGTCCCAGAGCCCACAGTGCCTTCTTGAAGCCGCGGGCGTGCAGCATGAAGGCCAGTGCCAGGGGAAAGCTGATCGCAATGTTAATGGCAAGGTCGTTCGGGTTCGATAGGATGCTCTCCTGGATGCCCGAAAGGCGGCCATCCTTTCCGTAGCTGTGCAGCGCGATAGAAAACAAAGTTACCAGTGCAACCGCGCTCGCCTGAATCCAGAGCAACTTCCTCAGTTCCCGCAAGCTGACCACGACCATGCTGATAAGCATCGCAACCACCACGCCTTTCGCAAACTTATCGAAAACCGTGTGGAAAGCGCCCCCCGGCCACATCGCCAAGGGTATGCAGAGTGTCATTTGCACCAGCAGCAGCCAGAGTATCTTGACCGCCGCTGGTACTTTGAATTTTCCGCCGCCCAGCATGCTCGCAAGCAGCGCCACGAATGCCAGGCCACCGGATATTTTCGCCATGGGAATGTAGGCGAGAGCGCGAATCAAATCTTCAGGCCGGTAGTAATAAAGCGCGAAGAACACCACAAGGCAATTGAAGATCAGCGGTCGGCGCGTCAGGGAAACTACAGACTCGGCCCGCGTCCTCCACTTGCCTGACCTTGCCTTGCTTTTTGCCCATGTGGTTTGCATCGTCATAAAGAGCCGATTCGCGCTTACTCCCTGCGCCGCAGGCTACTGCTGGCCGACCTTAAACAGGTCAAAAGGCACAAAAATATCGTGCGGCAAAGTGAGCATCCGTATTCTCAATAGTTTCTCCGTCGGAGGCGTCCATTGCAGGTTCTCGTACAGCAGCAGGCGCTCGCCCTGCCAATTCGCCTCGTTCGTTGACACAGGGAAGCATCCTAGCAACTGAAATTGACTAGTCTGCAATTGCTCTCGCAAAGTGCGTTGCACCTCGAAGCGAACCGACGGATTCTCGGAGACAACTACGAAGCGAATGCCGTCCCGCCGGATCGCCTCCAGCAAAGCGTCGCGGCCGTGCAGTAATTCTTCGCTGGCCTTTGCCGGACGGATATCGTCCGCATAAAGCAATTTTCTCAGGATCAGAAAATGCCGCTGCCGGTCGAGCGCCCGCATGAAAAACACAAAGTTGCCCGGCACTCTGCCATCGAAGAGAACAATCCCCGCGTGATACCTGTTTACCAGGACTGACGCTACGTTCTCATAGCCGGAAATGAAGGGCCGCTGCTCACTCCATGCCGGCACCGCCAACACTACAACCAGCAATCCCGCAGCGCTTCTCATGGCCAGCCGAACCGGAGGGCGCTGAAAATATCGCGTCAGCAGTCCGATGGCAAAATACACCAGCGGTGGAAACCAATAGATCGCAAACCGCGCGTCTTTTTGACCGAAAAAAGAAAACGTAATATATCCGGCGACAATCCAGCAGGCCATGATGGATGCATAGTCGCGCCTGCCCCACTGCCAGGCCAGGAGCAAACCTAACGCCGCCAGAACAAAGATCATCGGCGAAAAAGAATTCGGCAGCGAATCGGCATAGAAGCTGATCTGCTCCCAACCGGTCATGTGGCGGGAACCCAAGTCAGTCGCCATCGCCTTGCCCTGCATCAGAGCCATCAGCGCGAGAAACGGACCGGCAAGCACAGCCACCATGGCGGCAACCACCAGCCCGTCGCGCGACAATATTCGCTTCCACTTCCGCGTGACGATCAGAGTCAGCCAGCAGAACACAAACAGAAATATGCTGGTTTGTTTACACAGCAACGCCGCGCTCAGCCACAGTCCGAAAGCGTAAAAAGAACGCCGCTGCCCGTCCTCGAGATACCGTATCCAATACCGAATCGCGCCGACGCAAAGGGCGAGGGATGGAACTTCCAGCATCACCGTCTTTTCAAAAATCAGCACCATGGGCAGAAGTCCCAGAACTGCAGTGCTCACTGCTGCGGTGTAGACATCCTGCAACTCCTCGACTAACAAAAACCATTCAACCAGCAACACAACTGCAAAGAGGATCACCGTGAGCCGTGCGGAAACGACAGAGGCGCCGAACAAGAGAAAGCTAATTCCTTCAAAAACGTAAAACAACGGTGGCCAATGCAGTATCGCGACCGCCGGATATTGCGCGTAGTATGCGTACGCATATTGCACGGGGTGGCTTAGCGGCATATCGCGCATTGCATCCGCGACAAAGAGTCCTGTGACTGCGTGTTGCGCTTCATCCACGTAGTAGTCGAATTCACCCAGATGGATGTGGCGGCAGGCCATGACGCAAACCAGCGTGATCACTCCCACCAGTAATGCCCAGCGATTGAGCGCTGCAGAGAGAGCCGAAACGCGCGGATCTTGGCTTACCAGAGTTGGCCCAGCCCCAACACCCGCCTCGCGTTTTAGCGCGTCCATACCGCCCGCCTTCCCGCAATAAAGTTGACCAAAGCCACTACAGCCGCGCAATTCAGCAAGACAAAAGTGCCGGACGCATCGGCGAAGCGCGCCAGGAAGCCACGCTTCGCCAGGCCGCTTAAAGCCAGGGCACTCAGTGTATAAAACATCAATTGCAGAATCGTTACAGTACGGTAAAAAACGCCGGATAGGCTGGCTGACGCCACAAGCAGCAAGGCCAGCGCAAATGGAACCGCCAGACGCAATAACTTGTGGCTCACAAATTCAAACCGGATGGGATTACTTCGGCTCAAGAGCCACGGCGCCAGCTGCA
>JBEKBW010000041.1:0-39668 GCA_050015215.1 Candidatus Sulfotelmatobacter sp.
GATGGCCAAGACGAGCGACTACGTGATGCAACTCGAGGAAGTGCGTCGTTTGGTCTCTGGCGCACTCGGGCAGGGGAATGACGTGCTCGTCTATCAGAGCCGCAGCGGTGCTCCGGGGCAGCCCTGGCTGGAGCCGGATATTCTGGATTATTTGCGCGAGGTGAAGGAGAAGAATTTGGCGTCTGCTGTGGTTCTGGCTCCCATTAGTTTCATTTCAGATCACATGGAGGTTTTGTACGATCTGGATATTGAAGCGCAGCAGCTTTGCGAGAAATTAGCGCTTCCGATGGCACGGGCTAAGACGGCCGGGGTGCATCCGAAGTTTATAGGCATGATTCGAGAACTGATTGAGGAGCGGATGAATCCTGGGATGGAGCGGCGATCGGTTGGGTCATTGGGTACGCGTGCGGATGTGTGTGCTGAGGATTGCTGTCCCGCGCCGCAGATGGGACGCCCGCTTACCCACTAAGTCTTGGCCGAAACCCTCTGCGGATCGTAGTCGGTGGCCCTGGGGTGGCCCTGGATTAACCGCATCGTGTGCAGAATGGTTTCGATCACGGCTTCGTTGCCCACGGCCGTATTGATCATTACGTGGTAAAGAGAGCGGGTCGGCCAATCGGCGTCGAAATAGTGCTTTACGAATGCCATCCGCTCGCGGTCGACCGAGTCCACTCGTTCCTCGGCTTCGGCCTCGCTGAGGCCGTCCTCCCGCAAACGTCGAAGTTTTTCGGCCCGGGGAGCGTAGAGAAAAACGTGAAAGGCGTCGGGATTTTCGCGCAGGAAATACGGAGCGCCGCGGCCAACTACGATGGCATTTCCCTCCTGCGCAATCTTGGCGCTGATCTCTTCCATCATCGACATCATGCAATCGGTATCGAAAACCTGATTGCCGAGCTGAGCGCTGCGCTCATAGCTACCGCGCCAGAAGGTTTTCGCTAACCGGTAGAAGCGGCTGTCGATTCGCTCATCGCAGCGACGGACAGCGGACTGATCGACATTCGCTAAGCGTGCGATCTCCTCGGTGAGGCGCTTATCCCACAGATTCCATCCCAGTTGATGGGCCAACTGCGCGGCAATCGCGCCGCCTCCGCAACCGTACTCCCGCTCGACAGTGATTACTCGAAACATGGGTTGCCTACAAACCGTGAATCAGTGTACCGCTACTTCGCCGCCGGGACGGGATTTTTTCATCAGGAACACGGTCGGGACCATCAGCAGGATGGCAGCGCCCAGCATCCAAAAGTTGTCAATGTAGGCCAACATCGTCGCTTGCCGCTGCAAGGTTCCTTGAATCAACGCATAGGCCTGCTGGCTGGCAAATGCTGCGCTGGCGCCATGCGCCTCCATCGCTCGCGTTGCCCCTTGCAGCATCGAACGGAAGGCGGGATTGGAGGAACTCATATGGCCGGACAGATAGTTCAGGTGGGTTTGCGTTCTGCGGTCGAGCATGGTGGTGACTACGGAAATGCCGACGCTGCCGCCAATGTTTCTCGCCAGATTCATGAGCCCTGAAGCGGCGTTGTTCTTTTCTCGCGGAAGGAACGCATAGGCCGCGGTATTGATCGGAACAAAGAGAAACGCCATCCCCGCCGCCTGGAGTACGCGAGCCATGGCCGCGGTGCGAAAGTCGATTTGCAGATCGAAGCTGGTCATGTGGAACAACGACGTCGAGAGCATTACCAGGCCAAAAACCAGCAACCAGCGCGGGCTGTAACGCGAAAGCAGAAATCCCACCAGCGGCAGCAGGATCATAATCGTCAATCCGCCGGGCATGAGAGCCAGGCCCGCTTGTTCGGCGGTGTAGCCCAGCAGAGTCTGCATGAAGAGCGGAAGGAGCAGCGTGCTTCCGAGCAAGGCGAATCCGAGCATGAACATCAGAAAATTCGAAATGCCAAAGGTACGGTCGCGGAACAGATGGAGGTCGATAATTGGATCCTTGTGGTGCCATTCCCAGAAGGTGACGAAAATCAGCGACGCGACTGCGATGATGGTAAAGACGGTGATGAAATGAGATTCGAACCAATCGTCGCGCTGCCCTTTATCCAGGACGACCTGCAGAGTTCCCAAACCCAAAGCGACGAAGCCGAGGCCGATGTAGTCGATTTTGGTTTCGCTGAGTTTACGGCGACGGAAATATGGCGGGTCTTCGATGAGGCGCGAAGTGAGAAGAATGGAAATAATCCCGACTGGAATGTTGATAAAGAAAATCCAGCGCCAGGTGAAGTTGTCGGTAATCCAACCGCCCAGAGTTGGACCAATCGCCGGAGCGGTCACGACGGCCACCCCGTAAACGGCGAATGCCATGCCGCGTTTGGCAGGCGGAAAGGTATCGGCGAGGATGGCTTGTTCGCTGGGCTGCAGGCCTCCGCCGCCCACGCCCTGGAGCACGCGAAAGAAAATTAGCGTGGCCAGATTGGGGGCGAGTCCGCACATGAATGAACTGACCGTGAACAAGGCCACACAGCCCATATAAAAATTCTTGCGGCCCACGATGGAGGAAAGCCATCCGCTCAGCGGAAGCACGATGGCGTTGGAGACCAGATAGGACGTTAGAACCCAGGTACTTTCGTCCTGTCCGGCGGACAGACTTCCTGCAATGTGCGGAAGGGCAACGTTGGCGATGGAGGTGTCGAGCACCTCCATGAACGTTGCCAGGGTCACGGTGACCGCGATGATCCAGGGATTAACGGCAGGGCGCCATGCATCGGCTTGGCCTACTGTGGCTGAGCCTGCACCCATTACCGAATCCAAACCTTCGGGTCTACCGACATACCCGGACGCAGCAACTGATCGTTATCCTCGCCCGGATCGAGCACGATCTTGACCGGGATACGCTGCACCACTTTCACATAGTTCCCGGTGGCATTTTCCGGCGGGAGCAGGCTAAAGCGCGCGCCACTGGCGCCCGCGAAACTCTGCACTTTGCCTTTGTACTTGCGCCCGTTCGCATCCACTTCAATGGTGACGGGCTGGCCGACTCTCATTTCGCGGAGTTGGGTTTCTTTGAAGTTGGCGGTGATCCAGATATCTTTGAGCGGGATGACTTTCATCAGCTCTTGTCCCGGAGCTACGTTCTGCCCGACTTCAACCGTGCGGTCGCTGACCACGCCTGCCACCGGCGCGATGATCTTTGTGTATTGCAGGTTCAACGCCGCCTGATCGAGAGCGGCTTTTTTCTGTTGCGCCTGCGCCACGGCAGATGCCGCTCTGGAGCGAATCACTTCCATTTGGCGAGGAGCGGTTTGTGCGTAGCGATAATTGGCCTCGGCCTGGACCAACTTGCTCTGCGCTTGCGCAACTTGCGCTTGCGCTGCGTCGGCCGTGGCGCGGGCGGCCTCCACGGTGGCCGTGCTGGCCTTCGCTGCGGCGAGCGCTTCATCGTATTGCTGTTGCGAAATTTCCTGTTTGCCTATGAGTTGCTGATAGCGGCCAAGGTCGTCTTGAATCTTCACATTGTTGGCCTCCGCCTGGCTTTGTTGAGCTTTAGCGGCGGCGTACTGCTGCTTCGCGGCAGCAATCGCGGCGCGGGCGTTGGCTACGTCTGCATCAGCCGAGGAAACCTGGCTGGTGGTGTTGACGTCGGTGATGGGGACATTCACGCCGGCCGCCGCGGCTTGGGCCTGCGCATCCTCGTAATCGGCTTTGGCTTTGTTGTAGGCGACCTGATAATCGGCGGGATCGATTTCCACTAGGAGCTGGCCCGGCTGCACGGCCTGGTTGTCATCGACATTCAGCTTTGTGACGTGACCAGAAATGCGGGCGCTGATGGAATTGATGTGGCCGTCCACTTGCGCGTCATCGGTGGATTCGTAACTCGTCACATATCGATAGACAAAAAATCCGATGACCAAAAGCACAACCACGCCGATGATGATCGCGATGCGGAAGCCGGGACTGGCGGTGCGTGCGGGGCGAGTGTGAAAGTCTCGCTCCGTGGCCGGCAAGGGCTTCGGCCTGCTTTCAGGTTGAGCCGGTGGATCGGCAGGTGGGCTTTGCGTCGTCGGTTCCATAGGTTTTATTGATGTCTGCCTTTCAGATATCGATCAACTCCCTGCTCCGCGTCGCCGATAGCGCGCGCCAGTTCTACCTTGGCCAGGTTGTGCGCGTAGAGACTCTGAATGAAACTCTCATGCGCGCTGGCGACGGCCTCTTGCGCCTGCACCACTTCAAGATTATCCGTCACCCCGGCGGCGAAACGGTCTCGCGATTGCACCAGCGCCTGTTCGGCCAGATCCACGGAACTGCGGGCAACTTCCACCTGCTGAGCGGCGGAATTCAGATCCAGAAGCGAAGCGCGAACTTCATAGTCGATGCGTCCGCGCAAGTCATTCAACTGCGAACGCGCCTGTTTCAGTTGCGACTCCGCCTCCAGAACGTCACTGTGCACCTTGCCGCCCGCAAAAATAGGAATGTTCAGGCCGCCATTTACCTGCCAGGTTCCGTTCGACTCGGCTGGAGTGACACCGATGTCGCCGAAATTTGCGCTCAGATCGAGAGTTGGATAGTGACCGGCGGTTGCCCCGCGACGGACGAATTCCGCAGCCCTGACTTGCGCCTGAGCGGCCTGGTAGTCGGACCGTGAGCTGTAGGCGCGCTGCAGGTAAGTCTCGATCGGCAGCGGCGTCAAGGCCTCGTACGGAGCTTTCTCCGTTAGTTCAAATTCCTGGCCCGAGGGCAGGCCGATGATGCGGGCCAACGAGAGTTTCTGCTTCGCGAAATCGTTGCTCGCCGCAATCAACTGCTGCTGGCGGGTCTGCAACTCGACTCGCGAGCGCAGAGCGTCGATCGAAGGCGTCAACCCGGCCTTCAGTTGATCGGCGGCCTTATCGTAGAGAGCCTGGGCGTTCTCTACCTGGGCTTGCGCAGTCTCGATGCGTGCGGCGGATGCGATTGCCAACAGGTACGAATTGCCGACGGCAAGGACAACAACTTCCCTGGCGTCCTTTAGGCTGTAGTTCGCGGACTTCAAGCGCTCCTCGGCAGCACGCTCTTGTTCGATATCTTTGAAGCTGAAGAGAGACTGGGTCAGTGAAGCGCGCGCGTCAAAGTAATTAAAGGGGCCAATCACCCGCGGAACAGGAAACGGAAAGAAATTGCTCTTAAAGCCAAGTGCGGTCAGGCTGGTTGTTTGTGCGTCTTCCTGAATCCGTACACCGAAATTGGGCAACAAGTTGCTCAGTTCCTTCCAACGTTCTCCCCTTGCCATTATGGTTTGATCCCCGGCAAGCAGAAAGCCGAGATTGTTGCGCAGACCGCGGTCAATGGCACCTTGAAAACTAAGTTGCAGCACCTGCGGAGTGGCTTGGCCATCAGGCTCGCTGCCGGTGAAGGGACTTTGCGATCCCGGCAACGAAATGGACGGGTATGGAGATGGTGATGAAGTCTGCGCCACGAGGCCTGTGACTGCGAACGCTGCAACCACGATGGCGGCGACAACCTTCAAATTGAAATTTGGCAAAAGGCCTTGAATTGCCGATGCAAAAAATTTCATTATAGGACTGGAGGATTCTCTGCTTCCGAGCAATGGAGCTAACGTCCCGTTACTGATTCACTTGCGTCGCTTTCAGATGCAAAAAGCTGGTGAACAGTTAGTTTAAACTGTCGTGCGTTCCTGGAGCGGGCTTCTCGCCCATTGCCGTATAGGAATGACCGGGCCCGGAGCGGCAGTTCATCGCATTCGGCGAATGCCAGGCCTCCCGGCGCCGTCCCATCTCCAACGAATTGTGACTTAGGTCATCTTGTTCTTAGGTGACCTGCAGTTCAAGCTGGGAGCGGGTCGTAGCGCATCGATTCAGTGCGTCAATATCAGAAGTGCATCTCTCCAATGACTGATTCAAAGATGAACACAGCAGCGGGAACTGACTGGACTGGGCTACTGGCCGATCCGGTTCTGGCCAAAAACTTCGGAAAACTGTTGCAGACTTACCGGGATGCTTTGCCCGAAGGCAGAGAGCAAGCACTGCTGGCAGTCATGCGTGAGATCAAGCAATCAGCCAGTGGCATGGCAACTTCGAAACAGCCAGCCATGGAGACCGTACGGCCCGTTCCTGTCGAAACTGCATCTGCACCTCCGTTCGAGCCTGATATCTTCGCTTCCAACTGGGCCGAGGATCGGCGGCGCCATCCCCGAATCAAGTGCTTTGTTGCAGTCGAAATGCGTGTGAACGATGGAGACACTCCCATCTGGGGCAATCTCTCGAACACGAGCCGGGGCGGATGCCAGGTGGAAACTGCCACCCAGATCAGCTCGGGGGCAAAAGTCGAGATCGGGCTTTGGGTAGCGAGTGGCAAGATTTGGGTAAAGGGTGTGGCCCTGAACGGCGTGATCACACACAGTACGCCCGCCGGAGGAGTGCGCGTCCGCTTCGAGGGATTGGAGGCGGCCGCGAAAGAAAATCTCCGCCAGTTTCTCAGGTACGTGCAAGACACCACCAAAGCTTCAAGAAGCGAAAGCAACTACATGCAATTGCTGAAGTAGTACTTCCTCTCTGGACCCCGTGGAGCGGCGGATACCTATGTCCGCTCTCTTGGACGAAGGCGTCCGGAACTCTGTATCACATGACCGCGCGATCCGTGCGGATTTCACAAACCTTCCACATCGCTGCCCGGGAATTCCATTGTCCCTAAAGAAATTGATACACTCGTGGCTTAGCTGAAACCCTTTTCTGTTCTCGTAACTCTAATAGCTCTGGAAAGTCTGGCCAGCAGAACAACTCACCACAAGATCGACCTGAGAGGAGCACGTTCCCATGGCAGTAAGCGAACAGGTGTTGGTAACGGGCAAGCAACTCGACGAGCTCAGCATAAATACAATCCGCACCCTCGCCATCGATGCGGTGCAGCAAGCCAACAGCGGGCATCCGGGGGCGCCGATGGGTTTGGCACCGGTAGCCTACTGCCTGTGGCAGGAATTTCTGAACTATGATCCTGCGGACCCCACGTGGCTGAATCGCGACCGCTTTGTGCTTTCCAATGGCCACGCCTCGATGTTGCTTTACGCCATGCTGCATCTGGCGGGCGTACGTGAGGTGGATGAGAATAATCAAGTTCTTAAAGAACTTGCCATGCCCATGGAGGAGATCAAGCGCTTTCGCCAACTCGGGAGCCGGACGCCGGGGCATCCGGAGTCCCACCTGACAACTGGCGTGGAAACCACGACGGGCCCGCTCGGCCAAGGCGTGGGAAATAGCCTGGGAATGGCTATCGGGGAGCGTTGGCTGGCCGCGAATTTCAATCGGCCAGAGTTTGAGATCTTTAATTACAACGTTTATGCAATGTGCTCCGACGGCGATCTGATGGAGGGCATCGGAGGCGAAGCGGCTTCCTTGGCCGGCCACCTCAAACTTTCCAATCTCTGCTGGATGTATGACAACAACCACATCACGCTGGATGGTCCGGCAGACTGGTCCTTCAGCGAAGACGTTGCTACCCGCTTCATCGGCTATGGCTGGAATGTGACGCGGGTTGGGGATGGAAACGATCTGGAGATGCTGGCGCGTGCCTTTGAGACTTTCAAGAAAACTACGGATCGGCCCACGTTGATCATTGTCGACACCCATATTGGATATGGGTCGCCGCACAAGCAGGACACCAATGCCGCGCACGGCGAGCCTTTGGGTGAAGAAGAAGTGCGATTGGTCAAGAAGTTCTATGGATGGCCTGAGGATGCCAAGTTTCTTGTGCCGGATGGCGTCCGCGAGCATTTTCAGGATGGGATCGGGAAACGCGGCAGGGATGCGCGGGAAAAATGGTCGAGGAGTTTCGCCGAGTACTCGAAGAAATATCCGGAACTGGCTGAGCGGCTTCACCACATGCAACGCCGGGAATTGCCCGAGGGTTGGGATAAGAATTTGCCGAATTTTCCCGCCGACGCGAAGGGAGTGGCTACGCGCGAGAGTTCCGGCAAGGTACTGAATGCGCTCGCGCAGAACATTCCGTGGCTGATGGGCGGATCAGCGGATCTGGCGACTTCGAACAAAACGAATTTGAATGGCGCGGGCGATTTTCAGCCGGGCGAGTACGGTGGACGGAACCTCCATTTCGGCATACGCGAGCATGTGATGGGCGCCAGCGTGAACGGCTTGGTGGTCACAGGAATACGGGCCTTCGGTGCGACTTTCTTTAACTTCAGCGATTACATGCGCGCCAGCATCCGCCTGGCGGCGCTCATGGAGATTCCATCCATCTTCATTTATACGCACGATTCGATCGGACTTGGAGAAGATGGACCGACGCATCAGCCGATCGAGCAACTGGCATCGCTGCGCGCCATGCCGAATTTGATTGTGCTCCGTCCGGGAGATGCGAACGAAGTCACAGAAGCCTGGAAGATCATTGCGCGATTGCAGCACCAGCCGGTTGCGTTGGTGCTGAGCCGGCAGGCGCTTCCGACTTTGGATCGCACGAAGTACGCTGCAGCCAGCGGAACTGCCAAGGGTGCGTACGTTCTCGCCGATGCTGCCGATGGAAAGCCCGACGTCATCATCATCGGTACGGGCAGCGAGGTTTCGCTGTGCATTGAAGCTTATGAAAAGCTCAAAGCTGAGGGCGTTAAGGCACGCGTCGTTAGCATGCCTTCGCAGGAAATTTTTGAACAGCAGGATGCCGCGTACAAAGAGAGCGTTCTGCCCGCCGCGATTACGGCGCGAGTTTCCGTGGAAATGGCGGCAACGTTCGGATGGGACCGCTATGTGGGGCTGAAGGGGCGCAAGCTTGGCATGCACCGCTTTGGCGAGTCCGCTCCTTTGAAAGATTTGCTGAAGTTCTTTGGCTTTACCGCCGATGCTGTCGTCGCCGAGGCACGCAAGGCGATGGCAGGTAAATAGCCGCAATCGCAGTTTGCAGAAACGATCGGGGCCACGCTTTGTGGCCAAAACCAAGTTTCATAATATCAGCCACCTTTGTCCATCAGGAGAATTATCATGCCATCTACCGAAGTTCTGGAAAGCACAAAAGCTACCAATCCTCTGAAGGCGCTGCTGAACTATGGGCAGTCCATGTGGCTCGACTACATACGTCGTGACTTGATCACCACCGGCAAACTCAAGGCGATGATTGCAGACGACGGCTTGCGGGGCATGACCTCGAATCCTTCCATCTTCGAGAAGGCGATCGCCGAAAGTTCGCTGTATGACGACATGGTGAAGTCATTCGTTTCCAGCGATCTGGATGCTACGGCTCGCTATGAAAAGATAGCGATCCGCGACATTCAAGACGCCGCCGATGTGCTGCGTCCGGTGTATCAGAGCTCGAAATTTCACGACGGCTTCGTCAGTCTCGAAGTTTCGCCGCTGCTTGCCTTGAAGACGCAAGAGACAATCGAAGAAGCGCGCAGACTGTGGAAGACGGTTAGCCGCGAGAACGTGATGATCAAGGTTCCGGGCACTGCGGAAGGCATTCCCGCGGTGCAGCAGTTGATTGGCGAAGGCATCAACATCAACGTCACGCTCTTATTTGCGCAGGAGGTTTACGAGAAGGTCGCGGAGGCTTATATCGCCGGGCTTGAGGAACTGCAAAAGCGCGGCGGCGATCTCAAGAAAATGGCGAGCGTCGCCAGCTTCTTCATCAGCCGCATCGATACGTTGGTCGACTCGATGATCGACGAAAAACTCAAGACTGCAAGCGGGCAGCAGCAAGCGCTTTTGAATAGTCTCAAGGGCAAGATTGCGATTGCTAATGGAAAGCTGGCATATCAGAGCTATCAGAAACTTTTCAGCGGCCCGCGATGGGAGGCTTTGGCATCCAAGGGCGCGCAAACGCAGCGTGTCTTGTGGGCGAGCACCAGCACGAAAAATCCAGCTTACCGTGATGTGATGTACGTGGAAGAGCTGATTGGCCCCGATACGGTCGACACGATGCCGCCGGCCACAGTCGATGCTTTCCGGGATCATGGCAAACTGCGCAACAGCCTTACCGAAGATATCGCCGGTGCGCGGAAGGCGATGGAGGACCTCGCGAAAGCCGGAATCTCGATGAAAGAAGTGACTACGAAACTCACCACCGACGGTGTGAAGTTGTTTGCCGACGCCTTCCACAAGTTGCTGGCGGCTGTCGAAAAGAGCACGCAGCAAAAAGGCCCAGATCAAAAAGGAAAGACTGCTTGAGTCGTTTGAAATCTTCGCTGCCGGAAACTCTTGCCGCAGCCGTCAAGAGCACCATCGGCGACTGGCAGTCGGGCGGCAAGATGCAGCGCTTGTGGCGGCGTGATGCGACGCTTTGGACGGGTTCGGATGAAGGAGATTGGCTAGGTTGGCTGGACATTGTTGAAGAACAGATCGCCCGCCCTGTGGAACTGCGCAATCTGGCGAAGGAAGTGTGGAGCGCCGGTTTTAGGGATGTTCTTCTACTTGGCATGGGAGGGTCGAGTTTGTGTCCGGAGGTCTTGCGCGTCACGTTCGGCAAGATTGCCGGCTATCCCAACCTGCATGTGCTCGATTCCACAGATCCGGCACAGGTGAAGGCGTTCGAAGACAAGATCGACATCACGCGAACCCTCTTCATTGTCTCGAGCAAGTCCGGGAGCACGCTCGAACCCAATATTTTCAAGCAATATTTTTTTGAGCTTACGAAAAAGGCAGTTGGCGCCGACAAAGCCGGGAGCCACTTCATCGCGATCACCGATCCCGGGTCGAAGATGCAGAAGGAGGCGGAGGGCGATCGCTTCCGGCATATTTTTTTCGGCAAACCATCCATCGGAGGCCGCTATTCGGCGCTTTCGAACTTCGGCATGGTACCGGCGGCAGCAATCGGAATAGACATAAAGAAATTTCTCGACCGTACGAAGGAGATGGTGCGCGCGTGCGGGCCGGCGGCTTCCGTGGAAGAGAATCCGGGCGCGGTACTCGGCATTATTCTGGGCACGGCCTCGGTGAATGGACGAGATAAAGTTACAATTGTCACCTCGCCCGATATTTCCGATCTGGGCGCGTGGCTCGAGCAACTGCTGGCTGAATCCACGGGAAAAGCCGGCAAGGGCATTATTCCAGTGGATCGAGAGGAACTCGCAGGCCCGGAGGTATACGGCCATGATCGCGTCTTTGCGTACGTTCACACCGATCACGCGACCGATGTGAAGGTGGAAGCCAAGGTCGCGGCTCTCGAAAGGGCCGGGCATCCGGTGGTGCGGATTTCGATGGCAGACATCTACGATCTGGGAGCGGAATTCTTTCGCTGGGAAATTGGCACGGCCGTCGCCGGATCGATCATTGGAATCAATGCTTTCAATCAGCCTGACGTGGAAGCCAGCAAAGTCGTAACACGCAATTTGACTTCGGAGTACGAAAAGAACGGTTCCCTGCCCGCGGAAAAGCCCGTTCTCGAGGATAGGGGCATCAAGCTGTTCACGGACGAGAAAAATGCCGCCGATTTGGCGCGGTCGGCGGGTGATAACAAAACTTTTGCCGGATATTTGAAGGCCCACCTGGATCGCATACACGCGGGCGATTATTTTGCCATTCTCGGCTATATTCAGATGAATGACGAGCACGAGGCTTCGTTGCAGACGATCCGGCATGCAGTGCGCGACCAGAAACACGTTGCGACCTGCCTGGGCTTCGGGCCTCGGTTTTTGCATTCGACTGGGCAGGCCTATAAAGGCGGCCCGAATTCCGGAGTATTTTTGCAGGTCACCTGTGACGATGCCGTGGACCTTCCTGTGCCCGACCAGAAATATACGTTTGGAGTAGTCAAGGCAGCGCAGGCGCGGGGCGACTTTCATGTGCTGGCAGAGCGCGGAAGGCGTGCACTTCGGGTGCATCTTGGAAACGATTTGAAGGCAGGCTTGGAGACTTTAACGAAGGCGGTTCGCGAGGCGATTCGATAGTTATAGTTAAGGATGTGACCATGGCTCAATTGGCGGAAAAACCTACGATGGCTGCGCCTCGAATCGGCAAACAGGGCGACCCTTGTGTGATGGTAATCTTCGGCGCAGCCGGCGATCTGACGGCGCGGATGCTAATCCCCGCCCTCTACAACCTGGCCCGCGCCAACCTGCTCTCGAAAGAATTTGCGGTACTGGGCGTAGCCCGGGCCCAAATGTCGGACGAAGAGTTTCGCAAGAAGGTCAAGGAGAATGTAAAAAATTATTGCGGCGACTGCATTGACCAGGAGACGTGGGAGAGTTTCGAGCGCCGTTTTTATTATCATGCCGGCAATTTTGATGACGACAAACTCTTCCCGCAGGTCAAAGAACGTTTGGCAAAAATCGATCAGGATCACGCCACTCATCAAAACTTTTTTTACTATCTGGCGACCGCGCCAAGTTTCTTCGGACCGATTGTAGAAAAGCTGGCTGAAAACGGATTGATGGAGCAACAAAACGGCCACTGGCGGCGGGTGGTCATTGAGAAGCCTTTCGGTCACGATTTGGAGTCGGCCAAAACGCTCAACCAGCACATTCTCAAAGTCGCCGACGAAAAGCAGATCTATCGCATCGATCACTACTTGGGAAAAGAAACCGTGCAAAACATCATGGCATTTCGTTTTGCCAACGGAATCTTCGAACCGATCTGGAATCGCCGTTACATCGATCACATACAGATTTCCGTCGCAGAGACCGTGGGCGTGGAAGGCCGCGGCAGCTATTTCGATCACGCTGGGTCGCTGCGCGACATGGTCCCCAATCACATCATGCAGTTGATCAGCTTGACTGCCATGGAGCCTCCGATTTCGTTCGACGCGAATGCCGTGCGCGACGAGCAGGCGAAGATTTTGCACGCCATCCAGCCTATGACCGATGAAGAAGTTCTTACCCGCTCGGTTCGCGGGCAATATGGCGAGGGGACGGAGGGTGGAGAGCCGGTTCCTGCGTATCGCTCCGAGGAGGATGTGCCTCCCGATTCGCGAACCGAAACCTTTGTCGCGATGAAGCTGCTGATTGATAACTGGCGCTGGGCCGATGTTCCGTTTTATCTGCGGACCGGGAAGCGAATGCCCGCGCGCAATACCCACATTGTGATTCAATTCCGAAGGGCGCCGTTCGTTTTGTTCCGCGACACCTCGGTCGAACACTTGATGCCGAACCAACTGGTGCTGCACATTCAGCCCGAGGAAGGCATCTCGCTGCAATTCGCGGCCAAGGTTCCCGGGCCGGTGATGCGGCTGGGAACAGTGGACATGAACTTCGAATATCAGGAATACTTTGGAAAACAGCCCAGCACCGGTTATGAGCGGCTGCTGCACGATTGCATGATCGGCGACCAGACACTGTTTCAGCGGGCGGACATGGTAGAAGCAGGCTGGAGCGTAGTGAATCCGGTGCTCGATTTGTGGAAGGCGCTGCCGCCGCGCAATTTCCCAAATTATGCTTCGGGCACTTGGGGTCCACGCGATGCCGATGAGTTGTTAGAGCGCGATGGACGGCGCTGGAGGAACTTCGAGAAATGATACTGGCCGGCGATATCGGGGGCACCAACGCTCGGCTGGCCTACTTTCAGCCCCAGAACGGCAGCCTTCAACTCATCTCTGAACAGATCTTCCCCAGCCGCGAATACGGCGGCCTGGGAGAGATTGTCGTCAAATTTTTAAAAGATTCCACTCATCCCGAGATTGCGTGCTTTGGCATCGCGGGGCCGGTGCGCAATGGACGCGTCGAAACTTCCAACCTTCCCTGGACTATCGAACAGGCGCGGCTTGCACAACAAATCCGTTTGCCCGCCACTCTCTTGATCAACGATCTGGAAGCCAGCGCCTGGGGTATTGGCGGACTCAATTCCAAAGACATCACCGCTTTGAACCAGGTTCCGCAAGGGGTTGGCAATCAGGCCGTGATTGCTCCCGGCACCGGACTGGGAGAGGCAGGATTGTTCTGGAACGGCAAGCGTCACGAAATCTTTGCCTGCGAAGGGGGGCATGTGGATTTTGCTCCGCAAGGCGAACTGCAAATCGAACTGTTGAGATTTCTCGCGAAGAGATACGGGCACGTAAGCTACGAACGAATTCTTTCCGGTCCTGGTCTGGTGAATGTGTATGAGTTTTTGCGGCAGCGCAGCTCCGCCGAAGAGCCGGCAGGGTTTGAGGCCCAACTTAAACAGGCAGATGCGGCGGCGGCGATCTCCCATGCAGCGTTGAGTGGGGCAAATCCGCTGGCAGAGCGCGCGCTTGAGCTTTGGATTTCCGTATACGGAGCCGAGGCCGGCAATCTGGCGCTGAAAGCAATGGCCACGGGCGGAATTTTTCTGGGCGGCGGAATTTCGCCGAAAATCCTTCCCAAACTCACGGGACCAACTTTTATGAACGCATTTCTCGACAAAGGCCGGCTGCGTCCGCTTCTGGAAAGCATTGCGGTACAAGTCATCACCAACGACAAGGCGGGCCTGTTGGGGGCAGCGCGATGCGCGGCGGCAAGTTGTAGCGCCGTGCTGGCGGGTGCATCATGAGCGGCACCGTCGAAGTGCGCAGACTTGCGACCCCGCAGGATCTTTTTCAGGCCGCCGCCGATGAGGTCATTGGCTCGGCGAACCAGGCCATCGCGCAACGCGGCCGGTTCACGATTGCGCTCTCCGGCGGTTCCACTCCGCGAAGCTTGTATACCCTGATTGCGGCCAATGCCAGCGGAAGCCTGCCCTGGGACAAAGTGTTCTTCTTCTTCGGCGACGAACGGCATGTAGGACCGAAAGACGCCGACAGCAACTATCGCATGGCGGATGAAAGTATTCTTTCGAAAGTTCCCGTTCCACCCGCGAATGTCTTCCGCGTACCCGCCGAGAATCCGGACGCTTCCGCAGTGGCGGACACCTACGAACAGACTCTACGGAAGTTCTTCGAACTGGCGCCGGGCAAGTTTCCCCGCTTCGACGTCATCCTTTTGGGGATGGGTCCCGATGGCCACACCGCTTCCTTGTTTCCGAAGACGGCGGCCCTACAGGAAAGTTCACGCCTGGTGGTGGCCAATTGGGTTGAGAAACTGCACACACACCGGATCACGTTGACGCTGCCAGTGTTGAACGACGCTCGGTGTGTCGCGTTTCTGGTGAGCGGGACAGACAAAGCTGCGCCCTTGCATGAGGTCTTAGAGGGGAAAGCGCCGGGAGAAGAATATCCCTCGAAATTGGTGCGTCCGGTCGATGGGAAGTTGATTTGGTTTGTCGATCGCGCAGCCGCAAGCGAACTTTCCACGCCTGCTCCCGGATAGTTAGCCGCGCCAGCCGCCAATTTCCTTCAGGCCCTGGCCGCGCGCGTGCTCGAAAAGGCGCACGCGGTGGCGCGCATTCTCGAACTCATGGATGTCCGCCCACACTTCAGCCTGCCAGGCCTTGTCGTGCGCGGCGCTGGCTCCGCAAGTGGCGCAACGAGTGTGCAGCGTGATGCTCACGGCCTCTACGGCTATGGATGCAGGCAACTCGAGAAAAACACAGCGAACTTCCTGAATCTCCTCGTTTTCGTCGAGCAAGTGCTCGTAGCGCAGCACATAATGGAAGCCGAGCTTGCGAGCCTCGGCTTCGGCTTCCAAACGAGTGTGAAAGGGGCCGTATTCGGCCCGCAACTGCTCAATGGAATCGCAAGCCATCCAGAAGGTTTCTGTATAAGCCATGTCTGTCTGCCCTGCGATTGCAATCCGGTTCGAGTTTCTCCGAAGCCCGCCTGGGTCAGGTTCTTTAGTGCAATTCACAGGCCGGGAGGCCCCCCGGTGACATCTCTGTTATTTCAATCACTTACGGTACCAACTCAGCCAAACCAGCTGCTCAAATGTAAACCTTTGCATCAGTTTAGCCTGCCAAACAGGGCTAAGATCGCGATTGGGAAACGCTCGGTTAGTCGCAACAGGATAGATATTTGCAGGCCATCATCTTCCGCTAGCCCGCGGCCTGGCTCGACACATACACGCGTTCGCCATTCTCTCCCCATTTCCTGCCGCCGTGGCTGGCCACATACATCGCCAACTCCAACCGGCTCCAGACCCCCAACTTGTCGAAAGTACTGCGCAAATGGTTCTTGATCACCTGCTCGGTGGTTCCCATGATTCTGCCAATCTCGCGGTTCGTGAGACCCTGCCATACCAGGCTGGCCACCTGAGCTTCTTTCGCGGTAAGACGCTCTCGCGGCATCATAGATTTGCCCCTTCCTGATCGAAGACGGCGATGGCCAGCTTCACTCGCTTACGGCCGTCCTTGATTCCGGCACGCAGAAAAAGCGTGCGGAGATGCTGTTTTACGGTACGCGGGCTGATGCTCAACTGGCCCGCAATTTCTTTGTTGCTGCACCCGCCCACCAGCAAATCGAGCACTTGCTGATCCCGCGGGGTAATCTTCATTCCGTTGAGATCCATCACAACCATCCTCCTAGATTTTGTTAACCCTGCCTTGCGGCAGATCGCTTCTGGCAATCTTGTGTTGCACATTTTTCGCCAAACATTCGCTCCGCGGCTATCTGCCGTAAGGAAAGACTTTGAAGACACTTAGGGGGCGGGACAAGGGTTCTGAGAAGGGTCTGAAAAAAGTGGCGACAGCTGGTTTATTCCGAATCGGGACGCAGGCACTAGCGCGAGCGGCGACGCAACGGAATCCCGCGCGCGCGAAGTTTAGAAATCATTGGGGAACCTCCAGCGCACAACCAAATTCACGGATTGCTGTAACCCTATTGCCTGCAAGCCAGTGCGCGAGGGACCGCGCGGTTCCGACTTGCCAAATTGTCTGCAGCGCTCAAATGAGGTCTATGGACCTGCAGCTGCAAAACATCGCTCCCAAAACGAATTTTCGGTGAGCGGCATCGGCTCATTTTGGGTGATGAACGCCGCGGACCGCCATGTTTCCCACAGGGGCGCGATGTTACCCTCGACATGAGGCCCTCAGTCTGCGAATTCAGAGGAGAGAATTAGTTCGCCGCAAAGACCGAAGATGAATGATCAACAGAACTTCTTCGGCGGACACTTTGGCGACTCCAGGTTCTGCGTGAAGCTGGCGAGCCTCGCGCTGTTCTTCTGCTTTTTCTGTGCTACCTCGATGTCGGCTCAGGGCGGACCACCCTACTACACGAACGACCCTGGTACGCCGGGCAATCACAATTGGGAGATCAATCTCGGATACATGCCGTTTTATTTCAACGGACAATCCGTTTCTCACACTCCAGATGTGGACCTCAATTTCGGGCTGGGCGAGCGTATCCAGCTGACTTACGAAAATGCGTGGTTGAGGGTGCAAAATCCTTCTTCGCCGGTTAAATACGGCTTGGGCCAGTCCAATCCGGGCGTCAAATGGAGGTTTTATGATGGGGGCGAGAAGGGCCTGTCGGTTTCTACTTTTCCCCAGTTTTTTCTCAACAACCCCAATGACGCTGTCCGCCGCGGAATTACTCCGGCGAGCGAATCGTTTCTGCTGCCGTTCGAATTCACCAGGAAACTCGGCCCCGTTGACGTGGACTTCGAGATCGGATATCAGCAAGTCCACAAGGCGCCCAACGGATGGATCACCGGGCTCGTCATTGGCCACGACTTCACTCGAAAGCTCGAAGGTGACGTGGAGTTTTATAACACTGGCACCTTCCATGCATCGGAGAACGAACCAACGATTGACTTCGGCGGCCGCTACAAACTGCATAATCCGGTGATCCTGCTGTTTATGGCCGGACGGGGCCTCAAGCCGGCGAGCAATAATCAGCCGTACTTCGTGGGCTATTTCGGCCTTCAACTTCTCCTGCCCCGGAAGTCCTACCCGGCGGATGAGCCAGAGAACAAGTAGCCCAGAGAACAAGCAACCAGGTCCGCGGTTATCGTCGCCCGGTTCGGACACCCTCACCCGGCCTTACGACAGTAACGTTCACTCAGGCTTCAATTCGCTGCAAACTCTTTTTAACGATTGCGTGTAAATCACTGTATTAACGGCGGAAAGACCTGCGTCTGATGCGCGTCGAGACCATCATCCCCGGACTAGGGCCGCGCTCGAGACTGGGCCCGAAGCTGGGAAAGAAACGCTCTTGTGAAGGAATTGCACTAGAATAAAGGCTGGGAGTTTCCGGGAGAGGAACGAAGCGAAGTGGAGCGGCCGGCTCGTAACGGCTGCGTGAGAAGATTGTGAGCGACAAAAAAAACAAGCCCACTCTCGACGAACAGACTTTCGGAAGGCTTCTGGAAGCCGCTTATGTGCTGCAAGAGCACAACCGCGAAATGCGGCAGATCGAGGAGAGCCTTGAGTTGCACAGCGAGCGGCTGCGGGAACAAGAAGCGCAAACCCTGACTTCTTTCGAAAAGAGCATCCCGCGGCCGGCCGAAACCCGCCCCGAAACTGACTACACGCGCACGCTGGCGGAAATTGTCGAAGCCCAGCATCAGATTCAGATTCGGCATCTCGATTCGGACAAGGCCATGGCGGTGGTCGCGGAAAGGACCGCGCGCATCACCGGCGGCAGCGGCGCCGGGATTGGAATTCAGGAGGGCAAGATCATTCGCTACCATGCCGGGGCTGGAACATCGGCTTTGCCGACGGGCAGCGAAGTTTCCCTGGAAAAGGCCATTTGTGCGATCTGCGTGCGCACCGGCCAGGTTCTGCGCACACCCGATGTCAACACAGAATTTCTTTTCGATCCGGAGTTGTGCCATCCCCGCGGAATCCAGTCGCTGGTGGCGGTTCCGATCTACCACGACGGCAATATCGTGGGGGCGCTGGAAGTTTATTTCGACAAAATTCAGGGGTTCGTTGAACAGGACATTCACACGTGCCGTTTAATGGCGGGCCTGGTCACGGAGACGATCGGCCGTACCAGTGAATCGGCACTTAAAAAATCGATGGCCGAGGAACGTTCCTCGATGATGGCTGCCATCGACCAATTGCGGCCGAATCTTGAGCCGCTGGCTGACCAGCAAAAACTCGCCTCGCGCGGGGCGGCGATCTCGGCCGAAACGGAAACCGCGCAGACGGTTACTTGCTGGAAATGCGGAAATAAGCTGGTTGCGGCAGAACTGTTCTGCGGTAAGTGTGGCGCGCCACGAAGCGACAGGGAAATGCCGGGCCTGCCGGATAAGCTTGTCTCGCCCTGGAAAATTGAAGAGCAGATCCCGAACGTCTCCGGAATTCCGGCGAACGGAACCGGAGCGAACGCCGAATCGGTGAGCGGCGTGGGATCGCGCCTGAGTGCGACCGCGCACGAAATTCATCTGCCTGATTCGGCTTCTTCGCCGGGGTTTGAAGACCATGCTGATTCGCTCACTGCGTCCAATATCCAGCGCGCCGATGAGGAGGCCATTCAAACCGCTTTGGCCGTTGCGGCGCAACATCCGGAGATCGACCTTGAGAATGCTTCCGCCGCGGTGGCGAAAGTGAAACAACAGGATGCAACCTGGAGCTCCGCAGCCAAGGCGCGGGGCTTTCTGGAAGGCTTGGCGGGAACAACCTCGACCAACACGGCGGCGCGCTTGTGGCGTGCCCATCGCGGCGATTTTTATCTGGCGATTGCAGTCATCCTGGTCGCGGTCGTCATTCGCTGGGGGCTTATGCCCAGCAGTCCGGTGAGCGCGACTGCGGGAAACCCTGTCTCGACAAACTCTGCCCAACGCAACCCACCTGCCCAGGATACGAACCTCTCCGCGTTCGATCGGCTGCTGATCGCTGTGGGATTGGCCGATGCGCCGGAAGAGGAAACACCTGTAGACAAGGGAAATCCCGATACCCAGGTGTGGATCGACCTGCATACGGCTCTTTATTACTGCCCCGGCTCCGATCTCTATGGCAAGACTCCAAAAGGCAGGTTCGCGAGCCAGCGCGAAGCGCAGGCCGATCAAGTCGAATCCGCTTCTCGAAAACCCTGTGAGTAGGCGACCAGCATCTGTTTCCAACGGTAATGTATCAGTTTGAATCTTGCCCCGTGGAATCACGGCGCGGCCTGTGCGATACTCGGTTCGCGGCGAAACGTCCGCGCGACCCCGTCCAGCTTGCCAGGCAGGTATTCGACATTGCTATTGGCGAAGCTGAGGATACTGTCAGCGAATCGAAGCGCTGATATTGATTACGCAATGTTGCAGAAGATATACGGCGTCCGACCGATGCCGAACAGCGCCGCTACAGTCCTGCCAAGTGCATCGGCGCCGATATGAAAGTTGTCAGCAGTGATCCCGATCCCAAACATGTGAGCACGCCCTATGTCGAACGTCACAACCTGACGATGCGAATAGGAATGCGCCGCTTCACTCGCCTAAGAATGGCTTTTCCAAGAAATTCGAGAATCACGCGGCGATGGTTGCGATTCACTTCTTCTATTACAACTTCGCCCGGATTCACAAGACGATGCGAATCACGCCTGCGATGGCCGCTGGATTGAGCGAGAGCACTTAGACTCTTGAAGACATCACCCCAATGGCCGATAGTTACCTGCCGAAGCCAGAAAAACGTGGGCCGTGCAAAAAGAAAATCGCGTAATATCGAGTGCCATAGATGCTAGGCCCAGTCTCCAATGCGGCCCACAGTGCGCCGACAATCGGCGGTGCGCTGTTTCCTATTGTGATTGCCCTACCCTGTTGGTCTATGTATGGTGGCGATTTCTAACTAACGAAGGTGAGCGATCCAAGCCAACAATGGAAAAGATGATCGGCTTAAGCCTTATACTCTGCACCATGATTGCTCTCGGCATTTGGGAGTGGGTTCGCGCCGTGAAAATTTCAAACTGATACATTGCCTTCCCAATAACAGAATTGACAACCTTGTCGGCTCGGAGTGCAATCATACCTATGTCCTAAATCGGGAGAATCCATGGCCGTGGCACAACCGGAAGATGAGTCGAAAACCGGGACCTTACCTGACCCCGAGTTGAATCCGCTATTGAACCCGCTCCTGGCCGCAAATATGGGGCGGTGGGCGGAGGTGTACTTCACCAATCCGCCGGAGAGGCGCGCACAGGCGGTCGCTGAATTGCTTCGCGAACTGGAAAACGATCCGCACCCGGAACATTATTCGGCGGTTCAGAATAACGACAAGATTCAACAGCCGGCCGCGAGGAAGGCGGACGATATTTTGCTTCGGCATTCCTACGCCAGCGCCGAAGGATCGGCTTTGATTTGCGAAGCCTGTGGTCACCACAATACGGCCGCGCAGCGTTTTTGCGGGATGTGTGGCGTGCCTCTACCCGCGGCTGCCGAGAATTCTGTTCAAGAATTCGAGGAAGAACCGCTCAGGGAAAGAAGCTGGCATGACCAGGACCGGCCGCAAGCGACTCTCCAAGAAACAGTCGATGATCAGGAAAGGAATTTCGAGGAAGTGCCCGCACGCAGATATCAGGAGCAGAGGGTTGACTTCCCTTCTCTGACGCCATCGTTGGACCCATCCGCGGATCACGAGGACTTATTCAGCTACCAGTCCGAGCCGCCTCGTCGCAATTACCGGCTTTACGTAGGCGTCGGCTTGGCGATACTTCTCGGCCTGCTGGTTTATAAAACATGGCGCGGTAATGCTGCATTTTGGAGCAATCGTGGTACGCCGTCTACTGTGCCGCAGGAAGCGCCCAATGCTCAGGACACCCAACCAGCCGCAACTGCCCAACCCGCCGCGACCGCAGGAGAGCAGCAAACTCCGGCCGAGAATGCGGCGGCGAATACTAGCTCTGATTCTCCGCCAGCCCACGAGCAGACACCCCCGCAGGCCACGTCTCCCCGGGGCGGGCGTGCCAAACCCAGCGGCACGACGCCGACTGCTCCGGCAGCAGTGAATACTCCCGCCGCCAGTTCGGAACAAAGCGGCGCTGCGGAACTGGCAACGGGAGAAAGATATCTGAATGGGGGTCCGGGAAGAGCGCGCGACAGCCATGAAGCCGCCAGTTGGCTATGGAAGGCTGTAGCCAAACAAAACCCGACCGCAACCATGCTGCTCTCCGATTTGTACCTGCGCGGAGATGGAGTGAGCAAGAGTTGCGATCAGGCTCGTTTATTGTTAGACGCTGCTGCCAGGAAGGGTAACGCTGCTGCCGCCGAGCGGCTGCGAAATTTGCCAGCCTTCGGTTGCCAGTAACAACTCATCACCGAAAGCTGCTGGGTTAGGCCATTGCCGAGGGCATTTCGTTGGGCTGCCTCCGCGATTCGTACCAGAGGGCCAGTTCTACTCGATTCCAAAGTCCCAACTTATCGTAGATGACGCGAAGATAGTTTTTCACGACGTGTTCGGTTGTGCCGATGGCATCGGCCACGTCGCGATTCTTCAACCCTTGCGCGACTAGTTCGATGACACGGTGCTCTCGTTCGCTTGGTGTGCGGTTTCCATAACGTTCGTAGGGGAACATGCTTGCCTCCGATATAGCAGTGTGGCGAGTTTCACTCGCTTAATTCCGTCTGTGATTCCAAAACGAAGAAAAAGCCGGTTAAAGTGGGCCTTCACCGTTCGGCGGGCCATTTTGAGCTGTTTGGCGATTTCGGCATTGTCACAACCTTGTAAAAGCAATTCCACAATTTCTTTTTCGCGCGGTCCCAGGCGAACGGACTGCTGGCTCATTAGTATTTTTTGCCCCCTAGTCTGGACCGGCTTAGTCCCATTTTTCACAACTGGAGTGTTCCCAAAATTGGTAGCACCTACTATGCCATTTTGAGACACTAAATTGCTGTGATGGGAGAACAGGTATTTCCACAGGCTTTTCAGGGCGTTTGGATGGAGATTTACACTTCTCTCTGAACCTTGTTGTGTGCAGAGTTCGGTCTTTGCGCCGAAGGGTTTGAACGAAAGGGGGTTTAAAACCCCAGCTATCCCCGCATTTTTTCTAATGATGCGGTTCCCAGTGCGCAGACGGTTAACATTTGAGTTGGCTTCAACTTCTTGTGGTGCGATGATCTACGTTCCGGCTTCCGAGTGCGCGCGGAATAGGTCTCCTCAGGTAAACACCCTAGGTTAAAACTACTGGAATCCTTGTATGAGCACTGAAGAATTTACACCTTCGCGCGGCAGTTTCCGGGCCGAAAGATGTTTGTTGCACATGAACTGCCACATCTTCCAGATTGCGGCGCATCCATTGCAACACGTTTCGAGCCCACTCTAAAAGGGTCCGATGCTCTACACTGTCGGCTGATATGCAAGCACTCTTGTCATGCATTTCGCGCATCCAGAGCAGGTCGCATAATCTGCCATGGACGTCCTCAGAAATTGGGAGAGCGTAACTGATGCGGCTGCTGAGCGTAGTCGGAGCGCGACCGAATTTCATGAAGATTGCGCCGATTGTCGAGGAATTGAAAAGGTTCCCCGAAATCGAACACTACCTCGTGCATTCCGGGCAGCATTATGATGAATCCCTTTCCGGCAGCTTTTTCGCTGATCTCGACTTGCCGCAGCCAGACGTGAACCTTGATGTCGGCTCCGGCAGCCACGCCGTGCAGACCGCCGAGGTGATGAAGCGCATCGAGCCGGTTCTGCTCGAACACAAGCCAGACTTGCTGCTGGTCGTCGGAGATGTGAATTCGACCCTGGCCGCGGCCCTCGCCGCCGTCAAGTTGGGAATTCGCATTGCGCACATCGAAGCCGGTTTGCGCAGTTTCGACAGGACGATGCCGGAAGAGATTAACCGCAAACTCACCGACGCGATTTCCGATCTGCTATTTGTTACCGAGCAAAGTGGAGTGGAAAATCTGCGGCGGGAGGGGGTTGATGCGGAACGAATTTTTCTGGTCGGCAATGTCATGATCGACAGCCTTTGTCGACACCGCAAAATGGCAGAGCGGTCACCGATATTGGATCGTCTCGATCTGCGTCAGAGTGCAAACGGTTGTCGACCCTATGGAATTCTCACACTTCACCGTCCTTCCAATGTGGATGATCGCGCGGTGCTGCAGAACATTCTTAACGCGGTGAAAAAACTTGCCTCCGAGTTTCCGATCTTCTTTCCCGTTCACCCTCGGACCCAGAAGAATATTGAGCGTTTTGGTCTCACCGGATATCTGGACGGGATTGCAAGCAGCAAAGGAATTGTGCCGCACGATCCGCTTGGCTACCTTGATTTTCTTTCCCTGAATCAAAGCGCCCGCATCGTTCTGACTGATTCCGGGGGCATTCAGGAAGAGACCACGGTGCTGGGCGTACCCTGCCTTACGTTACGTGAAAATACGGAACGCCCAGCTACGATTGAGCATGGGACGAATCAGATCGTCGGAGTGGATCCGGATCGCATTCTCGCCGCCGGACAGGCGATTTTGCACAATCCGTTGCCTCTCTACCGCCGCCCTCCCCTTTGGGATGGAAAAACTGCGCCCAGAATCGTAGCGATCATTCGCGAACATTTCCGCAAACCTCTCGCCGCTTAGTAAACTGCAAAGTTGCGACGGAAAGTTTATTGGCGTTGTGAATCGTAGAATAGCCGAAACAACAGATGAACATATCAAGCGTGCGTTTCAAGATCGACGCACCCCTGCCGTTGCCGGAGAACGAAGTGCAACTCTGGCGGGCCGATCTGGATGCGATCTGTACGGAGGAATCGCGATGGCAAAGAGTGCTCTCGCCGGATGAGCAAAAACGCGCTTCGCGGTTTCATTTTCCGGGCGACCGTCAACGCTTCGCGGCTGCGCGAGCGCTTCTGAGAATAATTCTGGCTGGCTACCTGAACGTCGAACCGCTCAGCGTCAATTTCTGCTACTCAGCAAAAGAGAAGCCTTCTTTGGCGCCCTCGCACGCCGCGAGCAACATCACGTTCAACCTTTCGCACTCGGGTGGAATTGCGTTGTATGCCTTTGCACGCCGCCTGGAACTGGGCGTGGATGTAGAAAAAATCGGGCGCGACTTTGATGTGGAAGGTATTGCGCGCCGATTTTTTTCCGCGCATGAGCAAGAACAACTTGCGGAGCTTCCCGCGGCAGAACGAGATGAGGCATTCTTCCGGTGCTGGACGCGAAAGGAAGCGTACATAAAAGCGACCGGCGATGGGCTGTCTCTGCCACTGTCGCAATTCGATGTTTCTCTACAGCCTGGAAGCTCAGATGCTTTAGTAGCGACAAGGCCCGACGGCGCAGAAGCCGGAAATTGGCTGCTTCGTGAAGTGCCGGCGGGAGCGGGCTATGTGGCAGCGCTCTGCGTCCGCGGCCGGAACTGGAAATTGGCCGGCTGGAACGAGGAGTAACGGTTACCGGCCACTGTGGTTCACTAAATCTATGGAACGCGAGCGACCATTGGCGCAATTTGTTTCACATTAATGATCGGCGCGAGGTGATTTTGGATCAGTAGTGTTGCAAGTTCGTTGCTTTTCAACTACTTGCCGTAATATTTTTCGGCCGCCACGGTTGCTCGATTGCTGTTATCTTTGGTTATAGCGCATTAGAGATTGACGCTTTCTCGCAGTGACCGAGAAGTGGTAGTCTGATGGGTAAAGTTTTCGGGGCTTTCCTCTCCCGTTACATCTGCAAATCGTTTCGCTCCGGTCCGATAGCAACACTGGAATAAATCCAGCCAAACGCGATAGGGGTAATAGACAATAATAGGAGGCTTTCGCACTTGACCGCTTCAGCTAGCCATCTCATTGCGCCGCACGGCGGAGAGCTCATCAATCTCATCGCCCAACCAGAAAAAATCGCAGAATTGAAAAGCCATTCCAAAGAATGGCCGTCGTGGGATTTAACCGGGCGCCAGCTCTGTGATCTTGAATTGCTGGTTACGGGCGGATTCTCTCCCTTACAAGGCTTCATGACGCGCGCCGATTATGAAGGCGTCTGTCACGACATGCGGCTCGTCAGCGGCGTTCTCTGGCCCATGCCGATCACTTTGGATGTGACCGAGGAATTTGCCAAGAAGCTGACGGCCGGCAGCAGTAAGGTTGCGTTGCGGGATCCTGAAGGCGTGATGGTCGCGGTGTTGCACGTCGAAGACGTTTGGCAGCCGGACCGCAAAGCCGAGGCTAAGGCGGTTTTCGCCAGCACCAGCGCCGCCCATCCTGGGGCTGATTACGCCATGAACAAGGCGAATCCCTGGTACGTTGGCGGAAAAATCGAAGGTCTGCAGATTCCATCGCACTACGATTTTCGCAACCTGCGCTTGACTCCCGCGGAGGTTCGCGCCGAGTTTGCCCGCATAGGCTGGCGTCGCGTTGTAGCTTTTCAGACACGTAACCCTATGCATCGCGCGCACGTCGAGCTAGCATTTCGCGCTGCAAAACAAGTCGAAGCTAATTTGCTGATTCATCCCGTGGTTGGCATGACCAAGCCGGGCGATGTGGACTATTACACGCGGGTTCGCTGCTATCAGTTACTGCTCTCGAAATTCCCGCAGGCGACCGCGAAGCTTTCGCTGCTTCCGCTGGCCATGCGCATGGGCGGGCCGCGCGAGGCTGTGTGGCATGGAATTATTCGTAAGAATCACGGCTGCACACATATCATCGTGGGACGCGATCACGCCGGGCCGGGGAAAGATACCGACGGCAAGCCATTCTAC
The DNA here is from genome assembly GCA_050015215.1 of Candidatus Sulfotelmatobacter sp. Lineage (GTDB taxonomy): Bacteria > Acidobacteriota > Terriglobia > Terriglobales > Acidobacteriaceae > Sulfotelmatobacter. Next base: position 26,307 of record JBEKBW010000041.1, read on the forward strand.
GGACCTTACGAAGCGCAGGAAGTTTTCAAGAAGCACGAAGCTGACATCGGTGTGACCATGGTTCCCTTCAACATGATGGTCTACCTTGAGGATCAGGATAAGTATGTTCCGGACGATGAAGTGAAGAAGGGCGACCGGGTGCTGAACATTTCCGGGACAGAACTGCGCGAGCGCTTGAATGAAGGACGGGAGATTCCGGCGTGGTTTACCTATCCGGAAGTGGTTGCGGAGCTGCGCCGCAGTTTTCCACCGCGGCACAAACAGGGTGTGACAATTTTCTTCACTGGGCTTTCGGGATCGGGCAAATCGACTATCGCGAATGTGTTGTTGACAAAGTTCCTGGAGACTGGCGGCCGTCCGGTAACGCTGCTTGACGGCGATCTGGTTCGCAAGCATCTGTCCGCGGAGCTTGGTTTCTCGAAGGAACATCGTGACATCAACATCCGCCGGATTGGATACGTGGCCTCTGAAATCACCAAGAACGGCGGCATTGCAATCTGCGCGCCTATCGCGCCTTACGACGCGACGCGCAAGCACGTTCGCCAGATGATTGAACCCTACGGCGGTTTCATTCTGGTGCACATTGCAACCTCCGTGGAAGTCTGCGAGCAGCGCGACCGCAAGGGTTTGTACGCGAAGGCGCGAGCGGGCATTTTGAAGGAATTCACTGGAATTTCGGATCCGTATGAAGTTCCGGCAGACGCTGAAATCACGATCAACACCGGCGAACTCTCTCCCGAAGAGGCCGCGCAGGAAATCGTTCTGCACCTCGAAAGGGAAGGATTCATAGGAACGACTGCGGCGTCGGCGTAAAACCTGTTTCCGGCGCACGCCGGAAACATTTGCGCGGTTGAGCCGGTAACGTCATGGATCTGCTGATCAAAAGCCTGGTAGGTTTCCTCGTCGGTAGTCTTATTGGAATGACGGGAGTTGGGGGCGGCGTTTTGCTGCTCCCGATTCTCATTTTCGGTTTGCACGTTCCACCCCTTTCTGCCGTCGGCTCAGACGCTTTCTTTAACTTTGTCACGAAGATCGGCGCCAGCATAGTCCACCTGCGGAAAGGAACGGTTCGCAAGAAGGTCGTCTTGGCTCTTGCTGCGGGCAGCGCACCAGGATCGTACGCGGGCGTGAGTTTTCTAATTCACCTGCGGAATGTTTATGGCAATGGCGTCAATCGTTTCATCACCATCGCTGTCGGCGTTTTGCTGATTTGCATCCCCACGTTCCTGTTTTTTCAGAAGAAAATCGAAGATCGGGCTGCAACCAAACCGCCTACGCTCAAATCCTTCGCCTGGATGTGGCTGCTCGGTCTGATAGCCGGTTTTCTTGTCGGCATCACGTCGGTGGGTTCGGGCAGCATCGTGATGATGATGCTGTTGCTGTTTTACAGCTTTCAGCCCAAGGTGATGGTGGGCACGGACATTGTGCACGCACTCATTCTTACGGGTGTAACCAGCCTGCTGCATTTTCGCCTGCACAACATCGACATTCATCTCGTCGGCGCGTTGGTGCTGGGATCGATACCGGGAGGTTTGCTGGGTTCGTACTTGAGTACGCGCGTTCCAGTTCCGTGGCTCAGACGTATTCTTTGTGCAGTGTTGCTGGCGACCGGCGCTCGTATGTTGATGGCGTGATGCCTGCGTGAGATTGCTACAAAAAAGGAAGTCAATGAACTCGAATTCTTACGCTCCAATTTTGCAACGCATCCGGGCCGCGCTTGAGGCCTCGCGCGCGGTTTTCACGCGCTTCACGCCTGGTGCAATTGAGACAGAATACAAAGTTGGCCACGATCCCGTAACCGAAGCAGATCGCGCGCTCGACGCCGTTCTTCGCAAAGAGCTTTTGCGCGAAGGCGAAGGCTGGCTCTCCGAAGAGAGCGTCGACGATCCCATTCGCCTGGACCGCTCTCGAGTTTGGGTGGTCGATCCACTGGACGGCACTCGCGAATTCGTGAAGGGCATACCGGAGTTTTGTGTCTCGATCGGATTCGTCGAAAATGGCCGTCCCGTGGCCGGTGGAATTTTCAACCCGGCAACGGATGAGACTTTTCTGGGTTCGATCGACTCTGGCGTGACCTACAATGGCCAGGCAGCGCAGCCCAGCCAGCGCAACACCCTGGATGGGGCTCTGGTGCTCGCCAGCCGTAGCGAGGTCAAACGCGGCGAATGGAAGCCGTTTGAAAACGCTCCATTCAAAATCCGTCCTATGGGATCCGTGGCCTATAAACTTGCCTTAGTTTCGGCCGGTCTGGCGGACATTACTTTTACCTTAACCCCCAAGAACGAGTGGGACGTCGTGGCGGGAGCGGCGCTGGTGCAAAGCGCTGGCGGCTTCGTGAGCACGCTCGAAAAAACCACCTTGACGGCGAACCGGCGCGATCCGCTTCTCTCGGGTTTGCTGGCGAGCGGGCCCTTCCTGAAGCAGCCTTTGCTCGCTCTGGTAGAGCCGCATCTCCGCGTAGTTGAAGAGACGCGCTAACGCCCGGGTATCTCTCTTGTACGAGCCGCTGGTTTTCACCGGTCTTCATCCGTACCCGTCAGGCCATCCGAAATTCACGGAATTTTAACCTTCCGGTAACCTTAGCGAAATGCCGGACAGGCTACCCTTACGCTTCTCAAAAGGAAGATTGCGCCGGAGCGATCCGACGGCGTGCGAGTTCTTGCGCGCGCCACAGGGCGGGATTGCCAGCAAAAGAAAAAAGGTCAGGTCATGCAACGAAAACTCGCGATTTTTATCATGGTGTTGCCGTTCCTCTTCACCGCATGCGGCGGTAGCAGCAGCAATACCGTCACTCCTTCAGGGTCGATTGCCGGCAACTGGCAGATGAGCCTGCAGCCGACGAATTCTAATGAGAGCCCGAGGACGCAGTCAGGATTTCTTTTGCAGAGTGTCAATGCGGTTACCGGCAGCTTGCTGCTGACGGATTCGCCATGCACCGCTGTGGGCAACGTATCGGGAACGCTCAGCGGAACCAATGTTTCCATGGTGGTTGATCCCAACGGAGTCCAGGTTAATCTGACTGGCACGGTAGGCTCCGGCCAATCCTCGATGACGGGCGACTACACGATTCTTTCCACGGGATGCAGCGCGGCAGGCGCTTCCCCGGATACCGGGACGTGGACCGCTACCCTGGTACCGCCCTTCACCGGGAACTTGTCCGGCACATTTACATCGCACACCGGCACGACTTATGCAGCCACTGGCATGCTCACCCAAGGATCGAACACTGGCCTCAGCAATGCGCCGGTTACGGGGACGCTCAACCTCACGGGTTATTGTTTCGCGGCCGCGAATATTGTCGGAACGGTCAGCGGCACTAACGTGGTGCTGAATTTTGTCGATCCCGACGGAACGCAACTGGGTGAACTGTACGCAACCAGCAGCACGGATGCCACGTCCATGACCGGCACGTACGAATATATCGGCGAGGGCACAGGGGCCCCGAAAGGCTGCACCGGCGACGACCACGGCACGATCACCCTTACGTTGCAGGGATCGTAGGATTAGTTACCCGCTCAGTGCAGCAACCCGGCAGCGTCTGCACACCTTCCATTCAACAAAAGTTGAGGCAGATGGCCGATTGGCCATCTGCCTCGCTTCATCTCCCCCTCAAGTTATTGTTTTTTGTTGAGCACGCCCGGGGCAGTCGCGTCCGGGTAGGTGTAGGGGAAGTCCGCGGCAAAAGGAACCGCGGTAGTGTTGGCGCCCGGGTTGGTTGTGACGTACAGAATGGTAGTCGTCACAGCCACGTTCGCGATCGTGTAAGCCGTTCCGTTGATCGTGATGGATCCGCCCTCCCACGATGTGCCTGCGGTGAATTTGGTTCCCGTTTTCCAGGTCACTTTGTAGCCTTTGTTCTTGGTGTCGGTGCTGGAAGTGGTCGCGGTGCCGTTCGTGGTTGGAACAGTAATTCCGAACGGACCTTCGATCGCGCCGCCTACGTCACCGCCTGCTTCGGTGGATCCGCCCAGAGTGTTGCCTCCATCTTCCGAGTTGGGAGCGGTCGCATCGCCGTTGTTTCCGGCTACTGCCGATTGAGTAAAGTGGGATCGGTAGACGTCAAGCCCGTCGCTGCCCGTTGAGGTGCGGAAGGGAACAAAGTCGGCAACCGAGGTGTCGACATTGTCTTGGGCGGACTGCGCTAACACATCCGGTCCGTATGGGTCTGCGCCAATCAAGGAATTTGGAACCAGATAGCGCAAGAACGACCATGCCTTGTAGCTGCCATTGCGCAGAGTGGGGAATGACGGAGTCGAGGGCCACACCGAGGCGGCGGTGGTTACGGTTCCGTTCGGCAACTCCTGGTTTACCGTTCCCGGAATCGATAGCGGATCAACCCCGTCCAAGGTCAGATAATTGAAGCTCGACCCCGCCAGCTTCGAGGCATTTCCGAAGCTGAAGAAAATGTATCCCAGTGAATTTGCAATTCCGAGCAGGCCGTAGGTGGCCCCGCTTTTGTTGCTTCCTACCACCTCACTGGTGCTAAGGGCGCGCTCACGCACTCCGTGGACCTGTGTCGGAAGGTTCAGAGGATTGTAGGGCGCATTGTAGGGGTTGACGACGCCCACCTCCTGCGAATCATCGGTGTTGCCAGAGGAACGGAACGCGTCGTATTCGATCACGTTCATGGTTCCGGAGAGCGGTTCGCGCAAGAACAGGGTGAGCGGAATACCAGCGCCGTCGGCGGGTCCGCCGAACGCTGCGTTGTGAGTGTCGGCGGTCGTGGTGCCATCGAAAAGGTGCGCCAACGGGAACGGGCCCTTGGTTCCGATGCCGCTGATCAGATTGGTAGTCGAGGAAGAAAAACTGCCTCCGTTATTCAAGACGAAGATAACCGGCTCTGCTCCAACGGGAATCGTGGTGTAAGCGGGCACAACGATCTTCGTAATAGGATCGGCCTTGCCGCTCAGGGCGAACTTCACCGGGGTTGCGGATGTGCCAGTGCCCTGCGCGGTATAGATAGGAGCTCCGATATTTGAGGTCGGTCCAATGTAGCCCAAGCCCGACCAGGTCGTAGTGTTCAGCTTGCCCAAGGCCCTCGTGGTCGCATACAGAGCATCTTCGGGGCGCAGGTCGGTGAAAGCGACGTTAACGTGGACATCGCCGGTTCCCTTCGAAGACGTACCGATTGCATTCGAAACATTGGTCGCGGTCAACAAGCTCACGTCGGCTTTGCCGTCCGGCCACAACGAGTTGGGCGAAACCAGGTTCCCCTGGACTGCGGGAATTATCTGCAACTGGGATCCGCTGCCGGTCGTCTGCTGGGCGGAGAACGAGCGCACCGCTACGGTCGAATCGACGCTTTCCGCGGTCCAGATATCGGTGACGTTGGTATTGCCGGTGCTATCTGAGGTGTCGGCAATCCAAACTACATAGACGTTGCCAACTTCCGGCAGGATTCGGCCCAGCGAGTCGCGATTGTCGATCAAATTCGCGGAGTTCTTCGCCGTCCAGTGATACGTGCTTTTCTGGCCGGAACTCCAGGTTCCATTCGCAACGTTGTTCGCGATTTCAGTGAGGGCGAGTTGATCGGAGCCGATGGCTGCGGTCAGAAATTGAGAGCTGGCGCTGGCGCCTGCAACGTGAACGGTTTGCGCATTGGCCACCGAAGCTCCGGCTATGACGACTAACAACAGCATGGCTGTTGAGGACACACTTTTCTTCATACTTTCTCCTTAGAATTGTTTTCTTCGGGGCTCTGGAAAACCGCTGAGGAGGAATTGAAAACGACGCCCTCCAGTCTGAGCGGAACCGGGAATGTTGCTGCTGAGAAGCCGGGGCCGCTTCTCTTCGTGTGAGGAATCTATTGGTTGGCTGCGCCAATGTCAAGTAAATTTATCGACATTCTTGTGTTATATGCAGTAAATTGCACATCGCACTTGCGGCATGGGGGATGAGGCCTGGAGGTTGAAGCGATGCTTCGAGCCCCGAAGAGATGTGGGGCTTTGTTTCGCCGCTTCAGATGAAATCCTGGGAGTCTTTCGTGCGCGGAGGCACTGGCCGAGACCCGCCAGGTTGAAGAACCGACGCAGTCCCACGGCGGGGCGGCGAGCTCCTTCTGTTTAGAAGCGGGCCGCGCTACTTCTGAATTAGGTTCAGCCGCCGTACGGCGGAAGAGCTGCTCCCGTTGCTGGTCGGGCAACCGGCGCCGGTGAAAGTGGACGGTTCGTTTCCGCAAAGGCTAATGGTTTGCGTCACGTCCGGCTCTTTGCCCGTGCCCGCGATCACCGTGACGGTGGCCGACGCCGCGCCGCCTGAACCGGTCGGGGCAAAAATGACGTCGATGGTGCAGTTCGAGTGGGGTTGCAAGACAACGTCGCAGCTATTGAGAAGCTGGAACTCGCTGGAACTCGTACCGCCCAGGGAGATCTGGTCCGGAAGGATGTTGGGGCCGATGTTGGCCACCGTGACAGGGATCTCCGGAGTAGCGACTCCAACCGCGACCGTCCCAAAATTGATGCTGGGCACCGATAGGGTGACCTCAGTACTGGGAACAGGAAGGTAAACTACCGACCCTGTGGGACACTGGACGCCAGTCCCGGCGCAGAGAGTCAATGGCGGAATGACTTCACCCAGCGGGAGAAGGGGCGGTGAGGAGCCGGCTAAGTTGCTGAGAAAACCGAAGCCAATGCGCGCGATCCATTCCTGATTCGCATCCACCAGCAGACCGTAATTGTTTGGCTTGTAAACATCGTTAAACGTTGTAATCGTATTCGGATCGCTGCCATTTACAAACTCTTTTCCATCCGGAGTAGAGGGCATCGGTCCGTAAAAATAATCAATATTCCCGGTAGTGAGTGAAGTCGTATCCACCGCAGGGAAGGTCTGGAAGCCGGCACAGTTGGCAGAACTCTGGCTGGTGAGCAATGTCGCGATCGTTTGCGAGGGGATCGACGCAGCGCTTACTCCCATCGCTGCCATGTTCATGACTGTCGGTGAACCGCAAAGCGCCACATCCTGGATCGGCGTAAACACCGGGGACAGAGAATTTGTAAGACTCAGCAGCGACTCGCTGTTGGTGAGGCTATCGACCACGACCCCATAATCGCTTATGAGATCGAGAGCTGTGGCGCCGGGGGCATTGAGACCTGAATTGACCGTAGTGACAGAATTCGTGGTCAGGTCGAGCATCTGGGTTTCGCCCGTGGTTGGGTTCGCCGTCAAAATGTAGGGATGGGTGGCAGTCGGATTCAAAGAAAAATTTGCGGCAGGCGCGGGGGTGGGAGTGAAGGGCAACGCAGTAAACGTACCTGCCACCAAATCCATGGAATAAAAGCCCTGCGCCGTGCTGAGCAGCAGTTGACCGTTCGAGGGATTCAAAGCCGCCGCGCAGATCATGCAGGTGATGCCATTGAACGTTATCTTCTGCGTTACTGGCGCAGTGAAGGTGGAGATGACTGTATTGTTGGCCACATCGGAGCTTACATTGCTCGCGTCGATGATCTGCACGTCCGGCGAAGTGTAGCTGATCACGGCAACCAGAAAATTCGTCTGGCTGGCGACCGTGGCATTGGGCACGAACCCCGCCGGCATGGGAACGGAGGCCAGCAGCGCCACGGGTACGGGTATAACATTGGTGAACTGATCGGCATCCAGATTCACCTCCTGCACTGCATACGATCCTTCGATCTCAGTTTGCGCCACCGCGATGTAGGCCGCGTCCAGGATCGAGGTTTTGTATGGGACGGAGAGAACTGCAATCGTGTTCGAGGTGTAGCCGTTAGTCTCTACCTCGAGCTGAAGAACTCCGATTACCGGTCCGAGCGTTGCGCTGACGACACTCAGGCCAATCGCCGCGCCCGTGGCAACACCCTGGGAATTGATCGTGACAAAATTCGTGGCGCTGCCGGCTGACGAAGACGACCACGTGACCTGCGAAGTAATATCGATCGAACCGCCATCGCTATACACTCCGATCGCCCTAAGCTGGCGATTTTCGGCAAGCCCAATCAACGAGGTTGAAGGTGTGATTTGAATTGCCTGCAGCGTAACCCCTGGGGCCGGATTGCCAGTAGTTGACGCAGTAATGTTGTTGGAATTCCCGCCGCACCCTTGCAGCAAAGTAATACTCGCGGCCATGATTGCCAGCACGAGCAACCTGCTTGTCGTCATCACCCTTGAGATTTTTGTCTTCAATCGCGCTTCCGCCTTGTGTAGTCCTCTTGCGTGGGCTCGCATTCATACTCCTGGAATCATGTCTAGACGCGCTTTACCAAGCGGGAACATCACCGTCGCAGGTCTTTCTTCGGGTTTGAAGAGTTACCGGGCTGCGTATCAGCGGTCTTGTCTTCCGCTTCCCTGCCCGCTTTGGTCTGCTGCTTAATCCAGTCGAAACCTGTTCCGCCTGCAATCGCCTTCTTGAACGCCGCGGTATCGTCATAGTGAACGATCTGCGCATTTGCAGGCGCTGCCGCTTCAATCTTTTGTTGCACCAGGGGCGGGGTTATCAAAACTGTCTTGATGAATTGAATCCTGATCTTTTGAGTCTTTAAGAGCGGCAACCACTTCACCGGATCCAGCGGCTCGACCTTCGCCAGCCATTCCGGCTTCAAATAATCCGGCCGTTCCTTTTCCGGAATCCGGGTCGATTTCGCAATCCAATCGGGCCAATCGCCCCAGGGGTCGAGCAGATCCAGCGTCTTGATCCTTGGATCGGCCGCGGCGGCGAGTATCGCAATCGTCGCCCCCGAACCATCCCCGAACATGCCGACGCGGTTCATATCTAAGTCGCCGCGTGAGTCGAGGTAGTTGAGGATCATTTGCACGTCGTGCGCGGTGACGGCCAGCGATCGCGGCAAATCGCTCACGAACCACTCTTTCATCGGGACATCGTGGTAGCGTTGCGCCGTAAGAAAGGAAGGAAAACCAACCGCAGCATAGCCATTCTTCACCAAAAACTTGCAGAAATCATGATCGAGAAAACGATCTGTCTCAAATGGGTAGCTATACAGGTAGAGAATAACGGGAGGATTTTTTATCCCCACTGGCTTGACGATATACAGGTCGACTCCGTCTCCCGGGCGCCAGATGACGCGCGTGACTTCATGGGTATAAACGTTATCGATGGTGCTCACGTCGCCGGGAATAGCCGGAATCTGCACCAACTTGCTCCCCTTAAGAGAAGGCGTATTGATGTCTTCATAAATCTCCGGCTTCAGCGAGTCGCTGGAAATATTGCCACGAGGAGTCGGAATGTTTGCGGGTGCAGAGGATTCAACTGGATCGGAAGGCGGAACCGCCTGCGCCCCTGCGCCGTTGACAACACCGAATGCAACAAGGCAAAACATGCTGAACTGAATCATTCGTGAAAAATGCATACTCTTCATCGCACATCCTTAAATATTGGTTGGCCCAACAGTCTCAACCATCAAGTCCCATTGCGTCATTAACAACAGGTTAAAAAACTGAGGCAGACTGACTTACCAGCCAGTCCGCCTCAGAGTTTAAATCGCTTCTCCAATCAAGCGAGGAAGCGAACTACTGCTTCTTGCCAGTGGTTCCCGGAGGTGCCGCTGCCGAGTACGAGGAGGCGGCGCCGAATGAGAATGGCACTTCGATCGTGGCCGATCCGCTCGGGTTGGCTGTGGTGACGTACAGCGTCGTCGTGTTGCAGTGGGCTGGGCAGGCGCTCGAAATAGTAGCAGCGCTGCCAGCTACCGCAGCATCGCCCAGGGTAATGGTTCCGCTCCAGCTGGCTGAGAAGTGCGGTCCCGACTTCCAAGTCACCTTGTAGCCTTCGGTGCCGGTGGGGGCAATCGCCCACGTCGCGTAGCCATCGGTGTATGGCAGGGTAACGCCGAACGGTCCTTCGATCAAACCGCCTTCGTCGCCGCCCGCTTCCGCGGTTCCTACCACAGCGCCGTTGCTATCAACGAGGGTGCCGAGTGTGTTGCCGTTGAAGGTATTGTTCTGCTCGGTGGCGTCGCCATTCTTGGCCTCGGCGGCGGTCACTCCGGACTGCGCGAAGTGCGAGTGGTAAACGGACAAGCCGTCAATCGCGCTGCCCGGGCTGGAGCAGTACGGATCGCTAAGTGGGCAAGCCTGGAACGGAACGAAGTCAGCGACATCCTGATCAACGTAGTTCTGGGCCAGCTGGGCAACTCCGATCGGACCGTACGGGTCAGCGGGGTTGCTGTCGGTTCCCGGAACGGCGAGCCAACGATAAATCGACCACGCCTTGTAGGTACCGTCACGAAGGTGCGGATACGACGGATTGGGAGCGCCACCGGTGGAACCCCAGAGATCCGACGCAGTCGGCAGCATCGGGCAGTCGGTAGCGGTGCAGTTGTAGAACTGCTGACCTGTGGTCGGGATCCCGATCGGATCGACGCCATCAAGGGTCAGGTAGTTGAAACTCGAGCCAGTCAACTTGTGGCCATTCGAGAACGACCAGAAGATGTAGCCGATCGAGTAGGGGTTGCCGAGAACGCCGTAAGCAGGTGAAGTGCTGCCAACAACTTCTCCGGTACCGATGGAGCGCTCACGATTGCCGCCGCTGGCGCAAGGATTGTTCAACGGGTTGAAGGGTGCGTTGTAGGCGTTGGTCACGCCTACTTCCTGTGAATCTTTGCTGTTCTTGGTGCTGCGGAAGAGGCTGAACTCGGTGGTGTTCATAGTGCCCGAGAGAGGCTCGCGCAGGAAGACAGTGATGTTGTGAGCAGTGGGTACCGTGCCGCCTTCGAATGCGGCGAATGCCGGGTTGGTGTTGTTGCAGTCGGTAGTGCCGTCGAAGAGGTGAGCCAGGTTGTACGGTCCACCAGTCTCGTCGGGGACGACGCCCGTGCTCAGATCAATCGGGTAGTTCGCAATTCCGCCGTTGTTCTGGATGAACACGATGGGCGCCGCGCCAATTGGAATGGTCGTGTAAGCGGGGACATCGATGTGGGTGATGGGGTCAGCTGCGCCGGAAAGGGCGAACTTGATCGGGGTGGCTTTGGTGTTGGTGCCCTGCGCGGTGTAGATGGGAGCGCCGATGTTGCCCGTGGGTCCTTTGTAGCCGAGTCCGGCCCAGGTGGTGGTGTTCAGCGTACCCAAAGCGCGGGTTGTGGCATAAAGAGCGTCTTCCGGACGAATGTCGGTAAGGCCGACGTTCAAATGCGGACCAAACGTGCAAGGCGGGGTGTTGGTGCTGTTGGTGCATTCGCCGCCGAGAGCGTTGAACAGGTTGGTCGGGATCGAAGCGGTGTCGCACTCGTTGTCAGGCCAGAGCAGATCGGAGCCGCCACTGCAGCTGCCGATTTTGTTTTGGCCGGCGGTTGCGGCAGGCACGATCAATTGGACCAGACCGCCCGGGCCGCTCGTCTGCTGAGCGGAGTAGGTGCGGACGCCCACCGTGGAGTCGACGCTAACGTCGAGCCATGCGTCGTAGATGTTGCCGCTGCCGTCCTGGATCCACACCATCCAGATGTTGCCGACTTCGGGAAGGATGCGGTTGGCGGAATCGCGGTTATCGGCGACCTGCGCGGCGCTGTTTGCGTCCCAGTGCGCGACGGTGTAGCCGAGACCACCGTAGTTTGCTGCGTTCAAGTTGATTGCCGCCTGATCGGCGGCAATGGCAGCCATGGTGTACTGCGCCGAGGAACCCGCGCCGACGAAGTGAAAATTCGTTGTCACTGCGCTGGCTGGAACGGCGGCTACCACCGCGGCAAAGACCACAGCCGCGAAGAGAGCTTTGAATCTTGTCATTGCTTATTCTCCTGATACGAAGGTTGTGAGACGTGAAGGTGGTACTGGGAACCACACGAGTGCGCCGCACTAACCGCACCGGTAGGCCCATTCAGAGAGTTACGGTTTGCATTTCGGAATTGACCAGACAAACGCCCGTTCTTCTGGTCGATGCAACTATCGAAGAACCGTGTTACGCGGGAATGACGCCATTGTTAAACTTGCGAGAATTTTTTTGCAGAGCCATGTGGAAAAACCACGGAATGAAGTAGTTCGAAGTGATTAGGCGAGTCCGGAAGCGGACTGAATCGTCGAACCAGGTTCATATTCACTCGTTCAATTGAGCTCGAACTGTAACCTGAATTTAATCGATCTGTCACGCTCCCGTAACAAGTTGCGTGTAGTTCTAGTGAACTCCATTGTTCTCCAGCGGCGCCGCGAACTTGGTTCGTAGCAGGCCCGGTGAGGCGCTCCGCGGGAAACCCTGTGCGAGTGCTCGATTCCCGCCGAAAAGCTGGCGATTCGGTCTTCATGGTGGTATTGGTCTGCAGTGAAAGCGGCTGCAAGTTGCGGCGAGTTGGAGTTGTGTATGCCAGCTGTCCACAAGTCGAGCAAAGAAGTTGCGCGGAGGAATTTAGAACTCGTGAGAATTCCCGGAATTTTTATCTGCGTCGTCTTAATCGCTGTCGCCACTGCGGGAGCGTCGCCGCTCCGCAATATTCACTTCGGCGATGCGGTGCTCGCGGCCGCCGCGCCGCAAGAGAACGTTGCGTCTTTTAGCGGCACCGTTACTGACAGTTCAGGCAAGGCTCTTTCCGGCGCAACCGTCACCGTGAAGACCGACGCGGGCTCTGCGCAGAGCGCGATCAGCGATGCCAAGGGGAAGTACTGGATTGGCGGTTTGGCCGCGGGAACTTATTCGATTTCGGTGACCGGCAAGGGCTTCAAGAAATTCGAGGTCTCCGGCATCCCACTGAACTCCGGAGATGCGGTTCCGCTTGACGTGCTGCTCGAGGCTGGAGCCAGCGAACCGGAACCGGCGGCGCAAGCTGGCGCGCAGACTCAGCAACCGCAGGGAAAGCCGCTGAGCTGGCTGTATGTCGAACCCGTCGTTCCTCAACCCCCGCCGGGGGTGACTCCTATCCTGCCACCGACCGGCTCGCAGCAAGCCGAGACGCAACCTACTGTGACGGCTACCGTGCAAAACAATGGCGGCCCAACTGCCACGATTACAGGTTCTGTGACCGACCCGACCGGAGCGGTTCTGGTGGGGGCAACGGTGACGATCAGCAACGCTGCGGGCGTCAAGAAGACTGGCACCAGCAATGAGAAAGGCGTTTATACAATCTCGGGATTGCCGCCGGGGGCCTATGATTTATCGGTTACTGCGCCGAAGTTCAAAGCGTTTCAAACCAGTGGACTCAATTTAACAGCCGGCGAAACGATTCCCATGGATGCCTCACTGGAAGCTGAAGGCGAGAAAACCGAGGTTAATGTGACTGCGGGAGGCGCAGCGCAAGTCGAGACCGAAAACGCAGAGGTCTCCGGCACGATTACGAACACGGAAGTCAAAGACCTGGGGTTGAATGGAAGAAACTTCACGCAGTTGATCACGCTGACTCCGGGCGTGAGCAACCAGACCGGGCAGGATGAGGCGAAGGTTGGCGTGCAGGGCAGCGTGAAGTACAGCGTGAACGG
>JBEKBW010000042.1:0-39156 GCA_050015215.1 Candidatus Sulfotelmatobacter sp.
AGAGAGCCCTCGGGTCGCGGCACTTCGATCACCACTCCGATCGTATCGGCAGGCCGTTGGGGCGAGTGGCGCATGTGCTTGGGAAGAAGAAAAATCTCACCCTCTTTAATCGGAATTTCCAGTGGCGGCTGGCCCGGCGCTTCCATCACGCGCAGAGAGATGTTGCCCTTTAACTGATAGAAGAATTCTTCCGTAGGATCGTCGTGATAATCGCGTCGCTGGTTCGGCCCGCCCACTACGGTGACCATCATTTCGCCGTCCTCCCAAACTTGCGCATTGCCAACCGGCGGCTTGAGCTTATCTTTATTCGCTTCGATCCATGCCTGAAAGTTGAACGCTTTCAGATTCTTGATGGACGCCATTGTCTCTCCTATTTCCGCGGTTTATAAGCGGTCGCTCGTATTTCAATCAGCAAGTGCGGATGCGGCAATTGATGCACGGCCACCGTGGTTCTCGCCGGACCGTCGTAGCCGAAAAAGTCGCCGTACACTTCGTTATAGCCGGCGAAGTCGTTCATGTTTACGAGATACGTGGAGATCTCAACCACGTCCCGCAGCCCGGCGCCGTCGCTCTGCAAAATGTCGCGAATGTTCTCAATCACTGTGCGGGTCTGCGCGCGAATGTCGAGCCGCGTTGTGCCGAGCGAATCGACTTCCGCTCCGGCGATTGTATTGTCAGAACGTCGAGCGCTGGTTCCCGAGACAAACAAAAAATCGCCAGCCCGCTTGAGGTGCGGATACTTCCCGCGCGGCGTCGCTTTGCCCTCGACTACTTTGCTTTCAGTTTCGCTCATCCCTGCCCGCGTTACAGTCGAATGCAAATGTTGTTCAACTCGGAATAAAAGTTCAACGAGTGTATTCCGCCTTCGCGGCCAATTCCGGAAAGTCCTGCGCCGCCAAACGGCGTCCGCAGATCGCGCAGAAACCAGCAGTTCACCCAGGTGATGCCCACGTTCATCTGCTGTGCCACGCGATGCCCACGCTTTAAATTACCGGTCCAGATTGAAGCCGCTAATCCATAATCCGCGTCGTTGGCCATCGCGATCGCTTCTTCTTCCGACTCGAACGGCGTGACGTGGCACACCGGGCCGAAGATTTCCTCTTTCACACAGCGCGACGATTCAGGAAGTCCAGTATAGATAGTCGGCTGCACGTAAAATCCATGGTCACGATCGTCTCTGAACTCCGGAAGACCCCCACCGGTCACTACGGTCGCTCCTTCTTCGCGCGCCAGGTTGTAATAAGAGATTACCTTTTCGCGATGCTGGGCCGAAATCAGAGGACCAAAATCGGTGTCGGGGTCGTTCGGCCAGCCCGAACGCAAACGCCCTGCTTTTTGCTTCAGCGCCTGCACAAACTCGTCGAAAATCCTTCGCTCGACGTACACTCGTTCCGCGCACAGACATACTTGTCCAGTATTTAGAAACACGGCCTCCGCCAGGCCAGTTACGGCTTCATCGAAATCGCAATCGGCAAACACGATGGCCGCATTCTTTCCTCCCAACTCGAACGAAACCGGCTTCACCGAGGGTGCAACGGCTTTCATGATCGCGGCGCCGGGTCTCGATTCGCCGGTAAACGTGATCGCATCCACATCAGGATGTTGAGTCAGGAACTCTCCCGCGGCTCCCGGACCGAAACCGTGGACAACGTTGTAGGCTCCGGCGGGAATTCCAGCCTCTTGCATAGCCTCAGCCAGGAGCGTTGCGGTAGCAGGCGTTTCTTCGGAAGGC
Source organism: Candidatus Sulfotelmatobacter sp. (assembly GCA_050015215.1). Lineage (GTDB taxonomy): Bacteria > Acidobacteriota > Terriglobia > Terriglobales > Acidobacteriaceae > Sulfotelmatobacter. The sequence goes on from JBEKBW010000042.1 coordinate 1,733, forward strand.
TTGACCACTACCGTGTTTCCGCAAGCCAGCGCAGCCGCGACTTTCCATGTCAGCAAAAGCAGAGGAAGGTTCCAAGGCGTAATAACACCAACCACCCCCAGCGGCTTGCGCACCGTGTAATTCAGAGCACCTTTCCCATCGGGAGTCTCTGTTTGAAAAGATTCAAGCCCGGCCATTTTTAAGAGATCCGCAAAGACCCGAAAGTTTGCCGCCGCGCGCGGGACGTCGAGCTTTGAGGCGAGAGAAACGGGCTTGCCTGTATCGGCAACCTCGGCTTGAACGAAGCAATCGAACCGCTTCTCAATGGCATCCGCAACTTTGTGCAGTCGCGCCGCCCGCTCGCGAACGCCGATGCGACCCCACTCTCCGCGGAGAGCACGCCGGGCAGCATCCACAGCTTCGTCCACTTGCGACTGGTCCGCCGCCGTGACTTGTGCGATCACACTTCCGTCCGCTGGATTTATATCCGCGAACTCTTGCTTGCCACGCACGTATCGGCCATCGATGTAATTCTGGATTATCTTCACGAAATCCCCGGGCGGGCTTTGCCAATCGTAGCAGGAGGGCCGGAAACGAGGCAATCTACGCCGGATTGTCAGTTCTCTTGCTGCTTCATGTACCGGCTCAACGCATCACGCCACGACGGCATCTCGATACCGAAAGCATGTAGGCTATCCGGCGACAACACCGAGTACGCTGGCCTGGGCGCTGGCCGGACAAACTGGCCGCTGCTAACCGGACGAACCACTGTGGTGGCCTCAGCGCTCCGAACGATTTCCTGAGCGAAATCAAACCAAGTGCAATTGTCTGCGTTTGTCGCGTGGACAATTCCATGAGCGTCATTTTGGCAAAGGTGAATGATCGCATTCGCCAGATCAACGGCGTATGTCGGAGAGCCTCGTTGATCATTCACAACGTCGAGCGCCGGACGGCTGGCGGCCAGCTTCAAAATTGTGTCCGGAAAACATTTGCCGCCAATCCCAAACAGCCATGAGGTTCGGACGATGCAACACTCCGGCATCACTTCGAACAGTTTGACCTCGGCTTCGGCCTTGGTTCTGCCATACACGCTCTGCGGATTGCGACGATCGCCGGTCTCATAAGGGCTGGTTTTCGTGCCGTCGAATACATAATCGGAACTGAGAAATAGAAGGCGCGCCCCAATCGCCGCACCCGCGGCTGCAACATTCGCTGGCCCGTCGCGATTCACCGCAAATGCTAGCTCCCGATTGCATTCACATCCATCCACATCGGTGTAGGCTGCAGTCAGCACTATCCACTCCGGATTTGCCTTCAGCACCGCATCCCGCACGCTCTCAGCATCGCGAATATCGACATCATGCGAACTCGGCGCAAAGATCTCTGCACCGCGCCATTCCCGCACAAGTTCCTTTCCGAGCAGTCCGGAAGCGCCAAGAATCATCACTCGCATGGAGATTTAATGAAAGACCGTTGATCGAAGACTTCGATTCGAGAGCTTCGATTCGAAAGCCTTTATTCAAACACCTGCGCGCTTGCAAAAGCGGCGCCTCTTTGATCCTTTGGCGAAACAATCGGCTCGCCCTCTAACTCCCAATTGATGTTGAGGTGAGGATCGTTCCACGCTAGTGTTCGTTCGTGCTCGGGCGCGTAAAAATCCGTGGCCTTGTAGAGCACATGAGCTGTTTCGGAAATCACCCGGAATCCGTGCGCGAAGCCGACTGGGATCCAAAGCATCCGGTGGTTTTCCCCTGAAAGGCGCACTGCCTCCCACCGCCCAAACGAGCGCGACCTTCGTCGCAGATCGACGGCAACATCCAGAATCTCGCCCGCCGCAACTCGCACCAGCTTTCCCTGCGGACTTTTTATCTGATAGTGCAGTCCACGCAACACATCGCGCGAGGAGTAGGAATGATTATCCTGCACAAATTCCGCGCCAATGCCCATCTCCGCCATCTTTTCGCGGTTATAGCTCTCGAGGAAAAATCCGCGCTCGTCGCGGAAGACGGGCGGTTCGAGAATGAAGACTCCCTCTAATGAGGTCGGGATTTTCTTTAGCTGTTCCAAGGCGGCGATGGCTTGCGCTCCGTTCATCAGAATACTTTCTCCCGCAGCAGTTGCAGCAGGTACGCTCCGTAACTATTGTTCTTCATCGAATTGCCGATTTTTTCCACTTGCTCTGCCGTGATGTAACCGTAGCGGAAGGCGATTTCTTCGGGGCATGCGACCATCAGCCCCTGCCTCTTTTCAATGGCCTGAATATAAAGAGAAGCATCCATCAGCGATTCATGGGTTCCGGTGTCGAGCCATGCCATGCCGCGGCCCATCACGATGACTTCCAATTGCCTACGCTCGAGGTACGCTTTGTTGACATCGGTAATTTCCAGTTCACCTCTCGCGCTTGGCTTCAACAACTTTGCGATGTCTACGACCTGATCATCATAAAAATACAGTCCGGTGACCGCGTAGCGAGATTTTGGGTGCGAAGGTTTCTCTTCGATGCTGAGAGCGCGTCCCGACCGGTCAAACTCGACGACTCCATACCGCTCCGGGTCGTGCACGGGATAAGCAAACACGCGCGCGCCTGTTGGCTTGCTCGCGGCCTCGCGCAGGTCCTTGGCTAGATCGTGCCCGTAGAAAATGTTGTCGCCCAATACTAAAGCGCATGGCCTGCCCGCGAGAAACGCTTCGCCAAGCAGAAATGCTTGCGCGATCCCCTCCGGTTTGGCCTGAGCCTTGTATTGCAATCGAATGCCGTACTGATTTCCGTCGCCAAGCAGGGCCTGAAAAGTGTCCACATCATTCGGAGTCGTGATGATAAGAATGTCTCGAATCCCCGCCAGCATCAGCGTGCATAGCGGGTAATAGATCATGGGCTTGTTGTAGACCGGGAGCAGACTCTTTCCCATCGCATGAGTGATGGGATACAAACGCGTGCCTGACCCGCCGGCCAGAATGATTCCTTTATAGGTTGTGTTCTCGCTTGCCATTTCGGATGTATAAGTTCAGTCAGGCTACATTCAGGAAGAATATTGGGTTTCGATCCACTTCCGGTAGTCCCCGGTCGTCACGCTTCGCACCCATTCTTCATTCTCCAGGTACCACCGCACCGTTTTGCGAATTCCCGACTCAAACGTTTCCTTCGGCCGCCAACTAAGCTCCCGTTCGATTTTTCTCGCGTCCATCGAATAACGCCGGTCGTGTCCCGGGCGGTCCTTCACAAACGTCACCAAACTCCGCCGCGACGATGTGGATACTCCAGCAACCTCATCCACGATGTCACAGATCAGGTGCACAATATCGATGTTTCGTTTCTCGTTCCAGCCGCCGATGTTGTAAGTTTCACCCGGGCGGCCGTGCTTCAGCACCGTGGCAATAGCTTCGCAGTGATCCTCTACGTAAAGCCAATCGCGAACGTTCAAACCGTCTCCATACACGGGAAGCGGTTTGCCGTTGAGCGCATTGAGAATCATCAGGGGGATCAATTTCTCGGGAAATTGAAAGCGTCCGTAATTGTTGGAGCAGTTGGTGGTTAACGTCGGCAAACCGTAAGTGTGATGGTAAGCCCGCACCAAATGGTCGGATGCGGATTTCGAGGCCGCATACGGACTGTTCGGGGCATAAGGAGTCGTTTCGGAAAACGGCGGATCGTCAGGTCCAAGCGAGCCGTAAACCTCATCCGTAGAAACGTGCAGAAAACGAAAATCCACTTTCTCTGCTTCGGAGAGACTATCCCAATACGCGCGCGTCGTTTCCAACAGCTTGAACGTTCCATCGATGTTGGTGCGAATAAAATCGCCCGGTCCCAGAATCGATCGATCGACGTGGCTCTCGGCCGCAAAATGCACTACCGCCCGCGGCATGCGACCAGACAGCATGCGGCGCGTCAGGTCGCCGTCGGCGATATCGCCCTGCACGAATTCATATCGTGGGTTTTCGGCAACGGTCGTGAGGTTTTGCAGGTTTCCAGCGTAGGTCAGTTTATCGAGGTTGATTACCGATGCTTCTTCGTGCTGGATCCATCGCAAAATGAAATTGGAGCCAATAAAGCCCGCCCCGCCCGTGACCAGAATGGTGTTTTCCATGCTTGCGATAACTTACCCGATGGACCGCAGATTGACGGCTACTTCCGCTCGGCTGACAAAGAACTCTCATTGTAAACGGAAACTGTAGGAATCTCCGCTACGGTGCTGCCGCGCGAGGTAGTGTCCTGTGTTAGGACACTACCGCCGTGCGAAGTTCCCTAGCGCATATTTCGAACCGAAACACAAAGAGGACCGGCAAATCGGTCCTCTTCGCGCTCAGCAAAGCAAAGATGAAGATCAAGCTGCGGGCTGCGGTTTTTCCTGGTGAATTGCTGCCCACCCTGTCGGTTTCAGCAGATGATTAATGGCGTAGGCGACGAAGCCCGCGGCAATCAAAATCATGCCAAAGGCGAAGGAACTCATCCCCAGAACAGATTCATGCTCGCTGCGAATCACGGAAAAGCCAAGTAGTAAAATCGGCGGAATTCCGATCGCGATGGCTCCGATAAGCCCGCCGGGAACGCGGAACGGCCGCGGCAGATCCGGCTCACGCAAGCGAAGAACCGCCAGGGCCACGAATTCGAGGAATAAGCTGGCTCCGTAAAGAAGGATGTCGAGCGTCACAAGCCGAGCGAAGCCCAAACCGAGACACATCGCCCAACCAATCGCCAGGGCAATAATTGCAACCCAAGGCGCACGCGACTTTTTCTGCAGCTTGCCGAAAACGGCAGGCAGCATCCCGTCCTGAGCCATGGCTAAAGGCAGGCGCGAGTAGCTCATCACCAGCGCGTTGAACATGCCGAAGGCGCTGATGATGCCCCCGAGGACAACTCCAACTCGCAGCAGCGGGCCGCCAAGCAATCCGGCGATGTCCGCCCAAGAGCCGGTTTCCCACGCGGTAGCTTTGAGGCCGGTGATCCACAGTGCCGCAAACGGCAACACGTAGCTCACGGCTACAATGCCGACCGCGACCAGCATCGCCCGCGGATAGGTCCGCTGCGGCTTCTCGACTTCAGTGGCGATGGTCGAGGCATTGTCCCAGCCCATGTAATTCCACATGCAGATGAGCAGGCCGCCGAGGATGTCCACTGTGGAAGTAGTCGGCTTGGTCACGGCGTTCGCCAGCGCTCCCACCTTGAACGGAGCCAGTAGCACGATGGCCACGAAGGGTGCAGACAAGGCGAAGAACAGCCAAAGCGAGGTCATGGAGACGACCTTGACCCCGGCGATATTCATCAGCGCGCAGACGACTACCACTGCCAGCGCAACCCACCATCCGCGATTGTTCACTGCGAACCACGGAAACATGCGGGTCAAGTATGCGACGAACAAGGTGGGATAGATCGCCATGTCGAAAATGGAGGCGACCAGCGATAGCCACGCTTCCTGAAATCCCCAGAAATTGCCCATAGCGCGGCGCACCCAGGCGTAGTATCCGCCTTCGAAGGGCAGCGCGCTCGAAAGCTCGCCGATCATGAATGCTGTCGGCAGGCTCCAGAGGAGCGGGGTGAGCAGCAGAATCAGGATCGCGCGCCCGTAGCCGGCTCCGTGGACGATGTCCTCGGTCCCATAGGTTCCACCCGACACCATAAAAAAGGTGGCGGCGACCAGAGGCCACAAGGTGAGCCTGACGAATTGCTTTTGAGTCGGTTTTTTCCGATTGGGTACGGCGGCGAGTGGTTGGGGATTCTCTCGTTGAAGGGCGCTAGCTGTTGCCAATTTCTATGGCTTCCTCCTCAAGCGACTCACTCTCAGCTACTCCGCAGCGGGCTGGACGTTCCTACGAAAAGCATGCTCGAGCTTTCTGGTTTGTTTAGATTCCAGAAATTCCGCTGGAGTTAGTTCGCAAATGTGAGATTACGGGAATTTCCGCAGGATGCAAGAAAATTGTGAATTTTTTAGAAGATTTTTTTGGCGAGGAGGTCAGGGACGGAGGTAACACTGCGCCTGTCTTTGAACGCTCCGGCTAGTGCAGCACTCGTGCCAGGCTTCCGCTCGCGATCAACTCCGAAAGCCGTGCGAAATCTTTGTACATGACGCGGTCTTGTTCCACCGTAGGACACACCGATCGGATCGCCGCATGAGCCGCTTGCCCGCGCTTTGAGGTTTTCAGCGGAGCCAGGAAGTCGATCGCCTGCGCCACAGCAGCGGCTTCAATGGCCAGCACGTTACGGCTGTTCTCGACCACGCGCTTCAGCTTATTGGCCGCCGTCATGCCCATCGAAACATAGTCTTCTTTGTTGCCCGAGGTGGTAATCGAATCCACCGAGGCGGGATGCGACAGAACCTTGTTCTCGCTGACCAGAGCTGCTGCCGCGACCTGAGCCATCATGAAACCCGAGTTCAGGCCGGCGTCTTGCGCCAGGAACGGAGGCAGGCCCTCGCTTAGAGCGGGATTAACAAGGCGCTCGGTGCGACGCTCGCTGACGCCGGCCAGGGCGCTTAGGGCGATGGCCAGGAAATCCAGGGCGAAGGCTAGCGGTTGGCCGTGGAAGTTGCCGCCTGAGATTACGTCGCCGCCGGAAACAGATGCGGAGCTTCGCTCCTGGACAGCCGAGGCGGCTGTCCCCACATGAGTCGTGGTCGGGACAAATACTAGCGGATTGTCTACTGCTGAGTTTGCTTCTATCTCGAACACTTCGCGGCAGTGGGCTAGCGTGTCGCGGACGGCGCCGTGGACCTGCGGGATGCAGCGGAGCGAGTAGGCGTCCTGCACGCGGCCGCAGGTGCGGTGGGATTCGCGAATCTGGCTGCCTTCGAGCATTTTGCGCAGGTTCGCGGCTGACTTTATTTGTCCGCTGTGCGGGCGGGCTTTGTGGATACGTTCGTCGAAGGCTGTGTCGGTGCCTTTCAGAGCGTCGCAGCAGAGGCCGCCTAACACGTCCGCCGAGTCGACCAGAGTTTCCGCAGCGAGCAACGACAGCGTCCCGACGGCCAGCATAGCTTGCGTGCCATTGATCAGCGAAATGGATTCTTTGGCTTCGAGCGCCAGGGGCTTAATCTGCGCCTGCTTCAGTGCGTCAGCACTGGGAATGCGCGTGCCCTTTTCGTCGATGCATTCGCCTTCGCCGATCAGCGCCAGCGCAAGGTGCGCCAGCGGAGCAAGATCACCGCTCGCGCCCACGCTGCCCTGTGACGGCACGAAAGGCGTGACGCCACGATTAAGCATTTCGCATAGCGTGTCGATGATCACGGCGCGAACGCCGGAGTAACCCTTGGCCAGTGAATTGGCGCGCAGCAGCATCATCGCGCGGGTCTCGGGAATGGAGAGTGGTTCTCCAAAGCCTGCAGCGTGTGAGCGAACGAGGTTGATTTGCAATTCGCGAATCTGGTCGCCAACGATGCGAACATCGCTGAGCTTGCCTACGCCGGTTGTGATGGCGTAAGCAACCTGATTGCCTTCGACGATCTCGTCAACGACCGCGCGGGCTCGGTCAACGGCTTCGCGCGCCTCGCCGAACAGGAGGACGGGACGGCGTTCGATTGCGACTTCGCGTACAGCCTCTAGAGTGAGATCGTTTCCGCTAATGTGAAGTGCGTTCAAAGTAGTTTCCAGTTTCTCGTTTCCGGTTTCTAACCTAACGGCCGAGTGCGGCACGAAATGCGGTCAAATATTTTTCGGGTAGAACGGCAATTTTCATGTCTGCGTCGGTGACGATGTGAGTGGTCTCACCCTCGGCGATCAGAGACCCATCGTCCGCGCGGCTCAGTTCATAACCGAAGTGGATCACGGAATCGCGCACGTTCAACAGTGTTGTCCGGACAAGAACCTCGTCGTCGTAACGTGCGGGAGCGCGGTAACGGCATTTGGCTTCGACGACGGCGATGTAACGCCCGTCTGTATCTTCCATATCGCGATAGGAAAAGCCCAGCTGGCGCAGCAGTTCCACTCGTCCGATTTCGAACCAAATTAAATGGTTGGAGTGATAGACGACGCCCATCTTGTCGGTCTCAGCATAGCGCACCCGGATGCGCGTCTCATTGACTGTGGAGTTGTGGGGAGTCATCGTCCGCTCCACACCGGCTTGCGTTTTTCGAGGAATGAGGAGATGCCCTCTCGAAAGTCGGCGGTGGTCCGCACCGCGGCGTTCTCGCGAATGGCCGCTTCGATCTGGGCGTCGAGATCCGCGCGGGCGTGGTCTGTGAGAAGCTTCTTGGTTGCGCGCAAGGAAGAAGGGCTGTTTTCCATCAACAGGGCTGCCAGTTCGCGGGCGCGGGTCATTAAGTTTTCTGGCGCGACGATTTCACTGACCAATCCCAAGCGCGCGGCTTCTTCGGCTCCGAAGATTCTCCCTGTGAGCAGCAGATCGCGCGCCTGTTTCTCTCCGACTTGCCGCAGCAAGAAAGTTGAGACGATGGCAGGCACAAAGCCGATGCGGACTTCGGTGTATCCAAACTTGGCTTCTGGCACTCCCAGAGTGAAATCGCAAAGCAACGCCAGCCCGGTGCCTCCGGCGATAGCCGGGCCATTCACTGCCGCAATCGTGACTTTCCGAAATTCGTAAAGCGAGCGGAATAATTGCACCATCGTCCGAGAATCGTGCAGGTTTTGCTCCCGCGTTCGGTCCAGCAGCGACTTCAAATTTTCGAGGTCCATCCCCGAGCAGAATGCTTTTCCGGCGCCGGTGATAATGAGCACGAGCGCCTCTGAGTCTTCCACTTCTTTCAAAGCCCGCAGCAGGTCATCAATTAATTCGAAGCTGATGGCGTTGCGTTTGTCGGGACGGTTCAGCGTGATCGTTGCGACGCCACGCTCGTAAGTCAGTTCGATAGTTTTATAGTCCATGGATTAATCAGCGGCAGCTGAATTTGCGAATCTGGCAGCCATTTCTGCTGTTGCACGCAGCAGCGTGTCCAGCGGTTTCAGCGTCGCCAGTTGCGCGCCGCGCTTCTGCAGAGCCTCGATCAATTTTTCAGTGGCGATGTTGGCGACCAGCGTATCCTGCGCAAAGGGGCAGCCCCCGAGGCCGCCGATGGCGGAATCGAAGCGGCGGCAGCCGGCGTCGTAAGCCGCAAGGATCTTTTCCGCAGCCTGCTCGGGGTGGCTGTGCAGGTGCACGCCGATCTCCAGATAGTCGTATTTGTCCATGACCGAGCCGACGAGATCCCAGATCTGCTGCGGTGTCGCCATGCCGACCGTATCGGCCAGAGAAATCATACGCAGATTGTCGACTTCCATCAGCGAAATGGCTTCGATCACTTCGTCCATGCTCCACAGGTCGCCATAGGGGTTGCCGAACGCCATCGAGATATAAACGACCACATCGAGGCCAGCATCATCGGCTTTTTTCTGAATTTTTTCCAGTTCTTCGAGGGCTTCCTCGGCAGATTGATTCTGATTCTTTCGCAGGAAGGTCTCCGAGATGGAATACGGGAAGCCGAGTGTGCGGACTGCATGCGTGTCGATGGCGCGCTGCGCGCCTTTTTCGTTGACAACGATGCCGATGATCTCGACGTCGTCAGGCGGATCGAGGTCTTTCAACACTTCTTCCGAATCCGCCATTTGCGGAACGGCTTTCGGGGAGACGAAGGAGACGGCATCGATGTGCTTGAATCCCGCGCTGATCAAGGCTTGCAAGTAGGCTTGCTTTACGTCGGGCGGAATCTGGCCCTTCAGCCCTTGCCAGGCATCGCGCGGACATTCGATCAGTTTGACTTGGTCTGCCATTCAAAATCGACCTATGTTTGTAGCACTCCTACCTTAAACTCTGGAACATCCGGATTTAGCGCCGCGGCTTCCAGCGCCTGCGCAATCGCATCCCGCGTCTCGATAGGATCGATGATTTTATCGATCCACAATCTCGCTGCGCCGTAGCGCGGGTCGGTTTGTTCGTCGTAGGTGCGCTTGGTCGATTCGTAGAGTTCTTTTTTGTCTTCCTCGCTTAACTTCGTGCCGCCGCGCTCGAGCTGTTTCACCTTCACTTCCACCAGCGTTCCTGCCGCCGCGTCGCCGCTCATCACTGCATAACGTGCCGTTGGCCACGCAAATACGAATCTTGGATCGAATGCTTTGCCACACATCGCGTAGTGTCCCGCTCCGAACGAGCCTCCCACGATCACGGTAATTTTAGGTACAACCGAATTCGACACTGCATTCACCATCTTCGCGCCGGCCTTGATGATGCCGCTCCACTCGGCATCGCGGCCCACCATGAAGCCGTTCACGTCGTGGAAAAAAACCAGTGGAATCAGATTCTGATTGCAGTCCATGATGAAGCGGGCGGCCTTTTCGGCGGACTCGGTATAGATCACTCCGCCGAACTCGATGCGCTTGTGGCCTTCATGATCGGTTTGCTGCGCGTGCAGCTTCTGATTGGCGACGATGCCGACGGCGAAGCCGCCGATCCGTCCATAGCCGCAAATCAAAGTCTTGCCGTATTCGGGCTTGTACTCGTCGAAGCGGCTGCCATCGAGCACGCGCGCGAGAATTTCTTTCATGTCGTAAGGTCGCGCCGGCGAGGAGTCGTAGACCCCGTAGATTTCTTCAGCCGCCATCGCCGGTTCGACGGGCTTCTTCCGGTCCCAGGGAGACATGCGGCGATACCCCCATTTTTCTACGATAGAGCGGATACGCGCGACGCAGGCGGGGTCGTCGGGTTCGCGGAAATCGACCGTGCCGCTAATGCCGGCGTGCATGGCCGCGCCGCCGAGATCTTCCGCGGAAACTTTTTGTCCGATCGCGGCCTGCACTAGGGCAGGACCGGCCAGAAATAGCCCGCTGCCGTCGGTCATCAGAACGTGGTCGCACATTACCGGAAGATATCCGCCGCCGGCCACGCACATGCCCATGATCGCCGCAATTTGCGGAATGCCGAGAGCCGACATGACTGCGTTATTGCGGAAGACGCGCCCAAAATCGTCGGTGTCGGGAAAAACATCTTCCTGCAGAGGAAGGAACACGCCTGCGGAGTCGACCAAATAAATTGTCGGAATCCGATTCTCGATGGCGATGTTCTGGGCGCGAATGACTTTCTTCGAAGTCATCGGAAAGAACGCGCCGGCTTTCACCGTAGCGTCATTGGCGATGATCATGACCATCCGCGTTTGCACCCGCGCCAGGCCGGTGATGACTCCGGCAGCCGGGGCGCCGCCCCATTCCTCATACATGCCATGCGCGGTGTAGATTCCTAGTTCGAAAAATGTTCCGGGATCGATCAGCAACTCGATGCGTTCGCGCGCGGTGAGGCGGCCTTTCTTGTGCTGATTCTCTATGGCTTTGGCGCCGCCGCCTTCACAGATAGTTTCGCCTTCGTTGCGCACCTGGGACATAAGATCGGCCAGGAAACGCATGTTGGCCTCGAAGCGCGCAGAGGTGGGATCGATTTTCGTGGTCAGGACATTCGCTGCCTGAAGATTGCCAACCACGGGAGTTTCGCTGCGCTCGGCCATGACAGAAGAGAAGCGGACTGACTACGGTATAACACTCGCTCGTGGACGCGCAATTCGGCGGCAACCGTACTCAAGCCAACTATCGCGATTGTAGAGTGCGTAGAGCTTCGGCCACAGGGTCATCTGCGATTGCGTGAACTAGTCCGAGCGCCAAAGCTCGCGGTGCGTCGATCTTTTCGGCCGTGACAAATATCTCGAGGGCAAGGCTCTTCCCGATGAGGCGGGGCAATCGTTGAGTTCCGCCCCATCCAGTGATCAAGCCCAGGGCCGCGCCGCGATGTCCAAACACCGCATTAGGAGCGGCTATGCGCCGGTGGCAAGCCAAAGCGAGATCGAATCCTCCACCCATGCAGTAGCCGGAGATTGCCGCACAAACCGGAGAAGGGAAGTTCTCGACCGCCTGCATGAGCAACTGGCCCCGCCTAGAGAATTCGTAGGCCGTTGTTGCATCGAGTAGCGCAATCTCCTCGAGGTCTGCCCCGACTGAGAAGAATTTCTGATTTCCAGCGATTACGAGTGGCCGCGGCGACTTCGCCAGGTCAGAGATCGATCCAGTCAGCTGGGGGATGCAGTAGTCCGTCAGGCGGTTTGTGGCGTCTATTGAGCGCAGCCGTAGGAGATAACTACTGCCACTCTCCTCGATGCTGAAAAAAGTTCGATCGTGGGCAGCGCGCACGGCTACGACCTTTTTTCAATCCACTCATCCAGGCGGCAGCCGTCTTCTTCCAGGAGGAAGGTTCCCGCGCCCACGCACTCGCCGAAGATGCGGTGACTTTCAGCATCGCGAGCCGCGCGCGAAATCCATTGCCTTCCAACCCGATACTGCGCGGCGGTAAACCACTTTTGCGGCAGAACCTCGACCAGGCCCGCCTGCAGGTAGAGAACAAAAATGGCGAACGCCGGATCGTCGTCCGACATTGCTTTATAGCTGGTGGGAAGAATGAGTTCATCGACGGCTGTGAACTCGCCGGGCACGCTCACTTTGTGCATGCCGGGGCCGAGACTGAGAGGCATCTCAAACTCCGCGATGGGCGGAGTTTTCGCATAGATGCGCTCGGACGACTGCTTGAACCATCCGGCAATCTCCGCCAATTCGAATGGCTGCATCTGGTTCAGATCGAAAGCTATCACGCGAATCTTGCGGCCTTCCGGACACCAGATGCCCAGCCTGCCCGGCGATATAACGAATGGCCGGCAATAAGTGTTCAAGGCTAAGAGGGGCACCTCCGGCTGTTTTTCATGCGATAAAGACACTACATATCCCACCGGACCTTCTTCGCCGTGGTGGGTCCAAACGCAAGTTCGGCCATCGGCAGTCTGCAGGGCTGGAAACGTCTTCCAATACCACGGAGTGGGACCCACCACATGTTCCAATTGTTGGCGAATCGCAGTCAAAGACGGATCGGACATTGGAGGTTTGATGATGACGTGAATGGAAAGCTGCCAGTGAGAAGACGCGGCCGATCAACCTGTGGTGACGCTGGCCCCCTTCACATTTTCGCGAATGAACCGCACGATGTCATCCATGGCGGTTCCCGGCTGGAAGATTGCGGCCACGCCCAGTTTTTTGAGAGGCTCGATGTCCTGATCTGGAATGATACCGCCAACCAACACCAGAACATCATCCATCTTATTCTGTTTGAGCAGGTCCATCACGCGCGGGACAATCGCATTGTGCGCGCCGGAAAGGATTGAGAGACCGATTACTTGCACATCTTCCTGCAGGGCAGCGCTCGTGATCATCTCCGGCGTTTGCCGCAATCCAGTATAGATCACTTCCATGCCGGCATCGCGCAACGCGCGCGCAATGACCTTGGCGCCCCGATCATGGCCGTCGAGGCCGGGTTTGGCCACCAGCACGCGAATCTTAACCTCTGCCATCGCTACTCATTTAATCACAGCGAGGACGCGGGAGCACAGAGATTTGCATTCCCCCAAGTGGTTACAGGGTCTTCGTATCCAGGCTGTGCCACAAATACCAGCAGGCCAAGCTGCGATAAGGCTCCCAGCGTTTTGCGATTTTTTCCATCTGCTCCGGAGTGGGTAATTTGATCTTCACCTTCTTACTACCTTTTTTGGCTGCGGTAGGTTTCTTCCCCTTCGCCGCTTTAGCGCGCTGCACGTCAAGATAGTGTTTGTACATCGCCATGCGCACCGCGAAATCGCCGGTGGGCAGTATATTCTCACGTTTCAGCGAAAACATGAGGAACATTTGCGCCGTCCATACGCCGATTCCTTTTACCTGTGTCAGATGTTCGATCACTTCAGTGTCGGGAAGGTTCGCCAGGCGGGAAAAATCAAGCAAGCCCGATGCGGTCTTCTCGGCCAGATCCTTGAGATAGCTCGACTTTTGCTTGGATAATCCGACGCCGCGCATCTGCTCGTCGGTCAGTTTGAGAATGCCCTGCGGCGTAAGCGGTTCGCCCGCCAAATCGGTAAAGCGCTTGAAGATCGTTCCTGCGGCATTGCCATTTAGCTGTTGATAAACGATTGCCCTCGCCAGACTGCTGAATTCCGGCGGCCTATGTTGCATCCGGCAAGGACCGATTCGCCGGATAAGGGCTCGCAGGACTGGGTCGGACTTGCGTAAGTGCAGCAGGGCTTTTCGCATGACCCTTTCTATTTATCATAAAACCGCCTTGTAGGCGAATAAACAACGAAGCGCCAGCGTTGGCTTTCCGCCGGATCGAAGGGAAGCCTCGTGCGCGAGAGAATAAGGAGGGATGGACGCCTTCGTCCGCCCACGGGTGAATGAAGCCGACAATTCGCGCACAGCTTCCGCGCTCGCTTTGCCGCGCCGGGGCGGACGAGGCGCCCTTCTCTCCACGATCTTTCTTTTTTATGCTGTCAAGAAAAAAGCACATTTGAGTTTCCGCAATGGAACATGCCCTGCGGATGGTTTCGTTCCACAGGCGGACGGTAGTATATTCTGGTTAGCGTTGGTGCTCGTCCCTTAAGGAATGTTTAAGTGCGCGGGCTGCAGATCGTGTAATCTGGCATGGTACGTTTTTAAACTTACCGCCTTAACAATTCTTCACAAATAATCCTCTCGGGAGAGCCGCCACAGGAGGCGTATGTCAACGGCAGCAACATCGATTAACTACGACATCAAGAATTTGGAACTGGCCGAACTGGGCAAGAAGCGGATTGAGTGGGCGAACCAGTCCATGAAGGTGCTGCAGATCATCCGCAAAGAGTTTATTAAGAATCAGCCGCTCAAGGGGATGCGGGTTTCAGCTTGCCTGCACGTGACGGCAGAGACGGCGAACCTGGCGATTTGCCTTCGCGATGGCGGCGCCGACGTGGTGTTGTGTGCTTCGAATCCGCTCTCCACGCAAGACGATGTTTCGGCCAGCCTGGTGCGCGATCAGGGCATTCCGGTCTACGCCATCAAAGGCGAGGACAACGATACCTATTACCAGCACATCCTGTCGGCGATTGACCACAAACCGCACATCACAATGGATGATGGCGCGGATCTGGTAACGATTCTGCACACCAAGCGCACCGATGCGCTAGAAGGCGTGATCGGCGGCACGGAAGAGACGACGACGGGGGTGATCCGGCTACGCGCGATGGCGAAGGAAGGCGTGTTGAAGTTTCCCATTGTGGCGGTGAACGACGCCGATACTAAGCATCTGTTTGACAACCGTTACGGCACAGGGCAGTCGACCATCGATGGCATTATTCGCGCCACGAATTTCTTGCTCGCTGGATCGAAATTTGTCGTAGCCGGCTACGGATGGTGCGGGCGCGGACTGGCCAGCCGGGCGCGCGGTGCTGGCGCTGAAGTGATTGTGACTGAGGTCGATCCGACCAAGGCGCTGGAAGCGGTGATGGATGGTTTCCGCGTGATGTCGATGCATGAAGCCGCCAAACTCGGCGACGTTTTCTGCACCGTGACAGGCAACAAGAGCGTGCTGACGAAAGAACATTTCGACCTGATGAAAGACGGCGCGATCATTTCGAACTCCGGGCACTTCAATGTCGAGATCGACATTACGGCGCTGGAGAAGCTGGCTTCCTCGAAGCGGACGACGCGCACGTATGTCGATGAGTACTCGATGAAAGATGGGCGCAAGATCAATCTGCTGGGCGAGGGACGGCTGATCAATTTGGCGGCGGCCGAGGGGCATCCCGCGTCGGTCATGGACATGAGCTTTGCCGACCAGGCGCTTTCGGTGGAGTACATGGTGAAGAATCACAAGACGCTGCAGAAGACGGTCTACAAGGTTCCCGATGAACTCGACAAGCGCGTGGCCAAGCTGAAGCTGGAGTCGATGGGAATCAAGATCGACCGGCTTACGCCTGAGCAGGAGGAGTATTTGGCGGGGTGGAGTGAGGGAACCTAGGGCGGCAAGTAGCAATTGGCATTTAGCAGTTGGCGGGGCGGCGTTAGCCGCCCCGCTTGGTTTTGGGCGGCTCAACCATCTAGTTCCTGAGCGCTAGTTCCCTAGACTTTGCTTCCGCAGGATCGATTGCCGCTCCCTTCAAGTCAGCCAGTAGCGCTGTCTGATCTCCGTAGCGATGGGTGTCCAGTACCCACGGGAACCTGCGGATAAAGTCGAACATTCCCGGTTCTTCCTGGCGTAACATCGGCACTGTAATTCCTCTGAATCAGGCTAAATCATGTTTTATGATGTTTAGCATGAGAGGCACTCGTGCTCTATCCGTTACTCTGCCGCCGGAGATGCTGAAGCGGTGCAGTCCATTCCCAAGCGGGAGAGCCGCACCATGAGTGAGTTGGTTCGGGAGGCGTTGCGGCAGTATGAGCGGCGGTCGTGGTGGGATGAGGTGAATGCATATGGCCGCCAGCAGGCCGCGGAGCGCGGGCTGCGCGAAGGGGATGTGGGTCGTCTGATCCATGAAGCACGCCGGGGCGTCAAGAAAGCCGCGAAAAGATAAGCGCGCGGCTTACCCCAGGGGCTGAAGCCCTGTTCTTCTTTAGTCTCCCCATAGGGCACGAGTGAAACTCGATGCCTTCCCGGTCTTCTTTCTTCTATTCCTTAGTAAGCCAGCGCGATTAATTCGGAGTCGATGTGTCGGCCGTATCGCGCAGGCCGTTAGCGTCAAACGTATAGGTGCGGACTTCGCCGCTGGCCCCTTCCGCGGGGAATTCTTTTCCGTTCAGTAAAAAGCTTACGCCGGCGGCGTTGCCGGCTTTTACGGTGATTTCGTGCGCGGCGCGGACGGAGGTGTTAGCGGGGGCGATCAGGGTTTCCGTGGCGACGGGTTGGTCGTCGGCCGTGATGGCTACCCAGGAGGTCTCGGAGGCTCGGATGGTTAGTGTGAATGTTGGAGGAGGTTTGGGCTTGGAAATTTGTGTTCGAGCCCCCACGACAGATGTCGTGACATCCGAATCTGGCGGAGTTGCTGTATCTCGAGTTGTGGATTGAATTGCGGCGGGCGTGGGTTTGAGTGAAGCAGGCGGAGCCGCGGACGAGGTTGCAACCGAAGATGAAGTTGGGGATGATTGCGTAACCGTCGGCTGGGATGCCATTGCCGGATGGCTGCCGCGACGGTGTATCGCCCACAATGCGACCGCCAGCGCGATCAAGATCAACGGGATGGCAAGCATTTCCCAGCGAACGCGGTGAGAAGAGGCGGCAGAGGATTCGGACTGCGTTGACCCTTCATAGCTTGACCCTTCGAACCTCGCCTGTGAAGGAGCGGAGAGATTCAGGAAGGAAGCTGGCGGTGTGGGAAGCTCTTCATAGGGATCCTGCTCGGCGTTACTTTCAACTACAGCCGCATCGACGCGAGTCGCACGATCCTGATTGTGATGGGAACGCTTGGCAATCAAATCGTCTTCGTGGCGTTTTCCATTTCGCCCATCTTCATTCTGACGGTCCTCATTCTGTCGATCCCGGCTGCGTCGTGCTTCGACGCGGCGATCCGGATGGGTGCGTCGATCTCGAGAGGCGATCTTATTGCGCTTGCCGCGTGCATCGTCATTCGATGGGCTGATTTCGGGCGCGGGTCTGACGGCCGCGGCTCGAAAATTCGGCAGAATGGCTTGGGACTGAGCCTGACCTTCGGCCAAGGCGGCGAGATAGTCCGTGATCGCTTCTTCTTCGTCGAGGCCGACCTGGCGGGCGTAGGCGCGGACGAAGCCTTTATTAAAAACGCCGCCCGGAAGTTGGTCGAAGTGCTCGTCTTCGAGCGCTTGCAGCATGCGGGTGCTGATTTTCGTCGTGTTGGCGACGGACTCCAGCGTGATGCCGCGCAGTTCGCGCTGCTTGCGCAATTTTTCCCCGAAGGTTCCCAACGAGTCCGCTCCGGCGGGCGCGAGGCCCGCAATTAGCAATAATCATAGGCGAAGATGGATGCGGATGCTAGAAGAGTCGGGGTATGGGGGTGACCGAAGTGGACGAGCCAACTGGGGCTAAAAGCCCGGTTCATTCTTTTGGGTGACTTAGCGCGGCGCTGAATCGCCGCTCTTCCACCTGCCGCTTATTTCTTTCGC
The DNA here is from genome assembly GCA_050015215.1 of Candidatus Sulfotelmatobacter sp. Classification (GTDB taxonomy): domain Bacteria; phylum Acidobacteriota; class Terriglobia; order Terriglobales; family Acidobacteriaceae; genus Sulfotelmatobacter. The sequence goes on from JBEKBW010000042.1 coordinate 19,592, forward strand.
AAGACAAGGGTGAATTGCGCTTTGCAAGTATTGGCGGGATTGTCGAAGGCAGTTGCTTCGCGCTCGCCTTCAGAGGCCGTGAAGAACAGTCCTTGCTTCGGATGTTCGGGCAGGCCGATGAAGCGGGCTTTGCCGTCGGCATTGGTTCCGACCTGCAGGTCGAACTTGTGAAAGCCGCCGAAGCCGTAAGTGATGTGCACGCGGATGTTGGCGGCGTAGACGGGTTTGCCGGCGGCGTCGTTGATTATGAAATCCGCGGTGCAGGGGCCAAGTCCGGCGTCGACGGTGGCTATGGTTTTGGAGTCGTCGTCGGCGCGCGCCGGACTCGCCTCAAAAAGTATCGCCAGCGCCAGGATGGAGATCGTGACGATGCGATGGGTGCTTCGCATACAGATTAGAGTACCGCAAGAGTCGATTCCTAGGTAAGACCAGTCGAGCGGCTGTCCACACATCATTGTTTAGATAATTAGCTATCGCTAAGACCCTATTGGCTTTGCGGGTTCTGGTTACCAACGTTCATTGCCGTCCGGTGGTTGCGAATCTATAATTTTTGGAACTGTCACTCGTCAAAGCAGTTCGTCAGCTTGGAACTTGAGTAACGGCTCAAGGGCCAGTTCAAGCCATAAAGCCGCGGGCGAGATGCCCGCACAAAGGGTACGAAGGAATCCGGCATGTCTGAGGCTGTTGGCACACAACTCACCCGGCAGAGCCAGGAACTCACCATTTTCCACGACGTGGCCAAGGCGCTAACGTCGTCGCTGGACCTCGACTCTATTCTGCAAACCATCATGGAAAAAATGGCGGAATATTTCCGTCCAGATACATGGTCGCTGCTGATGGTTGACGAGCAGAAGGATGAGCTTTATTTCGCGATTGCGGTGGGGGAAAAAGCCGAGGAACTGAAAAACGAGCGCCTGAAGGTGGGCGAGGGAATTGCCGGCTGGGTGGCCAAGCACGGCGAGCAGGTGATTTCAGATGACGTGGAGCGCGATCCGAGATTTGCCAAGCGCATTGACGAACGGACGCAGTGGGAGACGCGGTCGATTATTTGCATTCCTCTGCGGTCGCGCCTGCGCGTGCTGGGCGTGATTCAGTTGGTGAATGTAGACCGCTCGCAGTTCAATGAGCAGGAAGTTTTCTTTCTGCAGTCGCTCTGCGATTATGCGGCGATTGCGATTGAGAACGCGCGCTGGGTCGAGAAGATTCAGGAACTGACAATCACCGACGATTGCACCGGTCTCTACAACGCGCGCCATCTTTATAAGACGCTGGAGACCGAAGTTTACCGTTCGTCGCGCTTCGGATATGAGTTCAGCGTGCTGTTCATCGATCTCGATCACTTCAAGCAGGTGAACGATACGCACGGGCATTTAATCGGCAGCAAGCTGCTGGCGGAGATTGGATATCTGGTAAAGGCGCAGTTGCGGCTGATAGATTTTGCCTTTCGATATGGCGGTGACGAATTTGTGGTGCTGTTGCCGCAGACCGGAAAAGATCAGGCGCTGGTTGTAGCCAAGCGGCTGCGCGATGGGCTGCGGGCGAGCAGCTTTTGCCGCGATGAGGGATTGAACTTGAATGTTCGGGCCTCGATGGGACTGGCGACTTATCCGCACGATGCGAAAGATGCGCATGACATCATCCGTCAAGCGGACGAGATGATGTATCTGGTGAAGAACACGACCCGGGATAATATTGGGATCGCGCAGCGGGGCGTGATGAAGTAGAAAAGTACCGCTGCCGCTGATGGGCTTGAGATGCATCAGGGGTACAATCTCAGTGACATATTGTCCCAGATGCAGAGAGCGGCGCCTTCATGACCATCCTTGCCCGACTGGAACAATGGAAGGAACAGGGAGCGATATCGCCCGAGCAGCACGCGCATCTGGCAAGTCTCTCCCGAGAAGGACCTTTTCCCCTTTTTCTTGAGCTGAACATTCTCCTCTACGCCGGCGTGCTGACATTCGTTGCCGGACTTGGATGGACCGTCAGCACATGGTCGCAGCAAATCGGCGACGTCCTCATCCTTGCGGCCCTCTCCGCCATCCTTGCCGCCTGTTTTTGGTACTGCTTTTCCCGTGCTACCGCATGGTCCCCCACGGAAGTTCCCGCGCCGAGTCCGATTTTCGACTACGTTCTTTATCTCGGCAGCCTTGTCTGGTGCGTAGAACTCGCATACCTGGAGAAGCGTTTCCATCTGCTCTCCGGGCAATGGGACCTCTACCTCCTGGCCAGCGCCGGCCTTTTCTTCATCCTCGCTTATCGGTTCGATAATCGTTTTGTGCTCTCACTCGCTTTGTCCTCACTCGCCGGATGGTTCGGTTTGACTATCTCGGGCTGGCCGTCTCACGGCGACGCGGACTATCGCCAATATGCTCTTCTCTACTCGCTGATCGTTGGCATCGGCGGGACGGTTTCTCAACGGCGTGGCCTGAAACCACACTTCTTCGGCACTTATCTGAACATCGCGGCCAATGTTCTCTTTTGGGCGCTGCTTTCCGGCGTGTTCAATCCGCAGGACTACGGCCTTTGGTTTCTCGGCTTGCTTATCGGGTGTGGCGCATCTCTCGCCTGGGGCCTGACGCGCCGCCAGTTCGTTTTTGTTGCTTATGCTGCAGTTTACGGCTACGTCGGCGTCAGCTCGATCCTTCTCCGCAACATCCCTGATCCAACTGCCGTGCTGGCCTACTTCGTCGTTACAGGAGTCATGATGCTGGTGGCGCTGGTTCTGGTCGCGCGCCGCTTCGGGAGGTCTGCGTGAGACTTTACAGCGCATCGAGCGAGGAGACTCTGCGCGCCCGGCAACTCCTGAAAGAGTGGAGGGACGATGGTTTCCTCACCGAGGTGCAGTACGAGCGTCTGGAAAAAGAAACGGTTTCCGATCTCCGGACCACCAATCTATTTCTTCGGCTCGCCCTGTTCTTCTTCACCCTGATCAGCGTGGCCGCCTCCGCCGGTTTGTGGTTCGCGGTTTTTGTTTCGCGGCCGTCGCAACAAACGACTGGCGCTTTCCTTCTTATCTTCGCTGTGGCCTGCTATGCGGCTGCCGAAGTTGCCGGCTCCCGACTCCGCCTCTATCGTTATGGGATCGAGGAAGCGCTCACCGTCTGCTCAGTTGCTTTCCTTTGTGCGGGAATGCAGGCTGCCTTTTTCAGCAGCATCCTCTATTCGCCGCATCCGGACGCGAGCCAGTTCCTGGTGCCCGCCGCCGGCGCCGTCTTTTCGCTATGGATATGGCACCGCTTCGGGCTCTGGTATGCCTTTCCCGCCGCGATGATCTTCCTCATCTTTCTGCCGAACTACTCGAGCTTCTCCCATGCGGCACAGCATCTGACCGTAGCCGTGTTCTATGCATCCGGGCTGCTATGCGTAGCCGTGGCGCGCTCGCGCCACCACTTCGATTACCTCGAAAAAGTCTATTCGCTCGCAGAGGCATTCCTCTGGTTCGGCATTTACCTCGCAATCAACCTCCAGATCTCGTCGCTGGACCTGCCTGCTCGGCAGTGGGGTGGCAATCGGATCGCCTCTCAATTTGGAAGGCCGTTCTACTGGACCACGTGGGTGCTGATCTGGTGCCTACCGCCCCTCGTGCTCGCGCGCGGCGTTCGCCAGAAAAACCGTCCCGTGATCGCCGCAGGTTTGATCGTGGCCGTGCTCACCCTCATCTCTAACAAGCCATATCTCGGTTGGCCGCGGCATACCTGGGATCCTATGCTCCTCGGCGTATTGTTGACCGGCGTTGCGGTTTTCGTTCGGCGCTGGCTAGACCGTGGCCTGGGTAGACAGCGCAACGGGTATACCGCCGAGCGCCTATCGGGAAAGGACGAACACTCGATTGGCACGGCGTCCGCTGTATTCGGCCTGATCACTCCCAGTTCGATCACGCCAGTCGCGCAAACAAACAATCAGGGCGTGCGCTTTGGCGGGGGAAGTTCCGGCGGCGGTGGCGCTTCCAGCGAATTTTGAGGCCGGCGGCTGGGAGAGCTCTGAATCGCGGTTTCTTCCGCGATGCTGCCCACGTATAATTCCCCCACCCATGGCCGTCACCGCAGGCACGAGGTTCGGTCCCTACGAAATCCAATCCCAGCTCGGCGCGGGTGGGATGGGCGAAGTGTATCGCGCCAAAGATACGCGCCTTGACCGCACCGTTGCGGTTAAGGTTCTCGCGGCCCATCTTTCTTCTTCTCCCGAACTGAAGCAGCGCATGGAGCGCGAAGCGCGCGCCATTTCCGCGCTCAACCATCCGAATATTTGCCATCTCTATGACATCGGCTCGCAGGATGGCAGCGATTTTTTGGTCATGGAGTTTCTGGAAGGCGAAACTCTCGCTGACCGGTTACGCAAAGGTGCGATGCCGCTGAGTGAAATCCTGAAAGTCGGAATTGCAGTGTCCGAAGCGCTAGCGTTTGCGCACCGTCACGGAATCGTGCACCGCGACTTGAAGCCAAGCAACATCATGCTCACGCCGGGGGGTGCAAAGCTGATGGACTTTGGCTTAGCGAAGCCGTTGAGCACGCAAGCAACTGGAGCGGCATCAGGCTCGGTGCCCTCGTTCACGGCAGCGCCGACCATGAGCGGACCAACTCCGCTCAGCCCGCTGACTACGGCGGGCAGCATCATCGGAACCATCCAGTACATGTCGCCGGAGCAGATTGAAGGCAAGGAAGCCGACGCGCGCTCCGACATTTTCGCTCTGGGCGCGGTGCTCTACGAGATGGCCGCTGGCAAGCGGCCGTTCTCCGGCAAAAGCCAGATTTCACTTGCATCCTCGATTCTGGAAAACGAGCCCGAATCGATCAGCGCGATCAAGCCGCAGATTCCGGCAACGTATGAAAACGTAGTGGCGACCTGTTTACAAAAAAACCCGGAAGAGCGTTTTCAAAATGCACAGGATCTCAAGCTGCAACTGCAGTGGGTCGCGAAGGAAAAACCGCCAGGCGCGACAAGCGCGCCAGATGCGGCATCGAAAGCTCCGGGCAATAGCCAGCGGTTGGCATGGGCCCTGGCGGCATTAGCGATGCTCATCATAGGAGTCATCGGTGGAATCTTCTTCCGGCCTCTCGCTCCTGCTGCCCCAGCGATTCGCACCGTAATCAATTCTCCGGAAAAGACGAGTTTTAACCTGGCAGGAGATTTCGCAGGTCCCCCGGTACTCTCGCCCGACGGAGCGTCGATCGTATTCTCGGCGACCGGAGTGGACGGCAAGTCAATGCTGTGGCTGCGGGCCATGAACTCGCTCGACGCTCGGCAACTCGCCGAAACCGAGGGTGCATACTTCCCCTTCTGGTCGCCGGACAGCCGTTCGATCGGCTTCTTCGCCTCGGGAAAACTGAAAGCCATCGATGTGAACGGTGGAACCCCGCAGGAAGTCTGCGACGCTCCCTATGGCCGAGGAGGAGCGTGGGGCGCGGGCGGCGTGATTGTATTCTCGCCCACCCCGGCGGCGCCATTGATGCGAGTCAGCGCGAGTGGAGGTAATCCGGTAGCGATTACGAACATCGATGTCAATCAGCATACTTCGCATCGCTGGCCTTTTTTTCTGCCCGATGGCAAGCATTTTCTTTACGTCGCAATTCACCACGATCCCGCCAAAGCCGTGAATAACACTCTTTACTACGCCGCGATCGACGGGAAGGAAAATCGAGCGTTGTTCCGCTCGCAATCGAACGCGGTGTACGCTGATGGGTCTCTCTTGTTCGCGCGCGGAGACCAGCTGATGGCGCAGCCGTTCGATCCGGCGAAAGGAATATTGAGCGGAGAAGCCCGCACCCTGACGAAAAATGTGATGAACGACGCCAGCACCTGGCACATGGACGCTTCGGCTTCCGACAATGGCGTAATGATTTATGGCAGCGGCGGCGCCAGCGATTGGCAGTTGATCTGGATTGGCCGAGACGGCAAGCAACTCAGCATTGTTGCCGACAAGCTCACGAATCTGCAGTCGGCGGTTCTATCGCCGCGGGGCGACCGCGTCGCCATGGGAATCGATACCGGAGAAAACGATCTTTGGGTGCTCGATCTGGCGCGAGGCGTCCGCACTCGCTTGACCTTCGGTCCCATTGCGAACGCACATCCCGTATGGTCCACGGATGGCCAGTGGATCGCGTACTCATCGGTGAGAAATGGGCAACCGAATCTTTACCGCAAGCGCTCTGACGGAAGCGGTGGGGAAGAGTTGCTGTTCATGGGCCCAGACATCCCTTCGATCGACACGCTGAACCCCAGTTGTTGGTCGCGCGATGGCAAGGAACTCTTTTACACTCTGCGATCGCAGAGCGGCCAGTCGGAGGTATGGGTCTTGCCGTTGGATGGCGAACGTAAGCCGCGCAAGGTGATCGCGCGCGGCGCGAGCGCGAGACTTTCTCCCAATGGCAAGTGGTTGGCCTACGCTTCACTCGAATCCGGCACGCCCGAGGTTTATGTGGAGGCTTATGGCGGCGGGCAGGGAAAATGGCAGGTTTCGATTGGCGGCCAACAACCCCAGTGGAGCCCGGACGGTCAGCAACTCTACTACATGGATCTGACTTTCGACGTGCTCTCTGTTACCGTGAAAGAAAGCGGTGGCGCGTTGCAGTTTGGCCCGCCGCAAACGCTGGTCGGTACGACAAGTTGGTCCGCCCCGGAGGCCTTCTTCGACGTAACGCCGGATGGAAAAAAATTCCTCCTCAACCGCATCATGCAGCAGGTGTCGCAATCGGTCACGGTGGTGACCAACTTTGCAGCGGAATCGAAGAAGCAGACAAACCCGTGATGAGCCCGCTACTTGGATCGAACGCTCATTTCGGCGGCGCCTCCGGCGTCCAAGGATTCGCATTCGCCGCCGCGTTCGGGTTCACGCTGAAAGGCCAGATGTAGAGATTCATTCCCGCGGTTCCCTTCATTTCCACAATTGCATACTCGCCGGGAGCTAGAGCCGCGATGGGCGTAAGCTTCAGCCAGCCGCCGCTAATGTGATCGATTGTGGTCTTAACGGAATCTTCTTCCTGACTGATCTTGCCTCCGCTGGAGCGCTTGATGTCGCCGACAATGCGTTTGCCGTTTTTCACCTTCAGACGCACGATGTGATAACGATCAAATGGGACGCTAGCCTGTTCAGGCTGTTGCGCCTGCTCGCGGCCCTGTGCCTGGGCGCGTGGGGCATCGAGGCTGGGCTGTGATGGTTTCGCGGAGGCGGTCTCGCCGGCCGGCGCCTCGGTAGAGGAATCATCGGGCTTGATGTAGATGGAAGGCACGGCTGCGTGCGCGTAAACCGTCGCATGATCGCCTTCGAGTTCGATGGTTTGCTTGGCGCCTGCGGCCGGAAGGATTACGCCGCGCAGCACATTGGCCTTGGAACGCTCAGCCATGCCCCCTTCGTCCTGTTGCAACTCGACCAACTGTGGCTGTCCTTTGAAGTTGTCGAGCAGGTACATCCCGAAAAGCTCCGGCAAACGCAGGCCGGGAGCCACTTGCGGCAGGTTGGCCTCTGCGGCTTCGCGCTCCGCGTCGAGTTCCTTATCTAACGCGGCGGCTTCGGGAATGGCGGGTGCCGAACTGCGATCTTTCTCGAACTGCTCAGTGGCGGGCCAATCCACCAGCGAAGATGGCAACTCCTCCCATTCCTCGCGCTCTGCGCTGTAGTAGTGGACGCGGTCTCCTTTGATTTCGTATTTCGTGATCGACTGATAAGAGCCGTCTTTGAGAATGAGGCGCCGGGCAACTTGCTGGCCGTGCAATTGCGCGGGGAGAACAAGCATAGCGAAGATGAGGGCTCCCATCAGGGCGCGAAGTGCGGGTGCCCTTCGAAAAATCATGGCCTTTCTGATCATCGTTTCTTCGATTGTCATTCTCTCGATTATCGCCGATTCGAGGATCAGAGATTCAAGGATATCGGTACAGGTGTTTCGCCAGAGCGGCCTTTCGCCCGATTGGGTCAGTGCGATAGAGTGAGAGCGATGAAACGCAGGTTGCGACAGATTGCTGAACTCGTGAATGCGCGGCTGCTGGGAGATGGAGATGTGGAGATCGCTGGCGTCGCCAGCATCGCATCGGCCACGGCGGGCGATCTGGTGTTCGTGGAGGATGAAAAATATCTCTCGCAGGCGCTGCAATCTGGCGCGGGGGCGGTGATTGCGGCGGTTGCGGTGGGCACGTCGGGGAAGCCGCTGCTGATTTGCGGTCATCCCAAGCTGGCGTTTGCGCGGGCAGCGCAGATGCTGAGGTCCGACCGCAGTTTCCGGACGGATGAAGGTGTGCACTCCACTGCACTGGTGCACTCTTCCGCCCGCCTTGATGAATTTGTGATTGTCGAAGAATACGCCGTGATCGGCGCGGACGTGGAGATTGGCGCGGGGACGCGGATCGGCGCAGGATGCGTATTGGGGCGTGGCGTGAAGATTGGACAGGACTGTCTGATTTATCCACGGGTGACGATCTATGCGGGGACAGCTGTGGGCGAAAGGGTGACTGTACAAGCCGGGGCGGTGTTGGGGAGCGACGGCTTTGGATACGTGCGCGACCCGGAGGACGGACACTATGAGAAGTTTCCTCAGGTTGGGCGGTTGGTGATTGAAGATGATGTGGAGATCGGTGCCAACTCGACGATCGATCGCGGCGCGCTGGACGAGACGCGGATCGGGCGGGGAACGAAGATCGACAATCTGGTGCACATTGGGCACAATTGCCGGATAGGCGAAAACGTAATAATTGCGGCGCAGACCGGGCTTTCCGGGAGCATTGTGATCGAGAATGATGTCGTTCTCGGCGGGCAGGTCGGGATTGGCGAGCATGCGCACATTGAAGAAGGAGTGATGCTGGGCGCGCAGTGCGGTGTATTGCCGAATAAGATTTTGCGCGGCAAGGGCATAGCGTTTTGGGGAACTCCGGCGCAGCCTCTGCGCGAATATTTGAAGCAGTTGGCCCGACTGGCGCGGTTGGGCAAGAAGAAGAGGTAGCGTGGCGATCATTGTGGTGGGCGGGCACTCGCGAAGCGTCGGCAAAACCAGCGTGGTTGCAGGATTGATCGCCGCGTTGCGCGAATACGATTGGACCGCGGTAAAGATTACGCAATACGGGCACGGAATTTGCTCAGCGAATGGAGCACCATGCGATTGCACCACCGACGATCACTCGTGGGCCATCTCGGAGGAGAAAAATCGGGATGGCGAGTCCGATACTTCGCGCTTTCTACTGGCGGGAGCGGCGCGGGCGTTGTGGGTACGGACCGAGCAGGGAAGACTTGCGGAGGCGATGCCTGCGCTGAGGACGCGCCTGGACCCGGCTAGAAATGTGATTGTCGAGTCGAACAGTGTGTTGAAATTTCTGCGTCCGGACCTGTATTTGACGGTGCTTGATCCGGCGACGGAGGATTTCAAGAATTCGGCGCGAGAGTTTCTGGATCGGGCGGGCGCGGTGATCTTGCATGATCGTTCGCAGGATGGCGCGGCTTGGCAGAAGGTTTCTTTGAAGCCGGTAGCCGCGCGGCCGGTGTTTCGGATTACGCCGCCAGCCTATGTTACGTCGGAAATTGTGGACTTCGTGCGGAGCATCGTGGCGAACGGGACAGCAGGTTCCTCGCGGGCTTTCGCTCGCTCGGAATGACAAGAGTTGAGTGGTTGCCATCGTTTCCCTCCAGCACAATCCATTTTGTTATTCTTGCCGGTGCGGCAAATTCATTACAGCGCGTGGTTGTTGGTGGCTTTGTCGGCCTTGTTGCAAGTTTTGATTTTCCCGCTTCCCGGACTTTATGTTTTATCCTGGATCGCCTTCGCTCCTCTGATAGTGGCGATCTTACGGGCGCGGCCAGCGGGCGCTCTGGAGATCGACGGCTCTACTAACTTACGGGCGGCTATGCCCGGTCAAGCTTTCCTGTTGGCTTACGTTTGCGGGATCTTGTGGTACGCGGGCACATGTTACTGGATTTATGACACCATGCATGAGCATGGTGGGCTGAGCGTCTTCTTCGCACTTCTGGCGTTGTTTCTCTTCTGCCTTTATCTCGGGCTTTATCACGGGCTTTTTGGATTGCTATTGGGGCTGGCTGCCGGGCCGGGCCGCGATAATCGGCTTGCGTTGATTTCTTTGCCATTCCTCTGGGTCGCGGCGGAGTTGGCCCGGACTCGTGTCACGGGGTTTCCGTGGGATCTGCTGGGCACGGCGCAAGTGGATAACGTTTCGTTGAGCCGGATCAGCACCTTCACCGGCGTGTATGGGCTTTCCTTCGAGATCATGCTGGTCAACGTAGCTCTGGCCGCGGCCTTTCTGGTGCAGAAGAAAAAGCGAGGCACGCTTTTGCTGGCTGCCCTGGCGGCAGCTGCGGTGTTGCAGGCGGGTAGGCTAGTCGATGCGCCAGCTATAAACGGCGATCATGCCGCCCTGCTGGTTCAGCAAAATATTCCGGTGGATGAGAATTGGACGCGTGAGACCTTCGAACGCACGCTCCGAGAGTTGACCGATCTTAGCGTGAAGGCGGAGGGTTCGAGGACGCTTTCCGCGGGCGTTGCGGCCGCAAGCAAGCCGGATTTAATCGTGTGGCCGGAGTCGCCGGCTCCATTTTTTACGAACGATCCGTTGTTCCGCAATCCCGTAAGCGAGATGGCTCGTAACACCGGTACTTGGGAGGTCACGGGAGCGATCGGCAGCAGCGCTTCCCGGAATAGTTCAGGCATTTCTGACGTTTTCAATTCAGCCGCGCTGATTAGTCCGTCCGGTGAGTGGACCGCGCGTTATGACAAAGTGCATCTGGTGCCGTTCGGAGAGTATTTGCCATTTCCTAAGTTATTTGCATTTGCCGGCGGGCTGACGAAAGAGGTTGGTGAATTCAAGCCGGGCGAGTCGCGTGCGCCGCTGCACGCAGGTAGTTCGCCCCTGGGAATCTTTATTTGCTACGAATCGGTGTTCCCGGACGACGTGCGCCAGTTTGCAAACAACGGCGCACAGGTTTTCGTAAATATTTCAAACGACGCCTGGTATGGCGACAGCGGCGCCTATGCACAACACCTGAATCAGACGCGCATGCGGGCAATCGAGAATGACCGCTGGATTTTGAGCGCGACCGATACGGGGGTCACGGCTTCGATCGACCCCTACGGGCGCGTCGCGGCACAGCTCCCACGCAAAATACGCGACGCGCTGGCTGCGCCGTATTCGCTGAATCCTGGGACCACGTTCTACACGCGGCACGGAGACTGGTTCGCGTTTCTGTGTGCGATAATTTCAGCAGGGGCGTTGCTCACGCGCTTCGCGCCCAATAAAAATAAGGAAGACCGCAAGAAAGAATCCGCATGAATCAAGAATTGGAACAGGAATACGGCGCGCTCGCCAAGAAAGTGCGCGAACTTCGGGAGTATCTTTGACGCTGACAAACTCCGTCCGCAATTAGCTGAAATCGAAATGCAGTCCGCCGATCCGAACCTCTGGTCGAATCCGCAACGCTCACAACAGGTGATGCGCGAGAAAAAGCGGCTGGAGCATTTGCTCGCCACCGACGCGGATCTTGGACGCCGCAGCGACGACATAGCCGCTTACTTCGATCTGTCGAAAGAGGGCGAGAGCGTAGATGCGGAACTGCGCCGTGAAATCGATGCACTGCGAGAGTTGGTCGACAAACTCGAGACCGAGACGCTACTCTCCGGGGAAAACGATGCGCTCAACGCGATTGTGACTATTCATCCCGGGGCCGGTGGGACGGAGTCGCAGGATTGGGCCGACATGCTGCTGCGCATGTATTTGCGCTGGGCCGAGCGACAGGGATTCGAGACTGTTCTTTATGATTATCAGCCCGGCGAGGAAGCCGGCTTGAAGTCGGCGACCTTCGCAGTGAACGGCGAGTACGCCTTTGGGTTGTTGGCGAGCGAGATCGGGGTGCATCGGTTGGTGCGCATTTCCCCGTTCGACCAGGCGAAGCGGCGACATACGTCGTTTGCCAGCGTCTTCGTCTCGCCGGAGATTGACGAGACCATTGACATCGTCATCAAGCCGGAAGATATTCGCACGGATACCTACCGCTCCAGCGGCAAGGGCGGACAACATGTGAATACTACCGACTCCGCCGTGCGAATTACGCACATCGCTACCGGACTGGTGGCGAATTGCCAGAACGAACGCTCGCAACACAAGAATCGAGAGCGCGCCATGAGCATGTTGCGTTCAAAGCTTTACGAATATGAGATGGAGAAAAAGCGCGCCGCCACCAAGAAGATTGAAGATTCCAAACTGGACAATGATTTCGGATCGCAGATTCGATCCTATGTGCTGCAGCCTTATCGCATGATTAAGGATCATCGTACTAAGGCTGAAGTGGGAGATGTAGATCGCGTGCTGGACGGAGACTTGCAGCCCTTTATCCGGGCCTATTTGCTGGCGCGCCGAGGCGAGAAGCAGGAGAAATAATTGAGAGCTGCTAAAAAAGCTAAAAAGAAAATGCGGACGGTAAAGTTGGGGCCGCGTTTTCTGCGCGCATTCGAGTTTGCAGCCGAAAAACACAGAGGGCAGACGCGCAAGGCGTCCACAATTCCTTACCTCGCTCACCTCATGGGTGTCACTTCGCTTGTACTGGAGTTTGGCGGGGATGAAGATTTGGCGATTGCTGCGTTGCTGCATGACGTTGTCGAGGATTGCGGCGGTAAGCCGATGCTGAGCGAAGTTCGGCGCCGCTTCGGTTCGCACGTCGCGAAAATTGTCGATGGCTGCACCGATGCTTACACGCTACCGAAACCGCCTTGGCGAGAGCGAAAAGAAACCTATATCCGGCACTTGAAAAGCGCTGACGGGGGCACAAGGCTGGTCTCAGCCGCCGATAAGCTGAACAATGTTCGTTCGATTCTGTCCGATTATCGCGAGGTTGGCGAGGCAGTCTGGGAGCGATTCAACGGCGGGCGCGAAGGCACGCTATGGTACTACCAAACCTTGCTCGCCGAATTCCAGCGCGCAAAATCGAATCGTTTGGTCCGTGAGTTGGAGATCGTTGTCCACGAACTGCAGGCGATTGCGCAGTCTGGTTCTACCCGTCGGTAATCTGGTTTCCGGCCTATAAATTCGAGAACATGGTACCGGAGAACCAGGTAAATCCATGCCAAGCATGCTCGAACAAATTCGCGCCTCGAAGCTGCCCTCAAACATGATGCAGTTTGCGGCGCGCGGCGCGCTGTCCGTGCCTCCCGGCGAGAATATTGAAATTCTGGTTTATCTCGCCAAGCACAATAAAGTCTTCGGCGATTTGGCGCGCATGACGCTCGCGGGGTGGGAAGAGAAGGCTTCACTGGCTGCAGCTTCCGACCCAAAAACCTCGCGGGAAGTGCTCGATTATTTCATTTCTCCGGAGAATCTCCGTCCGAAATTGCTACCGGCTCTGCTCGAAAATCCGTCCGTGTCGGCGAATGCGATAGCGAAAATGGCGCAATCGGCGTCGGGGGATGCGATTGCTCCGCTCCTCGCGAGTTCGCGGGTTCGGGCGGCGAAGGAGATTCTCCAATCGCTGCGATCGAATCCATATCTCAAGCCAAACGATGCCTCCGTTGTTGCCGAATTGCTGAGCGGGAGCGGGGCCGCTTCATCTGCAAACCTTCCGGAGAACGGCGCTGCTATTCACGATTCCGTTCCTGAAACCTCTCATGACGCAGTTGTTCAAACAAGCGCAGAGATCTCGAAGACCCCCGAACCTGACAGCCGGTCCACAGCCAGCCTGAAGGAAGACGAAGAGGTCCCCGAAGAGATTGTTTCCGCTTACCTTGCAGAACACGCTGCGGAGATTGGCCCGGAGGAAGGCAAACCGTTTCAAGCGGTCGGAGGGATCGTTGATTTGCTGGGCTCCGATTATTTTCCCGTGGTGGAAGTGAAGGACATTGCTGAAAGCCCGGAGCAAACTCAAGCCAGTTCGGCTGGCGCAGCCTCAGCGCCAGCAGTTGCGACGAAGGGCGCGGCAACAAAAGGAGCAACCCGCGCGACGGCGGCCGCTCCCAAGCGCGAAAACACGATGCAAAAGATCAACGGCCTCGACGTGAAAGGCCGCATCCAGCTGGCTCTGAAGGGCAATAAGGAGGAGCGGTCGATTCTGATTCGCGACGGAACTAAGGTGGTGGCGCTCTCGGTGCTGGAGGCGCCGAAGCTTGCGGACGGCGAAGTAGAGAAGTTTGCATCGCAGAAGAATGTTCTTGAAGCGGTCCTGCGGCAAATTCCCCTGAAGCGGCGCTTCATGAAGAACTATATTGTCGTGCGGAACCTGGTAGCGAATCCACGCACCCCACTCGATTTGAGCCTGGGCTTGATGAAGCACCTGCTGGCGGCGGACTTGAAGAATCTCTCGGCTAATAAGGATGTTCCTGAAACAGTGCGAAGCCTGGCGCTGAAGATGTTTAAGCAGAAGCAGGACGCAGCGAATAAGAAATGACGAAGCAAACGGCATGGATGCAATAGGGGACTTGTTGAAGACAGCCCGGACAATTGCCGTAGTCGGACTCTCCGACGATCCCATGCGTCCCAGCTACGGAGTTTCCGCCTACATGCAGGCCCAGGGATACCGCATCATTCCCGTCAATCCAAAGATTAAGTCGAGCTTGGGCGAGAAAGCTTACGCGTCGTTGTCCGACGTCCCGGACAAGATTGATATTGTGAACATCTTCCGGCGACCGGAGTTTGTGGGGGAGATTGTCGATCAGGCGATCAAGTTAAAAGTGCCTGCCATCTGGATGCAGGAGAAAGTCGTTCACGAGAAAGCTGCGGAGAAGGCCCGCCAGTCTGGCATCTTCGTCGTGATGGATCGCTGTATCCTGCAGGAACACCGTGCGCGCTTCCGTTGACGCGGACTTTTTCTCTTCTTCTCTACGACATAACCTTCACAAACACAGCGCTGGCATCGTCGCGGGGGAGCACTCCGTTGGCGAAGGCGCGGACGTCGTCAAGCACGCTGACGGCAGATGCATCCGGGCAGGAGACATGCCGCGCCAGGCGGTCGAGACCGTATTCCTCTTCGCCTGGGTTGAGCGCTTCGGTAATACCGTCACTGTAAAAAACCAGTCGCGAACCGGGCGGTAGTTCAACGGTGCTTTGGGAATAATCTCCGCAACTCAAGCCGAGAGGTAGTCCATGCTCGGTCTCGAGAAAACGCGCCTGTTGATCCTGCACCAACAGCGGGGGCAGGTGCCCCGCATTGGCGAAGGTGACGCTGCGATTCGCGGGATCAAGCACGGCGTAAACCAGCGTTACAAATTTTCCCGCAGGAAAATCTTCCACCAGCAAACTGTTTAGTTTGGTCAAGACTTCGCTCGGTGTGCAGCAGGCCTCGGCAAGCGAACGCAACATTCCGCGCGTGGCCGACATCAATAACGCCGCAGCCGTGCCTTTTCCGGAAACGTCCGCCAGCACGATTCCCCAGCGACCATCGGGAAATGGAATAAAGTCGTACCAATCTCCGCCCACAGCGCGCGCAGGAATGCTCAAGCCGGAAATCGCAAAGCCCGGCACATACGGAGAAGACTTTGGCAGCAGCGCTTGCTGAATGGCGCGAGCTTCTTCGGCGTCGCGGCTCATAGCTTCGCGCTGGTCGCGCTCTGACTGAAAGCGGCGGGCGTTATGAATGGCGACCGCCATGTGGTCGCAGAGCGCTTGCAGGAGTCGCAATTGCTGGCGCGGAAAAGCGTCGAGGTCCGGATGTGACGCGCTGAACACTCCGACCAAGCGCTCGCCCACGCGGAGAGGAATCGCGACTTCCGAACTCGTTGTTGGTTCACAGGCGATGTAGTAAGGGTCTTTGCTGACGTCAGGCGCATAGCGCATTTGTCCCGTCGATGCGACGTAGCCGATCATGCCCTCTTTGCCAACTTTCAGACGAAAGCCCTTGCTGTGCAGCGTGCAGCCGTGTACTCCCGCCATCACCATTTCTGCGTTTGATTCGTCGTGCAGGTAAACGCTGCTCTCAAGCAGGCCGAAAGAATTTGAGACTTCGTCGATGATGTTGTCGATAAGTTCGTCGAGATCGAGGATGGAGCTTATTTTCTGTGCGGCTTTTTGGATTTTTTGCAGGCTCTCGACCTGCCAGTCGATGTGCGGATGGCCGAGTGGCACAGCACTAGACGCATTGATCGGAACGGTTGCCATGGCACAAGAACCTAACGACTCGATAGGGCTTTGGATGCCGTGCCGGGCGCTACGACTCGGATTTTTCAGCAGGACGCTGGGTTGATGTTGCCTGGTAACGCAGCCGCTTGATCTCCTCCATCCGGTCGTGAATGCGTTTCTCGATACCTTCGTTGGTCGGATGGTAATAACTTCGATCTTTAAGATTCTCGGGCAGGCACTGCATGTCAGCGACTCTGCCTTTTAGGTCGTGCGCGTATTGATAATTCTTGCCATAACCGAGGCCTTTCATCAGCGTGGTAGGGGCGTTGCGCAGGTGCAGTGGAACCGGATCGGCGGCAGTGCGTTCGATATCCTGCTGCACCGAGCCATAAGCTGTATAGAGCGCGTTAGATTTCGGGGCGACAGAGAGGTAAACGACCGCCTGCACCAGCGCAAGATTGCCTTCCGGCATGCCGATAAAGTCGACCGCATCGCGCGCGGCCATGCAGAGCGAAAGCGCATTGGGATCCGCGAGGCCGATATCTTCGACCGCCATGCGCACCACGCGGCGGGCGATGTACAGCGGATCTTCGCCGGCCTCAATCATGCGTCCGAGCCAGTAGAGAGCGGCATCGGGGTCGCTGTTTCGGATGGATTTGTGCAGGGCTGAGATGAGGTTGTAGTGCTCTTCGCCGGCTTTGTCATAGAGCAGTGTGCGCTTTTGCAGAGCGTCGCGGACGATGTCGTCGGTGAGTTCGCCGGGCTTAGCGGTAGATTGTTGCGCCAGTCCGGCTGCAACTTCCAGCACGTTGTAAGCGCTGCGCGCGTCGCCGCTGGTGTAGCTGGCGATTTTTCTCAGCACTTCGTCGGAGGCCTGCAGGTGCATCGTGCCGAGGCCGCGTTCCTCGTCGGTGAGAGCTCGCTCCAAGAGTACGACGATTTGATCTTCAGTGAGCGGTTGCAGCACGTAGACGCGCGTGCGGGAGAGCAGTGCGCCGTTAATTTCAAAGGATGGATTTTCCGTGGTCGCACCGATCAGGCGGATGCTGCCTTTCTCTACGTGCGGAAGAAATGCATCCTGCTGAGCTTTGTTGAAGCGGTGAATTTCGTCGATGAAGACAATGGTGCGTGTGCCATACTGCCGGGCGCGCTCGGCGTCGGCCATGACCTGCTTGATTTCTTTGATCCCGGCGAGCACGGCGGAGAACTCGATGAACTCCGCTTTCGTCATGTTGGCGATAATTTTTGCGAGCGTAGTCTTGCCAGTGCCGGGAGGTCCCCAGAAGATGAGAGACCCGGTGTCGTCGCGCTCGATCTGAACGCGCAGAGGTTTGCCGGGACCGATGAGATGCTCCTGGCCGGCGTATTCTTCGAGCGTGCGCGGGCGCATGCGGTCGGCCAGCGGCCGAGTGCGGTCAGTGGCACTACTCGCTTCCGGAATGGGCTGGAAGAGTCCCATAACAAGATCGTCGCTTCTTGGCTTTAGCTAAGGGCCAAGAGCTAGCGGCTAATAGCGCTTCGCTGCCTCGCGGCTTCGTACAATACGATGCTCGCCGCTACGCCGGCGTTTAGTGATTCTACCTGCGCGGCGTGGGGGATCGCGATGGATTCGTCCATCTGCGCCATCAGATCGCGAGGCAAGCCCGAACCTTCGTTGCCGAAGAAGATTGCGGCGGGACTCTGCAGGTCTGCTTGGCCGAGAGGCGTTCCTTTATGCGAAGAGGTTGCGATCAGACGTATGTTTTGCGCGCGAAGTTTCTTCACGACCTCTTCCAGCTTTCCTGACTTCGATTTTCCATGATTGTGAATCACCGGCAGGCGGAATACGCTTCCGGCGGAGGCGCGGACAACTTTTGAATTAAAGGGACTGACTGTGCCTTCACCGAGAGTCATCCCTGCGCTGCCGAAGGCTTCGGCCGAGCGCAGAATTGTGCCGAGGTTTCCCGGATCTTGCAGTCCGGCGAGGACAACGATTGGGCCGACTTGCAGGCGTTCGGTGAGATCGTCGAGCGAAAATTCTTTGAGGCGAACTAACGCTGCCACGCCTTGGGGAGATTCGCTGGGCACAACACTATCGAATAACTTGTCGGGTAGGAGAAGCGTTTCAACGTTGGCGCCGATCTGCGGGAGCAGGCGCTCGGCGCGGTCCTGCGCGGATTCTCGGAAAAAGACGGCGCTGAAACGCAGGCCGCTGCGGATGGCTTCTTCGAGGATGCGCAGGCCTTCGATGGCGCAATCGCCGGCGTCTGTGAGTTCTGCGCGGGCGAAGGCCTGGCGCAGTTGCTTGATCAGCGGATTGTGGCGGCCTTCGATGCGGCGGAGACGGTCCTGCGTCCGGTGCGCTCTTTCCGCTTCTTTTTTCATGGATGAATCGATGACTTATGATACAGAGTTATCGGGAGCAACTCTTGGATCAAGGTGGCTTTATTCCGGTTGCGGCGAATGCCAGTTTGCGAAACGACCTGGTCGAGCGCGGGTTTAGCCGTCAGCCTCTCAGAATTGATGTAGACATAGCGCGCACGCTGGAGGAGCTTTCCCACGCAGCCTGGTCGGTTCCGAGGGACAAGTACTACGAAGGCGGTGACAGGTATCGTTCGTTAAATCGTCTCCGCGCTGAGGTTGTTGAGGGTGGGGTGAGGGTTCGGTTGATTGAGGAGAACGCTCCATATGTGCAGCTGAAAAAATACAATACGACACTCGGTGACCAGCCCCGAGAATACGCTCCGCTGCCGCCGGCGATCGCCGGTTCCATAGGCCTTCGCAAGATGATTGCTCAGCACCTTTATCATTTGCCGCTTTCGGCGCCCGGTACCCGGTATTTGGTCAACAGCCATCTCATACGATTCACGGCTACGCCGGGCCGGCCTTGTGACACGAGCCCGCCGGGCTTGCACAAAGACGGGGAAAAATATATCGCCACGCATCTGGTGGGGCGCTGCGGCGCTTATGGTGGGGAAGTCATCATCACCGACAACGACAAGCGGGAAATGGATCGTTTCACGATGCGCGAGTCGGGCGAGTGTTATGTCTTCGACGACGATCGCGTGTGGCATATGTTGACGCCGGTGGCGGTGCTGGAAGGCAACCAGTACGCTTACCGTGACACGCTGGCATTCGATATGCTGCCGGAGGGCTGGGAACCCGCGTAGTGATCTGCGTCAGCATTTCGGCATAGGCTCGCTTTCGACAGCATCCTGATCAAAAAAAATTTCAGATCGACCTTATTAAAATCCTTTGGCTCAATGACTTGCGAGGATCCGGGGTGGCTGAGGTCCGGCTAAAATATTGATTCGAGAGAATTTGCTTGCAAAGTATTATGGCAGAACCGGTTAGCCGATATTGCGATATTGCGATATTGCGTTCTCAAGAAGGCCATAATCGTTTGGGACCATCATGCATCGAGTCGGAAGTGAGACACAAGGTTAGACGTCACGACGGGCTTGTGGATTTGGAGGAATGAAATCGGAGCCTCTGTGGGACTGTCGCGCGAGTGGCTGGAATTTTGTGAGGCTGGGACTTCGGCCCTCGTCGGAAAG
>JBEKBW010000043.1:0-43791 GCA_050015215.1 Candidatus Sulfotelmatobacter sp.
CCGGAAATCAGCCCGAAGGTGACGACGATCTTTCTCATAATCTTGTCTTTTATCCGCTCTGACCTTTCCACCTATGCCGGCCCCATGCTCATACGGGCTCAGCGACCAGCCATGTCAGCTGGCGACTTGGATGCCGCTGGGATAACTACGATCAGGTTATCGCCTGCTCCGGGGTGAGTCATCCCAAGATAATCGAGCTTGTCGAGCCCCGGTTGGGCGTCGAACCCGATGTCTTTCGTTGTCATCTTCGGCGCATAAAACATCAAGTGCGGAGGGAAAATGCCGGTGCCGTGCTCGGGGATCGCTCTCAGGCGGTTGTGGCTCGACATCATGTAGAGGAACCCCGGTTTGCTGGGATACTGGTAACGGCCTTCCTTATATCCGTTGGCGATGTCTGCCTTGATTTCGGCCTCGGACTTGCCGTTTGTGCGCAGCTCTTCCCCGTGCATGTAGACAAGCAAGAGGGTGCGGCTGCCTTCAGCGTCGAAGCACTGCGGCTCAATGGTTGTTTCTGGCTGGGTTGTTTCTGCGGGCTTTACGAAATGCCGGCCAACAAAACAGCTGAAGCCGTTGGTGCCTTCGCGCGCTTTCTCGTAGCCTTTGGGACCGAGAACATAAACTGCGGCTTTACTGGATACCTCGGCCGGGGCGGCGCTTTCAGCGAGTGTGATCTGCTGGTCACGTGGCATGGAGGCGTCGTAGACCCGGGGCAGTTCATATTCCGGGGCGGCGGCGGTTGCGGGAATGAGCACAGTGCTTGAAAACAAGCCGATCGACAGAGCACCCACGACAAAGACCTTCATCAAATTCAGAGACTTCATGTTCGCTCCTTTTTTCAAAAGTTGTATTGAGCGGCTCGAACATACCGCACGAGGCGGGGTCGGTGTCGTCATCCTTTTGGCTGATTTTGGCGGCGGAGAGAAAAATCATTCGTTTGGGGGAGCGGTTATCGGCGCGAACCGTGCTAGTGCAAGAGTAAGTGCACGAGTAAATCAGGGGAGAAGGCCGAATTCCTTGCCGAGCTGCACCGCTTGCGTTCTTCGTCTCGCTCCGAGTTTGTCGAAAACACGGCTGGAATGGGTCTTCACCGTGCTCTCGCTCACAAAAAGCTTCTCGGCGATTTCGCGGTTGCTTAGGCCCTGGGCGATCAGTTCAAGGATCTCAAGCTCACGGCGAGTGATACGGAGGTCCTCACGATTTCTTTCGTCAGGGATGAACGGTCCCTGGGCAGGGACGGGGACCTCCCTCACAACGATTGTCTGGCGTTTTGCTGTCAGCTTGAGGCCAAGCCAGATGCCAAGAACGGCAAAGGTTGCGGCGATCAGTCCGCCGTAGATTTCGATGGAATGTTCGACGACCAGGAACTGATACTCGCTCCACCGGAGCAAAGCAATCAAGATTCCACCGATCAACCCGTACATGAGGACGTGGCGCTTCATAAGTTGCAGGAGGATTCGTTACTCAAATTATCGCATCCATGGTGTGGCGGGTCGTACTGCTTGCAGGGCAAGATCAACGCTTGACAGGCCTTGCCCGAGTCACGGGCTAACCGGGAGCTATCGAACTGGAGTCGAGTTGTGATGCGGACTGCTAAACTAATCCGTCGCATCGTTCTTCTCTGGCGCGGCATCTAGCTCTTATGCAATTCCGAACGCTGGGACACTCTGGATTGAAAGTGCCTGTGCTGAGCTATGGCACGGGAACGTTTGGTGGTAGCAACGAATTCTTCCGCGCCTGGGGCGCAAGCGATGTTAAAGAGGCGACGCGCCTCGTCGACATTTGCCTCGAAGCCGGCGTCAACCTGTTCGACACCGCGGATGTTTATTCCGACGGCCTCTCGGAAACAATCCTTGGCAAAGCCATATCCGGCCGGCGAGACGATGTTTTGATCTCGACGAAAGCCACGTTCCGCATGGGTGGCCACGACGGGCCTAACGATTTAGGTTCGTCTCGCTATCACCTGATCAAATCCTGCGAAGCCAGCCTGCGCCGCCTGGGCACCGATTACATCGACATTTATCATCTGCACGGCTTCGACGCTCTCACTCCGGTCGAAGAAGTTCTCAGCACGTTAAATCAGCTGGTCGTAAGCGGCAAGGTCCGCTACATCGCCTGCTCAAATTTTTCCGGCTGGCACTTGATGAAGTCTCTCGCTGTCTCCGACGAATTCGGCTGGGCGCGCTATGTAGGCCATCAGGTTTATTACTCGCTAGTGGGACGCGAGTACGAATGGGAGTTGATGCCGCTGGCGTTAGACCAAGGCGTGGGCGCTCTCGTCTGGAGTCCGCTGGGATGGGGACGCCTCACAGGAAAAATCCGGCGCGGCAAGGCTCTGCCCGAGCAAAGCCGCCTGCACAAAACTTCGGAGTATGGTCCGCAGGTGGAGGACGAATATCTTTTCAACGTCGTCGACGCCCTCGATGCCATTGCGAAAGAAACTGGAAAAACCGTTCCGCAAGTCGCGCTGAACTGGCTGGTTCAACGTCCTTCGATTTCGACCGTGATTTTTGGCGCGCGCAACGAAGAGCAGCTGCGGCAGAACTTGGGCGCAGTCGGGTGGAATCTCTCGCCGGAGCAGGTCGCGAAATTGGACGCCGCTAGTGACGTTACGCCAACCTATCCGTACTGGCACCAGCGGCAATTTGCGGAGCGGAACCCGCCGCCGACTTCGTTGCCCTCGAACCATCCATAGCGGCGATTGCAATTTAAGAATGCGCGCCGTCCGCCTTAGGCGTAAATCGCTGTCGTTCCAATCGGAGCGCCTGGCGCAGGATTTCCGTGTTTCGCTCAAACTGTGCATTCAAGCGCAGGATGACCGGTTCGTCCGGACTTGCCGCGTCAAATGCCTGCCTGTTGGCCTGCCGGTAAGCGTCCTTAAGAATCGGATATTCGTTGGCAAGAATACAATCCAGAGCGGATTCATCCCAGTCCAAGATTTCCAGGCTTCCATCTTCTGTGGGAGAAAGCTGAATGCCGAAGCTGTCGAGAGGACGCACGCTCGCAATCTCTGCTCCTTCGAAGAAGTCCATGTGCTTGGCCGAACAGCGCGCACTCTGTTCGTCCGGTGCCAGCAGGATGACGCTGTTGCCGTTGGTTAAACGCAGGATATACAGCATGAGCCCCCGATCGAGCTAAAAAAAATCGGAACTTGGTCCCCAAAGGCTCGGAATTTTATTTATGCTAGCACGAAATTTTGTGGATGGAATTGACTACGGCGGCACACTGCCAGCTGAAAATTCCGGACGCGCACTCGCACTTAGCAAATCCTGCTATCCGATTTTCTCGCCCACGGATTTTGCTTGCGTAAACAGATATAGATAATCCGGCCCGCCGGATTTTGAGTCGGTCCCCGACATATTGAACCCGCCGAACGGATGCGCGCCGACCATCGCTCCTGTGCATTTGCGGTTGATGTAGAGGTTGCCCACGTGGAAGTCGCGAATGGCGCGGTCGATCTTGTCGCGCGATTGCGTGTAAACAGCTCCGGTGAGTCCGAACTCGGTGTCGTTGGCGATTTCCATCGCATGATCGAATCCGCGAGCCTTAATCACCGCCAGCACCGGCCCGAAGATTTCTTCCTGCTCAAGTTTTGATTTCGCGGGAATGTCGGCGATCACAGTGGGACGAATGAAATAACCTTCGCCAGCTTCGGAAACGCGCTCGCCTCCCGTAATGAGCCGCCCATCTTTTTTGCCCTGCTCGATGTATCCAAGAATCGTCTTCATCGAACCTTCGTTGATCACAGCGCCCATGTTGCTGTTCTCGGCGGGGTCGCCAACGGTAATTTTTTCCACGCGCGCCTTCAGTTGCTGCAGGAAGTTGTCATACACGCGTTCGTCGACAATCGCGCGCGAGCACGCCGAGCACTTCTGGCCCTGGAAACCGAAGGCCGCCTGCGCAACCCCTTCCACGGCTGCGTCGATGTCAGCGTCGGCGTCTACGATAATTGCATCCTTGCCGCCCATCTCAAGAATCGTTCGCTTGATCCACAACTGCCCGGGCGCTTGCGTAGCTGCCGTCTTGTTGATGTTCAATCCAACTTCGCGCGAACCGGTGAACGCGATATAACGCGTCTTCGGATGCGCCACGATGGCATCGCCGAAAGTTGCTCCCGAGCCGGGGCAAAAATTCACCACGCCCTCCGGCACACCAACTTCTTCCAGCAGTTCAACAAATTTCGCCGCGATCGTCGGAGAATCGCTCGAAGGCTTCAGAATTACCGTGTTGCCGCTGACGATCGAAGCCACCGTCATTCCGGCCATGATCGCGCAAGGAAAATTCCAGGGCGGAATCACCGCGCCCACACCGAGAGGAATGTAGGTAAGCGAATCGCGCTCCCCGGGCAATTGCACCGGCGCTTGCGCCTTGGCAAAGCGCAAAGCTTCGCGCGCGTAAAATTCGCAGAAGTCGATGGTCTCGGAAATATCGGCGTCCGCCTCGCCCCAGTTCTTGCTGACCTCAAACACCAGCCAGGCCATGAAGTCCATTTTGCGCTCGCGCATCAGGTCAGCCGCGCGAAACAGAAACGCAGCGCGCTCTTCGACCGACGTGCAGCGCCACGATTCGAACGCTTTCAGCGCCGCCTGCATCGCGGGCTCCACGTGCTCCTTGCCGGCCTTCTGATGGAGGCCGACCACCTGCGACGGCCGCGACGGATTCAGCGACCTGATCTTGTCGGCGGTCTTGACCCGCTGCCCGCCGATGATGAGGTCGTACTCGCGGCCTAGTTGCCCGCGCACGCGTTCGATCGCGGCGCGCATCTTGCGCGCGTTTTCTTCGTGGCGAAAATCGTAAAACGGCTCGTTGATGAATGGGCCTTGATGAGACGTTGTCCGTGGGCGGACCGGGGCTTCTAGAACTGCCATGGGGGAATCCTTTCGAAATTAGCGTTTGGTGCGCAGGAGTTAGTAACAGACATTTTACACCTCGCGACCGGGGTAAAATGGCAGCCAAGATTCACTTCAAAACGCGCAGGCCCACTTATGCAACGTCCTTCAGGAGCATTCCTCGCACACCACGCTAGGACCTTTATCTTCACCACCTTCTGCATCTCCTGCGCGGCCCCCGCGGTCTTGGCGCAGAATGTTCTCACCTGGCACAACGACAACGCGCGCACCGGCCAGTATCTCTCCGAAAAAACTCTGACTCTGCAGAACGTAAGTCCATCGTCATTCGGCAAACTCTTCGTAATTCGTGTCGATGGCAAGGTCGACGCTCAGCCGCTCTACGTTGAGAAGCAGCAAGTGCCAAATCAGGGCGTGCATAACCTGCTCTTCGTCGCCACCGAGCACGACAGCGTCTACGCCTTCGACGCGGACACAGGCAAGCCCTACTGGCAGGTTCAATTGCTGGCTGCCGGTGAAACGCCTTCCGACAATCGCGGCTGCTCGCAGGTGATTCCGGAAATCGGCATCACGTCCACGCCGGTTATCGATCTGCATCGCGGCCTGCACGGCACCGTCTACGCCGTAGCGATGAGCAAGGATTCCTCGGGCAACTATTTTCAACAATTGCACGCGCTCGATCTTCAAACTGGAGCGGAGGAATTCGGCGGGCCGGTGGAGATTCATGCCACCTATCCAGGAAACGGCGCGGCCAGCCAGCACGGCACAGAAATTTTCGATCCCAAGCAATATGAAGAGCGTGCCGCTCTTCTGCTTTTGAACGGAGTGGTTTACACGACCTGGACGTCGCACTGCGACATAGATCCGTATAACGGATGGGTCATCGCCTATGACGCAGCCACGCTGAAGCAGACCTCCGCGCTCGACCTAACCGCCAATGGCGAAGAAGGCGCAATCTGGCAAAGCGGCGCAGGCCCGGCGGCGGACAAACAGGGGAATCTGTACGTCATGGTCGCGAACGGCACATTCGACAGCGCTTTGAACTCCCAGGGATTTCCGTCAAAAGGAGATTATGGAAATTCCTTCGTCAGAATTTCTCCTTCCAGCGAGCGGCTTGCAGTGGCCGACTATTTCACCATGTTCGACGTCGATGCCGAAAACAATACCGATATGGATCTCGGAGCGGGCGGGCCCGTGGTGCTTCCGGAGATGCAAGACGCTGCAGGCAAAACGCGACGCCTGGCAGTGGGCGCGGGAAAGGACCGCAACATTTATCTGGTCAATCGCGATGCCATGGGAAAGTTCAATCTGCAAGGAAACCAGAATATTTATCAAGAGATTCCGAAAGCCTTGAAAGGCGAAAGATTCCGCGGCGCGCCCGCATACTTCGAGGGACGGCTGTATTTCGGATCGGTCAACGACTCGATGCGCGAATTCCGTTTTTCAGACGCCAAGCTCATCCCGGATCCGGTTTCTGTCACCGCCGCAAAATTCGCCTATCCGGGGGCGATGCCAAGTGTCTCGGCCGACGGCTCGAGCAACGGCATCGTGTGGGCCGTCGACAATCTGGATATTGCCGTGCTCCATGCCTACGACGCGAACAATCTCGCGCACGAACTCTACAACAGCGAACAGGCCGCCGGCGGCAGAGACCACTTCGGCGGCGGCAACAAATTCATCACGCCCATGATCGCCCACGGCAAGGTCTACGTGGGCACGACAGATAGCGTCGCGGTTTTCGGACTGCTGCCGCCGTCCGCCAAGCCGCATTAAAGCGCCCGTCGCGCACGCGCGGAGTGATAGACTCAAACGTTTTCCTGGGGCACGAATTATGCAAATCGAGCGCGTAGGCGTGATCGGCGCAGGCACCATGGGCAACGGCATCGCCCATGTGTTCGCCCGCAGCGGATTTTCTGTCGCGTTGTGCGATGTGGAGCAGCGGTTTCTCGACCGCGGGCTGGCGACCATCACCAAGAATCTGGAGCGCGAGGTCGCGAAGAACAAAATCACCGCCGAAGACAAAGAACGTGCGCTCGCCAAAATCACGCCGGTAGTCGATCGCGCGAAATTGGCCGATTGCGATTTCATCGTCGAAGCGGCGACCGAGAAACTCGAAATCAAGACCGAGATTTTCCGCGATCTCGACCGTCTAACGCGACCGCAGATCATCCTGGCTTCGAACACTTCGTCGATCTCGATTACCAAGCTGGCCGCCCTCACGAAACGCCCGGAAAGAGTGATCGGCATGCATTTCTTCAATCCCGTCCCCGTGATGAAGCTGGTGGAGGTGATCCGGGGTTTGGCTACCGAGCAGGAAACCTTCACGGCGGTGCGCGAGCTGGCAATCAAGCTCGATAAAACGCCGGTCGAAGTCAACGACGCTCCCGGCTTCGTCTCCAACCGCGTACTCATGCCTCTGATCAACGAAGCCATCTATGCAGTCATGGAAGGCGTGGCCACGCCGGAGGCCATCGATGAGGTTTTCAAGCTGGGGATGGCGCATCCCATGGGCCCGCTGACGCTCGCCGATTTCATTGGGCTCGACGTTTGCCTCGACATCATGCGCGTCATGCAGGAAGGCCTGGGCGATCCCAAATATCGGCCATGCCCGCTGCTGGTTAAAATGGTTGACGCGGGATGGCTGGGCAGGAAGAGCGGGCGGGGATTTTATAAGTATTAAATTAGGTCGTGTAACTCACTCCGGTTTTACTATTCACCTTACAATTTTCCTGCGGAATCGATGAGCCAGACTGAAAACACCGCCAGCGACGCGCTGTTTTACCTGATCGCTGCTTTGGCTGGCATTGGAACCGGCTGCGCGGACGTCGCGGTCAACGATTTGCTCTTCACTGCCCTGCTGGTCCTGGCATCCTGCATGTTCCTAGGCCTGCTGCGGCCGCTATGGGCCTGGCGCTGGGTGGTCGCGGTTGTGTTGTTCATCCCACTGACCGAATTGGCCGCGTATCTTCACACCGCGATCAAGCCAACCCGGCCGCAAATCTACGGATCGTTGCTGACTGCATTGCCGGGAATTGCCGGCGCCTATGGCGGGTCGCTGATGCGGAGCGTGATCGATAATTTGCGGCAAGGGAAATAATTCGGTACCTGGTCTCAGGCCAGCTAGCGCCCGAGACCTCACACATGAGGCGCCCGTCCCGAAGCGGCCAAACTTCTGGCTTCCATCCCGGGGCGCAACTTCCAAGGTATCGGCTAACCAAAAAGTAACTCCCTGTTCCACAGCTTGCTCGCGTATGCTGCCGAATATGGGTGTGACCGTCTCCATGCTGGCTAGCGGCAGCCGGGGCAATTGCGTTTTTGTTGCCAGCACGCGCACTCGAATTCTGGTTGACGCCGGAGTGTCGTGCCGCGAGATTTTCAAGCGCCTGCGCTCGCTCGGGGAAGATCCGCACTCTCTCTCCGCGGTTCTCATCACGCACGAGCACTCCGATCATATTTACGGACTGGCCACGCTGGCGAAAAAGCTGCGCATCCCGGTCTTCATTACCGCCTCCACGCATGCCGCATGGTCGCGTGCGCTGCGCAACGAAAATGGCGAGCGCCCGAAGATAGAGAAGCTCGAAAAATTCGAGTCCGGTCATCGCTTTCAAATCGGCGATATCGAAGTCAAGCCCTTTACCATTCCACACGACGCCATCGATCCCGTCGGCTTTACCTTCCGCGCCGAAGGCGTCAAGGTGAGCCTCGCCACCGATCTTGGATATCTTCCGGTGAACGTGCGCGATCACCTGCGCGGCTCTGACGTGCTGATTATGGAATCGAACCACGATGTCGAGATGCTGCGCAGCGGGCCTTATCCCTGGCAGGTGAAGCAGCGGGTGGCGAGCAACGTTGGCCACCTCTCCAACGCAAAACTCGCAGATTTCTTCAATGGCGACTATGATAATAGTGCAGCGTTTGTCGTGCTGGCGCATCTCTCTGAGCAGAATAATCACCCGGAAATCGCGCGCAGAGAGGCGGAAAGGGCGCTGGCACAGCGCGGTGGACTGTTCAACAACCGCGTGATGGTGGCCGTGCAGTCCGAAGTTTTGCCGCCGATTCAGCTCTGAGGGCTGAAGCTGTACCAATCTATGAGTCAGCAGTGCGTCGATCCAATCGTGGGCAAGATTCTGGCGGGCTGGCGTTACGACATTTCCGGCCTTGCGCCCGAGATGCGCGGCGACTATGAAAGCCACTTCGCGGCCTGCGAGCATTGCCGCAGCCGCCAGCGGCTGAATCGCATCATTGACGTAGGTCTGATTGCCCTGGCTTCAGTTTCGGGCGGAGTCTTCCTTTTGGCATTCGGGGTGATCCGCCACTTCGGCCCGCGGCACGCCTTCTGGCTGGAGATCGCCGCGCTGCTAGGCTTCGCTCTCTCGGCGCTGATTTGGTTGGTCGTGGCAGTGGCGACGCCGGCGCCGGTCACGGTACTCGATGCCGCCATGGAAGGCGCGCGCCGTGTGCACGACCGCCTGCCTCCGGAGATTCGGGAACGCCTGCCGGAAGAAATCCGGCTGAAGATCACTGGCACGTAATTGCTGGGACTCAGAAGCTGGCGGTTGAAGAGGAATGCATCCGGTTTCTACAGGAATAGTCGTGATCGCTCTGCTGGCGACTTTGCTCGCCGGGAATTCAGCCGCTTTGTGCCTCCTGCCGCCTTCTGCACACCACACAATGCCTCCATGTCATCAGCACCTTCCGGCGAATCCGCATCCCGCCGGCCACCGGTGCTGTGTCGCACGTGCTCACTCCGCGCTGCCCACGACCGTTTTCACAAACACGCCAACACTCCAAGCCGTTCGCGCCGCGGAGAATATCGTTCCCCGCGAAGTAAGGGGTACGGCGACTCCTTCGGTTGAGATCACTCTCCGCCTCGGCCTGCCTGCCGCTGTAGCCCTCAGAATCTAGCTCGACACTTCTCCTCAATCGCGAAGCGCACCCGCAGTGCGCGGCCTTGTTTATGTTTTTTCAAAGGAGATTGTTGTGGCGAAGGCCATCTTTTGTTCACTTTTGTTCTGCTTGTTTTTTCGTTGTGTCTCTCCGTTTGCGTCAGCGCAAGACGAATCCAAGGGAGGCATGCAAATGAAGATGGAGAGTGAGGGAACGACGCAGCTACCCTCGCCCCATGACGGTTCAGGGACCGCGTGGCAACCAGCTTCTGTGCTGGAGCACGAATGGATGCTGATGCGCGGCGGCTGGGAACTGATGGCGCACGGCGTTATCTTTGCCGACTACAACCAGCAAGGCGGGCCGCGCGGCGAAGGCAAAGCCGAGTCGGTGAACTGGGCGATGCTGATGGAGCAGCACAAACTAGGCCGCGGTATTATTCTCTTTCGGCAAATGTTCTCCGCCGAATCGTTGACTTCGCCGCATCCCGGTTTCCCGGAGCTATTCCAAACCGGCGAAACGTATCACGGCCAGCCGTTGGTCGATCATCAGCATCCGCATAACGTCTTCGCCGAACTCTCGGCCTACTACACGCTCCCGCTGTCCGAGAAAATTTCGTGGGAACTATATGGAGGTCCCTCAGCCGAGCCGGCGCTAGGGCCGGTCGTGTATCTGCATCGAACCTCCGCGGCAGAACTGCCGATGGCTCCGCTCAGCCATCACCTGCAGGATTCCACCCACACCAGCTTTGGCGTAGTCACGACCGGATTCAGCGTCAATTGGAAGGATCAGGACCGCTTCAAGCTGGAAGGCTCGGCCTTTAACGGCCACGAGCCGAACGAAGAGCGCTGGAGCATCCAGCCGGCCGCACTCGATTCGTGGTCGGTGCGCGGCAGCGCCGCTCCCGGACGAAACTGGGCCGCGCAATACAGCATCGGACATCTCGATCACCCGGAAGCGCTCGAGCCCTGGAATCAGTGGCGGCAGACGGCTTCGGTGGAATACAACCGCCCGCTCGTCGCCGGCAATTGGGCGACTTCGCTCATCTGGGGCCGCGTACACGAGATTGGACCGGGAACGAACCTCAACGGCTATACGCTCGAGTCCACGGTAAACTTTCTGCGCCGCGATTATGCGTTCACTCGCATGGAGCTCGTCGACAAAAACGAACTCTTCCCGCAAGCGCCGGTGCACCCTGCCTACCGCATCGGCGCCTACACCTTCGGAGGCACGCGCGACCTGATTCAGAACCACGACTGGCAGCTAGGATGGGGAGGAGATGTGACAGTCTATTCCAAGCCTGCCGTTCTGGACGCCGCCTACGGCAACTTCCCCGTGTCATTTCAGATTTTCCTCCGCTTGCGTCCAGCGCTCAGCGGGATGTCACATCATCATTAGGTTGAAACTTGGCTACCCCATCCGCATTGAGTCATCCCGAAGATCCCGCGCTTTCACCAGCGGGACGAGGGATCTCCTAGCTCGTCCTCTACGCCTTAATATGGCAGCTCGCCATGCCGCGCTTCTCCAAATACTGCTGGTGATAATCCTCTGCCGGGAAGAACTCCGCGGCCGGAACAATCTGCGTGACGATCGGCTTCGAGTAGCGCCGCGCCTTCTCCAAGGCTTCCTTCGAAGCTTGCGCCGCAGCCTGCTGCTCCGGCGAATGAAAGAAAATCGCCGAGCGATACTGCGTGCCCCAATCCGGCCCCTGCCGGTTCAACTGCGTGGGATCGTGATTCTCCCAGAAGACCTTCAGCAAATCTTCGTAACGAACCTTGGCCGGATCGTACTCGACCTCAACCGCCTCGGCGTGCCCCGTGCGGTCTGTGCAGACCTCTTTGTATGTAGGACTCTCGGTCTTCCCACCGGTGTAGCCAACGCGCGTCGCGACCACGCCCGGAATCTGCCGGAAAGTCGCCTCTACTCCCCAAAAACATCCCGCTGCAAACGTAGCTTTTTGCATCTTAAAATTTGCTCCCTAAGCGCCGCCGTGCCGGCGGCTAAATTGTAGCGCCGCCATCTTGGCGGCATCAATCTATGACGAATCCGTGTAACGTACCCGTAATCTTGAACTGTCATATTAGATGACGAATCGGCCAGAAAGTCACGCCCGACCCCTAGATAGCCACACTGGGTGATTGACGCTCTGCCAGATTCGAGATAAAGTCCGAACAAGGTTGTCGAGTAGTCTCCCCCAGGAGAACGTTCTGTGGTCCTAAAGTCCAGCCGCGGCAGAGGTGTGCAGAAATTTGCCATCTCCCTATTTCTCGCGCTGGCGACCACATTTGCCGCGCAAGCCGCTTCCAACACCTCGAATTTCACCTCGCAGAGCCGCGTCGGCTACACCGTGGGCGACCAATGGGAGCCTGCCTTGGCCGCCGATGGCCGCGGACATCTCTACATTCTCTTTCCCCAATACGGGCAAGTAAAAGACTGCCCGGCCTGCACCGCGCCAACCATGGCGCTACAGGTGAGTAACGATAACGGCCTGACCTGGGAAGCGCCGCACGCGTTAGTGCCTTCGTCCACCGGCCAGTTCGATCCTCAAATCGTGGTCGATCCCGTCGATCGCCAGACCGTTTACGCCGCCTGGCTGCAGGACAACAAGCGCGATGTAATGGTCGCCCGCTCGCAGGATTTCGGACGCAGTTGGTATTTCACCATCGCGGAACGTTCTCCAGAGGATGCCGACAAGCCGGTTCTAACCGTCCACGGCGCGGATATTTATGTCGGCTTCAACCACGATGAGAATTTTATGGTCGCCGCCTCGCATGACTACGCGCAGACCTTCTCGTCCGTGTTGATCAATCCGGGCGTGGCTCCAGGATGGTCGCTGGCCGGAGGAGCCACAGTCGATCCCACCGGCGCTGTGTATTTTTCCTGGACGGCCTATGCGCGCCAATCCACCACACGCCCCGTAAGCCTGTACGTGAGCCGCTCGAACGATGCCGGCCGCAACTGGACCACGCAGCTGATCGATACTTCGAGCGCTCCTCCGAACTGCTCAGAAGAAGAATGTGAGGCGGGGTATCTGGGGCCGCAGATTGCGCTGACCTCCGACGCCGCCGGAACCCTATACGCGCTCTGGAACGCAGGCGCAGCCAGCGGCGGAGCCGAGCGCATTTACTTCTCGTCCTCGACCACGGGTGGAGCAAGCTGGTCGGCGAAAGGCGACGTTTCCTCTGCCGGCAATCAAACGGAACATTGCTTCCCGGCGCTGGCCGCAGGCGTTGCCGGTGATGTCCGCATCGCGTGGATGGATACACGCAACCGTACCGCGCCGGATCAGCCGCTGTGGAACGTTTTCCAGCGCAACTCGAGCAACGGCGGCGCAACCTGGTCGGCGGAAAATCAGATCTCAAGCCCGGCGCGCGGCTACGATTACATTCAGCCCGCCGGCTTCAAATTTCCCTTCGGCGATTACTTCTCCATCGCCATCGATAACCTGGAAAATACGCACCTCGTCTGGGGCGAGGGCCGTAACTATAAGTCTCCGGGATCGATCTGGTATAGCAGAGGACGGTAGCACCGCTGGGCCGCCAATGCAGCGCCTACTCCCGCTGCATAACCTCATCAATCACAGCCTTCCCGCCCTTATCCACAGTCACAACTTTGTGAATCGGGGCAAAGCCGGTGAGCGTGATGTCGACGACGTAGTTGCCTGGGTCGAGCACGAAATCGACGGGCGAGAATTTGTCGAGCACGTGCTGGTTGACGGCGACCTGCGCGCCTTTGGGCTGCGTCTTCACGCTGACCGTGCCCATGCCCTGCGCTCCCTTGCCGCCGAACAGCTTGTTCATCTTGCCGACTGTCTTGATGTCATCCACATTGCCGAGCGAGCGTAGGGTGGGCGAGAAATTGACGGTCTGGGCTAGAACAAATTGCGCGCTCGTGGTTTCGTCGAGGTAGCCCTGCTTGCGTACGAGTACGATGTGCTGACCTTTATCCAAGGAGACTTGCGCCGGGGTGAGCTTGCCGGTGTCTTTGCCATCGATGTAGACGTTCGCCCCCGGCGGAGTGCTGGTGACCGAAAGCGTGGCCATAAGCTGGTTGAGATGGGCCACCACAAATGACTTGCTGCCGGAAGCGACTTCGAGGCTGCGCGTGTCGCTGGAATAGCCCGCCTTGCTGACGGTGATCGTGTGCTGGCCGGGGTCGAGGCCGGCGACCGTAAACGGCGTCACCCACGAAGGATCGGTTTTTCCATCCACCTGGAATTGCGCGCCCTGCGGAGTGGAGTCGACGGACATCTGTCCGGGAACGACGGCGGCGGCGACCGGAGCCGGCTTCTTTTTGGCGTTCTTACCTTTCGCTACGCCGGCAGCGCGCGGCGCGTTCTCAACTACTTCGGCGGTAGGCTGATCGGAAACCGGCGCTCCGAGCTCGACCGGTTGCTGCTGGACTGGCTGGGCAGGAGCGGGTTGCGGCGCTGCCGATTGTGCCGGCGTTGCGGTTGCGACGGGACGCGCGCCATCGTCATCGCTGTTCAGATGATTAACGTGCATCACTAGCGCGATTGCAATGACCAGAATCACAACTGCGGCGCCGGCGATGGAATAAATCATCAGGCTGGGCGGAACGCTTTTGATCTCCTGGATCGCCTTTTCCGCGACTTCGCGCGGTTGGATCTTCGGCTTCTCTTGGTCGGCGCCTGGGCCGAAATTCGCCAGCGGCTCTTCTTCGAACGTGGGGGGCGGCGGAGGTGGTGCGACATAAACTTCCTTCAGCGGAGGAAGTTCCGTCATCTCCGAAAAACTTAAGCGGCTGCCTCCAGACGGCCCACCATCCGCCATCATCGGATCGACTGTGAAGCTCGGCGTTTGCGAAGCGGTGGCTGGCTCGTCGAGGACGGCAGAGGACATGGAAGCCGGTCCTGAGGGCGCCGCACCCTGGCGAGGCGACGGGGCGGGCGCTTGAATGCTCGGGGCGGAGACGTATTCCCCCGCGCTTCCCGATGCGGTTGCAGCGGCGGCCGCTTTGTGAGGAGCCTCGGTCCTTGGGGGTGCCGGTTTCGGCGCGATTGGTTTTGGTGCCACTGGCTTCGCGGCAACTGGCGACTGAGCCGCGACAGGCTGCTTTTGTGCGGGCGGCGGCGCCGCGGACGCGAATTTGGCTTGAGCCTGGGCGCTCGCTGCGGGTGAGACCGCAGCCACCTTTATCGGCGCCGCTGCGGCCTTGGCGGCCTGCGGTTTCGATTCCTTGCAGTTCTCAAGATCGTCAAGCAGTTGCCTTCCGCTCTGATAACGCTCGTTCGGATCCTTTGCCAGCGCCTTCATGATCAGATCGCTGAGAATCGGATTCAGCTTGGGGTTCGCGTGCATCGGAGGCACGGGCGAGCTTTCAAGAATGCTTTCGCGCAGGGACGCGGCATCTTCGCGATCGAAGGCTTTGCGGTCCGTCACCATTTCGTAGAACAGCGCTCCGAGACTGAACAAATTCGAGCGCGAATCGATGCTATCGCCGCGAACCTGCTCCGGCGACATGTAGTACAGAATGGATGGAATGTCGGGCATCTGCTCGGTAAATTTGCCCACGCTCGAAACGCCGAATCCCAAAACCTTGACCGTGCCATCCCAACCGCACATTATTTTGGCTGGCTCCAGGCTATAGTGAAAAATCTTGTGGGTGTGGGCGTTGTCGAGACCGCTGCAGACCTGGCGGCCGATATCGAGCAGGTCCCAGATGGAGAACCCCTCCTTGCGCGCCAGCATCGTCGCGATGCTGTTGCCCTGGATGTATTCCATGGTGGCGCAGAACTGGCCTTCGATCGTTCCCGCGCCGTAGACCGGCGTAAGGTTTGGATTGCTGAGGACCTTGGTAGTTTCGGCCTCTTCCAGCAGACACTTCTCCAACGCAGACGCCTGATCGCCGAAGGCAGAGAGTTGAATCGCTTTCAACGCGACCGTCTGGTTGGTTTGCGGATCGTTCGCTTTATAAACGACCCCTGTGGTGGACCTGCACAACTCGCTTAATATTTCGAAGTGGCCGATTTTCGTGGACATTCGCTCCGTGCCTCATCACACAAAAACCACGCAGTTCATCCGGAAGCTGCATGGGCTGCAAAACCCGGGGACAGTTAGCGTCAGGATAGCGCCCAACCGGCATGGCTTCGAGTTACCGAAGTACCTGAAAATGCAGGGCGAGGACCGTCATTGCCAACGCAGGCAAGTCGCGGTTTCCGTGGGGGATATTCCACATTTTCTCGCGTGACCTTTCCCTGGCTGACCCGTTTAACCCTTAGGAAGCAAAACAGCGGTCTGACATTTGTCATACAGGCCGCGTGACGATCTCCACTGGCAAATAAAACGCGGGCTGAGAAGATGTAAGAGTTCGATTTTCGAATTAGCTTCAGCGGAAATTTTCCGAGTGGAGGTTGGTTGTGGCGAGGGGCGGGTTCGTTTATCCTTAATCGCTACAAGGGCTAGGCAGTTCCACGGTCCGCACGTCGCATCTTCCTCGGGGTTCACCATGACTTTGAGCAAATTCATAACGAAGAACGCTTTCCGCAACAAGCGCCGCAGCGTCCTCACGGTGTTAAGTATCGCTTTCTCTTTGCTCCTGCTGACTTTGATGATGACCATCTGGCGGGCTTTCTATCTCGACGACGGCAGCGCCGAATCTGCCGAGCGCCTCGTGGTGCGGCATCGCGTCTCACTGACGTTCAGCTTGCCGGGTTTTTACCGCGAGAAAATTCGCGCAGTGCCGGGAGTCCTGGCCGTGGTGCCCATGTCATGGTTCGGCGGAATTTACAAAGATGATAAGCCGGAGAACTTTTTTGCACAGTTCGGCACCGATCCCGAAGAGTTCTTCAAGGTTTATCGAGACATACAGTTGCCAGCCGACCAGGAAACGGCATGGAAGCGAGACCGTCAAGGCGCGATTGTCTCGGCTTCGCTGGCGCAAAAATATGGATGGAAGCCCGGCAACCGCATTGTTCTTAAGGGAAATATTTATCCGGTGGATCTTGAGCTATACGTTCGAGGCATATACACCTCGAACCCGGATTTCAAATCGCTTTACTTCAATTCGAAATATGTAGAAGAAGCGGTTCCTTGGTTCAAAGGTCAGGCGGGAACATTCACAATTCTCGCGGATTCTCCCAAGGATGTGAGCCGCATCGCGAGCGCCGTCGACGATACATTCCGCAATTCGCCGCAGCGGACCAAGACGGAGACCGAGAAAGCGTTCGGCCTGGAATTCGTCGCGATGCTGGGCAACGTGAAGGCGTTCATCCTGATGATTTGTGTGGCGGTCGTGTTCGCAACCCTGCTGGTTTCGGCGAACACGATGGCGATGTCGATTCGCGAGCGCACGCGCGAAGTCGCGGTGTTGAAGACTTTGGGCTTCACGCGGCAAAGCGTGCTGGGATTGTTTGTGAGCGAGTCGGTTGCGTTGGCGGCCCTCGGCGGCGTGGTTGGGATAAGCCTGGCCTATGGCCTGGTGTTCGCAATCTCCAAATCGCCGTACATGAGTTTCTACAATATGAAGGTGACGGTGGGAATGTGGGCGCTGGCGCTATGCGTCTCCGGCCTGGTGGGGCTGATGAGTTCGTTGATTCCTTCGTATCATGCTTCGCAGATAAACATTGTGGATGGCCTTCGCCACATCGGTTGAGAATCGTGGTTGAGATCGGGATTGCGAATCGGAATGGAACTATGACGCTGGGCAGTTTTATCGTGCGCAACACGTTTCGCAACCGGCGCCGCAGCTTGCTCACCATGGTGAGCATCAGCTTCTCGCTGCTCCTGCTCACGCTGATGATCTGCATCTGGCGGGCTTTCTACATCGATCAGGTGTCGCCCGAAGCGTCCCGGCGATTAATTATTCGCGACAAGGTTTCTCTGGCGTTTTTTCTGCCAGCTTATTACCGCGATAAGATCCGCAGCGTTCCGGGAGTAGTCGCGGTTGCGCCGATCACGTGGTTTGGAGGCCGCTACATTGACGACCGGCCGGAACATTTCTTTTCGCAGGCGGCTACCGATCCCGATGAATATTTGAAAGTGGCATCGGACAAGATTGTTCCGCCGGATCAGTTGAAAGCCTGGCAGCAGGATCGTGCCGGCGCGCTGGTCGACGTGACGCTGGCGAATAAATATGGATGGAAGATTGGCGATCGCATCCATATTCAAGGAACCATTTTTCCAGCCAACCTCGACCTAACCGTTCGCGCTATTTATCACCGCGATCCGCCGCAGAATGGCCTGTATTTTAATTACAAGTATCTGGAAGAGTCGGTAGGCTGGTTTAAGGGCGAGGCAGGTTGGTACTCGGCGCAGATCGACTCGCCGGAACATGTAGCTAGCGCCGCGAAGGAAATCGACGGCATGTTCCGAAATTCTCCGCTGCAGACAAAAACTGAGAGCGAAAAGGCTTTCCTCCTCGGCTTCGTGGCCAGCCTGGGAAATGTGAAGGCGTTTATCCTCGGCATCTGCGGCGCGGTCACGTTCGCCATCATGCTGGTTTCGGCCAATACCATGGCGATGTCGGTGCGCAGCCGGACGCGGGAAGTCGCCGTGCTGAAAACACTCGGATTTACCAGCAAGCGCGTGTTATCGATATTCGTAAGCGAGTCCGTAGCTTTGTCGGCGGCGGGAGGTCTGCTGGGCGTTGCCATCGCGATTCCGCTGATCACGATGCTGACCCACCGTTTCATCGGACTCGGGATTCCTCTGGATATGAAAGTTAAGGCGCCGACAGCAGCGCTCGCTTTGCTTGTTTCTGTAACCCTAGGAATCGT
This sequence comes from Candidatus Sulfotelmatobacter sp., assembly GCA_050015215.1. GTDB lineage: Bacteria > Acidobacteriota > Terriglobia > Terriglobales > Acidobacteriaceae > Sulfotelmatobacter. The sequence continues at coordinate 18,466 of JBEKBW010000043.1, forward strand.
GAGTGGCTACCTGCCGGCGCGCAGAGCCTCGCGCATGAATATTGTTGAGGGCTTGCGGCACATTGGGTGATTTGAGAGTCAATTATGGCGATACCGATCAGCTACAACATTCGCAACCTTAGGCTGCGCAAGGGTCTCACGATCATGACGGCCCTCGGCATCGCGCTTACCGTGACCACAGCCATCTTTCTGATGGCGCTCTCGTCGGGGTTGAAGCGCGCTTTTGTGAGCAGCGGCAATCCGATGAATGTTCTCGTGCTGCGCAAGGGATCGGAATCGGAATTGACCGGCGGATTCGATGCCTCGCTGTTCCCAACTTTGAAGACGCTTCCCGGCATTGCCAAAGACAGCCACGGCGAGCCTATGGTTTCCGGCGAATGGAACGTTGTGATCGTGTTGCCCCGCAAGAATGGGACTGGCGAAGTCAACGTAACCGTACGCGGAATGATGCCCGACGGACTTGAACTTCGTCCCTCGGCGAAACTCATTGCCGGGCGCTGGTTTCAGCCGGGACAACGCGAGGTGGTCGTAAGCAAATCGATTCGCGACCGCTTCGCGCACGCCAACATCGGCGATACCATGCAATTCGGCAAAGGAGACTGGACCGTCGTCGGAGTTTTCGATGCCGGAGGGTCGGCGTACGAGTCCGAGGTGTGGGGCGACGTGAATCAGATGGCAAGCGATTTCGATCGCCAGGGAGGATTCTCCTCGGCATACTTGCGAGCCACGGATCCCATCTCCGCCGATGCGCTAAAAAATCGCGTCAGCGACGATCAACGGCTGAAACTGGAAGGGATGTTGGAGACCGATTATTACGCCAAGCAAACCAGCTCCGGTGCGCCAATTCGAATCATCGGAATCGTGGTGGGAGTAATCATGGCGATCGGATCGAGTTTCGCCGCCATGAATACCATGTACGCCGCAGTGGCTTATCGCGGGCGCGAGATTGCGACCTTGCGCGTGCTCGGGTTTTCGCGTCCAGCGATTTTGACCTCGTTTGTTCTGGAGTCGTTGTTGCTGGCGCTGCTGGGTGCGGCAGCGGGAATTATTTTAATGCTACCGTTTAACGGGATGCAGACGGGAACGTCCAACGCGGTGACGTTCAGTGAAGTAGTCTTCGCTTTGCAGATCACGCCGCTGGTCGCTGCTTATGCAATTCTGTTTGCCTTGCTGATGGGATTTTTCGGCGGTTTGTTTCCCGCCTGGCATGCGTCAAGGCAGAATATTCTGACTGCTTTGCGAGGCTGAATCGATTTATCCGAACTGAAAAGGCGCCAAGTTCGTAACCTTTACTTATGCCGATTGACGCAAAACATCAAGACCTGCAGGGCTTACGCATCGACCGCACTGCGCGCGGATCGGGCGACGGCGCGCCTCCGGTCTGGGCGCGCCGTTACATCGTAATTGGGATTGCGACGGTAGCTCTGTTGAGTATTTTGGCCCTGGCGTATCGACTCCTTGCGCGCGATACGCCGGAGGTAGAGGTCACGCGCGCGTCTGCGGAGAGCAGCGACGTGGGCGGCACGGTTCTTTCTGCGACGGGCTACATCGTTGCCCATCACACCATCAACGTAAATTCCAAAGTCACCGGACGGCTGGCGTGGATCGGCGTGGAAAAAGGCGACAAGGTGAAAGAGGGCCAGGTTCTGGTGCGGCTCGAAGACCAGGAATTTCGCGCCGCGTACGATCAGGCGCGGGGCGCGTACGACAACGCCAAAGCTTATTTGGATGAACTTGAGCACGGCTCGCGACCGGAGGAGATTCAGCAGGCCCAGCACAACCTTGACGAAGCTCGCGCCACGCTGGTGAACGACAAGCTGACTTTGGACCGGACCAAAGAGCTTTCCTCCGCTGGCGTGGTTTCACGGCAAGCCTTCGATGATGCCACTGCCAAATTCGAGTCTGACCAGCAGCGCGTCAATTCTCTGGAAAGGGCTTCCCAGCTCATGACCCTCGGGCCGCGCCAGGAAGAGATTGCCCGCGCACGCGGCGCAGTCGCGCAAGCGCAGGGCGCTCTCGACTACGCGAAGTCGCAGCTCGATGCCACAGTGATCCGCGCGCCTGTGACCGGGACGATTCTGGACCGCACGGCGGAGAAAGGTGAATTAATTACCGCGCAATTTGCCAGCGCAGCCGCGGGTGGGCCGCAGGGATCGGTGGTTTCACTGGCCGATCTGAATGATTTACAGGTTGAGCTCGATATCGCGCAAGCCGATTTCGCGCGGCTGGGGCCGAAGCAGAAGGGAATCGTTACGACCGATGCTTACCCCGACCGCAAGTATAACGGCGAGATCGCGCAGATTTCGCCCGAGGCGAACCGGCAGAAGGCTACCGTGCAGGTGAAGGTTCAGGTGCTGAATCCTGACGAATATCTGCGGCCCGAGATGAATGCCACGGTGAAATTCCTTGCCGACGAACCGACGAACAAAAGCGCGCAGGCACAAGGCGCCTTTGTGCCCGCAACCGCGCTGCGCGATCATGATGGCAAGAAAGTAGTCTTTCTGGCGTTCGATGGCAAGGCGCGTATGCGCGAAATTCATGTGCTGAGCCAGCGCACGGATGGATTTCTGGTGGATGGATTGGTGGGCGGCGAAAGCGTCATCACAAAAGGACCGCAGGATCTGAAAGATGGAGATTCAATCAAGGTGAAGGGATAACTCTTATGAGCACGGTTGTGGAAGCCAACAAAGTCGCCACCGGAACGAAAGTGGTTCAGGCCCGGAATGTCAGCAAGATTTTCAAGCGCGAGGCATTTGAAGTGAAGGCGCTCGACGATGTCTCGATCGACATTGCGACCGGCGAATTTCTCGCGCTGATGGGGCCTTCGGGTTCGGGGAAGACCACGCTGCTGAACATGATTGCGGCCATCGACCGTCCTACCGCAGGCGAACTGCTGGTCCAAAACCAGAACGTCTTTCGCTTTAACGATTCACAGGCAGCGCACTGGCGCAACGAGCACATCGGATACGTCTTCCAAACCTTTAACCTGATCCCGGTTCTGACTGCTTTTGAAAACGTAGAACTGCCTCTGCTGCTGACCAAGCTCAATAATCAGCAGCGGCGCGATCACGTGATGACGGCTTTGAAATTGGTGGGACTGGAAGATCGGGTCAACCATCTGCCGAAGCAGCTCTCTGGCGGACAGGAACAGCGCGTGGCCATCGCCCGCGCTATTGTAAGCGATCCGACATTATTACTGGCAGACGAGCCCACAGGCGATTTGGACAGCCACTCGGCAACTGAGATCTTGGAAATTCTGAAGCGGCTGAATGAAGACTTTCACAAAACCATCGTGATGGTTACACACGATCCGCACGCGGCTTCGTACGCGCATGTCACGCGGCACCTTGAGAAAGGAATGCTGCTGCCGCCCGGCTAATTTTTTCCTACTGCGCAGAGCTTGAAGCTAACTCAACCTCTGCATCCGCCACCCAAACCCATGCGCGGCGGCCGTTGTCGAGAGAAACCGCTCTGGCCTCTCCATAGGCCACCAGGCGGTTGAGCACTGTGGTCACTGAAGCCATTGGGTCCTTGTGCCGTTCCAGCATGGGCGGCATTCTTTGCTGAATCCGCTCGCAGACCTCGCGCGCGCTCAACGCACAATTCGCGTCCATCAGAACCATGCGGCACGCCTTCGTAAACCCAGGTTGCCTGCCGTTGCTCTTGCGATCCACCAATTCGAGCAGTTCATCGTTCAACACGCTCTCGCCAAAGAGGTTGGCCAGGCCGGCGATGGTTTGCTTAATGGTGCCGATCCGGCGCATGACCTCGGCACGCTGGTGCAAAAGCTGGCGCAACTCTTCGTGAGCTTGCCGCACGACCTCTTCGACATGGCCGTTCCCGCTGCCTGCGATCACCCTTGCTTCCACCACCTGAGTCTCCATAATCCCTACAGTTCCTGTGCACGCAATTTGGCGCACATATTCGCCCTGCCCCTTTTCGCCCGCCCCAGGCATCATTCGAGGTACGCAACGAACCGGGACAAGGTTCCCCGATTCTTTACACTGTCCTTTGCCATTAGACGCTTGAAATTAGAGTTGGTTAACCGATCATGGGGTGCCCTTTGGGTGACCTAAGCGCCCAATATGGTTCCAGCTCCAATTCGGGATTGGCGGTGACGCCATATGCGGGATTAGCGCTTTGGAAGACAACGGAGAGAACCAGGCCGTCCGATGAGAAAAGAGTATCAATTCATCCCCAGTGTCGGCCGCCCCCAAACTCGAAGTTTTGCCCCCAGTTTTGTCAGTACTGCTGGTGGGAAACCAGGACGAAGACTTCTTTCTCATTCGCGAAATTCTCGAGCGTAACCGGCGAACGCTTCCTGCGGAACTCGACCATGCCAGCTCGCTCGAACAAGCCAAAACGATGTTGCGGCAGCGATCCTATGGCCTGGTTCTGTTTGAGCATGAAACCGGAGATGCCGCGGCCACGAAACTGCTTGCGGATTCCCTGCGGAAGGGGCGCATCGTGCCGTTCGTCGTGTTGACTGAGAACGCGGACGAAAAAGCAATTGCTGAGATCATTGGCGCTGGGGCCTGGGATTGGCTCGACAAATCACAACTGAATGGCGCCAACCTGCTGCGCACCATCCGCTGTATGGTTAGCTTGCAGTCGGCTGAGCAGCAGAAACAATCAGCGCAACACTCGCTGCGCAAGCTCTCTTGCGCCGTCGAACAATCCGGCGACACCATCATGATTACCAATAGCGAGGGTGTCATCGAATATGTAAACCCGGCATTTGAAAAATTATCCGGCTATTCGTTACAGGAAGCCGTCGGACAAACGCCTGCCATTCTGACTTCCGGCCAGCAGCCTCCCGCTATGTACCGCGAATTGTGGGAGACGATCAGCGTCGGCAATATTTACCACAGTATTCTCGTCAACCGTAAGAAAAATGGGGAACTCTACTACATAGACGAGAACATTAGTCCTATCCGAGACGCCAGTGGAACCATTACGCATTTTGTTTCCAACGGGCGCGATCTTACCAAGAGGCTCGATCTCGAAGCCCAGCTGTTGCAGGCGCAAAAAATGGACGCGGTGGGCCGCCTGGCCGGGGGTATAGCGCACGATTTCAACAATCTGCTTACCATCATCACAAGTTATTCCGAGCTGGCACTAGATGCCGTGGTTCCGGGAAGCGCCACCCAGAGCCGGCTGCAGGAGATCCTCTCTGCCGCCCGCCGCGCGGCGGAGCTGACAAGGCAACTGCTCGCGTTCAGCCGTAATCAACCACAAGCATTGCGGGTTGCCGAACTGAATCCCGCTGTATCTGCGATCGTGAAGACGCTGCACCGCCTGATCGGAGAAGACATCGAGTTGAAGTTCATTGCGGGCGAGGGATTGGGCAGGATTCGTTTCGATCCCATGCAGATTGAACAGATTCTCATGAATTTGGCTGCGAACGCGCGGGATGCCATGCCTCAGGGGGGGCGGTGCACAATCGAAACCTCGAATGTGCTTCTGGACGAGGCCTACGCCGCATCCAAGAAGGCGGTCATTCCTCCGGGCCGCTATGTGGTTTTAACCGTGACCGATACAGGCACCGGCATTCCGCCCGAACATTTGCCGCACATCTTCGAACCTTTCTACACAACGAAACCCTCGGGGAAAGGCACTGGACTTGGTCTGGCAACGGTTTACGGAATTGTCAAACAGAATCATGGATTCGTTTGGGCATACAGCGAAGAAGATATGGGCACAGTTTTCAAAGTCTATCTGCCCTGCGTGCAAGAGCGGGCGGCCACAGTAACCGAATATACTGAGCCCGCCTCCGACGGAGTGGTCAGCGGTAATGAAACCGTGCTCTTGGTTGAGGATGAAGAATCGCTCCGCCATGCCACGGCTGAGTTTCTAAGTCTTCGCGGTTATAAAGTGCTCGAAGCCAGGGACGGTCGTGACGCGCTCTCGATCGCCAGCGCTTACAACTTCCCGATCCATCTGGCGGTGACCGATGTCGTCATGCCCAACCTCAGCGGAGGCGAACTCGCCAAAGAGTTGGCGACGGTTCGGCCGGGGACGGGAGTCTTATTTGTTTCTGGATATGCCGGCCAAACCGTGTTGGATCACAAGGTGGTAAACGTTGAAAACAACTTCCTGCAGAAGCCTTTCACGCTGAACCAACTCGCGGGAAAGGTGCGCGCGGTTCTGGACCACGGCGCAGATCGACACGTTGTTTCCGCGCACGCGTAACGATTGCTTCGCCGTCAGGGTACCATTCGCGAGAGCTTGCCGTTTTTCAGACGAAAGCGGTCCCCGCGCCAAATCACCGTGTGCCCGACGAGACCTGCAATCCAGATGACGACGCCGAGCAAGTCGCGGAGCGGAATCAGCCAGGCGAACCTGAGAACCTGACGGTCGCGCAAGATACTCCAACCCACACTGAGTGCCACAATAAGTCGAAGGACGGCAGTCAGAGCCAGCGCTCCCCAGGACCAGATTGCTCCTGCGCTTGCCACAACCGCCAATACCGCCCACGGAATTCCGAAAGTAAAGGCGAGTCCAAGGTAGCCACCCGTGCGGGCATCGCGAACTCCGCGCGCCCAACGCAGTTGATGCGCGAAGAAATCGCGCATCCGGTACGCTGGCAAGTAGGTTTCGACGACAACATCCGAGAGCTTTACCGTGAGTCCCAGGTTCGAAATGCGCTTGCCCAATTCGTAATCGTCGGCGAGATAATCCAGAATCGCGTTGAAGCTTCCAATCTTCTCCAACTCCGCGCGGCGAAATGCGAGTGTGGAACCGAATCCGAAGCGGATACCGCCCTCAAGCATCCGCGCAGCCAATACTCCAGGGCAAAAATCCATGCTGATGCCTAATTGTTCGAGGCGAGAACCAAGCGTCGGGGCGGGGACTCCGCGGTAGAGGCACGTGACCATTCCCACTCGCAAATCGGCCAATGGCGCCGCTATTCGTCGCAAATAATCGGGCGCGACGCGGATATCGCTATCATTGACAATCAGGCAGTCATAACGCGCCTCGGGCAGCATCTGTACCAGATTACTGACCTTCACATTCGCACCCAAACTCTTCGGGCAGACGACGAGTTGAATCCTGCGCAGGGGGTATTCTGTTTGCAACTCCCGCACATTTTCGATCGCCGGATCGTTGGGATCGCCGACGCCAAAGATAATTTCGTATTCCGGATAGTCTTGCAGGCAATGGCTGCGAAAACTCTCGTACATCTCAGGGTCAGTTCCTTTGAGCGGCTTAAGAATTGAGACGGGCGGCGGTAAGGAAACAGCATCGCCAGGAGGCCGACGCGCCTCTCGCACAAACCCCACCGCACTCCAGATGCAGAGAAGATAGTAGAGCGAACTGGAAACAATACCGATGACAGCGACGATCTGAACCGCAGTCGGGATGGTGTGCATCATGCGTGAGGGCGCGGCAGGTTATTCGTAGCGCAGCGCCTCAATCGGATCCAGATTGGCGGCCTTCCACGCGGGATAGATGCCAAAAACAAGACCGGTTCCGGCCGCGGAAGCAAAACCAAAAGCCGCCCAGAACATTGACATGCGCGCAGGCAGCGACGGCCACAACTCGGGGATGATCCCGACAATGGCCGCGCCCAGCAGAATGCCGATCACCCCGCCAACAGCGGTCAGAATCATCGCTTCCAGCGTGAACTGCAGAAGGATATCGCGCTTGCGCGCCCCAATCGCTTTGCGCACGCCGATTTCCCGCGTTCTCTCGGTCACGCTGACCAGCATGATATTCATCACTCCTACTCCTCCGACAATCAAGCCCACGCTCGAAATCGCGAACATGCCGATAAACAACATGCCTGTAAGCTGGTTCCATACGTCCGAGATCGAATCGGTTGTGAGAAGAGCGAAATTGTCCGGCTTATCGGGAGGAACTTTTCGCCGCCGCCGCAGCAGTTCGCGAATCTCATCCATTGCCTTCGGCATGTCTTCGTGTGAAGTGGCCTTGGCGCTGATCCAGTGGTCTTTCAGTTCTGGATGCAGAGTCTTGAAAGTGCTGAGCGGGAAAAAGATACGGTTATCGTTGGGATCCTTGCCTCCGCCGAAAACCGATTTCAGCTTCGCGATCGTGCCGACCACCTCAAACAACCGACCATCGATGTTAATCTCTTTTCCAAGCGGGCTCTCCAGCGGGAACAGTTCTTCCGCCGTGTCGTGGCCAAGAACGATGACGGTCGCCCGGCGTTCGTCGTCGCTTTCGGTAAACCATCTTCCCAAGGCCATGGGAAGATCGTAAACGTCTTTCACCGAAGCGGTGTCGCCTTCAAGGATCGTATTCTTCACCTTGCGATCCTGATATTTCACAGCGAACGTGCCGACTCCGAGCTCAGGGCGAAAGAAACGAATGCCCGCGGAAACGAACTTGACATGGGGCAGTTGCTTAATCGCCTCGGCATCTTCGAAAGTCAGCTTCTTGCGTGTTCGCATTTCCTCGGTCGGCCGGCCGAACGTAAAAGGCTCAAGATGATAAGCAAAGATGATGTCCGAGCCGATGCTGGTCACGACGTCGCGGACATTATCGTCAAGGCCGCGCCCGATCGAAGAGACGCCGATGACCATGGCGACGCCGATAACGATTCCGAGCACAGTCAGCCCGGACCGCATCTTGTTGGTGCGGATCGTGTCCGTTGCCATCTGCACGATCTCGGCGAATTCTTCTTTGTGAATCATTTGAAAGATTTAGTAATTGGGAAATTTGGTAATTGGGTAATTTGAAGTTCGCCGGTGCTTTGGCCTTTAAATTACAAAATTACCAAATTTCCCAATTACTCAATTCCTTCTTACGTTTCAAACCTCAGTGCCACAATCGGATCCAGCCTCGCCGCCTTGCGCGCCGGATAGACGCCAAAGAAAATACCCACGCTGGCGGACACAAGCAGTCCCGCTGCGACGGCCCAAAGCTTGATGGAAGACGGCATCCCAATCAGCAAGGTCACGGTTTCTGCAACAGCCACTCCAGAAAGGACGCCGATCGCTCCTCCCGTGACGGCGAGAGTGACCGACTCAATCAGAAATTGCAGCAGAACATCGGCGCGTCTTGCTCCAAGCGCTTTGCGAATACCGATCTCTCGCGTGCGCTCCGTAACCGCAACCAGCATAATATTCATGATGACGATGCCGCCAACCACCAACGAAATACAGGCGATCCCAATCGTCGCAATAAAAAACGTCGAACTAAAGTCACTCCAAATGCCGAGCAGGCTGGCATTGGTTTCAATGTCGAAGCTGTCGTCGCCGCCGGGTTGGTCGTGGCGGCGGGCACGCAACGCGGCGCGCGCTTCGTCAATCGCCTCATTCAGCGGCACGCCTCCGCTGGCGGCTTTGCCGGAAATCCTCAGCGTATCCTGGTGCGAGCCATATTGCTTCATGCACGAAGTGATCGGCATCATTACGAAATTGTCGGCGCTCTGTCCCAGCGTCGATCCCTTTTTCTTGGCCACGCCAATCACCTGATAAGTCCACCCATCCACGCGAATCTCTTTTCCCAAAGGGTCGACGCCCTGCATCAGGTGTTCCACGATGTCGTTGCCGATCACCACGACGGGCGAGTGATTGTCGACATCGGTGTCGTTCAACATGCGGCCCGCGCTCAAGTCGGTATCGAGAATCGTGGCCATCCCTGGCGTCATCCCGCGGACGGTTGTGTCGCTGATGGACTGTCCTCCATATTTCACCGTGCCGGTTTCGTTGCGCGTCGAGGCTGCAGTGACTTCGCAATGCCGGCAAGCCGCCGCGACAGCTTGATAATCCTCAAACGTCAGGTTCTTGCGCTTCTCGCCTTCCAGGAAGCGATCGACGTTGGTCACCGCGGGAGAAACTTTGAAGATGATGAAAACGTCCGCGCCCAGATTGAAGACCTTCTGCGCGACATAATCGTTGATGCCGGAGACGAATGTAACCACGGCGATGACAGCCGCGACGCCAATCACCACCCCAAGCAGCGTGAGCACGGAGCGCAGCTTGTTCACCCACAACGACTGCAGCGCGATTCGAATGGCTTCGGCGACGTGCATGGGTCGGGTCTCGGGTGTTAGCTTTCGGTCCTAGGTCTTAACGCCCGCACAGAGTGATACGAATCCGCGAGAGCTATAGTTCATCGCCCTAAAGTCTACCAGTATGGGTGCCAGGAGACTCAACCCTCGTCGAGTGCGTCGGCCTAGCACCCAAGATTCCTAGACCCAAGACCACCAGACCCAAGACCTGGCACCCAAGACCTTTTTCCCCATCGCATATAATGAGACGTTGGCAGTCGGACCGGGCGGTCGCTTTCCGCGTCTTCACTGGAAACGGCGAGGATGCGGGGAGAGGAAAGTCCGAACTCCGCAGAGCAGTGTGCCGGATAACGTCCGGGAGGGTGAATTCAAGTTCACTCGACGGAAAGTGCCACAGAAAATATACCGCCCACGTCTTCGGACGAGGGTAAGGGTGAAAAGGTGCGGTAAGAGCGCACCGCCGCGACAGCGATGCCGCGGGCATGGCAAACCCCACACGGAGCAAGACCAAATAGGGAGGAAGTTCGAAACCTGGTTCTCGCGAGTCAGATTTCGGGCACGTGCCGGCTCGGTGCGTCAAACCTTCGGGTAGGTCGCTAGAGCCGCGCAGCAATGCGCGGCCCAGAGGAATGGCCGTCCAACCGGAGCAATCCGGCGGACAGAATTCGGCTTACAGGTCCGGCTGCCATAAACTTTCACATTCATCACGTTTAGGCGAGATTCTGCTTGCTCTGATAAGAGAGCAGGATTCTTCGGGGATCGAGGACGGATGGTACGTTCCCCTAGTTTTGGTTGCCGAGCAGTCTGGGCGAGTCACGTCTGTCTTCGGATTTCTGTCCCTGGATTTGCGGACTTGGGCGCCGAGCCCATCCCGATTTGGAAATGCGTGCCAGTTTATTTCATACTCGTTCCCCAAAAGCTCCGGATGACTACCGGGGCTTTCGTGCGTCTGGGTCTTTGTTCGTGCCGCGTGCTACCATTTCTGCGTGGCTGACTCCGCTTGTGTTCCAACTGCTGTCTCGGCCGTTCCAACCACGACGGTTCAGCCGCGGCACTCTGCCCTTGTCCGCGTGACCCATTGGATTACCACCCTGTGCTTTCTCGCCCTGCTGGTCAGCGGACTTGAAATTGTGATTTCTCACCCCCGATTCTATTGGGGCGAGACCGGCAACGATCTGACCCAACCGTTGTTCAAACTGCCGATCCCTGCCTCGCGAAATTTTGTACCCACGGGCTACGGATACGTGCTGCCGGACCAGAACGGCTGGAGCCGGTATCTGCACTTTCAAGCAGCGTGGATCGTTGTGCTCACCGGCCTGCTGTATGCAGTCTGGGGATTGTTTAAGGGACACTTTCGAATCAACTTGCTACCAAGGAAGGCTGATCTGGCACGGCGGGCGTTCTCGAATTCGATCTTCAACCACTTGCGCTTCAAGCGCCCGAGCGAAGAAGAGGCTTGGTCTTATAACGTGCTGCAACGTCTCAGCTATCTCTTCGTGATCTTCGTTCTTTTTCCCTTGGTGATCTGGACGGGCTTAGCAATGTCTCCTGCGTTTGTTTCGTCGTTTCCGGCGAGCGTCAACGTGCTCGGCGGCCAGCAATCGGCGCGCACGCTGCATTTCTTTGTCACCATCGCTCTTGTGCTCTTTCTTGTCGTCCACGTCGTAATGATTTTTGTTGCGGGATTCTGGGGCCGCATGCGAGCGATGATAACTGGACGCGTCGCGATACCAACGGAGCGCTCATGAGCGAACAGTCGACCGGCAAACTATCGCGCCGTAAGCTGATCACAACCGGACTCGCGGCCACGGCGGGCATAGCAGGGCTGGGAGTGGCTGCGCGCATTGCGCAAAAATATGGGCTAATCCCCCCCGATCACGGCGGCATCTACGGCCTCGGGGAAACACTGACCTATGCTTCTCAGCGTCTCCTCACGAGGCATTCGTTGGCTCGTGAGTTCTCGCGCAGCCAGATTTCGAAGCCGCCATTCCCCAACGAAATGGCGCCTCCCAGCGATGCGTTCAAGCACCTGCAGAGCGGAGGATTCACCGATTGGCGTTTGGTTATCGATGGCATGGTCGCACGTCCTTCTTCGTTTTCGCTGGACCAACTGAAGAGCTACCCATCGCGCAGCCAGATCACGATGGTTCAGTGTGAAGAGGGGTGGTCTTATATTGCAGAATGGCACGGCACGCCGCTCTCGCACGTTCTGGAAACGGTAGAGGTTCTCCCTCAAGCCAGGTACGTTGTTTATTACTCGATTGAGCCCGACTGGTGGGAAAGCATCGATATGGCCGATGCTCTGCATCCGCAGACCTTTCTCACCTATGGGATGAATGGCGATGTACTCCCGGTGGGCAACGGCGGACCGCTGCGCCTGCGTGTTCCCCGCCAACTCGGCTACAAGAGCGTGAAATTCATCACTCATGTGACGGTCACAGATAGTCTGAAGAAGTTCGGCAAGGGTCTCGGCTCGGCGGCTCCTGAAGGCGGCTATGCCTGGTACGCCGGTATCTGAGCAGCGCTCACGAATCGCCTTCCTGCTAAAACTTGACCATGATGTCGAAGTCGAACAGCATCTCGTCCCGGCGCAGGTCGGGAAACCATACGCTGCTGCCCTGGCTTGCGCAGGCCGTTTGCGCCCCCGCGAGGGCCTCCTGCATGGACGAGTTCCCGTTGTTGCAAGCGAAGAACTGCGGATATCCGTTATTGGTGTAAGGCACGCCACCCGAACCCGGAGGCGTAACTCCGCCGGCCCCCGTCCAATAGGGAACGCTCGCGTGGCGGTAGTCGGCCTCCCAGCGGAACGTAAGCCACTGCCGTGGCATGTAATCGAACGTGACGGAAGAATCCCATGCCTTGAATGGATCGCCGGGATTTCCGGTGAAGTAGGGTGCGTTGATCGCGGCGGAGGATGCCGTCTCGCCATTGATGGGCGGGTCCAGTACCAGGTAGCGGCCGGGATTGTTGATTTGGCCACCGCCGAGGGTTAATCCGTACCGATCCTTCTTAAACCACATGCGGTTGTAGAACATGTACCCGATGAAGCTCTGCTTGGGATCGATTCCGCCATGCGGAAAATTCGCGCTCGGTTGCGCCAGCGGGTCCTTCCTGTTAGTCCAGCAACTCACGCCTGCCAGCGTGGCCGTGCTGGGCCCGAATTCGCAGCCCAGGTCGCCGGTGAAGGAGAACGCCATCTTGTCCAGGGTTTGTCCCGGCTTATCGTAGTACTTTATCTCGACGCTGTTGTCGGTGTGAATGCGCCCGCGATTTTGTATATACAGGTCGTCATGCCCGAGACCGTAGTTATTGGAAATCAGGTTGATCCAGGGTCTGGGAGTCCACTTAATTTGTCCACCTAAACCTTTCCTGGCATTGGACGAGCCGTACGATTGCCAGCCATTGATGATCCACGGCTCGATCTTGAAATGCGGGGTCGGGAAAATCTGTATGCGCACGCCCTCGAAAAACCATGGCGTGTTGGAAGAAACGTAGGAAGGCTGATAGGCCCAATTATCGAAGTTGTAGTAGCTGAAAAGACCGATATACGACAAGAAAATTCCCGCATCGACGTTGATCCCGTTCAACGCATTGATGTGGTAACCGCCGTAGGCCTCCGCGAGGTAGCGATCGGCATCGCCGATGTTCCACTGCCCCTTGGAGTAGCTGGGGTCATTGCGGACCGTCGCCGTGGAATACATGCCGAACTGCGTCATGAAGCGCGCGCGAACGTTGTCATAGTGGAAGTCGCCGCCGATACCGAGTTGCTCCAACTGGATTTCATTCGCGCGAAACAGCTCGCTCGATCCGCCCATGGAGTCGTCGACCGGCTTGTTGAAATCGTAAGTGTAGGTAACATCGGCGCGGATTTCCGGTGTGAAAAACTTCGAATCGAAAGCCGCGTCTTTGTTGCGCGGGTTGCCGTTTAGCCAGGTCCAATCCCAGTCCGAGAAAGGCTCGATCTTTTCCTTCTTTGCGGGCGGAGCGTCTGTGGACTGGCTTGGGGAAGATGCCGAGGAAGATACAGCCATAGAAGGCGAACTCGGCGGTGGCGCCAGCCGCCCGACCAGGCTCCCAGGTGCGGGAGAAGTATTGATGGAAGTGGCCAGAGCTGGCGCCGGTTGTGCAGATGTGGGCGGCGCAATCGCGGGCTGCAAAGGCGCCGTACGACTCTTCAGTTCGGCCTCAAGCTGATCGATGCGCGCTCTCATGACCGCAAGCTCCCGCTCGATCGCCGGTATCTCTGGATCGGGCGAGGCGGGGGCTGCAGTGGGAGCGGCGGCGGAAGTTGCGGACGCGTCGGTGGCAGTTCCGTGGGCGGCAGGCTCTCGCAGGGCGGCTATGGCTGTCTTGGCGTCTGATGGCTGCCCCGCCGTTTGCGCCGCGCCACGCTGTGGTTCAACGAGTGAAAGATCGAGCATGGCGACCGATAAAACTGCGATTCTGGTAGCCTTCCAGCTTTGCGTTTTCATATATCTCACGTCCCGTTCGGCTGATTGAAAGTCGCACTCATTCGCTGCACTATCGCTAGATGGGCATAGCGCGACTGAGGTTACATCGAACTTCTTGACGATTGGTCCTATCCATTACATCGGGAAATTCATAAGGATCGCGTAAACAATCCGTATGCGGCGTGTAAAGATCTCGTAAGTGGAAGGTTCTCACGAAGGTTGGCGCTCATGTGGCATTGGGGATAGACCGGGCGAGGCGGCAGGAGAAGCTAAACACACGCCGGGCATTGGGAGATTGCGGTTTTTTTTGTCAGTATATGTTTTTAACTCAGGGGCCCTTGCCTAGGCTGATGTCCACCTGAAGAATCTGCGAGTGCGCAGGGTCCCGGCTCGATGAGCCTTCCGGCCCGGGAGGCGCTCGCAAGGCGCGCCGCCAGAAAAAAGACCAATCTTCTACCTGAACGTCTCGCGAGACGGTTAATCCTTCATCATCTCGTCAATGAGCGCGTAAAGCTGGGTGCGATCCACCACCTCGACAAAGGGCTTGCCGGAGCGCTTATTGCTTACCACGAACAGCGTCGGGGTATGTTGCAGATTGATCGACTTGCCTAGCTCTTTGTCCGCGTTTACCAGAGCTGCAAATTTCCCATCCGCATCGATGACGAAGGGCAATTCCACCTTATGCTCGGTGGCAAATTTTTCGGCGAAGCCGCGAAGGTTCTGCGGGGTGATTTCCAGTTGGTTGGAAAAAATATAGTCGCGGAAATCGTTTCCCATCGATTTGGAATGGTTGTCGAAGAAACGGGCCATGACCGCGGCATCGTAGGACCAGCTATGAAATGGCAGAGGGAAGTCGTGCCACACCACCGGAATTTTGTAGGTTCTCGATGCCTCTCTCACAAGAGGAGTGGCGCGGCGGCAATCGGGACACTGCAGGTCCTCGAAAACCACGATGGCCACCTGCGCCCCTTTGGGCGGGCGCAGCGCGGGATTCACGGCTTGCTGTGCAAACCCGCTGAGACAGGCGGTAAAAATCAATCCACATAACAGCCAAAAAGCGCTTCGACTTTGGAATGCTTTCTTCGTCACGTGCGGAAATTTCCCCCAACAGATTTGGTAACGGCGGACGAACGAACTTATTGATCCAAGCCGTTCTTCCATGTTAACCGAAGAACGCCGCCGGACGCACAAGCTTCGGCAACTTCCCGCACTCCCTGAGTCTGGCAAGCAGGTACACGAAACCTAAACTTTCGTGCGGGGATGCCGCAGACACAAAGCGCTATATTTGAAGATAAGTCTGCGGCAAGTTGCGCTGTGAGGTATGTCGAAATTCTTCGCGTCACTCCGTTGTATTACATTTCGTAAAAAGATCTTGTTGGTCGGGCTGGCGGCTGTGGCCTTGCTGTGCGTTTCCGCGTGCAATCGCGGCCGCCATCGGGTGCTCGAAGTTAACTACGTCTCTGCAGTGCAGGCTACGCTGCGCGATCAAGTCGCAACCATCTACAACCGGGTGGGCACGGTAAAGAACGGAGAGCGCGTGGAAGTGCTGGACCATGAGAAGCGCTTCGCCCGAGTGCGCACAGCGGCGGGAGTCGAGGGCTGGATCGAGCAGCGAAATCTGGTAGATCAGAAAACTTATGATGCCCTGCAGCAGCTCACAAAAGACAACCTTCCCGATCCCGTGCAGGCGCCCGGGGTGCTGCGCAACGACACCAACCTTCACCTGACGCCCGGCCGCGAAACCGAGCACCTGTATCAACTCTCATCCGGTGCGAAAGTTTCCATTCTCAAACGCGCCACGGCGGAAAAAGGCGGCGCGGTTGTGCCACAGAAACCAGGCAAGAAAGAAGCGGGCCCGGCGCTGGAAGACTGGTGGCTGGTCCGCGATGCGGAGAACCGTGTGGGGTGGGTGCTCGCGCGCATGGTGGATATCGACGTGCCGCTCGAGATCGCGCAGTATGCCGAAGGCCAGCGCTTCGTCGCTTTTTTCGCGCTGAATCAGGTTCAGGACCCCGGCAAAGAAGGGGCGGACAAAAACGTCGCTCAATATTTATGCGCGATCACCGAACCCCGCGATGGCTCCCCCTATGATTACGACCAGATACGGGTATTCACCTGGAACGTCCGTAAACACCGCTATGAAACCGCCTATCGCGAGCACGGCTTGAACGGCTTTCTGCCGATCACGGTAACCACGGAAAATTTCGACAAGGAAGGGACTCTGCCCGTCTTCATCCTGCACGTGCAAGACGACAGTGGCAACGTAAGCGAGCGCAAGTACAAGTTGAATACGCCCATTGTGCGGCGCGTCCTCGCACCAGGCGAGCAGAAGGAACCGCCCGCTCCGGCGAAGCGTCGCCGCCACAGGTAGCCGCCTGACACCGGGTCCGCGCATTTCAAGAATGACACAACATAAACTCTAACCCGTGTCATTCTGAGCGGAGCGAAGGACCCCGGCGCGGCTTGTGCCATCTGTGCCCCTTCAGGGAATTCTCCCGATGTCGGCCTCATCCCGCCACAACGGCAAGCCCACAGACCCGACAGCCAGCATGCCTAAACTCGTTTGCCGCTTTGGTGATACCGCCGCCGAGTCGTCGTCATCGCTCTCCCCCGAAATCTGCCCAGCGTGTATCTGTCTGTCCGCAACCGTTTCGTAAGCATAGCCGGTCATGGTCACGGCGAACCGATCGAATTCCGGTGTGAGCGTCAGCCGGATCCAGCCATAGTGAATCTCAGACCCGATCGTGAACGCTACCCCGGCATATTTGTCCTGCACGCCCCACCACGGCCCGAAATGCCTTGAGGAGTGGGCGTTCGGCGGTTTCACACGATGTTTTCGCCGCGCGAAAGCGGCGGAAGTAGAAGTCGTTCCATCAAACCCGACCGAAAGCGCAAACCTAAACTGAGAGTCGTGAGCGAAAACCTGGTGCGGCCCGATGGCAGCGCCCTTCGACAAAACCGAGACGTAGCCCCCGGCGGACACCATCATGGCGTTGGGCTCGCGGGCAGATGCCACCAACCCTACGTAGAAGATACGATACTGGACGGAATACAGATCGAACCTGAAGTCAGGCGCTCCATCGTGGTTGAGGTCGACAACGTCGAAAAAGTCGGGCGGAAAGCTGTCATTGGTCGGCGTGAAAACAACCTCCGCGTCTGCGGGATGAATCATGCCGAGCATTCCCGCCGCCGTTGCTCCGGCGGCGAGAGCGTAACCACTTAGTTTGCCAGATAGCGATTCGGAAAGTTGCTGCTTACTGCGGGGCCCCTTGGAAGAACTTTTCATAGCATCTCCTTGGGAGTGCAAATGTTATCGCGAAAGTTTGCCTTGTTTAGTGGTGCCTGTCAATGGGAATGGGGGCGAGTTCGTCTCAGGCCGAGTCAAGTCATATAAGTGAAGCTAACTATCTATCTATCTTTTCCCTATTAAGCGGACTCAAGGACAGAGAACGCCGCAAGAATTTATTTACTGGAAAAATCAACAGCGGAAATAGCTGGTTACCCCTCCAGCTTTGCGCTGGCTGCGCCGAGGATGGCGCGACTCTTCTTTCTCTGCACGAAGACGGTTACGCGAAGATTCGCCGGGTTCCAGCGGGAGCTAATTTTTACGTCGGCATCTCCGGTGAACGCAACGGGCTTGTGCGCTTCCGCGGTTCCGATCTTGCGCAGCGATCGCAGCGTGGCAACGTGATTCAATACGCGGCTCTTGTTTTCCCCGGCGCTGACTTGCGAGTGCAAGCCGTCTTCGGTGATTGCCAACCAGACCTCGGCGACATCTTTGCCCAAGTCTTCCGAGATCGATCCCACCGAGATATTAAACTGCCGCGAATTTTTTCCCGCGGCGGAAGCAATCTTCACTTCCGCCTTTGCCGCGCGCGACGCTTTCTCGATCTCGCTCAGCGCCTTGGGCCCGTCGCTGCCGACTAACTGACTTTGCCCATCGACCACCAGCTCAGGCGTGGCAGGATCGCTTTTCGTCAGCGTTGCATAAACCTCCTGGCGCACAGTCCACTCTGCAGAAGAGAAGGGATCGACCCATCCATCATGATTCCAATAATCGACATGCTCTTCCAGAGCGATGACCTCTGCTCCAGGGACGGGTTGCAGCTCGATCAGCTTCTGCAAGAGCGCATCAGCAGGCGGACAAGAAGAGCATCCCTCCGAGGTGAACAATTCAACCACAACCGGCGTGCGGCCTGCGGCGGACGCCTGCGCCTCCGCGCCGGCAACCAGAGTCAGGGCCAGCAAAACGTATAAGAAGAGTCGCTTTACTTTTATAAGATGTTTCATCAACGCAATCTCCGAGCAAACTCGATGCTCTTCCAAGTTCGCTTCATACAGATGCGCGAGCGGCGGACAAAGTTACTCGCTGCGGCAGATCAAGAGACAATCATCAACGATCAGCAGTAGAAATCGGCGATGCTCTTGACTACCGACTGCTGTTCCTCTTCGGTTAGTTCTGGAAACATGGGTAAAGCCAGCACTTCTTTAGCGGCGCGCTCGGCCTCCGGAAAATCGCCTTCGCGATAGCCGAGATATACGAAGCAGGGCTGCAAGTGTAAAGGAATGGGGTAGTAGATTTCCGTTCCGATCTTGCGAGCTGTGAGGAATTCGCGGAGTTCGTCGCGGTGGTATGCGCGGACGACATACTGATGAAACACATGATGAGCTTGCGACGAAGTGTGCGGCAGACGAATCGGCGCGCTGTCTTCGGCGTGATTGTCCTTCGAGGTCAGTCCAGCTTCGGCGAGGAGTTCATCGTATCGAGCTGCGTGCGAACGGCGAGCAGCGTTCCATTCTTCAATGTACTTCAGCTTTACCCGCAGAACCGCAGCTTGCATCGCATCGAGCCGGCTGTTCCAACCAAATTCCTCATGCACGTACCGGCGCGGGCTGCCGTGATTGCGTAAGCGCCGCATATGCGCCGCCATCTCCGAGTCATTGGTCGTGACCAGCCCAGCGTCCCCATAGGCGCTGAGGTTCTTCGTGGGATAAAAACTGAACGCGGTCGACACGCCCATGGATCCCGCCCGGCGCTCGCCCCACCGCGCGCCAATAGCTTGCGCGGCATCTTCTATTAGCGACAACTGGAACTCATCTGCCACAGATCGAAAGCGATCCATATCGGCGCACTGCCCATAGAGATGAACCGGAAGCAGCACGCGAAGCTTATCCCGCCGGCGGCTGCGCAAGAAGGCCTCGACCTGCACCGGATCAAGATTGAACGATTCAGCGTCGATATCGGCGAAAACCGGTCGCGTCCCTGCCCGCACGATTGCGCTGGCTGAAGCGAAAAAGCTGAAAGGCGTGGTGAGGACAGAGTCCCCAGGCTGTACTCCCGCTGCGGCGAGAGTCAGCCACAGAGCGTCCGTGCCTGAGGCGCATCCAATAGCTTCGTGGGTGCCACAATAGGCCGCGATCTCTTGCTCGAAAGCCTCAACCTCCGCCCCTAGGATGTAATGCTGCGAAGCGCATACGCGCTCAATCGCAGCCAGCACCTCTTCCCGAATCTGCCGGTATTGGCGCTGCAGATCCAGCAAAGGAACACTTGCTGATTCGATTGTTGTGCAAATGCTCGGCGAATACTGCTCAGACAATCCATTCTTCGGCAGAGTGTGCTTCACGGATATCCGGATTGTAGCAGGCAAGAGACTTCTGCAAGTCTTGTGCCCTGTTGGGTCGCCAGGTCAGTTGAATAATTGAAAGAGGCCACACTCAATAGTGGCTCACGGGCGAAAGCTACCAAAATTCGTAGATTGCTCAGGCGGTTAATTCGCTTTTTGGGACAGCCGCAATATAAAACATAACAACGTATTGAAAACACAGGCTGTTTCACTCGTCCTGTTTGGGTAGTTAGTTGCACTCACTCACACCGCCAAGCGCGCTAGAGTTCCGGGTCCTCTCCAGCGCGCCTGTTACCTGTAGCTCGGCGAACGAGGTTCGCGAGCATCCGTCGGAACGAGTTTTAACACATCTTTCTATATTCAGGAGAAAGCCAATGAAGCGGGGCGTTTCAATTTCGAGCTTTTTTCCCTATCCGTATCTGTTGATCCTTTCCGTTCTTTTGACGTTTGGCCTTCCAATGGCCTTCGGCCAGGCCGAAGCTGGCTCGATCGTGGGCACGGTGCGCGATGCGACCGGGGCCTTGGTCACTGGAGCCTCCATAAAGGTGAGGAGCCTCGCGCCGGTCAATACACGATCCCCGGTGTTGCCCCCGACAAGTACGAGGTAACGATCTCGAACGCCAGCTTCAAAACGTTCCGAACGACGGTGGAAGTGGCCGTCGGCGGTACCGCGACCGTCGATGCCAAGCTTGAGGTTGGCCAGGCATCGACTGTTGTCGAGGTGACCGCTGCCGGCGCCGGAACCGAAGTGAATACGCAAACGCAGGAACTCTCGCAGCTCATCAACACGGAGCAATTGGCGCAACTGCCCAGCCTCACCCGCAACCCTTATGACTTTGTCGCGATTTCTGGCAACGTCAGCAATGGCGATAGTACTTCCAACGGCGGAATGACCGGTGGCCAGGAGCTTTCGAACCGCGGCGTAGGTTTCGCCATTAACGGACAGCGCGAATCGGGAACGGAGATTCTGCTCGACGGCGTGGAGAACGTCAGTGTTTTCGGCGCCTCGGTGGGCGAGGACGTTCCACTCGATGGCGTCCAAGAGTACAGTATTATTACTAATAATTTCTCGACCGAGTATGGCCGCGCCTCCGGTGGTGTAGTCAACGTAAGCACCAAGTCGGGCACTAATGCTTTCCATGGTTCCGCGTGGGAGTTTAATCGGCTTTCAGCCTATACCTCCAATACTTACAATAATGACGCGCTGAATGATGCTTTCCTAGCGGGCGGCGGTACGGGACCGCTTCCTGACCCGAAGGGCAGTTACACGCGCAATCAGTTCGGGTTCCAGGGGGGCGGCCCGATCATCAAGAACAAGTTGTTTATTTCCGAGAGCACCGAGTGGACGCGTGTTCGGAGTTCCTCGCTACAGACCGAAGAAGTATTCGACCCCGCATTCATAGCGGCTTTGCCGGCCAATGCCCAGGCTTATTTCGCCGCCTTTGGTACAGGTGCAGTGGCCAGCTCCGGCGTAGCCTCCACGGTAGCCTCGATCAACGCGGCCAGCCCTGGTTTTATCGGCAAAGTAAATGGGGTCACGACCCTCCCCGGAACCCTCCCAGTGTTCGATACGGTGAACTTCAATGTGCCCTTTAACGATGGAGGAGGACAACCCCAGAACACCTACACACTGGTCGGGCGAATTGACTACAACTTGAGTGATAAAACGCAGATGTTTTTCCGCGCAGGTCGTGAGAACCTCAGCGAATTCCTGGGGACAGCTTCGTACTCCGCGTACCCACAGTATGATGTGGGCTCCACTAACGCCAACCAAAGCTACCTTTTTTCGGTCAACCACAGCTTCAATAGCTACATTCTCAACAGTACGAAACTTAGCTTTACGCGTTTCAACAGCATCGACTCCTTCAACAACGCTTTGGTCAATACCCCTAATCTTATGTTTGTTGCCCCTACTGATCCGGCGACAAACGGCATCATTCAGATGCCCGGTTTATTCAATGCGTCGGAGCCCGGCCTGGGCGGCCTGCCATTCGGCGGCCCACAGAATACGATACAGTTCGAACATGACCTGTCTTGGACGAAGGGCAGGCACAACATGCGCTTCGGAGGCCAGTTTACTTACATCCAGTTGAACGTCGCCTACGGCGCCTACGCCCAGGCAGTGGAACAACTCGGTGACTCCTCGCAGGACAGCATGAACGACCTGCTGAACGTAGCGGGAAACCCAGGCGGCAGCCAGCTGGCCGGCAGCTCTGGATTCTCTGCCAGAGTCAACCCCAATGGCGCACTTCCGTGTCCGCTGAACGTATGGGGCGAATTTATTGGAACCACCGCCTCGGGCAGCAACGCCTGTCCAGCGAATAGTGTTGTGACACCTCCACTCCAGTCGGCCGCTTATGGACGAAGCTACCGCTATAAAGATTGGGCTCTATATGCCCAGGACAGTTTCAGGATCACACCCCGCTTGACCCTGAACTACGGCCTCCGCTATGAGCACTACGGAGTGCAGCACAACAACGATCCGAGTCTGGACTCGAACTTCTATTTCGGTTCCGGTTCCACTCTTGAAGAGCAAACCGCGAACGGCTCAGTTCAGATTGCAGATAAGAGCCCGATTGGACAGTTCTGGGCTCCCAGCTGGGGCACCGCTGCGCCGCGCGTGGGCTTTGCCTATGACCTCTTCGGCGACGGCAAGAGCAGTTTGCGCGGTGGCTTCGGAATCAGCTACGAACGCAATTTCGGAAACGTGACTTACAACGCCAGCTTTAACCCTCCCGCCAGTGCGGTTCTGGAACAGACCTGCCCTCCAAGTGATGCGAGTTGCACGGTCTTGGTCACGAATAACGACCTCGGGCCTCTCGGCTTGCCGGGTCCACCAAGCAACCTCGGCCCGGTTGAATTGCGCATGCCCAATCCCGACATCCACACGGCGCAGACACAATTCTGGAGTTTGGCGCTGCAACGCGAAATCACTCACAACACCGTTATGGAATTGAGTTATAGCGGCGCTCACGGCGTTCATCTGTATGACATCAATAACATCAACCAGTTCGGCGCCGCTCAGGTTTATCTCGGGGCCCCACTCGTCACCGCGCCCGATCCAGTCACAGGCGCCACCTGCCCCGGTGAAAATTTCATCACCGGCGGCGCCGAGTGCCTCACGCGCCCGAACCAGCAATATGCTGCGATCAACATGCGGGGCAGCGGCGGCACCAGCGCCTACGAGGCTCTGAACGTAAAATTCCAAACCCAGAATCTGCACCATACCGGTCTGAGTATGGTTGCGAACTACACTTGGTCGCACTCCCTTGATGACATTAGTTCGACTTTCTCTGACAGCTTGCAGGGCGGATCTGGCTACATCGGCAGCCTTGGCTATACCGATCTGGCCAACCCGAGGCTGGATTGGGGCAACTCGGACTACGATGTCAGGAATCGGTTCGTTGTCTCACCAATCTGGGAGCTTCCCTGGTTGAAGAACGGCAGGGGCGTCGCGGGCGAAGCACTGGGAGGCTGGTCAGTCGTGGGTATTTTCACGGCGCGCACTGGGATTCCGTTCACCGCATACGACGCTGACAATATCGAAGTTGGATATACCATTCCGCGGTTGACGCCGGCTACTCCGCCTGACTTCAGTGTGAACAAGAATCCTGCTGCGATCGGACCGAACGCTTTCAACCTCGGAACTCTGCCACTCCCGGCGAGCTTCGCCCCTCTCAATACAACTCTCGGCATTTCGGACTTCGGACCATTTCCGGCTAATATGACAGCTCGCAACGCCTTCCGTGGTCCGGGAGCCTGGAACCTGGATACAGCTCTGAGCAAGAATTTCAGAGTCACCGAGCGGGTCGGCCTGACGTTCCGTGCCGAGGGATTCAACATTTTCAATCACCACAACATGTATGTGTTTACCCCAGGACTCGAATACGGTGGCGGCGGGATCGGAGCGCCCATCACAACACCCATCACCATCACGGGGCTCAAAGGCGGTCTGAACACCTTTGCCTCAGGCGGCAACAACGACGAACGCCGCTTCGGCCAGTTCTCCCTGAGAGTCTCGTTCTAGTCAGAGGAAGAATGGGGGCCAAACAGGCCCCCATTCGCACACTTCGAAATCTCGATCCGACTCATCGCGTAAGCTGAGGGAGACAAGTCCAACGCTTCTTCACCTGTTGTTCGCCACTACGCCCCTACATATCTACCAATTTTCATAGATCACTTCCGCGAACCCATGTCTGCCTCGCCCTAATAACAGATACTGTCTTCGTATGTCTATGACGGCTATGGACATTTCGTCCAAGC
Source organism: Candidatus Sulfotelmatobacter sp. (assembly GCA_050015215.1). GTDB lineage: Bacteria > Acidobacteriota > Terriglobia > Terriglobales > Acidobacteriaceae > Sulfotelmatobacter. Next base: position 42,783 of record JBEKBW010000043.1, read on the forward strand.
AGTTTTGGAACCTTACCTGCTTTCTGTGCCGGTTATACCTGATGCGATTGCCTTCCGACCAACTTTGGCGAGTGAATCATTAGAAAAAATAACAGCTGCCTGCCCACAAGGAGCAGCGATTCTAGGAGACCTTGAAATGCAATCCGCCCCCCGGCCCGTTGTGCTTCGAAACATACCTGCATCGCTATCGCGACCAATGGCATTTCTGAGATTTGCTTTAGGCGCTGTCTTCTTGCTTTCGGCTGCCGCAGTGTTCGCCCAGACAGGCACGATTGCTGGGACCGTTTCGGATACCAGTTGGGCCGTGGTGCAGGGTGCGGAAGTCACCGTTCGCAATCTCTCGACCAACGAAACGCACAAGACGAGCAGCAGCACCAGCGGCACGTATGCTTTGACCAATCTCCCAGTGGGTCCGTACGAGATTACGGTAAGAAAACAGGGCTTCAAGACGTTTGTGCTCCCCAGCATCGAATTGACTGTGGCGCAATCGCTCACCGTCGATCCGAAGCTATCGATTGGTTCGGCCAGTGAAGAAGTCACCGTGCGCGCGGATCGCACGCAAGACGTGGATTTGGAAACTGCTCAGATCACCAATCTGGTTGATCAAAGGCAAATGGAGAGCTTGCCTTTGATCACGCGCAACCCCTATCAGCTCGTGCTGCTGTCACCGGGAACATCACAGACCGATAGCGGAAACGCCGGCATTTCGGTTAACGGCGCGCGAGACCGCAATAATAACTTTCTCCTGGATGGGGTAGACAACAATGACACCTCCGTGCCGGGCGGTATCGGCGGAGTGCTGAACGCCAATCCCGAGTCCACGGAAGAGTTCCGCGTTATCACGGACAATTTCAATGCGGAATATGGGCGCAACACGGGCGCGATTATCGACGTGGTAACCAAGAGCGGCACCAATTCATTGCATGGCAACGTCTACTACTTTGGACGGTGGAACGGATTCGGCGGGGCGCGCGATTATTTCAACCCCGGCGTGGGACCCGATGCGGGG
>JBEKBW010000044.1:0-38734 GCA_050015215.1 Candidatus Sulfotelmatobacter sp.
AATCTTCACCGCTCAGACTGGGCATCCATTTCAGGTTCGCGGAACGGAGGACACGCAGAGAACTGGCATTGCCGCATGGGGCTACCAGGTTGGCGATCCGTTCGGTCCGCCAGCCGGTTCCGGCTGCTCCGCAGGCCCATTCCCTCCCGGCGGCGGCTATGCCTACATCAGCAATCAGTGCGCCTTCACCAATCCTCCATTTGGGCAGGCGTCGAACAATGAGCGTAACAATTTCTACGGCCCAGGTTTCTGGGATTGGGACGTGACTCTCGCCAAGAGTATGAGCATTACGGAGCGCGTAAAGGCTGAGCTTCGCTTCGAGGGCTACAACGTCCTCAATCACCCACACTTCCTCAATCCGGGAACCGACGCAGCCGGACTGGGGAACCTGATTGGGCAGCCGTTATTCGGGGTGATTACCAGCACCTACACCCAACCGGACGGAACTACTTCGGCACGCCAGATTCAGGTGGCGCTGAAGATTAAGTTCTAAAAAGCCGAATTAGGAACTTTGAACGGCCTGTGCTTAGTCCACAGGCCGCTTTTATTTTGGTCTAAGAAGAAATCGCAACGAAGCCAAGCCCCGGTTCACCTCCCAAACATCGGGTAATGGCTAGCCGCCCCCATAAAGAACAGCATCACCACCGAGAAGTAAGCATTAGCCCGCGATACCAGAAAAGCCTGCCGTGCCATCGCCTTAGCCCTTTCCGGCATAGCCGTGCCATTGGCCGCATTGTCCCGCGTCCACTGAATCAGCCGCTTCTGGATGCGCCAGATCACTCCCCACACATTGAGCAGCATGACCCAGCCGATGCCGCCGCCGATGCCGATCGCCAGCAGCCGGCTGCTTTCCCAGCCATGCGTGTTCAGGCTCAGAAACAGCCAAGCCGCGGCGATGAGGACTACGGCATAGATCACCGCAAGAACGGGCCCTTTGTCGAGGATGCCTTTGCCCGGAATCAGGCACACGTAATGCAGGCCCCAAACGATTGTCCAGATCAGAAAGAAGCTGCCCATTACCGGCCCGCTCGAGGCATTGAATCCCGATGCTTGGCCATTTCGCGCGTCCGCCGCAACAATATCTCCCCAATAAATAAGGCCAGCCAGCACCGTCAGCGCCGCCGACATGCGGAACCAAAGCAGCGCCCGCGTCATCAGCGCGGGCATCACTTTGCCCCGCGTGGAGGCGTCAAGTTCCTTCATGAAAGGCACATTCACCAGGTTGAAGAAATACAGCAGCCCGATCCAGGTGATGCCGGCTAGAAAGTGGATCCAGCGCATCAGCATCAGGAAGTTGGTATTGAAGTCGGACGGAAGGTTGATTTGCGGACCACTGATTTGCACAACGTTGATTTGCGAACCAATGATTTGCAGAACAAAGAACGCTGCCAGAACAGAGCTTGCCATCGTGCCTCCTAAGAGTGCGCCGCAGGTGCGACTAACACGTGCGACTAAACCCACGCGGGCGATTGTACACAAGCCGGCGGCATGCCGAGAGACTAGTCAAAAAGGGTGAAAAAACCGATCCGAGCGAGGAATGTTGTTCCAAAGTGTCCATTCCGACCAATAAAAGCCGTTTTCCGCGAAGTTCAAGGTTGAAAAGCGCAGCGGGACGCCGTATCGTACTCGCAGTTACCTGCTGGCTCGCTACCTCGAAAAAATGGGCGGCGGCGAGAGCGCAGGATGTCCCCCCGTGTTCCTTGTGCGGAAGGCCGCGAGGAAACGCTGTTAGTTTTGACTGCTCCGGTGGCGAATGCCGCTCGGGCAGACTTGAAGGCTCAAAGGAATATCAGGAGATCGGCAATGGAAAATAGCAAGCCGGCGCAAAATATTCAGGATTCCTTCCTCAACACAGCCCGCAAAGAGAGACTGAGCATTACCATTTATCTGCTGAGCGGCGTAAAGCTGACAGGCCGTATTCGTTCCTTCGACAAGTATTCGGTCGTGCTCGAGGCCAATGGCCAGGAACAGTTGATCTTCAAGCACGCCATTTCCACGGTCGTCATGGGCCGGGCCATGCCGCACGGCGCGCATCCGGAGGCGCGGCCGGTGGCCACGTCAGCGGGGGCGTCAGTTCCGGTGGCCTCGGCGGCGAGCGCTTCCGGCAACGAAGGGTAAGGCGTTTTCGGATTGCGCAGGTCTCATCCCAAAAAGAATCGCGGCCCAGTAGCCGCATCCGAACGTGTGCCTCACGGCGCGGAACTTCGCACCGCCGATGCGCAGGAGCGAGCGTTTCTGGTTGGGCTCGACGTGCGAACGCGCGGCCGCAGCGGCGCGAAAGTAACTGCACAAGCGCAGGCCGCGCGCGATGCTTCCACTACACAATCGGCCGGCGGGAAGACGTCGCTGGCCGCCACAAAATCCAACAAGCCCACCATTCCCGAGTTCGATGCCGATGAATCTTTGGCGGAACTGCGCACGCTGGCCGGCAGCGCAGGCGCGAAAGTTGTGGGCGAAGTTTTGCAGCGCCGAGACCGTTTCGATCCTGCGACTTTGATCGGTACAGGCAAGCTCGATGAAATAGCCGGAGCGGCCGCGTCGGTGAATGCTGATCTCTTACTCTTCGATCACGACCTCAGCGCTTCGCAGCAGCGCAATATAGAGAAGATCGTGAAGCGGCGCGTGATCGACCGCACGCAGCTGATCCTCGACATTTTTGCCCGCCACGCGCGCACGCGTGAAGGCCAGTTGCAGGTGGAGTTGGCGCAACTGAAATACATGCTGCCGCGTCTGGCTGGCCGCGGCATCGAGATGTCACAACTCGGCGGCGGCATCGGCACACGCGGTCCCGGCGAAACGCAGTTGGAAACCGATCGGCGGAAAATCTACCGGCGCGTTCGCCACGTCGAGCAGCAACTGGAAAACGTGCGCCGGATTCGCACGCAACAGCGTTCGCGGCGGGAGTCTGCGCCGGCGGCAACAGTGGCGCTCGTGGGCTACACGAACGCAGGAAAATCGACGCTGTTCAATGCGCTTACGCAGGCAGGAGTTTTGTCGTCGCCGAAAATGTTTGCAACCTTGGACCCGACCATACGCGCCGTGACATTGCCGTCGAAGCGCAAAGTGCTCCTGTCGGATACAGTCGGCTTCATTCGCAATCTGCCGCACACGCTGGTCTCCGCATTCCGCGCCACGCTCGAAGAGGTGCAGCGCGCGTCACTGATTCTGCAGGTCTCCGATGCCAGCAGTCGCCTCTCTGCCGAGCAGGATGCGCAAGTGGAACTCGTGCTGAAGGAGTTGGAAGCGGAGAAAAAGCCGCGCCTGCGCGTAATGAATAAAGTCGATCTGCTGGACGTGGAAGTTGCCGAAGGTCTGGTGAGCGATGCGCAGCGCGACAGTTCACAAACTGTTTATGTTTCCGCAATCGACGGCACCGGCCTGGATACGTTGCTCGCCCGCATCGACGCCATGATCGACGAAGACCGGGTCAGCCGCGTGCATTTGCGCGTGCCGCAGAAAGAAGGCAAGGCGCTGGCCATGCTCGAAGCCAAGGCACGAATCTTTTCGCGGGCATATAAGGACGGCGCGGTGGAGTTGGAACTGGAGGCGCCGGAGTCGGTGATGCGGAGGGTGAGGGGATGGGCGGTGGTGGAGTCGTGAACGCGCCAAGATTTCTCTTGACAACCGATTAATTTATTTACTATTATATATATGCGTTGCAGTGTAACGCTTATTTTAAGACTAGGGGTTTCGAAAATGAAGATTAATATCGAGCAGGTCGAATCGAGTATTGCGGAGGAACTTGACAAGCCTCTGAAGGCAGCCTTGAAGCGTCACGGCTATCCAATCCACGAAAGTTTCCGTCTTCGTCTATCTCTCCTAAACGCCGATGGTCGCAAGAAGCGCAGCAATGCTGTTGCCCACGCTTGGGCTCCTGAAAAATCTGAGCCTGCACAGTTCTGGCTCGAACCTTCCACGGCAAAAACGCTTCCTGCCGCCGCGGTGGCGCAGGAGGCAGAGGCCACTGCACCTGCTTCTGAGATGACAAGTGCGTCGGTACCGCGCGGCGCAAGCGGTGCGAGCACCTATGTGCATCCGGCCGAGGCGGAGTTACTCAGAGCCTTGGATCGTGCGGAATCCACTCCCGGCTGGAGCTTTGTTTCACTGAAGAAATTTCGTGACGAGATTCTTCCGACGGCGGATGTTCCATCCATTCGCTCGGATGTCGAACGGCAGAGTGTGCTCCGCTCCGCGATTGACAAGAGACTGATCCTGAAGAAGCCAGTGCCCAACCCGAAGTCCCCCCAGTTCCCAGTTACCAGCATCCGGTTGAATCGCTTGCTGCCCGAGGTTCAGGAGGTGCTAGGGACCCCGAAGAGGAGTCTGGATTTCCATCCGATCCACATCAAGGGTGAGCCGTTGTCCGCCACCATCTTGCGTGAAAGGCGCTGAGGATTGGCGCTTTATTACCTAGAAACCAGCGCCCTCGTAAAGCTGTATGTTTACGAGCCTGGCACAGACGGACTGCTGGCTCTTACAAGCGAGAAGGCGGGGCATCGATTTGCCATTCTGTCTCTTGCGCAGGTCGAATTCCGCGCCGCCATTCGTCGGCGGCAGCGTAGTGGCGAAATTCCGGGTCACGTGGCTGGCGGACTAATCGATTCCTTCGTTCAGCATTCGGAGGGTAGGTTTCTCATCCAGCCGCTCTCGGATTCCTTGCTGGACGTGGCTTTCGCATTGGTCGACGGTTACCCCCTCAAGGGATACGATGCCATGCAGTTGGCTGGGTATCTACTGTTGCGTTCGATATCAGGAAACGAGGAACCCGTTTTTGTTTGTGCTGACAAAGCCTTGCTTTCAGCGGCGCGAAACGAAGGCTGCCCCACCTTGGATCCCATCTCGCCTTGACGGTGATCAGCAGCAATTTAAAAGGGCCGGCAACCAAGAAGCGGTGACATTCCTTGGCTATCGGCCCTTTCGATCCTGAATTGGATCGGAGGTGATACTGTTATGCTAATCCTCTCAGCCGGGAAGTCAAGGGTTAGTTGCAGATTTCTGCAAAGGTCTGAAAAACCGGGGCTTGACAATCCCACTCCGCCGGAATCCAATTCTTTCGCTGTGCTCCAAAATCCCTTAGAATTCAGCCTCTTAGCGTTGACATAGACTCCCTCCCACGTTAGACTTAACAGTTTTCATAGCCCTCATTTACCCTGTATAGCCGTCCATGGATGAAACGCTTCGACAACTAGGCGGATTACTGCTCGGATCTGTGCCGACAGTAATTCTGGTGGCGGTGCTGTACGCCCTCTATACGACCATCGTGCACAAACCGTTGCAGCGCGTTCTGGCCGAGCGCCGTAGCAAGACCGAAGGCGCAGTCGAAAAATCGCGCGCCGATATTGCGGCCGCCGACGCCCGCACCTCGGAATACGAGCAGCGCCTGCGTGAGGCAAGAGCGACGCTGTTCCGCACGCAAGAGGCCCGGCGCAAAGTCGCCCTGGATGCGCGGACTGCAGCCATGAACGAAGCGCGCAGGCAGGCGCAGTTGCAGGTGCAGGCCGCGAAGGCTGATATCGAGAAAGATCGAGAGGGGGCGCAAGCCGGTTTGCAGGACGAGGTGCAAACCTTGGCGACTGAGATCATGCAGCGCGTTCTGGAGCCAGCCGGGGCGGGACGAGGATGATCTCTAACAAGACTTCCGTGATGAAAAATATTTGCGTGCGAAGAATATCGCGAACAGGCGCGCTTGCATTTTTGCTGCTGGTCTTCGCCGCAGCGCCCGCGATTCCGTTCGCGCAGGAACAGCAACCCGCGCAGCCGAAGCACAAACAATCCGATAATTCCCGCGGCCCAGGCTTCGCGCGGCAACTCACGCACGAAACTCGCGAGGCGGCCGGAGAAGAAAAAGACGAAACGGCGGAGTTTAAACAGTCGTCTTCGGTTCAGTTCATCGCGCGAGTTACAGGCTTGAGCATCCCTCACGCTTACATGTTCTGCGTGTTCTTAAACTTTGCAGTTGTTGCTCTGGCCATCATTTGGGCAGCGGCAAAATACTTGCCTCGCATATTCAGCGCCCGCACGGCGGCGATTCAGAAAGCCATGCAGGAAGCGCAACAGGCCAGTGAAGAGGCCCGGCGCAAGCTGACTGAAATCGAATTTCGATTGATGAAACTTGATGTAGAAATCGCAACGATGCGTGACGCCGCGGAAAAGGAAGCTGCCGCGGAAGAGGCGCGCATTCGTGCCGCTGCTGAGGACGATAAGCGCAAAATCATCGAATCGGCGCAGCAGGAAATCGCTTCCGCAGTCAAAGCCGCGCGCCGCGAATTGACGGCTTATGCCGCTAACCTGGCGGTCGGCCTGGCGAAAAAACAGATCCGAGTGGATGCCGCAACCGATCAGGCGTTGGTGCGAAATTTTGCCGATCAAGTGGGTTCTTATTCCGGCGCATCCAATGATGCCGGGAAGGGTAGGGGCTAGCCGATGGCCTCGGTTGCCGGCACCTATGCCCGGGCGTTTGCGGATGTCGTGTTGAGCGCGCACCTCGACGCCGACCGCTCGCTTGCAGAGTTGCGTTCCGTGGCAGAGTTGCTCAAAGAAAATGTGGATCTACGCCGAGTGTGGGACAATCCAGCCGTTCCCGCCGACCAGAAGCGGCGAGTTCTGGATGTGATTGCCCACCGCGACAATTTTTCGAAGCAGGTGCGAAATCTGATTGCGGTATTGATCGACCACCGGCGCACGCACTTTCTGGAGCCGATCATCCGGCAGTTGGGAAAAGAGCTGGATGCGCGGCTGGGATTCGCCGAAGCCGAGATTACCAGCTTCCGCGATTTGAATGACACCGAGAAAAGCGAGTTCGTAGCGCAGATAGGGAAGCTCACGGGCAAGAAAGTCCGCGCCCAATATTCGCGCGATGCTTCTCTGCTCGGCGGAGCAGTGCTCCGCATCGGCAGCACGATTTACGATGGCTCAGTAAAAGGCCAGTTGGAAAAGATTAAAGAAGCAATTAGCAATTAGCGATTGGCAGTTAGGCCTTCCCGGGTGGGGAAATGCTAATTGCCGAATAGCGATAAAGCTGAAAACTGACGGCTGATAGCTCAAAGCTGACTCTATGGCACAAATCAAAGCAAACGAAATCACAGAACTGATCCGCGAGCAGATCGAGAACTACGAATCGAAAATCTCGGTGGACGAAACCGGCACGGTCATCACGCTCGGCGACGGCATCGCGCGTGTCTACGGGCTCGACAAAGTCATGGCCGGCGAACTTCTTTCTTTCCCGCACGGCGTGGCCGGAATCGCCATGAACCTGGAAGAAGAGCAGGTCGGCGTGGTGCTGCTCGGCGAATATACCGAAATCAAAGAAGGCGATGAAGTCAAGCGCACGGGCCGCATCATGAGCGTGCCCGTGGGCGACGCCATGATCGGCCGCGTGGTCGATTCGCTGGGTCGCCCAATCGACGACAAAGGTCCAATCTCCACCGATAAGTTCATCGCGCTCGAGCGCCTGGCTCCCGGCGTCATCGACCGTCAACCCGTGCGCGAGCCGATGGCGACCGGACTGAAAGCTATCGACAGCATGATTCCCATCGGCCGTGGCCAGCGCGAGCTGATCATCGGCGACCGCCAAACCGGAAAGACTGCGGTCGCCCTCGACACCATCATCAACAGCAAGGGCAACGACCTCGTTTGCATCTACAATGCAATCGGCCAGAAGCGCTCGTCGATTGCGCAGGTGGTGAAGATTCTCGAAGACGCTGGAGCAATGGAGTACACGATCGTCGTTGCCGCGTCCGCGTCCGAACCTGCACCGATGCAATACATCTCGCCTTACGCGGCGACGGCTCTGGGCGAATACTTCCGCGACAGCAAGCGGCATGCGCTGGTGATCTACGACGATCTCTCGAAGCACGCCGCCTCTTATCGCGAAATCTCGCTGCTGTTGCGCCGCCCGCCCGGACGCGAAGCGTATCCCGGCGACGTTTTCTATCTCCACTCGCGGCTTCTCGAGCGTTCCGCAAAATTGAGCGACAAGAACGGTGGCGGCTCGCTGACCGCCTTACCCATCATCGAAACCCAAGCCGGAGACGTTTCCGCCTACATCCCGACCAATGTGATTTCGATTACCGACGGTCAGATCTATCTGGAGACCGATTTATTCAACCAGGGCGTTCGCCCCGCGGTGAACGTAGGCTTGTCGGTGAGCCGTGTCGGCGGCAGCGCGCAAATCAAAGCCATGCGCCAGGTAGCCGGCAGCTTGAAGTTGGAACTCGCGCAATACCGTGAACTGGCCGCCTTCGCACAGTTCGGCAGCGATCTCGACAAGGCCACGCAGGCGCAGTTGAATCGCGGCCAAAGGCTGGTAGAGATTTTGAAGCAGGGGCAGTTCTCGCCGCTTCCATTCTCGAAGCAGATTCTGATCATCTTCGCCGGTACCAGCGGATTCCTCGACGACATGCCGGTGAATCAGGTGCGCGACTTCGAGATGGAGCTTTATAAATATGCCGATGCAACCGGCGGCGCTCTGCTCCGCGCCATCATGGAGAAAAAGATTCTCGACGACGGCTTGAAAGCGCAATTGACCGAACTAATCAAACAGGCAAAGCAGCAATTTGTGGAGTCAAGACAGGCAGTAGCGAAATAAGATGCCCAACATTCTCGACATTCGGCGCCGTATCCGCAGTGTGGTAAACACGAGGCAGATTACCAAGGCCATGAAAGTGGTCTCGGCGGCAAAGCTGCGCCGGGCGCAGGATCGAACCATGGCCGCGCGTCCCTACGCGCAGATGCTGACCAATGTTTTGAAATCGCTGGTCAAGCGCGCTGAGATTTACGACCCGGAAACCGGCGAGCCGAAACATCCTCTTCTGGCGCACCGCCCCGAGCAGAACATTCTGCTTATCGTTGTCACCGGCGATAAGGGATTAGCGGGAGCATTCAGCGCCAATATCACGAAGGCGGCCAGCCGGTTTCTTGAGTCGAAGGCCGGAAAAAATATTGACATTGAAGCCATAGGTCGCAAGGGGCGCGACTTTCTGCGCAGGCGTTATCCGGCGGCATCCGTGCAAACGCGCAGTTTGGCCGAAACAGAAGAATCGCTCGAAACTGAGGGACGGCCGGAGAAACGCGCTGGTGAGATACAAATCACCGGCGAGCATGTTGGCGTTCTAAACAAGCTGCAGTTTTCGCAGGCGAAGACTCTTGCGGAAAATGTTATCGAACGCTACGAGCAGGAAGAGGTTGATTCGGTTTACGTAGTCTTCAACGAATTCAAATCTGTGATTGCGCAGCGGCTTGTTGTGGAGCAGATTCTTCCCATCGAACAGATCGGCGAGCAGGCGGTTCGCCTGGCTGAGGAGATGACGGAGGAAGAAAAGAAAAAAGCTAAGGAAGCAGCCATCAGCGCGGGAGTAGGAATGCGCGGCTCCGAGTCTCCGGCCGAACAGGCCGCCGAAAAATTCGCCACAGCGGATGTCGATTACATTTACGAACAACCGCCCGAAGAGTTGTTTCGCTCGCTTCTTCCGAAATACGTCGCCATACAAATTTTCCGCGCGCTGCTGGAATCAATCGCCGCCGAACACGCCGCGCGCATGACCGCGATGGATTCCGCGACCAACAACGCAACCGACATGATCGATTCGCTGACGCTGGCCATGAATCGCGCCCGTCAGGCGAAGATCACGAAAGAGATTATAGAAATCGTGAGCGGCGCAGCGGCGATGTAAGAGAAGCTGCGAGCTTTGAGCCATGAGCTTCGAGCGAGCAGTAGTCGGTGCCCAAAGTCGAAATGAGGTTACGAAGAGCTAAGTGCTGAGCGAGTGCCGGACCTAGTCGGTTTTGCCCGCCGCTCATGGCTCAAAGCTCAAAGCTAAATATGCCAGAAAACATCGGACACGTAGTACAAATAGCGGGACCAGCCGTCGACTTGCAGTTCGCCGAAGGCCATTTGCCGCCAATTTATGAAGCGGTGCGGGTGGTGAGCGACGGCTTCAACGTTCCCAGCCCCATCAACGTAATTCTTGAAGTGCAGCAGCACCTCGGCGAAGGCCGTGTGCGCTGCGTCGCCATGGAAGCTACCGAAGGCATGGTGCGCGGCATGAAGGCCATCGACCAGGGCGGACCCATTTCCGTCCCCGTAGGCCGCGGCACGCTGGGTCGCGTGATGAACGTGATCGGCGAACCTGTCGATCAACTCGGCCCGGTCGAGTACACAGAGCGAATGCCCATTCATCGTCTCGCTCCCGCCTTCGACGAACAAGCCACATCCGCCGAGATGTTTGAAACTGGCGTGAAGGTCATCGATCTCATCCAGCCATTCTTGAAAGGTGGCAAGATCGGACTGTTCGGCGGCGCAGGCGTCGGCAAGACCGTCGTCATCATGGAGCTGATCAACAACGTCGCCAAGAACCACGGAGGATTCTCCGTGTTCGCCGGCGTCGGGGAGCGAACGCGCGAAGGCAACGATCTCTGGCTGGAAATGACGGAATCGGGCGTAATCAAGCCCGGTGATCCCGCGCACTCGAAGGCGGCATTGATCTACGGTCAGATGACCGAGCCGCCTGGAGCACGTTTGCGCGTCGCGCTCACCGGACTCACTGTCGCTGAATATTTCCGCGATGCCGAAGGCGCAGACACGCTGTTGTTCATTGACAACATTTTCCGCTTCACCCAGGCTGGCTCGGAAGTTTCGGCGCTGCTGGGTCGAATGCCCAGCGCAGTGGGTTATCAGCCCAACCTGGCCACGGAAATGGGCGAGCTGCAAGAGCGCATCACTTCGACCAAGAAAGGTTCGGTCACTTCGGTGCAGGCGATTTACGTTCCCGCCGACGATTTGACCGATCCCGCGCCAGCTACAACCTTCGCTCACCTGGATGCGACCACTGTGCTTTCCCGCGCTCTCACGGAAATCGGAATCTATCCCGCAGTCGATCCACTGTCCTCGACGTCGCGCATTCTCGATCCGCGCATTGTTGGCCAGGAACATTACGACGTCGCGCAATCGGTAAAGAAAACGCTGCAGACCTACAAGGATTTGCAGGACATCATCGCAATTCTCGGCATCGACGAGTTGAGCGAAGATCAAAAGCTCACCGTGGCGCGCGCGCGAAAGATTCAACGCTTCCTCTCGCAGCCGTTCCACGTAGCCGAGCAATTCACTGGCGCGCCAGGGCGCTACGTAAAGATTGCCGACACCGTGAAGGGCTTCAAGGCGATTGTCGAAGGCAAATACGACAACATTCCCGAGCAGGCTTTTTACATGAAAGGCCCGATCGAAGAAGTGCTGGAAGCGGCAGAGAAGATGAAGGCGGCGGCATAAAAGCGTTGGTCGTTCGTCGTTAGCCGAAGGTTGACGACATAGCTAACGACCAACGACCAACGACCAACGAAGAAATGCCAGATACCTTCAAACTCGAAATCGTCACGCCGGAAAAGAAAGTCGTCGACGTGCCTGCGGAAGAAGTTCAGATCCCCGGCAAGAACGGTTATTTGGGCGTTCTTCCCGGACACGCGCCGCTCATCACCGAATTGGCCGTGGGGGAGATCAAGTATCGTTCAGGCGCTCAAGAGAAGCTTCTAGCCGTGGCGTGGGGATTCGCGGAAGTGCTTCCGGACAAAGTCACGATACTCGCCGAAACTGCGGAGCGTCCGGAAGAGATCGATGCCGATCGCGCGCGCAAAGCCAAGGAGCGCGCCGAGCAACGCCTCACCAGCGGAGATACGAATGTCGACGTGGAGCGCGCGCTGGATTCCTTGCACAAGGCCGAGACGCGGCTGGAAGTGGCTCAGCAAAAATCGTAACGCATTCCAACGCGAGCCTGTCTCGGCCGGAGGAGCCATGCGCGATTCTCTCTTGTTCTCTGTTGGGTTGCCGTTGTTGTTTCTGGCTTCTGCACTTTCAACAGCACAACAGGCATCAGCACGGCCGGCCAGGCCGGCGCAGCCAACCGCGTTCCCGCCTCCGCCGCTGGTTTCACCTGAGGTAAACCCGGACAGGAGTATTACGTTCCGCATCGGCGCTCCCAACGCGAAGAAAGTGAAACTCGAACGCGAGGGAACCGAAGCCGTCGATATGCAGAAGGATGCTCAAGGTCTTTGGAGCGTGACCACGCCTCCGGTTGCGCCGGATTACTACGGATATTCTTTCGTTGTCGATGGCGCGCGCACGATGGATGCTTCCAACCTGGCTCTCGTGCCTAATCTGATCACTCCCGGGAATGCCGTTCACGTTCCCGGGCCTCCATCGCTGCCCTGGGAGATGAACGATGTCCCGCACGGCGAAATCCATCATCATTTCTACAGATCGGCAATAGCGCAGGATGACCGGGATTACTACGTCTACACCCCTCCCGGCTACCAAGACTCGGGCAAGCGAAAATATCCGGTTCTCTACCTGCTGCACGGGTTTAGCGACGACGCCAGCGGATGGACATCGGTCGGCCGCGCCAACGTGATCCTCGATAATCTGATTGCGCAAGGCAAAGCCAAACCCATGATTGTGGTGATGCCGCTTGGCTATGGCACGATGGAAATGATCCGGTTGGGATGGGATGCTTGGACTCATGCCGACGTGCGTGAGTCCAACTTCAAGAAGTTCACCGAAGCGCTACTGATCGAGATAATGCCGCAAGTCGAAGGGGAGTATCGCATCGCTAAAGGCCGCGATTCACGGGCGATTGCGGGGCTGTCGATGGGAGGCTCGGAATCTCTACTTACTGGTCTCAACCATCTCGACAAATTTTCCTGGATCGGCGCTTTCAGTTCGGGCGGCATTCCCGAGGACTTCGAAAGAGATTTTCCCGCTCTCGATGCGAAGGCGAATCAGCAACTGCATGTTCTATGGATAGCCTGCGGCAAAGAAGATCATTTGATCACCATCAACCGAAATCTGCGGAAATGGCTCAAGACCAGGGGTGTGAAGGCCACCGAGATCGAAACCTCCGGCATGCACACCTGGATGGTTTGGCGGCGGAATCTGGCGGAGTTTGCGACACTACTGTTTCGATAGCTGATGACGGAAATGCATTCCATACTCAAGAAGCTTCTGGGCTGGACGCTCGCATGCTCTTTTTTCGCAATTGGAGTTGCGACCGGCCAGAGCCCGCCTTGTAGCCGGGACGAGGCCATAAAAGCGGAAATGGCGACGGATAAACTCAAGACATGGAACTCGGTCTACCGCTTCTACAAGAAGTTTTCGCGTTGCGACGACGGCAGCGTTGGAGAAGGTATCAGCGATGCAGTTGCCAAGCTACTCGCGAACCGCTGGGAGCATTTTGGAGAGTTCGTTCAGCGCGCTTCGAACGACAAGGCGTTTGAGAGCTTTGTTGTTCGCCATGTGGATGAGACGATCGATTGGAGTCATGACGCTCCCAAGATCCATGAAAACGCCCGAATACACTGTCCCACGAACTCAGCCCGGCTGTGCAAGATCCTGATCGACCGAACGATGCCGGAAACTCCGTAGACACGTCCATTCTCCTTATCTACGGCACATTCACCATCTACGGTACATTCACCGACTCCCGATCCTCCGACGCCACGCGCTTTACCGCCGCCGTCCGCTCCAACTTATCCCAAGCAAACTTGCGGCCTTCGAGCGCGCGCTTCAACGTCTTGAACAGCACCACGGAAAACAGCTGCCGGTAGGCGAAGCGCTGCAACCACACCTGACTCAGCAGCCACGGATCTTCTTTATCGTCGGGTCGCCTCCGCTCCAATGCGAAAGCGATCGCGGACGCCAGGAAGTCAATCACGAGAAACACAAAGAAAAATGCGACCAGCTTGTGAAAGCTCGCCGGGTCGGTGGAATCAGGATGAAAATGTTTCTGCACGACGTACCAGAGAGCGCCGAACGCAAACATAATGTCGATCAAGGGTGAAACCAATGGCAGTAGGATTTGAAAGATCACAATATTCGGCAGCGCAACAAATCCCAGCACTCCCTTACGCCCGAATACTTCGCTGTGCTTATACACAGCTTGCAGAATTCCAAACGACCAGCGGAAACGCTGGCGCATCAAGCCGTTCGCGTTGGTCGGGGCCTCGGTATAGGCCAGCGCCATATCTTCATATTCCACGCGATATCCGCGGCGCAACAGCGCCATCGTGAGATCGGCATCTTCCGCGACCGTATCGACCTGGAAGCAGCCTGCCTCGCGCACCGCAGAGACACGCCATGCTCCGATCGCTCCCGGAACCACGCTGACCGCTCCCAGCACATCCAGCGCGCGGCGCTCGAAATTTTGGCTCGTGATGTATTCCAAGGCCTGCCAGCGCGTCCACAGATTCACACGGTTTCCGACCTTCGCATTGCCGGCGATCGCGCCGACTTTTGGGTTGATGAAATGCGGAACCAATCGCGAGATGGCGTCGCTGGCGATGATCGTGTCGGCATCGATGCCCACGAAGAGTTCCGCCTCCTCAATATGCTCAATGCCATAATTCAGCGCTTCGGCCTTGCCTGCATTGGGTTTCGTGAGGATGAGCACCTTTCCGGAATTCTGCTCTGCGATGAACGCGGATCTCGCCGCTTCCAGCGTGCGATCCTTGGAGCCGTCATCAATGACAATCACACGCAAATTACGATAGTCGGAATTCAACGCGGCCCGAACCGTGCGCACGATCACTTTCTCTTCGTTATACGCGGGTATAAGAACCGCCACTTTCGGCTTGTACGAAGCCACTTCCGCCGGCTTGCCGAAAATCTTCTCTGCAACACGATCGTAGACTGCAGCTGTGCCAATAAAAATCAGCCGCCCGGTCATGAGCAGGTCGCCGAGGAAGAATATCCAGGTAATCGCAACGATGCCGGCTTCGAAGAGCCAGAAGCCGAGCCCATCGAGCCGAGCCGCCCAGCGCTGTGGAGTACTCAAAGGCGCCATCACGTCGGCCTTCGTCTTGCCGAATAATTGAAATACCGGAACCACCGAGTACCCGCGCGAACGAATTCCGTCAATGATCATCGGCAGCGCGCGCACGGTTTCGGCACGATTACCGCCGCCATCGTGCAGCAGCACAATATTGCCGCAGTGCAGATTGCCGGAATTACAGGGTGGAAGATCCGCAAGGACGGTGGACGCAATTTCTTCGGCAGTGTGCCTCCGCAGCTTGCCATTCCCCGTCGGCACCTTGTCACTCCAGTCGTTGGGATCGATTCGGTTGCCAACAGTGATGTAGCCCATATCCTGCGCGAACTCGAGCGGCTTTACCTGATCGGCGGTGTCAGGCTCTTCGTCAATCGCATAAGGCGGGCGCAGCAGCTTGGTGCGAATTCCCACCAGGCTGGCGAAAAGCCGCTCGGTCAGGTTCAGTTCCACCTTCATGTAATACGATGAAATGTTGCTCACGTCCGGATGCGTGAAGGTGTGATTGCCGATGGTATGGCCTTCGTTGTAAATCCGTTTGGCTAGGCCGGGAAATTTGTCCGCCTGAATGCCAATCAGAAAAAATGTGGCTGGCGCGTGCTCGCGTCTTAGCACATCAAGAATCTGAGGCGTCCACTCCGGATCGGGCCCGTCATCGAAGGTGAGCACCACTTCGTTGGGACTGTACCCGTAGCGCCCCACGCGGTAAGGCTCGGGCAAATTCTGGAAATTTTCATCAGTGATGAGCTTCGTCTGCGCATCGATGGTTAGGTCGCGCGTGCCATGTGTAGGGCGATCTTCAATGCGAAGAATTTCGCCCTGGCCCTCCATGTCCACGTCCTGACCCGGAGGCACGTCGCGCAATTTGTCGGTGGCTCCGGCGTCGCCGGGAACGTCCCACACCCGCCACAGCGACCGATCTTCGCCACCAAGCCTCCACAAAGCGAACGTCTGAATGCCCAGCGTTTGCGCGGCCCGCATGTGATTTAAAGCCGTAACAGCGTCCAAAAACCAGACATCATGCCGCATGCTGCGCTCATCCAGGTAGCTGAAATGCGGATTGAGCGCGTCGTCATCGAAAGTGACGTCCTCGTCCGAATCCCGAGCCGCCAGCCAGGCTTCCTGCGCACTCACCGAACTGTCATGCGCATCGGGTGGTAGCTTTCCTTTTTTCGGCTTGAGCACCCAGTCATAGCCGTAGTTTGCGATGGCGCAGATCAGCTTCTCGCGTGGAATCGCCTTCAGCGCAAACTTCAGATTGTCCACGAACCAATCCTGCGACGCGACGGGCCCCGACGCACTGCCGGGATAATGTTCGTCGTAGTTCATGACGACCACGCCGTCTGCAGGCGCGGATGTGGCAGCGTAATCGAATTCCTGATTGTGCGCGGGAACGCTGACATAGAGTTTCATGCCGCGGGCATGCAGGTCCTTCGAAAGCTCGTTGAGCAGGGCGACGTAGCCGGGCTGTCCGGCCTTCGGAAACGCCTCGAAATCCACCATCACGCCGCGGAAACGGTCGGAAGAAAGAAAAATTCCGACCTCCTTGCGAAAATTCGCGCGAGCATCGGGATCATTCAAGAATCCCGTGATGTCTCCAACCCACTCTGTGCCGTCGAAATTATTGATCATGGGGAAGACTTCCATGCTGGGGTCTTCCGCTTTGAGAAAGGGCATTACGCGATCGTCCACCGACCGCGCATGACCGTTCTGGACCACATCGAAGAATTTGTTGGTCTGGTCGTCGACGCCCTGCAGCCGGCCGTCAGCCGTCAGCACATGCAGCCAGTCGGGATAAAGAAGATCGATCTGGCGGGAGAAGTCGCGCAGCGAAGAAAAACTGGCGGCGTCCCAAGGCACGTAGAATGCTGCCCGGATGCCCTCTTCCTGATTTAGCTTAACCTGCGAGCCGGGCAGCTTCGACTTTCGGTGCGAACGGCTCGCCAGTTTTTTTTGCCGCTCCCGCGCCTTGTCCTTCTCGTTTTCCTTCAATGCCTTAAAGGCGCGCTTTTGCGGAGAAAATAAGAGCTCGGGTAGGCGTTCATCACGCAGCGTGGTATAGACGAAGAAAAGGATCAGCGCCGAGAGCACCACCACGGCAGCGTCGACAAATCTTCTCAACCTTTTCCAGCGGGCACGCCGCGGATCGTAAAAGACGGGTTCGGCCATGGAGAAACTAAACGTTCATCGTATGCCGCAGGCGGCAGACGGTCAATTCTAAGGGGAAGCCCAGACAAGAGCGGGCGGCAACAGGGTACTTGGCAAGTATGATGCGCTTTCAACCCTTAAAGTTTGCTAACGCGCTATATTCACTGCGTGCTGCAACTGCTGCGCAAGGATGCTCGATTTTTCCTGGCGGCCATGCTGGCCGGATTCGCGCTACGCTTGCTTTTCGTCCTGCATTTTCCAGCTGTGGTCGACGACTCTCGCCTCTACGCCGATATCGCCATGAACTGGCTGCAGCAGGGCGTTTACGGCATTACGGATTCCGGCCAGGTGATGGCTACGCTCTCGCGCCTGCCGGGCTATCCTGCTTTTCTCGCAGCCGTCTTCGCGGTTTTTGGCTGGAGCAACTTCCGCGCCGTGCTGCTGATTCAGTTGGCGTTCGATCTGGCTACATGTGTGATCGTTGCCGATATTGCGCGAAGAATGTTTTCTGAACCAGCAGCCAAAGCTGCGTTTATGCTGGCAGCACTCTGTCCATTTCTCGCTAACTATTCCGCCGCGGCACTGACCGAAACACTGGAAATTTTCTTTACTGCGCTCGCATTAAATTTTGCTGTATGCGGGATTGAGAAACTCAACAGTAACGACGTCGCCGGATCGAATGTACTCTGGCTCGGTTGCGGTCTTTCCATCGGAGCCTGTATTCTCTTGCGGCCCGACGGCGGAATTCTGCTCGCCGCAGTGGATGCGTATCTGTTTCTGCTGCTCGTGAGAAGTGTTCTTGGAACACAGCAAGAATCTCACCCGTTCTCGCGCACCATCGTCCGCGCCGCAGTTCTTCTCACCGCTACCGCGCTAGCATGCCTGCTGCCGTGGACGCTCCGCAACTTTCATACGCTGCATCGCTTCGAGCCCCTCGCACCGCGCTATGCCAATGACTCCGATGAACTCGTGATGACGGGCTTCAATCGCTGGACTAAAACCTGGATTGCCGATTATGTTTCCGTGGAAGAGATTTATTGGAACGTGCCAGGCGAGGCAATCGATGTGGCCAGCTTGCCCGGCCGAGCCTTCGATTCCCCAGCCCAACGGCAGGAAACCGCAGAGATCTTCAACGACTACAACCACGATCACGACGTAACCCCGGAACTCGATGCCCGCTTCGCCACCTTGGCCGCCCAGCGTATTCACGCCGCCCCGTTGCGCTATTACCTCTGGCTTCCGGCAATGCGAATCGCAGATATGTGGCTGCGCCCGCGAACAGAACTGTTTCCATCCGATCCGCGCTGGTGGGAATTTAACGACGAGCGCGGATGGCTCTCTGTGAGCATCGTCCTGGGTCTCGTGAATCTGGCATATGGGCTCGCCGCTGCCGCCAGTTTGTCGCGCGCGCGAAAATTTCCTGGCGTCGGACTACTCGTTTCTTTTCTCGTTCTGCGTTCGTTATTTCTAGGTACGCTGGAGAATCCCGAGCCGCGCTATACGCTGGAATGCTATCCCGTGGTCATACTGCTGGCGGCGGCGCTGTTCATCGGCAAATTGCATGCACCGGATCGAAAACCCGCATAAACAGCCTTCAATATCTAATACCGCGTATGTGAAAACCCGTATTCAATCGTTTCACAGTCCACATTCCCTTGAAAATTCAGCTTGAACATTGTGGCCTCGGAGTTGCACAATAGCGCCCCATCAGGTCCCCAGGGTCTCGTATCCATCTCTAACTTCCTGGGTAGAACAAAATCAAAAGTAAGTCCATGCGGGCGGAGGAACCTCCTATGCGTTCTGGCTTACGTGTCAAAGCAGTGTTGCTCGGGTTTTGCCTCGCTCTCAGCGTTCTGGCGGCAGCGCAAACTGCCACTACCTCGCTTCGCGGCACAGTCTTCGACCCGAAAGGGGCGGTGGTTGCCGGGGCGACAGTCACGATTTCCAACGCGGCGACCGGTTTCAGCCGCACCATCAAGTCAGATAACCAGGGCAACTACCAATTTCTCGAACTGCCGCCCGCGAAGTATGACTTGACCGTCCAGTCCCATGGTTTCGGTACTTTGAGACAAAGCGGCCTGGAACTTCAGGTGGCGACTCCCGCGACCTTGAACGTCAATTTGCAGGTAACTGGCGGTACCGTCACGGTGGAAGTGAGCAGTTCTGCCCCGCTGGTCAATACGCAGGACGCGAGCATGGGACACGCATTTGGCTCCGATCAGATTGCCGACCTTCCCTTCGAGGGCCGTGACCCTGCCGGCATTCTCAGCCTGCAGACCGGAGTGGTGTTTACCGGGAACAGTTCGCACATTTCCAGCGCGTCGGACAGTCGTGCCGGGGCCGTGAACGGCGCCCGCAGCGACCAGACCAATATCACCCTCGACGGCGTCGACAATAATGACGAACTCGAAGGCACTGCTTTCACCGGTGCCATTCGCGCCCCGCTCGACTCACTCGAAGAACTTAAAGTAACCACCAGCAACTCCGACGCGGACACAGGACGATCCTCTGGTGGGCAGGTTTCTGAGGTGACGAAGAGCGGCACGAACCACTTCCACGGCTCGCTCTACGAATACAATCGTCCCACATTCACTACGGCGAACGATTGGTTCAATAAGGCCGCACAGATTCAGGCCAGCGAACCCAATACTCCCCCGTTCCTGCTGCGCAATACTTTTGGGGCAAACGTCGGCGGGCCGATCATCAAGGATCGCCTGTTTTTCTTCGCTGCCTACGAGGGCCAGCGCAAGCGCGAAGACCTGCAGGTCACACGCGTCGTTCCGAGCGCGGGATTGCGCACAGGGTACATGAGCTATCCTTGCGATAACGTCAACGACCCGAACTGTTTTGCGGGAAATCCGAACGTGCAGGTCGTTCAACAGGGTGCGAATTCGTTTATCGCGACACTTACGCCCCAGCAACTTCAAGGGCTCGACACGAACTGTTCTCTCAATAGCCCATCCACATGCCCACTGGGCGGAGGGCCGAACCCTTTGTTGGCCAACATCGGAGGGGCAAATCCGACGGCACTGTTCACGCAGTATCCTCTGCCCAATACCAACACCGTAGGCGACGGGCTCGATTTCCAGGGCTTCACATTCCCATCCCCGCTTCCCGCTAGTCTGGACGATTACGTCTTCAAGGTCGATTACAATCTGACGAACAATCACCGTATATTCGTTAAAGGCATCATGGACAACGAGCGCGAAGCCGAACGCAATTTTGTCGATTCCGTCAACACCGTGACTGGCGACGGAGGAGAGGAATTTCCGGGGCAACCTGAAGGCCAAGTCGAGCACGACAACAATAAAGGCATCACAGTTGGCTATACGGCGACCCTCAGCAGCACGCTCATCAACAGTTT
Organism: Candidatus Sulfotelmatobacter sp.; assembly: GCA_050015215.1. Lineage (GTDB taxonomy): Bacteria > Acidobacteriota > Terriglobia > Terriglobales > Acidobacteriaceae > Sulfotelmatobacter. The sequence goes on from JBEKBW010000044.1 coordinate 20,320, forward strand.
TCACTTTGGCTACATCAGCCAGCTAATCAATATAGAGGGTCAGGAAACTCAGCCGTACAACGATTTCCGCGGCATGGATAATATTTATGCCTTCACTCCGACTATCAACACCCACGTGCCTGTTAAGAACTTTGTCGATGACATCACCAAGATTAAGGGCGGTCACACCCTGCAGTTCGGCGTGAACTACCGGCAGATCGACAACCTGCGCGAATCGGACGCGCAAAACTTTTTTCAGGGCCAAACCAACGTCTACTGGCTGAATACTTCGGGAATCGCGGGCACCTTCGGAAGCCTCGACCCTCTCTCTGCCTCTTGCGGCTGTTATCCAGCGGTCTACGGAACCTATCCGGGGATCCCTTACACCAACAGCTTCGGGGCCAGCTACGACTTCGCCATGGCCGCTGTGGCCGGATTGATCACCCAGGTTGATGCGAATTACGAATTGGACAAGAGTTTGAACGTAATTCCCCAGGGTTTGTTGGTTCCCCGCCACTTCCGCGACCACGAGTACGAGTTCTACGGACAAGACCAATGGAGGTTGAAGCCCAACTTTACTTTCACGTATGGCTTGCGCTACTCCATTTTGCAGCCGCCTTACGAAACGACGGGTACCCAAGTCTCACCGACTATCAGTCTTCATGATTGGTTTAATCAGCGGGCGGCAGCAGCGGCGGCGGGGCAGGTGTACGATCCGATGATCGGTTTTCAACTCTCTGGGCAGGCTAATGGCAAGCAGCCGTATTGGGCCTACGACTACAAAGATTTTGCGCCCCGAGTGGCATTTGCCTATTCGCCCAAAGGCGAAGACGGGTGGTCGAGGCGCTTGTGGGGTGGCCAAGGCAAAACCTCGATTCGCGCGGGTTACGGCATATACTTTGATCACTTCGGCGAAGGAGTCACCAATACCTTCGATCGCGAAGGTTCTTTCGGTCTGACCACAGCCGAGATAAATCCTGCTGGCATTCAAACCGTAGATCAGTCCGCGCGCTATTCCAGCCTCTACAATATTCCCACCTCTAGCGCTCTGGGTCCGCTCATCGGTGCTCCGCCGACGGGTCCATTTCCCGTCTTTTCCCCCTCCGGTGCCGCCACTCCGGGCGGCTTCGCTATTACGTGGGGACTGGACGACAAGCTAAAGACCCCGTACTCCCACGTTATCGATTTCTCGATCACGCGAGAACTGCCATCAAACTTTGTTTTCGAGGCCTCCTACGTAGGGCGCTTCGCTCATAGGCTCCTGCAGGAGGAAGATTTAGCCGAGCCGACAAACCTGTATGATCCTGCAAGCAAGACCACTTATTTCCAGGCGGCACAGGCACTGGCGAGACAGTACTACGCGGGAACTGACATCTCGAAGATCACCCCTGCCCTTGTGGGAAAATACTGGCAGAATCTCTTTCCAACCGCCGCTGGCGCGGCCTCCACGCAGATCCTTGGCTGTGCTCCGAATGCGAACGGCATCACGACCGTAACCGCAACGCAAGCTATGTATGATCTGTACGACTGCTTTGAAGGAAACGAAACTACAGCCTTGGAACTTGCGGACGCGCCGGGACTGATCAATGTCGGGACGAATCTCTGTTTTCCGGCCTGTGCCACCATCAACGGAGCGCTCACTCAAGGCTACGATTACTACTCCCCACAATTTTCCTCGATGGACGCCTGGCGCAGCATCGGCAACAGCGCCTACAGCGCGGGCCAATTCAGTTTGCGACACAAGTCGGGAGGCTTGGAGTTCGATCTGAATTACACCTACTCAAAATCCATCGACGTTGGCTCGAACGCAGAGCGTGTCAGCACGTTTGAAGGCGGTGGGTTTGCCAGCCAGATCATCAACTCTTGGTTCCCGCGGCAGAATCGTGCCGTCTCCGACTTCGACACCACTCATATTATCAATGCGAACTGGGTTTATATGCTGCCGTTTGGCCGCGGCAAGCGTTTCGGCAGCGGCATGAACGGAGTCGCCAACTCCATATTCGGCGGTTGGACTGTTTCGGGTCTCTGGCGTTGGTCGACTGGCTACCCATTCACTCTGATTAGCCCGGAGTGGGCCACCAATTACGACTTGGAAACCCCTGCCGTTCCGATCAGCAGCGCTCGACCGAAAACCGGAAGCTTCATCGTAGCTCAAGCTGAAGGCGGGACGGGGCCGAATGTGTTCCAGGATCCGGGAATCACCGACAGCACGAACCCAAACGCAGCCATTAACCTTTTCCGTCCAGCATATCCGGGCGAGGGAGGATTGCGAAACGGCTTGCGCGGCCCCGGCACCTTTGATATTGATACAACTGTAACTAAAAGCTGGCTCGTCACGGAGAGCCAGCTTGTGAAGTTTAGCTGGTCGATGTACAACGTCACCAACTCTGCTCGGTTCGACGTGGGAACGATGCAGCTAAACGGGAATGACCAGCTTTCTGCCAGCAGCAGCTTCGGAAACTTCAGCTCAACTCTCTCCAATCCGCGCGTGATGGAGTTTATGCTGCGGTATGTTTTCTAGGATCGCTGAGAGCCTACGACAACGGCGAATCGCTCATCCGGAAGCGCGTCCGCACGTGCTCGGAGATCAGCTCGATAGCGGGACGGTTCTGCACCGGGTCGCTCTGAGCCAAATACCGCATCGCTTCAACCAATAGGCGTTGGCCGTCAACGTACCGGGGATCGGAAGTGCGTTCTCTCTGGGGGGATCGGCCTAACCTCGGCGGGGCGGGAATGGTGAACACTTTGGCCATGCGATGAACTCAAGTACTAAAGTCTCTAGGCAGTATAGCCTTGGAGCGCATTTTTCAGAACAACATTCTCGCGACCAGCTTTCCCTTGCAAATTCAATCACTTAGCCGCGTGGCGAGACAACCTGCGTTTTGCCCGTGGTTTTCATCTTAAACACATCATTGCCGATCTTGGGATGCAGATTGATCGACGTGTACTTCGCTAACCGTGAGTCACCCTGCGTCTGCATAAGTTTCTGCTGTACTGAGATGCCATTATCCAGGCCGATCCACAAAATAATCTGTGGAAAGTTGCTGCGGGTCTTGTCACTCTTGGGTATCAGTTGCAGTTTCGCGGTTGGGATGTTGTCGACCGTCTCCTCGCCCTCGAAAGTGACGTCGAATGACTTTTTCAAATCCTGCCCGCTGCCTCCGAACCCCAAGACCAAAAAGCTCTCCACCTGGTCGCGATTCTGCCCGGCCGAATACTGCATCACCTGATCGATCTTCGGCTCGTATACCTGGAGCTTGCCGTCTTTATACAGCACGTACTTGCGCTCCGGATCTTTGAACTCGGCCATCATTTCGATTTGCTGGCCGGAGCGGCGGTAATACACCGTGCCCTTCTGAATGTCGTGCTCGTCGACAACCCGCTGATATTGATCGAAGACGAAATCGGCCTGGGCGGCCTGGAAGTGAGCGGAAGCCTCGTCCATTTTCTTGAGGACGCTGTTGAGAGTGGGCTTCTCTTGGGCTGCGGCAAGCGAATGCAGAAGCACCAGCCACGCTATCCCAATGGTAAGCAGGAAAATGCGCCTCACTATTTTCTCTTCACCCAAACTCGGTAACTCTGAATTTTGCCGTCGTGATCGGGAACGGCTTCGAATCTCTCAATCGATACCGCACCCGAAATCGGCTCAATTACACTCAGCAACTGTCCTCGCAGGGTTCCATCGTCTCCCGCGGAAATCGCAGCGGCCGGTACTTCATACACCAGGCCGCCCTGCATATCGCGCGTAACAACCACTTCACTGGGATGCAGGTTGCGCGGAACGGGTTTGTCGTTGAAGTTGATCCAGTACGGCGACGTGAAGATGAAGATCAGGATGAGCGTGACCATGATGTCGTAGTGCAACGTGCCACGCTCATGCTGCCACAGAATGTAGCTGCGAATTGTCCTGAACGCGCCTTTCATTGGCAGTGAAGGCGCGCCCGAGGCGGTCGAGCTGATTTCCACACTTGGCAAGTCTAGTGACCTGTTCCTTTCTTGGCAATGATCGAGCGTCGAGCCTCGCGCCGAATGCAATGAACGGTTGGCACGATAAATTGGATGCTAGAAACGCTTCGGCGTGATGCGCTCGGCTCCAATGTATGGCCGCAGTACCTCCGGAATTACTACGCTGCCATCGGCCTGTTGATAATTTTCCACAATCGCCACCCAGGTTCGTCCCACAGCCAGGCCGCTGCCGTTCAGAGTATGCACGAACTCAGTCTTGTTCTTGCCCTCGGGCCGGTAGCGAATATTCGCCCGCCGCGCCTGATACGCCTCGAAATTCGAGCACGACGAAATCTCGCGAAACAACTGCTGCCCGGGCAGCCAAACTTCAATGTCGTACGTTTTTGCCGGAGACGCCCCCATATCGCCTGTACACAACGTTACCACCCGATAATGCAAACCCAGCTTCTGCAGAACCGTTTCTGCATTGCGGGTGAGCTTCTCGTGCTCTTCGTAGGAACTCTCAGGCTTGGCAAACTTCACCAACTCCACCTTCTGAAACTGATGCTGGCGGATAATGCCGCGCACATCTTTGCCGTAAGATCCCGCTTCGCTGCGGAAGCAAGGAGTGTATGCCGTAAGTGAAATCGGCAGCCGCGCCGCATCTAGAATTTCATCGCGATATAGATTTGTGACCGGAACTTCTGCCGTAGGAATCAACCACAAATCTCTTTCTCCATGCGGCACGCGAAACAGATCAGCGGAAAATTTCGGCAATTGCCCGGTGCCATACATCGACTCGGAATTCACCAGATACGGCGGCAGAACTTCCGTGTACCCATGCTCGCGAGTGTGCAGATCGAGCATGAAGTTCGCCAGCGCCCGCTCAAGCTTCGCACCCAAATCCCAGTAAACGGCAAAGCGCGCGCCGGTCAGCTTCACCGCGCGCTCCAAATCGAGGATGCCGAGTTCCGCTCCCAAGTCCCAATGCGGCTTCGGAGGAAAGTCGAATTTCGGCGGCGTTCCCCAGCGGCGGACTTCTAGATTTTCCTCTGCGCTATGCCCAATGGGTACGGTCTCGTGTGGAACGTTGGGAATGCCGGAAAGAATATCCTGCAAGCGAGCATCCAGATCGGCGGCAGCCTTCTCCCGCGTCTGAATCTGCTCGCGCAGATCCTTCGTCTCGGCCATTGCGGCAGAGGCATCCTGTCCCGCCTTCTTCAGCTTGGCAATCTCTTCCGAAGCTTTGTTACGCCGGGCCTTCATCGTCTCGGCCTCGGTGATTGCCTGCCGCCGCTGCGTATCGACCTCGCGAAAATCCTTGAGCACAGCAGCCGAATCGGCGCCGCGCTGGCGCAGCATCTCCTCCACCCGCGGCAGATTGTCTCGAACAAAATTTAGATCAAGCATGGGAACCAACTACTTTAACGGAAATGCGGTGGGAAATGCACCTGTGGCAGCCTTACGATACCGCGTTTCTAATATTCAGCGTTCGTCGGCCAATGCCCATCTGGCACACCAGAACGACGCTAAGAGCTAACAAAAACCAAACCTGATGCGCCATGATAAACGCTTCCCACCACGCCCGATGAGCCAGCGTTGCAGGGATGCGCCCGTTCACTTCGAGCGTCTCCAGCAGCGTTCCGCCGGGAATCAAGAATGGAACCATCAATAACAAAGCGAGGGCCGCGCCAGGTCGAGCCTTCCGCCACGACACAACTGCCCAGCACAACGGCAGAACCAGCAAAGTTGCATCGTAAAATCGATGATAAATCGGAAGCAGGCTGATCACGACGATTGCGCTCAAGTCGAGCAACTCATCCTCGTGCGTTCTGCGAGTGAAGTTCACCAGCCACGTTCCCAGCAAAATCGCCCCGATCACCCGGGCCGCGCCATTCGTCAACGCAATATTTCGAAGCAGCGGATACAGAGCCACCTGCAGATTAATTAGCCCGAAGCGCACGGGATTGATCGCCGTGAAGTTGCCCAGCACTCCGGTTTCGAGCAGAATGCGGTTGTCGCTAATGTAATTCGCAAGCCACGGCGTATGGCCGACTTCCAGCCGTAGTAGCCCAACCAGTGTCAGTCCCAGCAGTAGCGCGAGCGCGATCCCGCAGATTCGCCAGCGGCGCCGCAAAAGATAGTAAAGGAGAAAACAAAGTCCAATCTGCGGCTTCAATCCCACAGCAGTCGCCAACAATACAGCTGTCGCGATCTCATTTCCCCGGCGCGCAGCCCAAATCGCAATCACGCTCAATTCAACCGCGACCAGCGTTACATTCGCGGTCACGATTCCGGTGTGAAACGGCGCAAGCGCTAGCGTTCCGGCGACCAGCAAGATGGCCGAAGGCTCGCGATAAGAAAATCCCGCCAGCTCCACGAGCGCATACAACATGCAGGCAAACAACGCCACATTCGTTACCAACCACAGCGCCGACGCGAGATTCCACGGCAGCGCACTGAACGGCGCAACCAGCACCAGCGCCGTAATCGGATACGCCGTCGGAAATCCACGATTCGCTACTAGCGTGCCGTTGGCCACTTCCTTTGGCAGAAAAAGAAAGTGAGGCGCTTGCGGCGGCCATAGCTGGAGCAAAACCTGCGGGCTGTAGGGATCCATCCCCCGCACCAACGCCTTCGCCTGTATATAAGGCGAAAGAAAATCGTTGAACTGAGTCGCCGTCTGAACCGCGCGCAACGGACCGCGTAAGATAAACTCAGCGGCAGCCAGACAGATCAGGAGCAGGCAAAGCGCACTCCACCTGCCGCCAAAAATGCGCTCCGTGGGGCGGGTCGCACCGGAAATAGCTCGCATATTTAAATTGATGTGGTCGACCGGCTAAACCCGGCTGCCGGCGCGAATCGCGGAACCGGCTGCGGCGCCCTCTGCATTTCCGTCCTCGCCGCAGCGGCCAGGTCGACCAGCAGAAAGGCTGAGACCCAAAAGAAGACGCAGAGATACGATCCGGTGGCAAACAGCCAATCCTCGAACCCCGCGTGAATCAGCCCGGCCAGCGCGATCAGCGCGAATGGCACACCATAGTGATTCGGGCTCCCGGTTCTCCGCATCCAGACAAAGATGCGCGTCGTAGCCCGAATCACCAGAAGCAACAGAAGCAGAAACGGCACGATACCCAGCAATCCCATATATTCAGCCATCGCCAGGTAGCTGCTGCCGTGTTCGCGATTCGATCCTTCCACGGTATAGATCGAGGATTCGCGCATGCCAGTCTGCTCGCTTCCCAAGTCGCTGGTCCCAAATCCGGTGCCAAACCAGGGATGCTGCTTCACCGCCGCCATGGTCGAATCCCAAGGTGCCTCTCTCGATCCAAAGACTCCCGCTTGGCCCGGCCGGCCAGTCTTGAACACGAAGCGCCCGCTCATACTATCCATCAATTCGCCCATGCGAGAAGGATTGGCAACGGCCATAATCTCCAGGAACAAAGCCCCGGCGAAGGCGGCTCTGATCAACAGACGTGGGTGGCGCAAGGCAATGGTAAGTGCGATGGTGATGACAACGTCGGCAATAATCGCTGCCCGGCAGACGGTGACATAAAGTAGAATCCCGCAAAGTGCCAGGGCGGTGTAACTGCGCTGGCGCTCGCTTCGATCCTCGGCGGTCAATGCCGCCCACAGCAGAACCGGTGTGACGATGACCCCGACGAACGCACCCAAGTTGTTCGGGTTGCCAAAAAAGTTATAGCCCACGAAATAGCAGGCACTCACAAAAAACACGACGATCTCGGATCCCAGGACAAGTCCGCGAACGAATGTTCTTTCCCGTCCGGCCATGGCTACGCGCCCGCCGGTGGCGGCGTATAGGAAAAGTAAGAACAAGCTTCCCGCTTTGAGTAGCCCGACCCTGGCCGCTGCCGAGGCGCTGGCTGAGGCTATGGCAGAAAACACGCAGAATAGCGCGACCAGATGGAAAACTTCGAAGTGTTTTTCCCGATTCGTCCTCATCCAAAAACTGAGGCCGACCAGCGCTCCCACACCTAGAAAGAGCCAACGAATCGTGAGGCTCTCTCCCGCAAGCGGGAGCCCTGTGGCCGCCAGAAAAAAGCAGCCCATAGTCATGGGGAAGAAAAATTTCTCGAATCGCCAGAGACAAGCAGCCACGACTTCCAACACTAATATCGCGCCCATGTACGTGACATTTGCGAACAGCAACGGCCGCCTCTCCACGTAAAGAAAAAGCACGCCGACGGCAGCGACTGCCAGCAAAGCAAGAACAAGTCGAAGGGGAACTCTCATCCTAAAGCTCGCAATCCCTCCGGTAGCGCTACCGTCTCGGCGGCTCCGCGGGAGGCTCGCCCGCGGGATATTCGGCCAGAGGCCCGCGCCACCGTCAACCAGCACGCGTGAGCAACTAAGGATTTCATCGGGGAAAGCTATTCTACCGCGATCAGACCACGCGCGCGCGTACGATACTTTGTACTATTGCCAGCCGCATCCATGAGAGCCCACAGGAACACCACGTTGATCCCCACCAGCAGCCAAACGAAATACCGCGCCACAAACAGCCGCCACCACCACGACTCCGCAATCCCCGGACTCATATAAGGACTCAGGCGCATCAGTGCCGAATGTCCCGGCAGCATCAACAATAAAAACAGGACGCATGCTGTAATCTTCGTCCAACTCCTCTGTTCGCCGTCTTGTTGCAGCGCCCAGCACAGCGCGAGTGTCAGCACCGTCACATCCGAGACGCTGTGATACAAGGAAACGAAACTCAACGCCAGCAGGGAAGCGACAGCCAGCGGGACGGGCACGCGAAATCGCCCACGCCATACTGCCAAGCCCCAGACCATCAAGCTGCACGCGAATAATCCGTAGGCCAGCAAGTTGGCCGCCTGAGCGCGATGCAGCAGTTGATAGAAAATCACCTGCGTGTTGTTCACATGAAATGGCAGGGCGCCCTCGGTAAAGCCGTACAATCTGCCCGGCCCAAACCAATACTGCAAATTGCTGCGATAACTCGAAATCAAAGTGGCCAACGGCACGGGATAGCGGGAGAAAGCAAGCGCCAGTCCCACCGCGGGCAGTAATGCGCCGAGAAAAACACGCCTGCGGAGTTGCAACAGGTAGAAAGCTAAAACCCAAACGCCAAGCTGCGGCTTCAACGCGGCTGCCAGACAGAGCGCAAACCCAGAAGCGAAGTCGTCTCTTTTCTCCGCGAGGTAAATGCCGAGAAAACACAACGGCACCGCGAACAGAGCGACGTTCCCCAAGTGAAATGCCTGATGAACCGGATCAAAAGCCAGCACATACGTTCCCAGCAGCAGGGCGCGATCGTCCCACGCGCGGAAGCCCGCCAGTTTAATGAGCAACGCAATCGTGGCCGCGACTCCAGCCAGTCCCAGCAGAAGCCAGAGAACATTCGCCGAAATCCACGGCAGTAAAGTGAATGGTGCGATCAGCACCAGCGCCGTCGGCGGGTAGATCAAAACAATGTTGACGCCGGTATTCGCGATCAGGTTGCCGGTAGCGGTAGTGAGCGGAACGTCATAAAAATTCTGCCCGTGCCGCCACATCCACGCGCCCACGTAAACTTCCGCGAAGTCATTCTTGCTGCCACTCACTGCCGGAACAATGCCCCGAAAAACAAAATCCGCCAGCATCAGGATGGCAATCAATCCCAGCGTTACACGCAACCAGCGGCGGCTCATGGTTGCAGAGTCTACTACAGGGTTGGACCACAAGACCGTGCCCAATTCTGTGGCGTTCCAGCGATGTTATAATCCGTTTCCCGCTTTTGAGAATGGAATGGCCAAGTTGAAATGGGTCAGCTCTGCTTGCGCTTTGCACGATCTCGTCGGGCATTTTCGTCTCCCGTCCTTGTCAAATCCAAACCGTAGTGAGAGTCGCGTATGAAATGGTTTTTCGGGCTGTTTGTGATCTCCGGCTTCTGCAGCATTCTCTACGAGGTAATCTGGCTGCGCTCGGCGGTGGCGCAATTTGGGGTTACCACGCCCATCGTGTCCCTCGTATTGTCCGCGTTCATGATCGGTTTGGGGTTGGGTTCGTATGCGGCCGGCTGCATCGTTCGGAGATATGGCGAGCGCCCCAGATTCTCTGCGTTGCGCCTCTACGCGTTTACCGAACTATTAATCGGGATTTCGGCAACTATGGTGCCGCTGCAGTTCTCATGGGGCAGAGAAGCATTACTGCGGCTCGTCCACGGGATGTCGTTTTCATCATGGGCCTATTTTTTCCCAGCAGGTATATGGATTGCTGCGACACTTGTGCCCTGGTGCGCCTGCATGGGAGCGACGTTTCCGTTTGCCATGTCGGCTATTCGGCGAATGTCGAGTGCCGACGGCCGGCGGTCGTTCAGTTACCTTTACTTGGCAAACGTGCTCGGGGCGTTTACGGGCGCAACAGTGCCTTTGTTACTGATTGAACTGCTTGGATTTCATCGAACTCTGCTTGTCGGCGCAGGGTTTAACCTCCTCCTGGCGGCGTGCGCGTTCTGTTTGTCCCTGTCCGCGAGTAACCCGGACATCCTGCGTTCCGCAGACGAGGCGCCGGCGCAGCCCCCTGGCGTCCGCCGCGCCGGTGACCAACGGCTTCTCTGGTTATTGTTTGGCACCGGGCTCACGAGCATGGGTGCAGAAGTAGTTTGGGTGCGTATCTATACGCCCTCTCTCGGCACGGTTGTCTACGCGTTCGCGGCGATTCTCGCCACCTATTTGGTGGGCACTTACTCGGGTTCGCGGCTTTACCGCCGCACCTCTCGCACTAGCACCCTGGATTCCAGCGGACTTTGGCTTGGGTTCGGCGTCTCCGTACTATTTGCGTTTTTGACGGCCGATCCGAGAGTTCCACTTCCTGGTATTTTGCGATCCATTCTTGGGATCGCGCCTTTCGCCTGTTTGGCAGGATTTATCACCCCAATGATTCTGGATCGCTTTTCTGCGGGCGATCCGGACCGTGCCGGCTCGGCTTATGCAATCAATATCGCAGGCTGCGTCGTCGGACCGTTGCTTGCAGGCTTTCTTCTTCTTCCCTTGTTGGGGGAACGGCTGGCGCTTTGTCTATTCGCTGTGCCCTGGCTGATCGCAGGACTGCGCATGCGCCGGGTGCCGTTTTTGCTCTCAGGCACGCGGACAGCTACAGCTTTCTCGCTGATTGTCGTAGTCGTTTCGATCGCGTGTACGCTTTGGGCAAAGGGCTACGAAGAACAGTTTGCCTCGCGCTGGGTCAGGCGTGACAGCACTGCCACAGTTGTGGCTACCGGCGAAGGGATGGGAAAGAGGCTTCTAGTAAACGGCGTCGGGATGACGCATTTGAGTCCCATCACGAAAATGATGGCGCACCTGCCGCTCGCATTTCTGTCGCGGCCGCCGCAAAAAGCGCTGGTAGTGTGCTTCGGAATGGGAACGAGCGAGTTGGCAATGCTTTCCTGGGGAATCGATTCAACCGCTGTCGAATTGGTCCCCAGCGTCCCGTTGGCAGTAACATTTTTTCATCCCAAGGCAAACGAAGTTCTGCGAAGTCCGCACGCCCACATCGTGGTGGATGACGGTCGCGCTTTCCTCGAACGTTCGTCGGAGCAATATGATGTCATTACGACAGATCCCCCTCCGCCTGTCGAAGCAGCAGGCTCGAGCTTGCTTTACTCCAAGGAGTTTTACGCCATTGCGAAGCGGCATCTTCGCGAGGGCGGCATTCTCCAGGAGTGGTTTCCCGGTGGCGACGTGCCGATGACCGCCTCTGTCGCCCGGGCTCTGTCCGAGTCTTTCCCGTATGTGAGAGCCTTCCCCTCGGTCGAAGGGTGGGGGATTCATTTTCTCGCCAGCATAAGTCCCATTCCATCGCGTTCTGCGGACGAACTGGCCGCGCGCATGCCCCCCGGCGCGGCGCTAAACATGACTGAGTGGGGGCCAGCCCCCAGCGCCGCTGAACAATTTCAGATGCTCCTCGGTCACGAGCTGTCGGTGTCTTCAATGATTCAAGAAGATGCCGCAATACCGGCCCTTCGGGACGATCGCCCAACCAACGAGTATTTCCTCTTCCGCAGGTTAAGCGATCCAGCTTTCGATAAGCGGGCTTGGCAGATGCTTTGGGGTCATTGAGTTTTATCCTGCGCGGGGTGAACAGGTCACGTGGAGGCCGCAGGTGCTTCCCGGCGACCCTACTTGATCTCATCAACAGACCGCAGCGCCCGACCGATGACATTTTCCGGCAGCGGCGCGTAGCCCAGCGCCGCGCAGCTTTTCTGCCCTGAAGTCAGCATCCACCGCAGCAGTTCCACGAGAGCATTTTTCTTATCTTTGTCTTTGACGTCGGCGTTAAGCAGGAGCCAGGTGTAGGAGGAAATTGGATATGCATACTTTCCCGGCGAAGCGGTGATCGATACGCGAGAATCCGCGTCGCTGTTGTCGACGGATCGTGCGGCTTCGGTCACGCTCGCGAGATCCGCTTTTATAAATTCTCCCCCCGCATTCCTGACCGCGCCGAAGCGGAGTTGATGTTGAATGGCATAGACTAATTCGACGTACCCAATCGAGTTCTCGGTGCGCTGCACCGTGGAAGCAACTCCCTCATTGTGCTCCGCTCCAATTCCCACGCGCCATTTCACATCGTCCCCTGCGCCGACGCCAGCTTTCCACCCCGCGCTTACTTTGGATAAATAGTCCGACCAGACGAAGCTGGTACCGCTGCCATCAGAACGATGAACTACGGCGATCTCCGCGTCCGGCAACGCCGCTCCAGGATTGGCCGCCTTGATTTGCCGATCGTTCCACCTCTTGATCTTCCCGAGATAAATGCCGGCAAGGATATCAGACGTAAAATTCAGGCTCTGCCGGACGCCCTTAATGTTGTAGATGGGAACAACCGCGCCCAGAACGATCGGGACCTGCACGAAATTGTGATCGCCACCTGAAACCGTTGCGTTGGTCAAAGGCACTTCCGAAGCGCCGAAGTCAATCTCGCCTTGTTGCAATTTCCGTATCCCTTCCGCAGATCCTACTGCGTCATAGCTGATGTGCATAGAAGGATGGGTCTCCTGGAACAGCTGAAACCATTTCTGGTACAGAGGCGCGGGAAAGGTCGCTCCCGCACCGTTAAGCTTTGCGACAAGATTCGTCGAAGCGCTCGTGATTGGAGCCTCGGGTTGATCCCCCTCCTTCACCGCTCCCAACAGCCGGCTCACAAGCTGCCGGGCAAGATCGTCCGTTACGCCGCCCCAGGGAAATTTGCTGGGCGTCACCAGATAGGACCACAGAGTCTGGTTGTTCCTGCCAACTACCTCCACCGACAAGAACCCTTCCACCACGGGCTGTACCGAGCTGTGAGAATGGGGGGTGAGAGAAACGCGGCCAGTCGTCCAGATCTGAACTGTTCCCTTGACCACAGCATCCGCTTTTGCTGGATCCGAAACGACGCGAACCGCGCGACCCTTCTGCAGCCTGCGAATAACCCGGCTTCGTGTAGCGACTGCACCTTTCTCGCTCCCAAACGAGCCAACATACAACGTCGTTACACCAGACAGCGTCGCAGCGCTCTGCGCGCAGCTGGGGATTGCCGTGCACACCAGGCAGAACAACACGCCGATGAGAACGGAAGCTAGGGTTCGCCTCGGTACCAAATCTCTCACTCCATTCTAGGGGGCAGCAATTAGCGTCGAAGGATGAAGAAAAAGAACCCCTTGATCTTACTGGAACGAGAATCCGGCGAACACTGGTTCTCTGCTATTTCTTCCGTGCAGTCGAGGCATCGTCAACACTGCCCTGCTTGTTCCAGCCGTGGAAACGCGAGAGGTCACCCGCATTCCAAGCCTCGCGAAGCCCGGGAGCGCTCAGATCCCAGTCTGGGCGGATTTCACTGGTCACGGCGCGCAGGTCGCGCCAAAGGTCGATCACCGATGGACGCCCCCAGAACCAGTAGCCGTTATAGATGCTGTAAATCACCAGGCCCGGCTTGAGCACGAGTGTATGAGGGATCATTGGATTGTTGTCGGGGTCGGTGTACTCCTGGATGTCCAGATCCTTCTGAACCGTTCGCTCGGGGTCTGAAAGGAAAGGCCACTGGGCTCCAACTGACGCACGGAATTCCTGCAGAGTATGGTGATCGTCGGTGGCGATCGTGGCGATCTGCGTGTACGCCACTGCGATCTTCGGGTAGAACGCAGCCAGTTCCAAATGCTGCTGGTGCTCTTTTGGGCAATAGTGGCCGCGCGCAAGCGTGAGGATCAGCGGATCGTCGCCCTGTAACTCGCTGAGCTTGCGCACTTCGCCCGTGTGATCGGGCAATTCGTAGTCGGGGAAAATGCCTCCGGGCACAATATCGGAACGCATAAATGAACTCCTCTCGTTTTCTCCAAAGGTCGTCCTTTTCGCCACACTCTTCAGATGAGATCATATGCGAGCGAGGAGAAGTCATGTCACGAGAACAGAAAGTCGCCGTGGTCGAAGCCTATTTGGATTGCTTTGCAACAAAGGACTTGTCCAAGGTGTCGCTTGCGGAAGACGTAACATTCGAAGGACCGCGCATGCCAAAATTGACGGAGCGTGCAACCGTAATCGGATTCCTTACGCAAATTCTCCCCATGGTCAAGGGTATTCACTTAAAGCAGCACATCGTCGAGGGAGATTACGTTGCAACCATCTTCGACATGGAGACTGTTAATGGAGTGGACCACGTTTTTGACCGGATTCACATCGTAGATGGACAGATTAAGGGGATACATGCGTTCTATTACCCGGAGCAACCGCCTGTGGGACAAACCTAGCCGGCGGACTCTTGCTGTCAAAGCCCAGTCATCTAAATCTGGAAACGCGCCGGGCATTCCATAAAGGTTCCTTCAAAGATCCAGAGTGACACCCGCGTTTGGCTGGGAACAGCATACAAGCACGTTCCCCTCAGCGGGCCTCTCCAGCGGCTCAGGATTATAAGTAATCGATCCGCCGATCAGACCCGTCATGCACGTATGACAAACTCCAGTCCGGCACGACCATCTGACGGGAACGTCGCACGCTTCCGCCAGTTCAAGCAAACTCGCAAACTTCGGATCCCAGGCAGCGGTAATCCCGCTGCGTGCGAATGAGACTGGGGGGCCAGATCCAGGCGGCCCCTGTGGCAGGTGAGGAGTGTGAGCAACCTGCGCCATGCCAGGAGTAATGCTCTCAAGCGCACCGAAGATCTCCATATGCACATTCCCGGCGAGCACACCCCAGTTTCGCAGCCCATCGCGCATACTCTGCAAGAATGAAGTGGGGCCACAAAGATAGAAGTCGCTACCCTGTGACACGCCGATTCTCTCCAGCAAAGCTGTGTCAATATGCCCCGGAGCATCGAAGTCTGTCCCGACTTGGTCGGTCGCGGCGGGCCTGCTGTACACGATGTATTCTCGTCCGCGAGAGAGCTGCTTCAATAACGAACGCGATTCTTCCGCAAATGGATGGTCGACACGATTGCGCGCGCCATAGATCCACCAGATCTCTCGTTGGGATTTCTCGGCAGCGAGTGCGTGCAGCATCGACATCACAGGAGTTGCGCCCACTCCAGCGCTCAGCAGAACCACAGGATTCTGGCCCGGACGCAGAGTAAAGCTTCCGCGCGGAGCACTTACATCCAATAAATCGCCTTCTCGCGCACGGTTGCACAGAAATGAACTTCCAATCCCATTCAATTCGTTCTTGACGCTGATGCGGAAATGATCGGCTGCCGGCAGATCGGACAACGAATAGCTGCGAAGAACGGGCGGTTTGCCCGGATCGACGAGCAGCCGCAAAACCACAAATTGACCTGCCTGAAAGAGGGGAAGGGGTTGCTCATCGATTGGCGCCAGAACGAAGGAAGTTACGCTATCGCTCTCTTTATTAATATGAGCGACGCGCATCTGTCGAAAGCCGGGCCATGCCGGCGGTTTTTCCTCATTTGCGAGTCCCGGATTTCCTACCGCAGTTTTGGGGCTCGAATCTTGTTGGAGCATTGCCTGGAACGAACCCTGCCAACCCTTGCTAAG
Source organism: Candidatus Sulfotelmatobacter sp. (assembly GCA_050015215.1). GTDB lineage: Bacteria > Acidobacteriota > Terriglobia > Terriglobales > Acidobacteriaceae > Sulfotelmatobacter. The sequence continues at coordinate 36,218 of JBEKBW010000044.1, forward strand.
GGCGGGAATTCGCAGCGCGCGTTGCAATTGCTCGCTGGAATGTCCTGGCAAATACAGGAGGCCATCAGTGTCGGCCACCGTCATCCTTTCTGGACCATCGGCGATTTTTACAATGTCATCGCCCTCCCCAACTTCTCCTTCCTGCAACACGCGAAAATAGAATCCTGGTCTGTGATGCGCGACGAGAAGCGCTGGCATCCGGGGATCGTTCATGCGGATGGCGACGCGGTAGCAGGTTACGCGCGGCTGCGTTACTTCAAATTCAGCACCACCAATGCGGTAGCGATCGCCAATGCAGACCTCGTTATCGGGAAGTCCCTCAACGGTGAAGTTTTCTCCGAACTGTCCATAGATGAAGTCTTTCCGTCCGAGAAAGTTTTCCCAGTGGTGATAGGAGTCCATCTGATAAACGAAAACGGCGCGCTGCTCGCCACCATGACCGGTGAGATCGCCTTGCCCATCGCCAGCAATATTCGCCCTGCGCACCATTCTTCGTCCAACCACCGAAGATTTCCAGATTCCGGTATGGACGGTTTTGCCGTTCCATGTCACGTCGCGTGGAAGGCCGACATTTACTGAAAGCAATCTGGGCATTCGTATCTTGAAGTCCAGCGTATGGCTAGTATCCTTATTATTTCAGCATTATTTCAGCGCGGCATGCGGCTTAAGAGTTCAGGGTAATGACCATCAATATATTGCCTGGCAACAAGCCGCCTTGTCGGTCAGCTCAGCAACTTGCCGGCAAGCCAGTAATCGACGCTGAACTTTCCCGGACCGGAGAAGATCAGCCAGACAAAGAAGAGCACGTACAGGACTTCCGGAAGGTAGAGGAAATCGTCGAGCCAGTTGAGCGGCGAAAGTCCTTTAGGAAGGGTGGAAAGCGCGCTGGTCAGGGTGGCGACCGTCATGTCGATCAATAAAGCCACGCAGGCCGGAGTCGAAAGAAAACCCACAGTCACCAACGATCCACCAATGAACTCGACACCCGCCACAAAATAAGCAGTCTGGCGGGGAAATGGGACTTTGGCCTTAACGAGCGTCTCGTAAACGGGCTTCGTGCCCCCGGCGACAAACAGTTTGTTTCCCCCGGAGATGGCGAAGAACAGCCCGATCGCAACGCGTACCAGCAGGATGGCATATTGTTCCAAATCGCCGCGACCCAACAGCGCAAACTGAACCAACCGGCTCCAATCCATCTCTTGTCCCTCCATCGCCGCAGATGGCGCTCTCACAGCGAATTCTTGCGCCTGGAAATCAAGGAGCAATCAGCATTTGGCATTTGGCACTTGGTCGCCAAGTTCTGCTAAATGCCGATTGCTAATTGCTAATTGCTAACGGTTGTCCATCCGTTCGACCCACTGAGCGCGAAATGCGGGAGCCACGAATGGATCCGCAAAGTACTGCGTCTCCCGCGCAACCTTGTCACCCGTGAACTCCATGATGCTAACCGTGTCGGACGGCTTGCCGTCGTATGTCAGGATCAGTTCCGTGACCCAAAGATCACCGCCGCCGATGATTCGTCGGACAGTAAATCGTTTGTTGCTCGGTTGACTGGCGCGTTGACCCTGTATGTTGCGTCGACCGCGAGTCCGCTCGCCTGACTGCGGGTAGTCGAGCACCGCGTCTTCGCGATAGATGAGGTGCTCAGTTTCAAAATCGTTGGCATCGGAGGCCGCCCAATGCTGATCCAGTGCCGCACGGATCCTTTGATCTCGCGCCGCAGAATCCGGGTCTTTCTTTTGTTGATCGTTCTTCGGCTGATCGTTCTTTTGTTGATCGGTCATCTTGCGCCCTCAATTTGACAAGAAGCTAAACACTACCAACGACGCGCCGGAGCGGCACCATCCACGTGGAGTATCTCTCCGCTCACGTGACCTGCCTGTGCCAGGTAAAGAACGGCATCGACAATATCCTTCACCGTCGCCTTTTTCATAGCCGGCTGCAAAGTTGAGTCCTTGGGATCGTTGCGGTGCATCTGCGTATCCACAACGCCAGGGGCGACGGCATTAAAGCGAATGCCGTCTTTCGCGTACTCGACTGCGAGACTCTCGGTCGCCGCATTCAAACCACCCTTCGTAATCATCGAAATTGAGCCATTTTCGCCGGCGATTGGCCGATCGGCAAGCGCCGCCGTGATTGTCACAACACCTCCTGATTTCTGTCTAAGCATCTCTTTTACAGTGAACTGGGTAATGTAGAAGAACCCGAGAAGATTAACAGAGATGAGGGCGTCGAAGTCTTCGGGAGTGAAGTCGGTGAAAGGCTTGGTTAGGAAGATGCCGGCGTTATTCACCAGAACATCGATGGCTCCGAAGTTGTTGGTTGCTGCTTCGACCGCCTGGGCAGCAGTTTGTTGCTCGCCGATATCGCCATCGACCAGAACCAGGCTGCCTGAGGTGGTCAACTTTCGACTGGCGTCACGAGAGGTCGCAACGACGTTGTAACCCTCTTTCAGAAACCCTTCGACCAATCCCGCGCCAATACCCCCTGATGCTCCGGTGATGATTGCTGTTTTCT
>JBEKBW010000045.1:0-38690 GCA_050015215.1 Candidatus Sulfotelmatobacter sp.
GCCCCGAGGTCCGGGCTATCCCAAGCCCGCGCCCGGGCATCGAAAACGACCCGGCTTCCCTGACGAACTATATGCATCGGAAGAAAAACATCGTCCAGGATCGTCCCCACAGGCACGCTCGTCAGCAGCTCGCGGCGCGCGGCATAGAATGCGCCCGTAGCGCCCACGGTGGAACCAGACGCCGCCTCCAGCTCTCGAACCTGCTTCTCGATGCGCCAGTAGAGGCTGAGACCCCTGCCGCTCTCGCCTTCCGCCGTGTCGCCTAACATCAACTCACCGCTGGCGCAGCCAACCTCCGAATCGGCGAAATTCTCGGCCAGCAAACGCAGTGCACCTGGTTCGATCGTCTGGCGAGCGTCGGTGAAAACAACAATCTCCCCGTAAGCCACTTGCAAAGCGTCGTTCAGCCCTGACGCTTTGCCCAGTGAAACCTGATTCAAAACAATTTGAACTCGCGGGCCCTGCGCATAGTCGCGCAAGATTGGTTCGGTACGATCGGTCGATCCGTCGGAGACAACGACGATCTGGCAAGGCGGATATTCAAGGGCCAACAAATTCTTAAGTTTCGCCGGCAAAACCTGCTCTTCATTTCGCACCACCATCACAATCGATACGGGAGGCGTACACGATCCGCGCCTTACGGGACGGCAGCGCCACATCATGCGCAACCGTAACCAACACAGATAGCCTGCGTATGTGTATGCCGTAAGTGCGGCCGACGCCCAGAATAACCATTTCACGCCGGTGTCCCTTGGTTCCTCTCCAGTTCGCAATGCTCCCGATGCGCCGATTTCATTTGCCGTGACCCAGCACAACAATCTTGAGGGTCTGGAACATGATCAGCAGATCCAAACCTAGCGACGCATTCTTGATGTAGAAAAGATCGTACTGGAGCTTCTCCCGGGCGTCCTCCAGAGTATTTCCGTACTTGTATTGAACCTGGGCCCAGCCGGTTATTCCGGGGCGAACCATGTGGCGCACTCCGTAGTAGGGGATTTCCCGGCTCAGCCAGTCGACAAACTCAGGCCGCTCCGGGCGGGGACCGACGAAATGCATATCGCCCTTGAATACACACCACAGCTGTGGGATTTCGTCGAGGCGCGACACGCGCAAGAATCGACCCACCGGGGTAATGCGAGGATCGTTGTCCAGAGCCCAGGTGGCGCCCGTATCCGCTTCCGCATCCTTGCGCATGGTGCGGAATTTGTAACAGTAAAAGATCTTGCCGCCGCGGCCCACTCGCTGCTGGCGGTAAAGCGCCGGACCGGGCGAACTCAGCTTCACCGCCAGCACGATAAATGGGATCAAAGGCAGAGCCAGTAACAATGCCACCAGCGCAACGGAAAAATTCACCAGCCTGCGTACCAGGCGGAAGAAATTGCTGAAGCGAAATCCTTCGGCGAATATCAGCCAGCTCGGATTAAGCTGTTCAACTTCGATGCGCCCCGATATCTTTTCGAGCCAGGAAGTCGCTTCTTCGACTCTCACTCCCTTGACTCGCAAGTCCAGTAGTTGTTCCACCGGAAGCGTGCCGCGCCGGTCGAGCATTGCAACGATCACGCGATGAACTCCCCTTCTTCCATTCGCCAAGCTCAACAGGTCTGTGGCAACCGATTCGCGAGTGAGTTCACCGGCCACGTTTCCCGTCCAGCCCACCACGTCAAATCCCAATGTTGGCCGCTCTTCCAGTCCGCGAACCAGTCGCTCGGCGCGATCTCCGGTGCCCAAAACGTAAACGCGCTCCCGCAGGAAAGGCTGTTTCACGATCCAGGAGTAGGCTCCGCGCCAGCAGAAGAGGGTTGCGGTCAGGATAATGATGCCCAGCAGCGCCGAGCCATTGCCGGGCATAAAGCCAGGAAATGCAAAACCTATAGCCGAGAGCACAATGGCCACGAATCCAATGACCATGAGAATGCGCAGGGTCTGTTCCCGGTTTTTATCGAGATTGGTGGAATCGTACAGGTCGAGCCAATGGGAGAGAAGTAGTACTCCGCACGTGACTACCAGAATCTTCGCGTAACCGCCTTCAACATTGAGCAACAACCAGCTGTCCTGGTTCCGCAGCATCGTACCCAGAACAAAAGATGCCCAAACAATCAGGGCCTCACCCGCCAACAGCACTAGCGTGCGGAGCGGATAATACACTTTGAACAACCGGATCACGGTTTCCCACTTCCCTAGGTTCTGGTCTGACTTCCGTTTTTCTGATTCTCGTCGTAGTAATAGCGCGAGTACGTGATCGATTCTGCGTCGGCGCCGTTTAACACCACGCCGACCAAGGCTTCTTCCGGAAACTCCGAACGCGCCCGCTGGGCCATATCCACCGGAGTTGCGTTGGAACGCACTACCAGCAACACGCCGTCACATGCCTTCGCCAGCACGCTGGCATCGGAAACCGGCACAACTGGCGGCGAGTCCACAATAATCCAGTCAAAAAGACTTTCTATTCGTTGCAACAAGAGTTGCAGCCGGCCATTGGCTATGAGTTCGGCGGGGTTGGTGATCTCACTCCCACAGGCAATGAAAAACAAATTTTCCATCGGTCCGCGTTGGATAATCGAGAACTCGTCATTGCGTCCTTCCAGGTAGTCTGCCAATCCAGGGGAGGGGGTTGTGCCCAGCATCATATGGAGGCGCGGATTCCGCAGATCGGCGTCGATCAGCAGCACGTGACGTCCGTGCTGGCGCACCAGCACTTGGGCCAGGTTCGCCGCCATGAAGGACTTCCCTTCCTTGGGCAAAGCGCTGGTCACCAGGAGCTTCTTGAGCGGCATCTTCTCGCGTGCGTGGTAGAGGCGGGAGCGCAGCGTGCGGAACTCCTCAGCGCCACGTTTGCCTTCGTTGCCATTGAAAAATAGATTTGTTTTTTCGTCCGGAACCCATGGTTGCGGGGCACAACGCGCCAGCAATGTTTCAAAGCTGAACGGGCTCGCGAAGGATGGCATGGCCGCCGTCAGCGGAATTTCCCCGGAGGCGGGAGCCGATTGACTCTGCGCCTGGGAATGCTCGTTCGCAGGCGCAATCGGCACCACTGTGGATGTCGCATCGTAAATCGCCTGAGTAGGAGCATCCTGCCGCGCTGCCCGCTCTTGTTCCGCCTTTTTCAAGGCTTCATGAATTCTGCTCATATTTTTCTTCCCTTGGGGAAATCGTCCTCTGTCTCGTGTAAGCGGTTCCTGTTCGCTAGCGACCGCAACGTTTCCACCAAGTCAATGTTTTCGTGGTCACCGGGAGGCGGGGCCATCATCATCGCTCCCTCCGCCGTCCCCACTGTCAAATCGAAATCGCGCGCTACAGCATCCACCTCTGCCGGGCTAACCACTCTTCGTTGATCGACAAACGCGCTGACTAAACAATGCTCGCAGAGTAGATTAATCACGCGCGGAATGCCGTGCGCATAGCGATGAATCGCGATCAAAGCTTCCGGGTGAAAGATCTGCGGTTCGGCCGCGCCGGCTATGCGCAGCCGCTGCCGGATATACGCCTCCGTCTCTTCCAACGTCAACGGATGCGTCTTCGCCCGCAGGGTTAGCCGCTGGCGCAACTGGCGCAGTTGAGGCTGTTTCAGTTTCTGCTCTAATTCGGGCTGGCCCACCAGCACAATCTGCAGCAACTTCTCCGTGAACGTTTCGAGATTGGTGAGCATCCGGATTTCTTCCAACACTTCTTCGGTCAGGTTCTGCGCCTCGTCGACGATCAGGACAGCGGTTTCCCCGGCGCGATAACGATCGAGCAGCCAGTTGTAAAGGCGCAGCAGCACCTGGCTTTTTAACTTCGAATCGACTGGAATCCCGAAGTCGGCCATCATGTAATCGAGAAACTGCGTGGTGTTCAGCCGCGAGTTGAACACAAACGCAGTCGCCACCTGTTGCAGACGAAGCCATTCCAGCAGCTTGTTGATCAGCGTCGTCTTCCCTGTTCCCACTTCACCGGTCAGCAGGACAAATCCTTTGCGGCTCTGGATGCCATAGGTCAGGCAGGCCAAAGCCTCCTCGGTATGCCGCGTGAGAAACAGATAGCGCGGATCGGGGTTGACGTTAAACGGATTCGCCCGCAGGCCAAAAAACTCTTTATACATTTGCTTGTCTCAGAGGTTGCCTCGCTTAAATCCGCGCAACCTCATCCTGTTTACCGCGCTTCCAGTAATTTCGCTTTCCGTTGCCGTCTGAGCCATCCGCATCAGGAACCCATGGAACGGCCACGAGCATTGGGAGCTCGAGCGCCGCCTCAAGATCGGCTTGCGTCCGGATCGATTTGTCACGCATCTCCAGCCACAGCGCAAGCCCCAGACTCAAGGCCAAACCCGCACCCAATCCGCCGCCGGCAAAAAAGAGCCGATTGGGAAAGCTCGGCGCATCCGGTATACTCGCCGGATTCAGCAGCCGCATCTGTTCGCCTTCCTGTTGCTGCTCCATCCTTAACGTAATGTCGGACTTGCTTTTGTTCGCGAGCAGATCCTGATACGTCTTCTGCGTACTGTCGTAATCCCGGGCTAACTGCTTGTATTGCTCTTCGACGGCAGGGCTGAGCGCAACCCGCCCCTGATAGTTCGCGATTTCATCCTGAAGTCTCTTCTGATCGCGCGTAGCCTGGGAGATCAAATCCTCATATTGGTGAAGCTGCAACCGGAGTTGACGAATCTCCGGAGGTTCGGAGGCGGATGTGTTTCCCGTGGAGGCGCTGGCGGTCTTATCATCCGGGGGATTGTTCACCTCAGCTAGCTTTTTCTTCACTTGCGCGATATCGGCTTTCGTCTTGATCACATCAGGATGGTCGTCTGTATAGCGCGCCTCCAGATCGATCAGTTGCGATTGCAATAGCGAAAGTTGCTGCTGCAAGGTCACTGGGTTGCTCGAACTTTGCGAATTCTTCCACGCGGTCAATTGCTGCGCCAGGACGGATTCGGTATAGGACTTGTCCTGCTGGGCGCGGCTCAGGGTCTGCGTGTTGGCTTCAAGCTGCGAATTCAGCCCCATCAGGATTTTTAAGTTGTTGTCCTCGTCTCCGGGTAGTTGTCCGAGGTACTGTTTTTTGAACGCAGCCAGCTTGGCGTCAAGATCGTCCAGATTGTGTTTTGTATCTTCGACCTGCTTGCTCATGAAGTCGGTCGTTCCCCGCGCCACTTCTTCGCGCGACTTCAAGTTTTCTTCCAGCATCAGTGACGTGAGCTCGTTGCAAATCTGCTGCGCTTCCCTGGCGCTCTTTGCGGTGTAGTTCACGTAGAAACCCGGGACCTCGCCGCCCTGCTGACCCGGCCTTTTCTTGGTGGTACTGCTCGAGAGTTCAGTACCCACCGGCTCAACGGTCATCCCGTTGCGAATCCCTTCAATCACGTCATCCACGTTTTGGCCGGGCTTCACCAAACCCGTGCGGTCGAGCATGGGTTGGAGGCGGCTTTGGCTCAGCACCTGTTGCTGCAGAGTGGCAATGCGTTCGCTGATGTCGGTCGTACTGACTGGCTGAACCATTCCCTCCGGCACTTTTTGGCCCTCCACTAAAACCAGCGACTGCGAGGTGAATTTGGGGGCAAAAAGATACGAAACCAGGAATCCAGCCACTGGAGCCAGCAGCGCCGGAACCAGAATCACTTTCATTCTGCGGCGCAACATCCCCAGATAATCGTCCATCGTTAATTCGCGATTTTCCATACTTAATACTCATCCTGCCAGCGGCATAGGCTGGCGATCGTCTTAATCGATGCGCAACGGCCGCGGCGTCCAATCCAAACCTATGGTTCCCACCTGTCGTTGCGAAATTCGGTTGCAAGGGCCGGTCGTTCCGCAGAAAGAGCTATCGAAACTCAGATAATTGAACTGGTAGCTTACAAAGGCCTTGAACTCGCGGCCGAAGTTTCGCGACATGCCCGCACCTGCAAAACCGAAATTGTAGACATTCGCGGCCACGCCGGGGCACGGTGCACCGGAGGCAGTCACGAAACAGGTCGTCGGCAACACCCGGCTGTTTCGCGAGTACCCGATGTCGGTGAAACCCTCCCATCGCCGGCCCAGTGGTCGGGATGCCGACAGTCGCGCCAGATCGGTGCTGGCGCCAGCGAAAAAGCCGGAGCCGGTGGTAATGAAATGTGCATACGTAAGGTGCAAGATGACCTTCGGGAATTGATACTGCAGTTGCGCGCGCCCAGCAGCAGAGATGTGAAGACCATATCCGGGTACGTCGCTCTGGGTGAATTGCGGTCCCGCTCCGATGATGAAATTCATTCGTCCGGAAATGCGATGTCCCCACATCAGCTGGATCAATTGATTTTGGAACGTTTCGGAAGTTGAAAAATCGAACCTCTGATATCCGTAAACCAACGCCGCTTGATCATGGCGGCCAAGCAATCGGTCATAGCCGACCTGGCCGGTGGTTTCGTTCGCCCCGATGAACGAGTTGCCCAATACAGAGTCATTTTGCAGAAAATGAACGAACGAGTATCCTCCGGTGGCGGTAATCGCGGATTTTGGGCTGAGGCTTTCCTCTACATCAGCCAGGGCATTGTTCATAAGGATAGGAGATTGCCCCAAATCTCCAAGGGCGCTGGCGCCGTAAAAGATGTTCTCTTCCCCGATCCCGGCTCCCGCTGCGCTTACTCCGCCATACGCGCTGCCGAAGGTGCCTTCCGGCTGGTAGCTGAAAGCGTCGCGAAGGTTGAGTTCCCCTCTCTTCCAAGTGACTTTCTGATCGAGACCCAGTTCCTCGATTTGCCGAAGTCCGACTCCACTCACGTTGTAATAACCCACTCCTCCCACGTACTCGAGACCGAGATCGTAGTGGCTCCAGAGTCTTTGCAATTCCACGCTGCCCAACAGTTGCGTAATTGTCGAAACTTGTGTTCCTCCCAGAGTATCCGCGATATTGGAATCGACGGACTCGGTGAAATGTGCCCCTGCCTGCAGATAACTCAATGGCGCAGCGTGCGGCTGCAGGTTGGGCAAATCCAAGCCTGAAATCGGAGGGTTTTCGCTGTTCGCGGGGATCGCATTGTCGGTCCCGTACGCCGGGGCTGGTTGCTGCGGAATGGGGATCGGCTGCGCTTGCCCGGAGTCGTCCTGGGCGCAACTAGGTATCGCCGCAGACAGCAGCATCAAAACCAGCCCAACACTGTAAGACTTAAACATTCGCTATTCTCAGGGAACAACCAGCGTATCGCCCGGTTTCAGCATGATGTTTTCTTCGGGATGCCTTCCCTTTACGACGTCCTTATAGTTAAAAGGGATTTTCGCCTGCTGGCCGTTCTGCGTGCGCAGCAGATAGATTCCCTTCAAATTAGCGAACTGTGTAAAACCGGCGCTGGCAAGCGCCTGTAGGATCGTCATGTTGGGCAGAAGGACCATTGCGCCCGGGTGCGTGACCTCGCCTGTAACAAAGATTCTGCGGCTGTTCATTGCAGTCACCACTATGGTTACCCGCGGATCTGCAATGTATTTCTTTAACTTTTCCCGGATCGACGCCGACAGTTGCATGGGCGTCGAACCCGCAGCCTGGACATCATCCAGCAGCGGCAGGGAAATCTTACCGTCCGGCCGCACTGGAAGGGTTTGGGTAAACTCGGATTCCTTCCAAACCGAAATGTGCAAAATATCATCGGCCCCGATCACATAGTCGGGCGGAGTTTGCGAGGCGCTGGCTGAAGAGTCTGGAGTCGGCGCTTCCAGTTTCGCCGGCTTCGACGCGCCCTGATCGCTATCATCTTGTGCCCACACGCTGGCGGCGAGGCAAACGAACAACGCCAGGCAGCCAAACTTGGCCACTTTCTTCATGTATTCTCCTACGGAACTTAAGGCGCTTCCTGTCGCGAGCACCGCAATTAATCTGAGCTTGGACCGGAACGCTGTGGCAGATACGCGACTGCAATCCGCACGCAATCTGTTCTCACCGACGGCGGGTGCCCAAAAGCCTTACCGGAGATTCAAATCCCATCATACGGCTTTCTTCTAAGACTGCCACGTCAATGTAAACGTTTGATGAAAGCACGAGAAATACCATCCCCCCTCAATTTTGGGCGCAAATCACCATAATGCTCTGCATGCCTATTTTCATAAATATAGAGGCCGGAAGACGACTGCGCGGGAGAGGACCCTGCCACTATACCTTATTGCGGGCCTTCAAACAGAGAACTTTTTTGATCATTTTTCGCGCTTTTCGCGGCCAAAGTCCCAAACCTCCGGGGGACGACGGGGGGATCGGAGGCGATGCCAGTGTCCACAAGAACGACGGTTTCCATTGCGCAGACTGACCGCTTGACATATCCTGTACGATGTCCGGGGTGCCCCAGAAACTTATAAATCTCCCGCAGTGAGCCAAGTATTGCAAGCCGAACCAGGGGTTGTCCGCCCGAGGCGTGCTGCTGATGACGCGGAACCTGCCGCCCACCCGGTGCTTCCACGTCTTTGGCAAGCGGCCTTGTTGATAAGTTTATTGTCCTGGCTTTACTTTCCTACCGTCACGCGCCTGCTGGCACAGTGGTGGCATGATCCGAACTTTTCTCATGGATTTTTTGTGCCTCTGTTCGCAGGATTTCTCCTCTGGCAGGACCGCCTTCGGCTTGCCGCGATCAAACCCCATCCCTCCTGGGCAGGACTTCCTACATTGATTTTTGGTCTATTCATGCTCGTGGTCGGTCAATTGGGAGCGGAAATATTTCTCTCTCGCCTGTCGCTGTTGATTGTCATGGCCGGTCTTATCGGTTTCCTCGCCGGATGGAATTTTTTTCACGCCGTCCTTTTTCCCTGGGCTTTCCTGCTGTTGATGATCCCAATTCCAAACATCGTGTTCAGTCAAATCACATTTCCGCTGCAGATTCTGGCCTCGAAGCTGGCCGCAGCTACCCTTCCTTGGCTCGGAGTACCCGTTCTGCGCCAAGGCAATGTCATCCTGCTTCCAGCGATGGCGCTCGAAGTCGCAGATGCCTGTAGTGGCATTCGGTCTCTGATGTCACTTGTCACTCTCTCGATCATCTACGGCTATGTGATGGAGCACAGTCTTCGAATGCGTGTGGTTTTGGCTTTGGCCGCGGTTCCTATCGCGATCGTTGCGAACAGCTTGCGCATTCTGGGATCTGGACTCCTGGTTCAATATTGGGATCCGGATAAGGCAGAAGGGTTTTTTCACACATTTCAAGGCTGGATAATATTTGTCGCCTCCTTGGGGATGCTATATCTTCTCCATCGGTGCATTCGCATGATTTGGCCGGAGAAAGCATGGCCCGAGAAAAAAACCGAGCCATGAAACCCGCCGCTGCAATGCGATTCGCTCTCGCTTCATGCCTTATCGCAGTGACGGCGGTTCTTCTGCAGGCCCGCGGCCGCATTGAAACTATCGCTCCGCGCCCACCGCTCTCCTCTTTTCCGGCGCGACTGGCGGAGTGGAGCGGTACGGATGCCCAGCTCGATCCGGAGACTCTTCGAGTGCTCGGCCCGGGCGATTTCTTGCTGCGTGGCTATAGTGATTCGGACGCTAAAGCCGACTTGCCCTATGTCGATCTCTTCCTGGCTTACTTCCCGAGCCAGCGCACCGGTGACACCATCCATTCCCCGAAGAACTGTCTGCCCGGCGCGGGATGGACCCCTGAGGAAAACACTCGGGTCGCGCTTTCCCTCCCCGGCCATGCTGCATTTCCCGCCAATCGGTACGTCATTTCCAGGGATGGGGATCGCAAGCTTGTTTTGTACTGGTTCTGGGCCCACGACCGCGGTGTGGCGAGCGAGTACTGGGCCAAGTTTTATCTGATAAAGGACGCGATTCGGATGAATCGCAGCGATGGGGCGCTGGTACGCCTGACCACAGACATGCTTCCCGGCGAGAGCCCACAGAACGCGCAGGAGCGACTACGCCCGTTTACCGCCAGTTTAGTCCCGCTACTCGATACTTATATCCCCCGCTGAATGCCGGAGAGCTTACGCAGCCAACCACCCGAAAAACGCGTTGCGTGTGAAAGAAATCGAATCGCGCGCCGGCGCAGTGAGCGAGGGGGGAGGGCTTCCGCTCAATGCGCCGGCCGCGTTTACGACAACTCTCAGATCCAATTAAGCGGAAACGCTCAATCCGCCACTTGCCCCGCTGCCCGCGCCGGTGGTCCCACTCGCCGAGGATGCAGCCAACAGGTTGAGGACGATTTGCTCGTTGCTGTTGGGATTCAGATTGAATTGGAATTGCGTCGGGTTTGAAGCTCCTTCCGCGCCAACGCTGAGCGAAATCTGTTCCGCGCCAGCGCTCGACTGCGCGAAATTGATCGTAATCTGCTCCGGCGTCGAGCCACTTCCCGTCGCACTACCCAAATTCAATATGATTTCGGGGCCGTTGTCACTGGTGGTGCCGCTGGCTGCCGTGGAACCCGAGCCTGCCGTGGCGGTGGTGGGACTTGCCGTAGAACCCGAGGCTGTCGTGGCGGTGGTCGTGGGAGTCGCAGCCGCACCGCTGTTGCTCGTATTGCTCAAGCTGCTGAGGTTCACTACGATCTCAGTACCGCCGCCAGTGGTGTCGCCCGCTGCCGTTCCTCCAGGGCCGGCGCTGGTAAGGTTGATTATGATCTCCGGGCCGGGGCCCTGGGCTGGGGCGGGGCCTTGCGCGGGCCCTCCCGTTTGCACCGGCGTCGAAGTGCCCCGGTTGAAGGTGGATTGAAGCGCGGCGAATGCGCTCTGCGCCCCGGCCAGATCATTATTCTGCAAAGCTTCTCCGATGTTGTTGAAATCCTGCTCGCGTTGCGAAACCCGAAACGCATCGCCGTTGGCAAACGGACCGCTCTGACCCAAAGAAGTGATGTTGTTGAAGGCGGTCTGCGCAGTGCTCAGATTGCCCGATTGAAGTGCCTGTCCCAACTGCTGCACGTCGGTGTTCCGCGTCTGGAAATACGACTGCAACTGCTGGTACAACGAACTGCTGGAAACGGCTGATGTCGACATAAGTATCTCCTAAAAATTCCCTTGATGGACACGGACCGCGCTGGGGTTCCTGCCATTCAATTGCCATATCGGCTGAGAGGGGACAAACTTGAGCCTTCCTGCTGCCAACCTCTTTAATTGACGCTAACCCGGAGGGTTACAAAAGGGAGGGAGACGCGAAGATGCTTTGCACTGAGCCCTAGCTTAGTGGCACAAAGAGGTGGTAGACCCCCCCGTTTCCTTCGACAATTTGTGGAACGCGATTGGCGTGCCTGAGCAAGCAGATCAATTTCGCCACTTCCCGGACAAAATCCGGACTCATTAATCCGTAGCGACAGGACAGTGCGTAATGGCGGATCGAAGATCCCCCGCTTGCAATTAGATCTGCGGATATTTGTATGCCAAGTGAAGTGGCACCCACATAAATTTGGGATGCCCCGCGGAGCACACATTCGGACACTGGTGGCGCAGCCAGAACAAAGCCGATTGCATCCGCAATCTCTCGAACATGCTGAGGCCGGAACAGAAGGTGCGTGGGCGTGCAGCGCAAGTGGCGTCGCACCGCGCTCCCGATCATTGTCGCGACGACTAAGAACAGGGTCGTAACATGCCAACGGAATAAAGGGAGTGTGTGAATCGCTTCTTCGCAGGCAATTGCAGACATCAGAACAACCGATATCCACTGCGCTTCCGAGAAACCAAGGAAATATGGCCGGTCCGGGTCGCCGCGCAGGAATTCAAAGCAGAATCGGCCGAATCCATACACAATGACGTAAAGCGCGAGAACCGACCCAGGAGCAGCGCCTCGAATGATCATCGACGTGCCGGCCACCACAATGCCCAGCGCCGAAAGTGACTCTATTGCCTGCACCGGAAATAGCGGGATGCCAACATAGTACGGTGTAAAACCTGCGTGTGCGTGTTCTTCCCCGTAGCGAACACCCCAGCGAAATGGACGGCCGTGACAGCATCCAACCAGCAAACAACCAGTTCGCCCGCAGGACAGAAAGAGTCCGATCCCAAGCACTGTGATGTCGAGGTACGGCAGCACCGGTTGATGAAGAAGCCTGAGGAACAGAGCCGTTGCGGCGACGACCGCGATTTCGTGGTGATAATAAATGATGCGTTCTTCGCCAAGTACGATTTTGGTTGCGACAACTAGCCCAAGAAATGTAGCGATCGCCGTCCCAATAATTCCGCCCATTGTCCAGGGTGAAAGACCATCGTGCCCAACCAAAATCATGACGAGCATGATTGCCAGAAACAGCCCGGTGTAGCCACAAAATTGAAAGGTACGCGCGGTTACAGAGTCGATTGTTTGAATCAATGCGTCTACAGAATCAACCGGACAGCTCCGACCGACGGCTTGGCCTGCGTCTGATGTCCGACTGAATTCCCGGGCTCTCATAGCGGACGATCTCCTAAGGGTGGTGTGGTGGCGCCTGTGGTGAGGGTTGTTGTTGTTGCTGCCCGGGTTGTTGTGCTGGCTTGTCCCAGCCTTCTGAGGTGGCGCGAGCCTGAATCGCATCCACCAGATTCTGGTAATCGGGCGCCCCGGCGGTGTAAGCGCGGGTTTCTTGCTGCGGAGCGTACCGTTGGCAGGTTCGGTTGTATGCATCCGTAAAATAACCGCGAAGAGTCTGCGCCGCCTGGCTAACAGCTGCCTCGGGAGTGGCCGCGGAAGCTGCAGGCAGAGAAAATTGGCCCACTTGTGATTGAGCTTGGATTATCTCTGTGCGGTACATGCTGTTCCAATCGTTTCGGTGAAACGCCTCATGTTCGACAGTGAGTTGGTGCTTCCAAAAGTGGCGGCGATGGGAATAATGAGTGATATGTTCAGCGAAATCTGCCCCTCCACAATGGTGCGTGTCATCGCCTTCCGCAGTGGGCCTCAAATCCTGGATGATTTTCGGGAAACTGTCGCGAGTCACAGCCGTATCGCCAGCGGCGTTGACATTCGTCCGGAAATTCTCCGGCTGTACCGCAGACGCAATCCGAACGGTCAGGTCCGTTAGGTAGAAGCGCCAACTCTCCCCGACTTTGCACGCGCCAAAAGCAACGCTGGCTGGCATCTTCGACGTGGCTCCAAACAACCCGCCCATATCGGCCTGTGGATTGAGTCCCTGTTCTGTGGGGGTGTAGGTCGAAGCCTTATCGCTTCCTCCGCAAGGAATCTGCGACGCCGTTGATGTTCCTGACCCCGGCCCAGCCACTGGCGTTTGCGGTGTCGCTGATGGTGTCTGTGTCCCGGGCGCTACAACCGGCGTTTGAGCCTGCGGTGCTGCGCAGCGCTGCAGCCTCAACCCCGATTTCAGGCTCGCTACGGATCTCTCACCTATGCCTGCGAGAGCGGCCCTACCGTCGCTCCACAGCGAAAGCACGGCTCTCAACGCCGACCCGTCCGCATCCCTTTCGAGCGCGTTATGGTCCGCCGGATTGTTCACCTTGGGCGCAAATCCATCCGACGCCCCACCCTGCTGCACCACATGCGCCAATTCATGCGCAATCAATGCATCGCCGATCGGATTTCCCGGCTGATATTCACCCGCGCCGAAGGCAACATTGCGCCCGATGGTGAAGGCGCGCGCATTCAGATCAGCCGAAAGTTGCGCCGCCTCACCGCCTTGGTGTACGCGCACTCCTGAGAAGTCATACCCAAAAGCCGAACTCATCCGCCCCAGCAGACTGCCTTCCAACGGTTCTCCGCCGCCGAGCTTCGCCTGAATCGACCGCGGATCGTCCCCGGCGCGCGCGCCTCCTTCTTTCGCCTTGAAGAGCATTCCGCCAATACTCGAGATTGCATTTTTCGCGCCTTGGGCGATTCTGGAAACCGCGCTTCCTATTGTTCCTGCGACTCCCGGAA
Organism: Candidatus Sulfotelmatobacter sp.; assembly: GCA_050015215.1. GTDB lineage: Bacteria > Acidobacteriota > Terriglobia > Terriglobales > Acidobacteriaceae > Sulfotelmatobacter. The sequence continues at coordinate 13,744 of JBEKBW010000045.1, forward strand.
GGCTCGAGGGTACTCCGGGCGGAACGGCGCCGGTCTTCGCCCAGGCGCCTACGGCGCGCGCCACTTGTGCTGCGACCAGCGGTATATATGAGCCGGCGTCGGCTACCTTCGCCGCGCCCGGAACACTGCTCTTGATAGAGGTCTCCAATTGTTGGGCGCTCTGCCCCGCGTAGTGCTGAAAATACGGTTCGATCGCGACGCTGCCCGCCGACTGCCATGCCGAGCCTTGAAGCGCCGCCTGTGCCGCCTCAGAAACGGGCGGCTTCAGTTTGCCCAGGAAGTCGCTCTTTTTCATCTGTCCCTGCGACACATCGGGGGCGTTATCTTCCACGATCAGCCCGGAACCCGCACTGCCGCTGGGAGAAGTCGTTCCTGCCCCGCCTCCGGATTGTGCCGCGGCTCCATTTGCCGGCTCTCCAGAACCTGCCGACGCAGCTGGTTCGGACGCCCCGCCGCCCGGCCCGAGCATATCTCTGGCCACCTCCGCGCTTGGCTCCATCGTTTCCCTTACGACTTCTGCTGATTGGCCGCCACACGCACATTTGCGGCTGAGATCAGGCGTTCCCGGCCCGCCTTGATTCTGCCTCAAGAGTCGAGCTGTCGCTCGATTGCCAAGACCTTGCTGTAGAATGTCGATCGGAATTCGTCGCAACGTGTTCCACCGGGCGAAGTTTTGCTGTTCAGATGCTGTCGCCACAGCTGTTTCGCGCGACCTTCGTGAAGGATCGTGCTGCTCATCTGAACCGGACGCCCCCGCAACCTGCGCCTGCCTCCAGGGACTCCGTTCAGCACCTGCATCCGATTCCGGCTCTCGATTCTCTTCGGCGGAACTGACTTTTTTGGTCTGGACTCCTTCCGGCGACAGCATTTGTCTCACTACCCGGTTCCCTACCGCGTTGTGCAGACCAGCAGTCGGATGTCGCGGCAACGCCGAAACACCGTGGTCGGTGTCATGCCGTTTGCCGCGCAATGATTCTGTCTCCTCTTTCGTCTTCCGAAGAGACAATTGCCGGTCGGTAAGCGCGTCCTTCATCGCCTTTTCCTCAATACAGCCACGTTGCAACTCAGGCGGTCTTCACTTCGAACTCAGGCCCATCCCCACTCAATTTGAATCGGTCTCCCACAAACAGCAGCTTGCTGCCGGTAATCCGGACCCACTCCGTTCCGCCGCCTTTCAACTGCCGGCAATAAGTTCCATTGGTGGAGTTCATGTCCTCGATCCACACGCCGGCATTGGCGGCATCCTGCCATACCCGAGCGTGACGTCCTGAAATCTCCTCGGAGGAAAGCACCACGCTGGCGTAGGTGGGATTTCTGCCGATGATCATTTCCTGACTCGATACTCCAAACTTCTCGCCTTGAAAATCTCCGGAGAGGCAGAAGAGAGAGAACAGGTTGATGGTCGCAACGTCGTCGACCCGCGGAGAAGTTCCCATGCCATTTACTGCGTCGCAAATCATCGCGACCACCGGAAGCAAGAAACAAGCGTTTAGCAGAATCAGCACGCTTGCGAGCGTAGGGACAGAGGCGGCAAAGGGAATCCCGATCCATCCGATGACATAAGCAGCGGCTGACATCAAAAACAGGCTTTCGTTCAGCCGCGGTGCCGCGAGCCCGTGCCGTTCGAGAAAGCTGTTGTAACCTTTTGCGAAACCCCACAAAACGGGAAACGCCCAATACACATTGAAGACCGGAACAAAACAAAACGCGACCGCGCTATCGGGTGACATTTGCGCGTGGCCGTCCTGAATCGACTTCCACATCTTTCCAAACACAAACGTCATCAATCCGAACAGAGCCGCCAGGGCCAGCAACCCAACCAGCCATCTGTCCCGCACACCGAGGCTCGCGACGAATGCAATCAGCACTAGGATCGAAATCGCCGTCAGGAGAAACGCCTTCGGCAGATTGACGACCGGCGTGACGACTTCCGGTTCCGCGATCTCCGGCTTTTCGATTTGCTGTAACGAACGCCGCAAAATTCCGCCAGATCCAACCGATCGAGAGACCGGGTCTAACTGCAGAGCCTGCGGTGTCATCCGTTGTGGCGTCATGGCCTGGCGGAATGCGGTAACAGTTTGAAAACGATTTTCCGCTTTCACCGCAAGAGACTTCATTAATGCGGCCTCCGAACTGGCCGGGATCGCGACGCCGATGGCGCTCGGTGGCGCCAGGTCATCTTCCGCAAGTCGATCAGTTGCCTCAGGAGGAACGCGCCCTGTGATGGTCCGATAGAACGTCGCGCCAAGAGCATAGATATCGGTCCACGGGCCTTGCTTGCCTCGACTGCGGTATTGTTCCTCGGGCGCGTAACCCGGCTTCAACACCACGGACAGGCTCCGGCTCTGCTCGCCCATCGCATAACGGGTCGCTCCAAAATCCAGAATCTTGATTCCGCCGGTCGCCTCGACATAAATATTGTCGGGACTGATGTCGCGATGAATGATCCCTGCGCGATGCACATCTTCAAGCGCCGCCATAACCAGCAGCATGATTTTCAGCGCTGGTTCGTACGCGATTTTTCCGCCATGCTGGTTTAGATATTCCTTCAGATCACGCCCGTCCACATAAAGCATCACAATGTAGGCGGTGCCGTTCGAGTAGAGAAAGTCCACCATGTTGACCACGCCCGAGTGCTGGCGGAACTGCTCCAGTGCCCTGGCTTCCTCAGAAAACTTATTCAGTCCATAATCCAGCGCGTCGCGATTCTTCGAACTGATGGGACTCACGGTCAGATGATCCTGCGAGCGGGTGGAAATCTGCAGCGGGAAATATTCCTTAATTGCCAACTTCTTGCTCAACTCCAGATCCCACGCAAGATAAGTAATGCCAAAGCCTCCTTGGCCGAGCGCACGGCCAACAACGTACTTGCCCTCCAAAACCGTGCGCGGCGGCAGTTGTTGCGGGTTCTCCGCCGGATGGTCAAAGTAGCCGCATTGCGCGCACACCGCCGCCCTGCTTCTCCGCCCCATACAACCCATGCAAAGCTGCTCTGCGTTGATCACCCTCGTATCTCAAATTCCGGTCCGTCAACCGCCAGCCGAAAACGTGCCCCCGGCGACAGCAACACTTTGCCCTGCAGTTTGACCCATTCGGCCTTTCCACTCTGCGAGTAGAACGTTCCATTCAACGAGTGCAAATCCTCCAACCACACCTGTGCCGATTGCGCCTCGGGCATCACTCGCGCATGAGCGCCAGATATCTCGGTCGCGGAGAGCACCAGGTTCACGCGCGCCGGATCGCGTCCGATTGACACGCCATCTGCAGGAACCATCAACGCTTCGTTCGCGAATTCACCCGACAGGCAATATAGAGACAGAGAATGCGGCGGCAAGTCTCGTCGGAGAGGAGTTGCACCCGCGGCAATCGGCACAGGCCCAGTCACGAACCCTGCGGCTCCTTCGCCGCCATGCGGTGGAAGAGCATTTACTGCATCGCACACCTGCGAGACCATGATCACGACCATCACCCAGTAAACCGGGATCGTGACGAAGTTCAGAAACGGTACGGCGGCGCTAAGCGGAAGAATCGAAAACGCGAGGAACAATCCCTCCGACAATTTCTTTGTATTGATTGCGTGGCGGTCAACGTAGGCGTTGTAGTCCTTGGAGAATCCCCAGAACACCTGGAAAATCCAGTACACATTAAAGAAAGGTATAAAGAGAAAACCAACTGCCTTTGCCGGGGACATACGCGCGTAGCCATCCTGAATGGACTCCCACATCTTGTAATAAAAAACTAGTCCGAGAATTCCGGCGTAGAGCGCCGCGAGGCTCCCGAGAATGACAAAGGGCAATCCGCCGGATAAATCTCCCTTCATCACGAAGAAAACTCCCACCCCGAACACAATCGAAGCAACAATACTTACGATAGGAGAACTGAGATAGAGTGCTTTTGAGAGTCTGACCATAGTTTCTCCTCCACCAGCAAAGCATCATGACCCTTTTTGAGCCATGTGGTTTGGCTGCCTAATTCACCTGAAAATTCTTCTCCCCAATCTTGTTCTGCCCGCTCCAAATCTCGATCTTCCAGAGGCCGGACTGGAATGTTCCAGGCTGCTCACTGCCCCACAATGCCAGCGCAGTCCACAGCACCTGAGTTCTCGCCGCAGTCACCTGCTGCGGAACGATCCTGCGCAGCGAACCTCCCGGCGCAAAAAATCGCACCTCGATGCTCGTCGATAAATCCTGGCTTTCGCGCAACGGATTCGGACCGCCCAACTGGCACAACACATATCTCAGGGAACTGCGCGAGAAGTGATCGGTCGGTCCCACTTTGCCATTGCCTGCGTCGTCGGAACTGTAGAGCTGAAAGTAGGCGAGAGTCAGCCGTGGCGGGGCATTTGGCACGGTATTCACCGGCTTTATCTGCGGGTTTCCGTGCTCCTGCCCGCTGTTCAACCGCTGGGTCAAAGCGGCGACTTGAACCTTAAGCGAATCTCGTGCGTTCTGCGCCGCATTTAAGCTGGCAATCGAACTTTGCAGTTTGTCCTGCAATTGCGCCTGTTGCGCGGTGAGATCGCTGATCTGTTTTTTCAGATCAGAGGTATCCTGCGAACCGCCTGAGTCTGGTGGTCTGTTCTTCAACTGCTGGTTAAGGTCGTCGATGTTTGCCTGGGCAGAAGCGAGTTGACTGCGGGTTGAAAACCACAAACCTGAGAAAGCTAACGTCGTCAGCAGCAGGATGGCGACCGCAGCAATCAGTAATGGACTGCTCGACGTTCTCGTGTTCTTATCGTTTTCAATGACCGCTTCGGGAGGTTTGGGAATGACCGACTTCTGAAAATCCTCCATGGTCTGGAATCGAGTCTGCCAGTGCACGGCCAACGCTTTCAGCAAGGCCGCTTCTGACGCGGGCAGAATATTTATATTCAGCCGGCTGGGCGGCACAAGATCGTCTTGCGCCAAACGGTCGGGCGCTTCCGAAGGCGCCTTCCCGCTCAGCGCCCGATAAAACGTGGCTCCCAACGCATACACGTCCGTCCACGCACCCTGCTTGCCTCCACTGCTGTATTGCTCCAGCGGCGCATATCCAGGCTTGATCATCACCGTCAAGTTCTGCGACTGATCCCGCATCGCATATCGCGTCGCGCCAAAATCCAAGATCTTCACCTGACGGTCGTTATTCAGGTAAATGTTGTCGGGGCTGATGTCCCGATGCAACATTCCAGTGCGATGCACCTCGCGTAACGCATCCATTACCGGATTGAGGACGCTCAGCGCCTGATCGAACGTGACTCGCCCGCCCGGTTGCTGCTCCAGATATTGTTTGAAGGTCATGCCTTCCATGTAGGCCATGACAATGTAGGCGGTGCCGTGCGCCTCGAAGAAGTCGAGCAACGAAACAATCCCCGGGTAGTCGCGGAACTTCGCCAGGTTTCGTCCTTCTTCTACGAATTTCGAGAGGCCATATTCGTAATCGTGTTGAGAGCGCTGGCTGAGCGGTTGCAGGGTGAGAGCATCTCTTCCGCGACCGCAAATCTCGCGGGGAAAGTATTCTTTGATGGCCAGCTTGCGGTTCAGCAATAAGTCCCATGCCAAATATGTAATTCCGAACCCGCCCTGGCCGAGCACCCGGCCTAGAAGATATTTTTCCGCGAGCAGCGTGCGGGAGGCCAACTGCACCGGCAATTCCGGCGGCGTGCCTTCGGCCCACCCGCAGTGCGGGCACACCTGGGCATTGCCTTTGTCGCCCATACAACCCATGCACAGGTGCTCAAGATTCATAAGGAACTTATTTCTTGTCGCTTCCGACACTCGAACCAGTCGCCACTGTTGTACTCACCTTCTGCGGGTTCTGGAGCTGGTTCTGCGAATCTTCCAATCTGTTCTTCTCTCGCAACATGCCTGTCCAGAGAGCGTCCCTTTCTTCTGTGAGATCTCTCACTTTTCGCTCAAGAGCCTTGAAATCGTTCCATGAGTGGAGAGCAGGAATTTCCAAAGCGATCAGCAAAACTCCTAGCAGCCCAAGTCGGGCAAGCCGCGTTTTGATCGCGAATCTCGATTTCTTCAGCGACGAACTGAGCGAATCGTCGGCGTTGGGTGCCATCTCCGAATCAACCCGCACAGCAATGGCGGTGTAGTTGTCGCTGTCCTCCGTCGTGCGTTCGAGCAGGCGGCTCTCCATCAGCGCGAGCCATTCCCGCGTTCCCTCCGCCTTCGCGAAGTCAATTTCGATCTCCGGTTCGGTAACACCCTCCCAAAACCCGTCGCTGCACAGAAGGAATGCTTCGCCGCCCTGCAGAGTTCGCGGCTCGAAAAGAATAGTCGGGCGAAAATCGGCTTCGCTATTTCCCAGGCAGCGCAGCAGGCGGTTGCGATCTTCGTGATGGCGTATCTGGCTCGCCTGCAACTCCCCCGCGTTCACCATCGCCTGCACCACGCTGTGATCTTTTGTGCAGAAAACGATGCGGCCATTCTCCAGGCAATAAAGGCGAGAGTCGCCAACATGCGCCCATAGCGCGCGCTGCGAATCGGTGAGCAGCATTACAATCGTCGTACGCATGGTGGAAAAGCTTGGCTGTTTCTTCTGCGCCTGCAATATTGCCTGTTGTGCCGCGTCAAGATGATGCTGCAGCGCAGCGGCAGAAAATTCCGGAGTCGCTCGAAACGAGGCCAGCGCAGCCTCGACGGCAATTCTGGAAGCATTCTCGCCGCCTCGATGTCCCCCCAAGCCATCGGCCACAATCCAACAGGCATTGTGATTCATCTCCAGAAAGCCGTAGGAGTCTTCGTTGATCTCGCGGCCGCCAATCCTGCTCACCGCCTCGGTCAGGAATGACATGGGCGTTTGCCATCCTTTATTCCGATTTCTATTCCGAGTTCGCGGGCTTCGTGAAGGCTAAGATTTGGCGGGCTGTTCGGCTTGTCCTCACCCGGAGAGTCTGGAGTGGCGGGTGTCATCGCGGGGGGCTTTTCCGGATTAGTGGGAGGAGTTTGCGCGCCGGGGGCAGTTTGCCCCTGGCCGCTCGGGGCGGCCGGCGGATTGGTGGCAGCGGCGGGTTTGCCGGACGCGGGCGCTGCATCCCCGGAAACATTTTGCTCCGGCACAGGCGCTGAATTTTGTGGCGTAGTTTTTTGTTCGGGAGTCGTTGACGGCATTGCCACTTGATCGCGTTTCTTCGCTACTGGCCCTTTCGGTTTCTGCGTCGTCCTCTGGCGTCGAGATTGCACGGGCGGCACCGGCTGAGCCGGAGTTTCCGGTTTCGCTTCCTCGACTTGAGGAGCTTCCACCGCCTTGGGCGACATCTGCTTACTGGCATCTTCACCAGGGTTTGCGACTTGATTTGTAGTCTGTGCTGGCTGCGCATGAGGTTGCTGCACCGTCGGCACACTCGCGCGATGCTTTTCATGCCAATAGCCAGCCGCGGCAATTATCGCCACAGCAGCCAGACCTAGCGCCACAACTTTCAGCCGCTCTCCCCTACTACCCTGACTCAGGAGCCACGACTTCCGGCTTCGTCGGCTCTGCTTGAGCGCGATCACCGTCAAGTTGTCTTGCCCCTTGCGTTGCTTGGCCAATATTTGTTTGACGAGGCTCTCGCAAGCCCCGTGCAAGTCACTGCCAAAAGCGCCAGCAATCTCCGCGTCATCGAGGGCGCGGTAAAATCCATCCGTGCACAGGATCACACTGTCATCCGGCTGCAGGGCTAGAGGACGCGTGTTCTTGTCGACTTTCTTAGGCTCGGATTGCCCCAGATAACTCGTTAGCGCACCACGCTCGGAGTGGCTCTGCGCCTCCGCTCGTGAAATTTTCCCCTGCGCTGCCTGCTCATCCAGTTCGTGCGCGTAGGTGTGATCGGAAGTCACGCGCGACAGCCGGCCGTCGTGCAGCAGGTAAATTCTGCTGTCGCCGGCAGAAATCCAGTACAACGAATTCTCGTGCAAGACGGCCGCTATCAGCGTTGTGCCGGCGCCCTCGCCTGAGGGCTCACTGGCCACACGGAGCACCGCGGCGTTGGCTTCGTGGAGTGCGCGAGCAAGCGCTGCGGGAATCGACTCGATTGCGGATTTCTGTTGATAAGCTTGCAAGAAGGCGCGCACCGCCGATTGGCTCGCTTCCGAGCCGTGCGTCAGCCCTCCTACTCCATCCGCCACGATTCCAAGAAATCCTCCGTGAGCTACAAAGTTCCGGTCGCTTGGGTCGGAGAATCCAAAGGCGTCCTGTTGCTGCGGGCGCGCGCCGATATGCTGAGCATTTCCCGCGGCGAATGCCATTAGGTGCCACCGTCGATATTGATTCGAAGTTCAGTTCTGCCTGCGCGCACCAGGTCGCCATCTTCCACGCGGCGGCTGGTCACCAGCGGCGCCCCATTCAGCAAGGTTCCATTGCTCGAACCCAAGTCCAAAACTTCAACATATTTCCCGACCAGCGCTAATTGGAAATGTCTGCCCGACATTTCTGTGTCGTCAGGAAAAGAAGCGTCACATCCCTGATCGCGTCCGATCACCGCTTTCCCCGCCAGGTTCAGATTTTGTTCTCGACCGCGTTGTTTGCCCGCGACCACCGTCAACTGAATCCGCTTGCCGCCAACCACCGGAACTGGACCCGGCACGGGGCTTGCCTCTGAATCGGCGACGATCACCGGACCCTCCCGTTTCGGCGGCAGCGGGCTGGATTTTTTATGTTGTACGATCATCAAAGTGACAAGGATGCCAATCACACTCGCTAGAGGGAGCAGCACCTTCCAGGACAGAAGCAGCTTCACCAACGGCTCGTCCCGCGAGGGGATCTCGGTCGCCGGTTGCGTCGTCGCCTTTGGCAAAGGGGGAGCGGGTGCAACCAGATTCACGTTCATGGAACTGGTCCGCGCCGATCCGCCTGACGCCAGGGTTATTTCCAGCGGATGAACCTGACTGTCAGTTCGGCAACCTGCACAGTCCAATCGAAGCACGAACACTCTACGGATCGTGCCTTCCATCTCCTGGTAGGCGGTACCCAGATTTGCAGCGGGGGCGTAGATGCCGCCAGAGAGCGTGGCAAAACGACTCAGCACATCAAGATATTTTTCTCTTTCCTGCGCAGGAAGCCGGCTATATCCGATCGCGTAAATCGGGACATGGCTCTGCTGAATCAGGTCGCGAACATCTTCGGCCGTAATCCCGCTGCCTTCATCCTTGCCGTCAGTCAAAATCACAATCGCGCGCCGGGTGGGCAGCCCCTCCGTGCTCTGGCGGCTCAAATTCATCGCATTGTTCAGCGCAAGATAAAATTTGGTTTGCGGGTCGGTCGCCTTTAGAGTCTGCACGACGCTCTTCAGCCGCACCTTATCGGAAGTGAAGGGAACCATCTGCTTATACTGCGAACCGAAAGTGAAGAGCGCCATTCGATCCGCACTCTTCAAGCCGTCGATCCATGTGCCGATGGCTTGCTGAATCTCCGCGAACTGCGCGGCGCCAATGGATTTGGAAACATCGACGAGAAAGATGTAGGCAACACCTTCCCCGCTAGCTTCGAATGGCGTGACCTGGCTGACTTTTACTGCCTCACCACGAATCGAAGCGGTCAGCTCAGAGGCGCGCAGCAATACCGGAGGTTCACCGTTTTCGTCCAGCACATCGAGATAAACGGTGACCACCGGAGGCTGGGCGGAGATCTGGCTGATTGCGAATCGTCCCGGTTCGCTCGCCAATGCCACGCCACATGCAAGCCACAGCAGGGATACGAACAGCGCTAATCGTCGTCTTTGCCCCATGTGAATTTATCTCCACAGAAAGGCACAAAAACCAATTTGGTTTTTCCCATCTGTATTCTGTCGTAGGGTTGCAGCTTGCGGTGCGCCAGCAATACCTCGCCGTTGACGTACACCAGTCCCCTTCCATCCCCGGGGCCGAGATGAAAAGCGTTTTGCTGCGGATCGAACGTAATGACGGCGTGCCGCTCCCGGGAAATCGACTCATCCCCTGTAATGCAGATGTACATGTCTTTGGAGCGCCCGATGGTATTGTTCTCGCTGCGGATGCGGTAATCGCGCCCTTTTTCCGGACCGTGCACACTGACGAACCATCCGCACACCGGATCGATCGCGGTCGATCCGCCGGGGGAGATGACACGGGTGGGCGCGTCGTCTCCCGCACCGGAGGCTCCCACATTAAAGCCCTGCGGGCGCGTGCGCACATCTCCCTCCTGCGCCGGTCCTATCTTTATGCTTCGCGGAGCGGGCATATCGAAGCCCGCCGGACAGTACGGACAAGACGTGTGCTTCTTAGGATCGTAGTAATGTCCGTTGTCGCAGCGCTTCATTCCTCCGGGCTTGCCAGGGGATGTATCAGAAGTGCCGGGCTGGGGTTCCTGCTTCGCCTGCGCAAGCCGCAGGTGCTCGCCTCGATTCACGCCATTCTGCTCCAGGCTCTTGTTGATATCAAGCTTGTGTTCCGAATTCTCCCGAAACAGGTGCCATGCCTCGGCTTTCGGAGGATGGAGCTTAAGGTTGTCGTCGCTCACAAACTCCTGCAGCAGCACTCCTACCATCACATCGTTCGGAAACTCAATCGGAAATTCCCTTCCATCAGGGATCAGTACGTGAAAATTCATCTCTGTTTTCCTCCTTCAATGCCGGATGCTTCCTCTACTCGTAACGCACCGCCACTAGCCAGATCTCGGTCTTGCCATCCGCTACCACTGAAACCGCCAAAGAATGGAATTCATCCAACTGCTGTAGTTCCTCGTCTTCCACCGGAACATGTTCGTCGAACCACTCGCGGTCGACCGTCCGCTTTAATAGCACCTTGTGTCCGCCCTTGTTTTCCCCCGGATTCCATCCGCTCCTCACCAGCTCGACGTCCACCTTTCCGCGCGTGGTTCCACACAAGCGAAACGCTTTTACCTTCTTCGCCCCGGGCGGAACCGGAATCGCCATCGTTCCCCGAGCGCTCTTTTCGCAGTACGCGGAAGCGGTATCAATCGTGAATTCCACCCCCGCCTCCCATTGCTTGGCCGCGACCAGCTTTTCTCCGATCCGCAACGCCTCCAGCCTTACAGGCTTGAAAGTCAGGCGCATCCAGCCCGTTGCCGAGCTTCCGCTCTCGAGCGTGGTGCGAACTTCCTTCTCAATGCGCTGGATGTTTCCGTTTTCATTGAAATGCACACGCGCTAACGCGATCACTGTTCCGTCTTTGGCAGGCTCGTGCTTTTGTTCGCCAACCTCAGGCGACTCAGTCACTCGCATGTAGCCATCCACTCCGCCGGCTACGTGATGGTCCGTTTCGTCCCAGCTTTCTCCGTAGGAAATGGTGATGTAGACGTGAGAGCCGCGCTCAAAGGACAAGATCTCGCGCACCGCCGGCGCGGCCAGAACAATTTCCCTTCCCAGATTGTCGATGGCCACGCCCGGCTCGATGGTGACTTCATGGTCGCTCTTCCTCTTAACCTCAAGCCCTTCGACAACCCCCCACCCATGCAGCACGCGGTTGTGCCGACGCCGCATCTCGTTGTGATATTCCTGCTCGTCCTTGAAGTCGTTTTCGCGCAGGAACTGGTGCGTAAAGTAGTTGACCCGTTTTACGGACACATTCAATCTCCTTTCACGGCAGCTGCGCAGCCGCGCTTCCCAAAACTGTGTCGACCCCGACGGTTGAGTGCACTCCGACCTGTAACTGCGGAGACTTGACCACGAAGTCGTAGACCGTATGCGCCGGTTTGGCCAGTTCGATTACCTCGTAGGCAATCTGCCGCTGCGCCTGAACTTCCAAGGCACCCATCTCTGAGGCCAGCATTGTCACTTGAAAAAAATGCGGCGGACCGCCGCCAATGTACGCATCGCTGCCAAGCGTGGAATGCACTCCAATTTGAAAGGAGGGGATCTCGTCTTCGGAAACGGAGGTTCCCGCATCCACGCAAAGCTCGAGCAATCGCTCCATGTAGGCTCTCGTCCCGCGGATGCGGTAAAGGGGAATCAGATTCGCGATCAGCTTGCGCTGCTTTGGCACACTCAGGTTCGCGCGGATACTCAACGCCGCCCAACTCGCAAGCCAGGGTAAAAATCTCTCTGGCGTTTCGCGAGGATCGAACAACTCGTAAAGATGAGCAACTTTCTCGCCCAAGCCCTCAATATGCCGGCGTGAAGCTTCACGCTTACCACGGCGCTTCTCAGAAGCCTTTGGTTCGTCTCCATCTCCCAGCAAAACTTGTTCAAACGCCGAAAGAAATCGGCGCAACGGCTTACCAGGCGTTTCTTCTTCCTGATAAATTGCCGGCAGGTTTGCCAGGAATATCGTTACTTCCGTGTTTGTCTCGTCCGGCATAAAAATCCTGAGTACTTAGACCGCCCTGCTCATCCCGCGATCAAACGTGTGGAGGCAACGTAATGTCGGCGGAGTCGACCTTCGCCTCGACCAATTCGTCGGGCTGAAGGATAACGGCCTCGACTTCGCCGCGGCTATTTCGCCGGAGTCGCGCCGTGTCGCCCGGCTCAACCATCAATTCATCCAAACGCGCACCGTGCGAATCTTTGGCTGGCGTCACATTCTCGATCCCCGGCAACTCGCTCAGAATCCGGTACAGTTCAGACAGGTAAATGTTCCCGCCGAACGGCCAGCCCTTTTCATCGGTTCCGCCCTCGATCGGATCGAAAAAGCCTTCCAGTCGCTTGATCGCAGCTTTCCGCAGAGATTCCGCATGTGTTCCGCGCTGAGGCACAACCGTGAACCTGCACCGCAGGCTTAAATACCGCGGGCCAACCGCGTGGACCCGCGTGGTGAGCATTCGTGCAGGTTCGAGCTTTTGCTTAACACTGGCCAGCAATTCACGGCTGGGACGAAGGCGCTTGTTAGGGAGAACCACAACACTCACGTGTCCTGGCGCGTCCGCCGTTTTTGCATCCGGTTCTATGCTCTCCAGATTTCTTCGCGCGATGCACTTCGAGCGCACAACATTCGGAACGGACACCGCCAGCTTTTCAAAATCCTCCCGCGCAACCGCCCGTCTCGACTCCCGCAACGAATTCAACGTCTCCCGTTTTTTGTCCGCCAAGGCGCCCTGCGCATCCCAATCCGGGCCGTTGATCAGCTTCAGATATTCCCGGACATTCTCGTCGCTGATCCGGTTGAGCCGGTACATCAGCTTTTCGCTGAAGTAAGCGAACAGCTCCATCAATGTGATCCCAGGATCGGCCGGATTGTGATTGGTCCACTCCGGAGCCCACGCCGGAATCAGCGCCCGTCCTTCTTCCAGCAGATCTTCCCAGCTAAGATCGTCGAGATTAGGCAAGCTCAACGGCAAGTTGGTCCTCCAGCGTCAGCGCAACCTTGAACTCGCCGCAGCAAATCAAGAAGTATCCTGTCTTCTCGACTCCTGCGCGGCCAGACGTAACCACGCGAAACTCGCGGACGTGACTCACTCCCGGAATCTTTTCGATCAGCGAGCTCAAATCGAATTTCCGCGGAAGCCTCCCAAACTCCCATCCCGCGCCATCCGGTCCTCCGCTGATCGGGTGAAGATAACGTTCAAGCTCCCGTCTCACGGCAAGCTCGACCTCGTTCGCCTTCCCCGGATCATCCACCGCGACTTCCACGTCTACATCCACGCGAATGTATTCGGGACCCAGCGCGACCATCTCAACGGTAGGCAAGCGCCACGCATCCACGTACCCGCTCACCTCGTCGAGCAGTTCCTGAGTCGGCAGCGGTTCCGGATCGGACGAACGTGGTACGACAATCAAGCTCACGAGACCCGGCGTCCGCCGCCGCTTTTCAACATCGAGCGACAGATCGTATAGAGGCACGCATTTGGCGCGTGCCACGTTACGCGATGCGAGCATCGCCAAATCCTCAAAATCTTCGAACGTCACCGCGCGCCCGCGATGGCGCAACTGCCGCGATCCGCGCTCCACTAGAGTTGGGTTCGCTTCCGCGTCGCTGCCACCTTCTGCCGGGAGGTAATTCACTACTTTTTGGATGTAAGGCACCGCGCTGGAAAGTTTTGTAACCGCCTGCGCCGGTTTGTTCCCGCTAACTCCGCCTCCGCTGCGATAGCGAGTCATGCGGATATTTCCGGGAAGTACCGGCGGTATCAGCCCGCGAGTGCCATCACCGAACGTAACCTCGCCTTTGAGTCGGTCAAGAACGTAATGGCGATCGCGCGCTTCCGACTGGTAAAAGTTTGGGACTTCATGCCATGTCACCCAAAAGTGATCGGAGTTGCTCTTTGGGTCCTTAACTGTCTGTATGGCATCCTCGCCTTCGTCAGATTTCACCGTCTGCCGCTCGTGGTGCGGGGGCAGCGTGGGCTCACGGACTTCCAGCTTCTGCCCCGCCAGAACCATCGGTTGAATGGTTTGGAACTTCTGCCCCGGCTTGCCGTTGCTGGTACCGAGAACGTCGTTCGACACCGACATGCCCTGAACCGCGATCGTTGTGTTCAGCAGGATTTGCCGAATCGTCGCCGCACAATCCGCAGCGCTCGGGCGCATTCGCAGCCAATACCTTTCACGGCCAAATTCGCGCTTGATGACGAAGTCCAGTGGAGCGATGAATTGAATCAATCCGCTTCGCCGGAAACTTTGGGTCTCGTCTCGAAGCGAGAGCTTCTTCCACGCAAATCCGTTCCAGTAGTCCCAAGCTGCAACTGCCGCGCTAGCTTGAACGTCACCGCTCTTTTCCGACGCCGAGTTCCCTGCAACCACATACACCGTGACAGCTTGGCTGGGAAACTTCGCCTGTCTCTTAGCAACTTCCGAAGAGGCCCCAGAAGTATTCGGCGGCTTCGCTCCCGTCGGACCATCCACGGCAAATCCGAACTGTACGGAAATCGAAGCATCTTCCGGAGCGACAGGAACAAATGGTGCGAAGGAGTTTTGAGAACCTGCTCGGGCATAAGCAAAATCGTTATAGGTGAGAACAGCAGTCGGCGGCGCTTCTTTCTTCACTACGTAGTCGATCTTGATCGACTTGAGGGAAGGCGGCGCCAGCGTCGAAGGCTTCGCCACCAACCCTGACGGCGCCGCCGGATCCGATTGAAAATGTACTTCCTCGCCATAGTTTCCCGATGCGATCCGCACCCGAACCCAGTACCCCTTTTGCCCGTTAACGTTCAATTCCTGCGGAGGACTGTTGAACCGGAATTTCACATCTCCGTCGCTGGTAAGCGACTGGGTTCCGTCAGCGAACTCGGTTGCGGCATCGTTGCTGCCCGAGTCGCCCACGCGCGATAGGCGTCCGCTATGGCCCAGCGTTGCCCACTCTTGTCCGTTCCAGAACTCCCAGCTGAGTTGCGGTTTCGGATTCGCCAGAATCGCAGCATCTGCCTCAGCCACGGCCGGTTTTGTCATTTCGACGTGCAATGTAATCTGCGCATCCGG
This sequence comes from Candidatus Sulfotelmatobacter sp., assembly GCA_050015215.1. Taxonomy (GTDB): domain Bacteria; phylum Acidobacteriota; class Terriglobia; order Terriglobales; family Acidobacteriaceae; genus Sulfotelmatobacter. Next base: position 29,039 of record JBEKBW010000045.1, read on the forward strand.
GTCGGAAAACACTTCGCGGCTTCTGAGATAAAGCACATCGCCGAACTTCGGCCTCTCGCCGAAGGGAAAGAAATCTTTGCTCAAGTCGAGCTTCTGCGCGTTGTAGAAGGCTTGTTCTAACCCGAGCCCTTGCCTCGCCAGCTCCATTTGGCACGTAATCTGTTTTACGGTGGGCAGTTGTGACGCACGAACCATGCCGGCCACAGGCTCTTCGCTACGTGTGATTGGCGTCATCAACCGGCAGCCTACCCAGTATCCGCTGATTCCATTCAAGGCAACTGGAGCGCCTACGGGCGGATTAGCAAATACAATGTCGCCACTCTGAGCGAGATTCCCCGTACTATCTTCCTGCGGAATGAGCACGACATTTGCACCAACTTGGAGCGCGGGGATCGCGCCACCCGAAAGTTTCGCCGCGCCAGCAAATACTCGTGGTGGGTCATCGGCAGTCGGCATCTCCCACTGCAACACGCGACCCTCCACTTGATTTCCACCGCCCTCGAATGCAAATCGCACCCGCAGCCTATCGATTTTCGGCCAGGATGCGCTCACCGGAAGCGCAATGTACAAAACATGCGGAATCAATAGAGCATTCGCGGACGACAACGTAACGGCGTTTGACGTACCGTCCGGACCGGAAGGCAAAAGCAGAACCGGCCCAATATCCTTGTATCTATCAAGCGCGCCGAACTTGACCAAAAGCGAATCCAATCTCGCGGGAGTCACTACCAGTTCCCGCTCGGTTTCGAAAATCACCGGCTTCTTCTCTCCTTCGCTCGGCGCGGCCGCAATCTGTGTTCCTGCCGGCACCCGCACGCAGCTTGTACTTCCGGCCGCGATCGAGAAAGTGATCGGCACCCGCGCTGCCTGCATGGGCAACTGCGAAACTCCCAGCAGGTCGAGAAACGCCAGGAAATTCTTTTCCGGCGCCTGGTTTAGGCGATGAATAATGAGTTCGGAGAAGCGCGCAAACACATGAATCAAAGCCGAGTCGAATGCACCCTTCTGTTCGTCCTCGGGCCAGCGTACGGACGACAATAACTCGCGCACGTCTGCCGAGATCTCTCGTGCAGTACGCTCGTCGACGTTTGGTGCTTGAATCATCGTTACGAACCCACCCCTAAATAAAACGGATAAACCAGGTTGAAAAAGTTGTTGGTCGTACGAACCCGGTAGTGAACATTGATCAACAGCACCTCACCTCGTCCCCGCACTTCCGTGTCCACATCCAGCACGTCGATGCGCGGCTCCCACTTCACCAAGGCGTCACGCACTTGTTTCTTCACCTCGCCCAAAGTTTCCGCCTCATTCACTGCGAACACCAAATGGTGCAAACCGCATCCAAAATCCGGGCGCATCACCCGCTCGCCCGGAGCCGTCGCCAAAATAATCCAGATGGACTGCTGGATGCTCTCTTCCCCAGGGCTTATCGCAATCGCATGCCCTCCGCCGTGCTGTACTGGGAAGTTCCATCCTTTACCCAGAAAATCCGCGAGCATAGCAAAAGCTCCTGAGGTCAGTTGATGCTCGTTCAGTTAATGCTCACCATCGCACCCTTTATCGTCATGGGCGCCTGCGATTCAATATCCATGGTTGCGTTGGCGGTGATCTTGATGTCCGCATCGGATGTGATCTCGATGCCCGCGCTCGCATGCAGCGTCATCTTTCCTGTGCACTCCATATCAATGCTATTGTCCGAACTCTGAATCGTGATCTTGTTGCCCCCGGTCTTGTCGATGACTTCGATCTTTTCGTTGCCGTCGGTGTCATCCAGCCGAATCAAATGCCCGCTGCGCGAATGGATCACGCGAATGTTGTTCTGCCCATCGCTGTTTGTCGTGGGCGGAGCATCCTTGCCATTCCACAGCGCGCCCACCACATAGGGCGACCTCATATCGCCGTGCTCAAACGCCACCAGCACCTCGTCATCGACCTCCGGCAGAAAATAAGTGCCGCGCCCGTTGCCTCCCATGGGCACCGCAATGCGCGCCCACCAACTCTCGTTGTCGTCCGAGAGCCAGGGAAATTTCACTTTCACGCGTGCCATGCCGCCCGTGTCCTGATTGTTGGTGACGATGCCAATCACCACGCCGAAGTAGCGCCCCGGCTCATTCATCGTCCCTTTCGGCGTCAGCAAATCGATCAGGCTTGTACTCATGACACTGCATTCCTTCTTAAATTCAGACTGGTCTTGTATCCATCTCCGCCGATCGTGTGTGTTGCCTGGTCGATCAGGTAATAGCCTTCGAAGCGTGGCCCCACGCCCAACATCTGGATCACCGTACCTGCCCGCAAATCGGGTACCCCGATCGTCTCTGCGGTTCCCGTCACCAATCCCATCGCCTTGTTGTTGTACGTGGCCTTGTTGTGTTCATCTACCTCTGCCTGCGTGGCGAACGGCGTCGTAGTTTGAACCAGGGTTCGGTCGGCGCCGGCAAAGGCGTTCGATGGCACTTCTCCGGCCGCCTGCGTTCCATTCATCTTCGAACACTGGTCCGATGATGTTGCATTTGAAACCAACGCCTGCTTCGTCGTCGGATCCCACGCTCGGGTTTGCACCTTCGTAGGCGGCGCGGTCGCGTTCATCTTGAGGCTGAACGTAGTGAGCGGCAGGATGTTCGAACCGGTAGCCGCCGCCGTCATCTGCGCCTGCGCCCACACCAGCGTGTAAGTCTTCGGCGTGGCTTCCTGCGATTTGCGAAAGATCAATTTCTTGCCTTCCACCAAGAGTTGGAAGTGAATCTTCTCCGCGCGCTGCCGCAAAAACTCCAAATCCGTCTGCCCCGGCTGGATCACATAGTCGTATTGCACTCCCGGATCGTCCGCTTCCACCTGCAAATTCAGCTTCTGTCCGATCTGCTCGGCGATGTCCTTGTCCGAAACGCCTTGAAACGTTCGCGTGTTATTGCTTCCGTGCAGGCGGTGAAGCAAATTGCGCCCGTCTATTTGCACGGTCGGAATGTCGCCCGCCGGGAACGAAGGGCTTATCTCGGTGATCTCTCCCTCGATCATCAACTGCAGATCGTCGACATAGCCCATGGAGATGACCACGGCATGGCCTTCGCGGAACAGATCGGCATCCGGCGTATGCGTCCATCGCATCTTCGGCATCGGATTCGCAATGGTGAAACTGAAGGTGTCCATCGTATCCGGCCTGCTCACCACCTCCACCTGCTCGATTTCGTACGAAACGTCCGCCTCAAGCCGCGATCCGTTCACCGTGATGTGAAACGCAGGTGCAAAGTAGTTCGTCACGATTTCCTCACTACACCAAGGCCGGAATAACCAGCACGTGTCCCGGTTCGAGTTGGTCCGGATCGTCCATATCGTTGGCTTCAGCGATCGGCCGCCACTTGGCGGGATCGCCGTATTCCTCGTTTGCGATGTTGTCGATGCGATCGCCGAATTTCACCACCCGCGTCTTCCGGTGGTCTGCCGACTGCGTCGGCTGCACTTTCACCAACGCATCGATATCGATGAATTCCTTGAAGGTCACGCTCAACGTCGCCCGAACCGGCGTGCCGTCCGGCAGAAACAAAGTGAACCTGCCGCTGACGTGATCGACGACACAGTGAAACGTGAAGCTTCCCCACTTGAGGTCGCAGATCGGCGGAGCGTGCGTTCCCGGATCAATCCAGAGAAGGTGATAAACCGGGTTGGTCGCGTTGCGGACGTCGGTCCCTTCTTCATAAGTATCGAAATAGAGATCCATATCCAGCGTTCGTGTGTTGCCGTGGATGTATTGCAGAATCGGCGCTTCCAGCCCTGGCACCGCCGCCTCGGCGATTTGGTTAGCCTTGGCAAGCGTGTACTCGGTCGGATTAAACAGGGCTTTGATTTTCGGTCTTCCGGCCGGAGTAATTGAAATCACCTGGCGTCCCGTGTTCATTGTCCTCTGCGCTCCCGCTCGCTTGCCAGCCGGCGTACGAGCAATTCGTAAACACGATTCGCCAACACAGCGATCTCAGCCCTTTTCAGACCTTGAGGCGTACTGCCTGACTGGCTCGATGCGGTAGGTAGGGTTGGAGCAGGAACCGCGGGTGCAGAAACCACGGCCCTGGCCACAAGAGGTTGGGAATCCGAAACTCTGAGCGAAGGCGAAGCCCCAACTGCACCAGAATCCGGCGCCCTCTTCAGCCGGTCGACCAGGGGGATGGTGCGATGGGTAAGCAGGGAGCGTGCGTGTGAACCTGTCGCCACGTCGGACACTGATGATCGATGGACAATTTCGAACGTTGAAGAGGCGCCCGACCCGCGCGACCCTGCCTTTACTTGCGCCAAGCCGGCGGGCAATGTAGTCTGCCGGTGCAACCCTGCATCAAAGGTTCTTGCTACAGACCGCTCTGCTCTGAGCATGCTCGGGGTCGAGTTGCGCGAGGGATCCACAATCTCGCCGGTGATCGCCGTTAAAGAAATTGGGGAACCATTGGAAGCCTCGGCGTTTTCTTCGTCGGCTCCGCGTTCGCTCTGTACACCGGAACTCGCCACACGATTGCGGAGGACTGGGATGATCAGGCCCGTCTTAACGGTTTCAGCAGGAATCACCGTGTGCTCAATCGTTCTCGGCGCAATCCCGGCGGAAGATGTTGCTGTCAGTTCAGTTGTTGGGCCGGCAGGCGTGCCCGGCAATTGAGTCTTTGCAGAGTCAACCGCAGCGGAAGACGTGGAAGTCAATCCTATGAAGTTTTCGCGATGAATCGTTCGCTGGTTGAGATGGGCCGCGCTGGGCTCGTGTCGAGGGTTGACGCTTCTCTGACGATCGAACGTGACCGGTAAGTGTGAGCTATTAACTGGCGCGATCCCTGACTGGCCGGACGATCGGCCGACAGTCATCCCACGCCTAACTTCAGGTTCGATATCCCCATGGATTGAGGGCTGGGGATGCGCAAATTCCATCGGCGATTTATTTGCGCCACCTGGTGAACCCGACACCGCGGGATATTCAAGGCTCAAAGAACCCTGCGTAGAGATCGGAGCATCGCTGTTTCCCGCGTCGAACGGTTCGTCGTGCCCTTTCCTCGTTGCGACCGTCGCGTTTGTGCGCTGTACGAAAGAGTTGATTTCCTGCATCCCGGCGGTTGAGTATATGGGCTGGACGATTAAGCTCGCCGGTGGCAGACCATCAGCTGGAGTTTGAGCGCGCATTGTTCCAATATTTGCTGTTCCGGAGGGGTTTGCTTCTTCAATCGAATGGAGATCTTCCACGACATGTGCGGCTGACCGGTCGATTGATGACGTCTCCGCCTTACCCGTGAGACTCGTTTCGAAAGCAGTTTTTTGACGTTTGGTGGTAATCGATTGGTTTAACGGGGCGGCTTCAGACGTGCGGAAGCTATAGTCATGAACGAGTTCCGGGATAGATCCGGTTTCTACCGTGCCGCTGACCACTGGTGCGGAAGAGGGTTGTGGACCAGGAAGGTCTCGCTCTCCATGTGCGGCGAGATTCGTTGCCACATCAGCCTCACCAGTTTTTGATCGCGATAGTGGTGGTGCGGAGCTCGCAGAAGACACCCGATCTGCCGGCACGCGCTGCGCCGCGGATGTTTGGCTCCCACTTTGGGTTTCGCCCGCCTTGGACTCTTCCCTTCGCTCCACTCTGGATCGCGAATGAGGTGGGACATCTCCTGAAAGCGCTTCGGGAAAGGGAAAAACGTCCGCTTCCGTTTTATTTCCATTTCGCTGTTTCAGAGTCCGACGGAAGATTGGCGGAGCCAGGAACGTCGGCGCTGCAGGTGACGCAGAGGGCCCAACTGATCCAGGCCCAACTTTTCCCGGCTGCTGTCCACTGGTCTCGTGCGTGCCCCCTCTACTATCGGCTGTGCTTCGCTCGCTGGGAGCCGGCGCTTCCGTCCGGGCCTCTCCCTTCAAATCCCTCGCGAAGTCCGTCCCATCAGAAGGTGCTGCGGAACGATCTACTGCGCTCCGTCCGTGAGGTTCATCGCTGGATGAGGCTCCCGATCGCCCGGTCACCTGATGTGGCGCAGACTCGAAAATAGCCGACCGCACACCGCTGGCATTTGGAGAGATAACGAAAGTGTCGGTGGCCGGAAACTCGGCGCCGCGCCTGGAAGGCGCTGAAAAAGAATCAATGGCGTTCTGTGCGCGCGGTTCGCCCGCTTTTGTTTCAGATTTCCCGCTCAGCCGATGCGGCGCAGACTCAACAACTGTCGACCGCACACCACCAGAGCTTCTGGAGGCCTCGTGAGCTGCACGAAACATTTGCGCCTCTGCCGGACCCACGGTAGATCGCTGCACAATTCGAGCCGAAGGCACTATCGAGCCATACGGATCGGGGGATCTTGAGAGCTCAGTCGTGGCGATTTCAGCAGGCGTCCCACTTTCGTACCTCGACTGCAAAACCCGACCTGCAATTGAACTCGTGGAGAGCGATATCGAGGGTTGCTGATCGGCACCGGCGTCAGCAGCAGCGATCGTTCTCTCGGCGATCGATCTCTCAGGGGACACAACAGCCCGCGCAATGCTGCGCGGCGCCTTACCCCGACCCGAAGTAAAATCGCTCAACCATTCCAGGCTCGGCAAACCGTGCCGGCTTCCCGGGCCTGTGCCCATCCGGTGCAAGATAGTCCGCGCCAGAGGCAAACGCTCCTCTGCGCCAAACCACCGCCAGCGGCTGGCGATTCCAGATCCAACCGGGGAGACCGAGGGGAAGGTCAGATGTTGAGCGTAAACTCGTTGCCCCAGGCCAGCATCCTGTGCCGGTCTTTCTGGCTGCTCGCCCGCGCCGTTCTCGCCCTGTGCTGGAGTGTCCCGCATAGCCGCTGAAGGTCCCTGTGTTTACGCCAACCAATCGTGCCCGATCAAAGCTTCACCCGATCGACAGCGAAGCCGAAAAATCAATTTCCGGCGGTTCGATCGTCACCGAAACACTCACGCCGACGCCGCCCGCAGCCTTTGCCGGAGCCGAGGCGTTCCCAAAGACCAGTCCCTCGTGCGCCAACTCTATCGACTCAATCGCCACTTCCGAACCTTGCGCCTTCAGATCCGGCCCCGCCCATTTCACCGGATAAGCGTTCTGGAATGTCCATCGCCGCTGCTCCGAGCCCGCGCTATCCATCAGCACTACATCGAAAGATTTGCGCTCAATCTTGCCCTGCAGCACTTTGGAGTACCACGTCCACAACTCTGTGTTGTCGGTAATGCCTTTTTTCAAAATCAAATTCGAGGGATACTTCGCCGGCCCTGCCCGCTTGTGCATATAACCGTTGACGCCGCCCTCGCGATATTCGTTTACCTCAAGTTCCGCCTGCAACCCGGAAGCTTCGCTGAACGCCGCAACGAACAGCCCGCTGATTTCCACCGAAAAATTAAAACTTCCGTAGGGATCGTGACGATCGCCTGTTGCCATAAATCAGTTCTCCGCCTTGGCCGCTTCGTTCAACTGCTTGTTAATTCGCGACACCTCTGCCACCCAGCGCCGGCGCTCGAGATGGTCGAGCCCCATGATCTGCTCATGCGGCCAGTGCAAGTAATAGGCGATGAAGGCTACCTCCTCGTACAAACCTTGCGAGGGGTAGCCGATCATTCCCCCACCGCGCTCATCTCCACTTCGAACCTGCCTTCGCAGTGAGGACACGTCACGCCCACATTGCTCTGTCCGCTGTCGTTGATCCGCCGGTAGAACTCCTGCAGGAATGCCAGGTCGGACGAGAACAGGCTCTCGATCACCTTGGGATTAATGTGCGTCACTTCCCCGAGGCGCGTGATTACGCGCGATAGCAAAATGATCACCAGGTAACCGGGATTCGTCTGCACCCGCGGATCTTTCATCGGAGCGACTTCGTCGAAAGCCGTCGCCAGCCGCATCACGCCCTCGCGATGCACAGTCCCCTCGGCGTCGACGTATCCCCGCGGCAGCGTGAACGGAAATTCAGTTTGCACCTTCACGCCTTCGTCGCTCCTTCATGAGTAATCACCAGAGTTTCGATCCCAACCTCGTTCGCCGTCGCGTTGAAACTCGGTCCGGTCCACTCCGATGCCCACCCTGCTACAAAGTTCCAGCGAGTCTTCTCTTCGCCGGCCTCGTCCATCAGCACGATCGATCCATTCTTGCGCTCGGTCTTTCCATCGATCGTCTTCTTGCGCCAGTCCCAGAGCGAATGGTCATCGGTCGTGCCCCACTTCAGAGTGATGTTTGAGTACGTGTTCAGGCCAGTCAGCTTGCGGGCAACGTTGCCCTTGTCCACGCCTTCGCGATAATCCACCGGCGCGGTCTTGGCGTCCAAGCCGGTGCATTCGCGAAAACCGTTGCGGCTGATCCCGTCGATTTCGAGCTTGAAGTTAAAACCACGGAACGGATCTTTTCTATCCCCTGTAGCCATAATTCCACCTGCCTCCTTATAGGTTTTGTTCGGGCCTGATCGGTCCCGAGATGCTCACTCCACTCGCGCCATGGATCAGGCGCACCACCACAAACTCGTAGGGATTCGCCGGCGCCAGCCCGATTTCCGTAATCACCTGGCCCAGGTCCCGCACTTCCGGCGGATTTGTCTCCTCGTTGCACTTCACATAAAACGCCTCCTGCGGGCCTCTACCCTTTAGCGCTCCCCGCTGGTAGAGATCGACGAAGTATGCATTCAGGTCGCGCTCGATTCTTGCCCACAGCCTTACATCGTTCGGTTCGAACACCACATCCGCCATGTGCCAGTTGATCCAGCGCACCGCAGTCAGGAACAGCCGGCGCACATTCACGTAAGTCCACGCGTCGTGTCCCGCCAGAGTGCGCGCGCCCCACACTCGTATGCCGCGCCCTGGGAACGATCGCAGACAGTTCACTCTTCTGGGATTGAGATAATCCTGGTCCTGACGGGTCACCTGCCGTTCCAACTCCAGTACACCCTCGAGCACTTCGTTGGCCGGTGCTTTGTGCACTCCTTGGCTCGCATCCGTTCTCGCGTACACGCCGGCAACATGACCGCATGGTGGAACGATAACTTTTCCATGGTCGATTCCGCGCACCCAGATCCAGGGGTAGTACAGCGCGCCGTTGGTGCCATCAATGCTGCTCCATTGCTCGGCGACACCTTCCTTGGACTCTGTTTCGACGTCGCCTTCCTTTTTCTCCGCCCGCCACGAGTCGAGAATGGCGAGGCGGTCGCCCGTGTTCTCGCAGTGATTCACCACCATCTGCTGCCGTTCGAAATTCTGCTTTCGATCCTTCACAACATCTGGCAGACAAATCAGGTCGATCGTATGAAAAGAGGCGGCGGTATCGAGGGCATCCTCCAGGCTCCGCTCGCTTTCGTCATCCAGCATGATCACGTAGCAGCGTGCGCCGCCGTTTTCAAAAAATCCCCTCACTGCGTAGGCCAGCATGCAGTCCTGATACGGTCTACCGACGTGAATTGAGAACTGGGACCAGAGGCTCAGCATGCGTGGGACTCGGCGGTGCTGCTTGGCTTTCTCCGGATCTTTTGCATCTGGAAATTCCGTTGGCACCGACCTCATCAAGCCAAGAAACGCAGGCACGCCGGTCGAGAACCCTCGCCCTCGCGGGAGATTGAACTGGTCCTCCAGATACACTCCCGGCGATTTTTCGCTGGAGTACATCCTGGCGTCGAGTACGGATGCGCTTGCCTTCATTGCAACCTTCCCGCTTAACAAGGCGTTCTACTGTGCCAGTCGTTGCGACCAC
>JBEKBW010000046.1:0-36922 GCA_050015215.1 Candidatus Sulfotelmatobacter sp.
GTTGTGCGAATGCATCAACTGAATGCGAATGATCAGCGCTTCGAACCCACCGATCACGAGAAACAACAGAGCCGAGACAATGTAGAGAATTCCCAACCGCTTGTGATCGACCGTGGTTAGCCACTGATGAAGCTCATCGACCCAAGGCTTGGCGTCTGTTTGGCCGACGGGAACGGTGATCACATTGGATGACATAGTCAGTTTTCCAAGCGTACTAGTGCAGCGTTTCCATGTAGCTCACGACCGCATCCAGATCCGCATCGCTCAGCTTCATGGCGGGCATCAGCGACCCAGGTTTGATTGCGCTGGGGTCCTGTATCCAGAGACGGAGATTGTCGTGGGTGTTTTCAGCGGCGCCGGCTGCAATCGTGGCGCGGCTCATCAAATGGGTCAGGTCGGGGCCAAAGTGTCCGTCCGCTGACGTTCCGTCCACCCGATGACAGTTCATGCAGGCGTTGCGTTCAAACACTCGCCTGCCCGCGATTGCGTCAGCGTCTTCGACCGCGGGTTTCTGCTGGGCGCGCGCCCACGCGGCAAAATCCTCCGGTTCGTCGACGGAAACGCGGAGCAGCATCTTGGCGTGCTGTACTCCGCAATACTGGGCGCACTGGCCGAGAAAGATACCTGTGGTCTGCGGGTCCATCCACATTCGGTTGGGGTGGTTTGGAATGAGGTCGGTTTTGCCGGCCAGCTCCGGCACCCAAAAGCTGTGGTCGGTGTCGGCCGAGAGCAATTGCAGAAACGTCGGCGTCGGGTGACTGGGATCGCTAACCGGGATGTGCAGTTCGTTGGCGGTGACGATCCCCAGCTTCGGATATCGAAACTCCCACCAATACTGATGTCCGATTGCGATGACCTGTACTGCACCTACGGGTTCTGGAGCATCCTCGACCGCGTGGATCACTCGCGCAGTGGCCAGGAACAACACGACGACGATAAGGATTGGAATGATTGTCCAGGCCAGCTCAATCTGCGTGCTTCCGTACACCTGCGCCGGCTCGCGACCACTATCCGTTGCTCGGGCGCGGAACTTAACGACGGAGTAGATCAGCAGGGTAAAAACAACGGCAAAAATGATTCCGGTAATGGCGAGTACAAAGACCGACAAATCAGAAATGGACTTGGCTGGAGTTGAGGAGGGAGCGAAGATGTTTGTTCCGTGGGCGGACGAACCTTTTGGCTTGCTGGCCCATACCGCAATAGTAGACCAAAACGGAAGAAGGATCGCCTGCACAAAGAACCGCAACGTCGAAGATTTCCTTTTCAACATCGACATTTCTCTCTTCTTCCGTTCTTCACTTCCCAAATGCATGTAATCGCTGGACTTCGCGCGTTCTTCTCCCTATTGCGAAGCGTGCCACAATTCTCAACACCACCGGAATTCGACTGAGTGGAGAGCAAGCGTGCTACCAAAGCCGTAGGCAGTAGTATTTCCTTCACCTTAACCGCGCAGGAGGCGAACAGTCACGCAACCACGATCACTGACCTCGCGCCGCGACCCACACATTCCGGGCTGCTAGTGTCAACGCTTTGGCTCTTTCGTCAAGTGTCAACCGTATCGTCACGCAGTCGTGGAACCAGGTTCAGCCCGATCTGGAGTAAGCGCAGTTTGTGACCGCTGGTTTCTTGGCAGAGCAATTGCATGAACCTAGGGAGGCGAATGCCAGAAGTGCAGAGTTTCCCGAGAGTTGCAGGATAGGCGTGGCGGTAGCACAAGCGCCGGGACCGAACAGCACAGTACCGGTGGAAGATCCGGAAGATCCACGAAGAACTCAGAAAGGTTCTTATGTCCAAGAAAGTTGCAGACGTATTGTGGGAGATGCTCGCGAAGGCTGGGGTTAAACGCTGTTACGGAATCGTCGGAGACGCTCTGAACCCGGTCGTGGACGCGCTACGCCGCAATGGCACAATCGAATTTATTCAGGTTCGTCATGAGGAATATGGAGGATTCGCAGCGGTCGCGGAGGCTTATTTCACAGGCGACCCAGTGGCGGTATGCGGAACTGCGGGGCCTGGAGTCGTCCATCTATTCAATGGATTGATGGACGCGCGGAAAGAAGGAGCTCCCGTCATCGCCATCGCGGGGGATGTAGAGTCCAGCATTCTTGACACGTCTGCGCTCGAGGAACTGAATCCGTATAAGTTTTTCGAGACGGCCTCTCTCTATACGGCTCGGCTGGTTAATCCGGAGCAGGCCCGCTCGGTCATCAGCACCGCCATCCGCACGGCTGTTGCGGAAAGAGGTCCGACCGTTATTGCCATACCGGGCGACGTCGCGTCAGCAAATGCTCCCAACGAGCCGACCGACTTCACGGTTGCAGGCCCGGCTATCCTGAGACCATCCGAAGCAGACTTCGAACAACTGGTGGGGATGATCGATGAAGCGAAAACGGTGGCGATCTTTGGTGGGGACGGTTGCAGACACGGTCGCGACGAAGTGGTTGAACTAGCGAGCAAGCTGAAGGCCCCCGTCGGCTATGCCTTCCGCGGGAAGCAATGGCTGGAGCACGATAATCCGAACGCCGTTGGCATGACGGGCCTAATCGGATATGGCGGAGCGTACAACGCGATTAATGAAGCCGACCTCTTGCTCATGCTGGGCACGGATTTTCCGTTCTCCGAATTCCTGCCCGGCGCGAGTGTGAAGAAGGTTCAGATTGACAAGAACCCGAAGCACATCGGCCGCCGCACAGCACTGGATCTCGGTCTTGTCGGCGATATCAAATCGACCGTCAGCGCATTGATTCCGGCGGTGAAAGAAAAGACGAATGGAGAATTTCTAGCGAAGCAGCTGGCACACACCGAATCCTTCCATAAACTGCTGCAGCACTATGTTGAGAAGGGACCGGGGATAAAACCGATACGCCCTGAATTTCTTGCCGCCACGCTCAGCGAGCTGGCTTCGGATGACGCTATGTTTTTTGCAGACACGGGCACGGCCTGCATCTGGCTTGCGAGACACATCTATGGTGGAAAAAACCGCAGGCTCTTTGGCTCATTCTCGTGGGCGTCGATGGCCAACGCTGCGCCGAACGCGTTCGGATGTGCTCTGGCGTATCCCGGCAGGCAGTGCATCGCACTATGCGGGGATGGAGGCTTCACGATGGGGGGAATGGGCGATCTGCTGACGCAGGTAGAACGACGAACCCCCGTGGTTCAAGTCATTCTCAACAACGAGAAGTTCGACTTCGTCCACATCGAGCAGCAGGAGGCCGGATTCGTTCCGTTTGGCGTGGACTTCAAGAATCCGAATTTTGCCAAGGTTGCGGAGGCAATGGGCGCGAAAGGGATTCGTATCGAGGATCCCGGCGACGTTCGAGAAGGTCTGGCGGAAGCTCTCGCGTACAAAGATGGTCCCGTCGTTGTGGACGCAGTGGTAGATCCCTTTGCGCTTGCCATGCCGTCGCATTCACCGTTCCACACGGTCAAGGGGTTCACTCTCAGTTTCGCCAAGCAGGTGCTGAGCGGCAGGCTGGATACGGTGATCAAGGAGATGGAGCGAAATGTTGGAATCGTCTGAGCGCCAAAGGTATGTTGGGCATGAGCAAACCCATTCTGGTGGTAACCAGCCGTTATCCGAAGGAAGTTGAAGACCGTATCGACCGCGATTACGACCCTCGGCGAAACCCGGACCAGCTTCCTTTCAGTCAGCAGAAGCTGCTCTCCGCGGCCGAGGGCGCCGACGCCTTGTTTATCACGCCGGCAGACCGATTGGACTCTGGGTTTTTCCAGAATGTTTCGCCCACTGTAAAAATCATCGTTACGTACTCGGTGGGTTTTGAGCATATCGATCTGGAAGCCGCCGCTCGCAGGAAAATTCCGGTCGCCTATACCCCCGGTGTCAACCATGAAGCAACGGCCGACATCGCAATGCTGCTTTTGCTGGGTGCTTCGCGTCGCGCTTACAAAGCTCAAGAACTGATTCGTACGGGAGCGTGGAAGCCTCTGAGCCCCGACATGCTCCTGGGATGGCAAGTCGGTGGCAAAGTCCTCGGCATTTTGGGAATGGGGCGCGTGGGACAGGCCGTGGCACGTCGAGCTCGAGGATTCGGAATGAAGATTCACTATCACGACCGTTCGGAGTTACCCGCGGAAATCGCGGGCGATGCTGTCTACCACAAGGATCCGTCGGATCTGCTTCGCGTAAGCCAGTTCTTGAGCCTTCACGCCCCGGAGACTCCTCAGACCCACCATTTCTTGAACTCCAAAGCCATAAGTCTTCTGCCTGCTGGGGCGATCGTGGTGAACACCGCTCGTGGTGGATTGGTGGTCGACGAGGATCTCATTGCTGCTCTCAAGAGCGGACGGATTGCCGCTGCCGGACTCGACGTATTTGAAGGCGAGCCAAGACTTAACCCAGAATATATTTCGTTGAAAAATACGTTTCTATTGCCGCACATTGGCAGTGCCACGATCGAAACGCGCACCGCCATGGGCATGCTGGCTCTGGACAATGTGGATGCGGTGCTGAACGGTAGGCCGGCGCCGACCCTCGTCCCAGCCCTAGCGGCAGCCGGGAGTATGTGAGCCACATTCAGGACGAAAGCAATGAGCGAACGCAGGAAAGTCGTCATCGTCGGTGGCGGGTTTGGTGGGCTTTCTGCCGCTCAGCACTTGAACTCGAATCTGATGGATGTGACACTTATCGATCGGCGAAACTATCACCTTTTCCAACCACTGCTCTATCAAGTCGCGACGGGCTCGCTTTCAGCGGGAGAGATCGCCGCCCCGCTTCGCAGCGTTTTGAGCCGTCAGAAAAATACTCGTGTCTGGCTGGGAGACGTCGTCGATGTGGATCCTGACTCCAAAAGCGTCAGTCTCTCCGACGGCGCCATCGTTCCTTACGATTCATTGATCATCGCCGCGGGATCTGAGACATCGTACTTTGGACACAACGATTGGCAACGGTGGGCTCCTGGTTTGAAGAGCATTGAAGAAGCCACGACGATCCGGCATAAAATTCTGTACGCGTTCGAAGTGGCCGAGCGTATCCCGGATCTTGAGCAGCGGCGCGCCTGGCTCACATTTGTCATTGTGGGGGCAGGGCCGACCGGCGTGGAACTTTCCGGCGCCATCGCCGAGATCGCCCGCCAAACTCTGAAAAACGATTTCCGGTCTATTGACCCTGGGGAAGCGCAGATCATCCTGCTGGATGGATCGCCTCGACCGCTGATGTCGTTTCCGGAAGACCTGTCCGAAAAAGCAACCCGATCTCTTGCCAACCTGGGTGTCCAAGTGCGCTGCGGCGCAAGGGTGAAACAAGTAGATGAAGATGGTTTAACGATGGAGTCCGAAAAAGGAGCCGATTCGATTGCTGTAAAGACAGTCATCTGGGCTGGCGGCATTACCGCGTCGCCACTCGGAAGAATCCTGGCTAGCCGCACGCACGCCGAGACTGACAAGGCAGGACGAGTCAAAGTAAGACCTGACCTGACGATTCCGAACTATCCGGACATCTACGTGGTGGGGGATCTGGCTGCTGCGACGGATGAGAAAGGAAAACCTTTGCCCGGACTAGCCCAGGTGGCGATGCAAGGAGGAGCCTATGCAGCAAAGGCGATCCTGCGAAAAGTAAAGGGCCAGCCGGGGCTTCCACCTTTTCATTATTTCGACAAGGGGACTCTGGCAGTAATTGGCCGCGCAGCCGCAGTGGCTGACGTTTTCGGCGCGCGCCTTTCTGGGCTCATAGCCTGGCTGGTATGGGCGTTCATCCACATTACGTATTTGGTAAATTTTCAGAGCCGTATTCTGGTTTTTATTCAATGGGCAATCCAGGATCTGACATTCAGCCGCGGAGCCCGACTGATTACGGGTGCTGCTCCCACCGACTTCGACTTCACCAAAGAGCTGTCGGACGTGCGCGCTGCGCGAAAAAGCTGAAGCGGTGAAGGTAGCGCGTTGATCTTCGAACCGTCATCCGAGCCTTGTGCATTTCGAGTACAAGCTGGCAAGCCCACAATGGCAGTGGGTTGAATGAAGCCGGGCGCGTTCCTCGTTTAGAGGGGCGAGGGAGTGGTTCGACAATGGGGAAAACGTTTCCCCAACTGTTCGGTGCGATCTCGCAGCTTTCGGCTTGCTATGCTAATATGGCAGTCGCAATCTTGGT
Source organism: Candidatus Sulfotelmatobacter sp. (assembly GCA_050015215.1). GTDB lineage: Bacteria > Acidobacteriota > Terriglobia > Terriglobales > Acidobacteriaceae > Sulfotelmatobacter. Next base: position 6,107 of record JBEKBW010000046.1, read on the forward strand.
GCTTTGGTCGAAGCGAATCCCATGGACATCCGCGAGATCGCTCGCAGGGCGAAAGTTTCCACAGCTACCGTATCCAGAGCCATCAATCACGTACCCACCGTCGACCCCCAATTAGCGAAACGGGTTTGGAAAGTGGTGGACGAATTGGGTTATTACCCCAATACCCAGGCGCGTTCTCTGGTGATGGGCCGGAGCCGCATTTTTGGTCTGATTGTTTCTGAATTTACCAATCCTTTTTTCCCGGAGATCGTGCAGACGTTCGAGAATCTCGCGGTCGAAAATAACTACGAAATTCTGCTGACCTCCACGGTGCATGACCCGAAGCGAATGGAGTCGTCGGTGCGCCGTATGATCGAACGGCGTGTGGATGGGGTGGCAATTCTGACTTTCGGCATGGAAGATGCTTTGCTTGAGCACCTTCGTTACCGCAAGGTTCCGCTCGTATTCGTGGACGTTGGGCCCGACGTTCCTGGCGTTGCCAACATCCGCGTCAATTATCAGAACGGAATCCGCCAGGCGGTGCAGCATCTGGCGGCGCTGAGACATACGCGAATTGCCTTCGTGAGCGGACCGCCGCATTTGAAGTCCGCGCTGGCGCGGCGAGATGCATTTAAGGCATGTATGACGGAAATCGGCCTGTCTCCCGATTTGATTGTGGTGGGCGATCATCGGATGGAAGGCGGCAAACGCGCCCTCACGGAACTCATGCGGCAAAACGAAAGCCCCACCGCGGTGCTGTGCTCAAATGACATGACCGCCATCGGGCTTATGCGTGAAGCCTACGACCATGACATCAAGATTCCGGAGGATGTGTCAGTGGTCGGCTTCGATGACATTCGCCTGGCCGACTTTATTATTCCGCCGCTGACGACCGTGCAAATGTCGCAGAAGGAGTTAGCCAGGACGGCATTCCAGGCTCTATTGAATGAGGTCGAATGCGAGACACCTTCCCCGGAACACCGCACTTACGACCTGAATACAAGCTTGGTTTTAAGGCGATCGACGGCGTTGGCCCCAGCTGCAAGGCAGCAAGTTTCCAGCAAAAAGGAGCAGCGCCGCCGCGCCTTGTAAACATAACTATCGACGCTTCTTCTTTGACTATCGCAGTCATTTCGCGCTTCGTTACCATTCGCCGGATTGCGGCAAGTTACAATTGACAATGGCCCGAGCAATGATCTAGATTCGTGAGTTCTAAGTAAACGATTACTTTGGTTTATCGCCGGAGCGACCGAGACCATGCTTCAACCCTTGCGGGAGCAGGTGCTGGAGGCAAATCTTGAACTGGTGCGTAGAGGCTTGGTCCTCTACACCTTCGGCAACGCGAGCGGAATTGCGCGCGACGAGGGACTGGTCGTGATTAAGCCCAGCGGTGTTCCGTACGAGCAGATGAAGCCGGAGCACCTCGTTGTCACGGATCTCGACGGGAAGATTGTCGAAGGGAAATTGCGGCCCTCCTCTGACTTGCCGACTCACATTGTCTTATACAAAGCGTTCCCCGAGATTAACGGCGTTGCCCACACTCACTCGGAGTATGCCACTTCCTGGGCGCAAGCCCGTAAACCGATTCCATGTTTTGGAACGACTCACGCCGACTACTTTCATGGCCCGGTGCCGGTAACCGGTGACTTGAGCGACGAAGAGATCGCCGATGATTACGAGAAAAATACGGGCGATGCCATTGTCCGTTGCTTCCGAAATCTCGACCCTTCGGCGATCCCTGGCGTTCTAGTCGCCAATCACGCCCCCTTTACGTGGGGAAAGGACGCCGAAACCGCCACGCACAATGCGGTGATTCTCGAGGCCGTGGCTCGCATGGCTTACATCACGCTTGGGATCAATTCGGCGGCGGCATCTGTTGGCAAAACTCTGCACGACAAGCACTACCTCAGAAAGCACGGGCAGACCGCCTACTACGGACAGCCCGAGGACTCGAAATGATGCCTGTCGCGGCTTTGTTTCTCCGTCCTCGATTGGTCAGTCTCTCCTCCATTGATGTGGCAATTGTCGCTTTCTACTTTCTTCTCGTGATTTCCATCGGCTGGTACCTGAAGGGCCGCGCCAATACCGGAGAAGACTTTTTCATGGCGGGACGCGAGATGACGGCATGGGTCGCCGGTTTGAGCTTTCTCTCGGCGAATCTCGGCGCTCTCGAACTGATGGGGTGGGCGGGATCCGCGTATCAGTACGGCATTATGGCGACGAACGCCTATTGGATCGGTGCGATTCCGGCCATGCTTTTTCTCGCGCTGGTCATGATGCCGTTTTATTACATCTGTAAAACGCACTCGGTGCCGGGATATTTGAAATTGCGTTTCGGTGAGCCGAGTCGCGTATTGTCTGCGGTTTCGTTCGCGTTCATGACCGTGCTGATGAGCGGCGTCAATATGTTCGCCATGGCGAAAGTCATGCAGATCGTGCTGGGCTGGGACATCAACTTCAGCATCTGGGTGTCGTCCGTCACGGTCGCGATTTATGTAACGCTGGGCGGCTTGCGGTCGGCCATTTTTAATGAGGTGCTACAGTTCTTTCTCATCTGGGCTGGAGCGTTCTTGATTCCAGTTCTCGGATTGTATGAAGCGCGCGGATGGAACAATTTGAAGCTGGCCATCGCCCAGCGGGCATCGGAGCAATACGTTCACGTATGGGCCGGAGTGGGCTCGTTCTCGAACAATCCGATGGGAATCAACTGGGTCGGCGTTGTGTTTGGACTCGGTGCGGTAATCTCGATGGGCTACTGGACCACCGATTTTCTGGTTGTGCAGAGGATCTTGTCCGCCAAGGACATGCGCAGCGCAGAGATGGCGCCTATTATCGGCGCGGCATTCAAGATGATGGTGCCCTTCATCGTGATCCTGCCGGGGCTGCTGGCATTGGCAGTCTTGCCCGAGAAGTTGGTTCCGGAATCGCTCGCATCGGTGACTGGAGCGCATAGCTATAACGACGTCCTGCCGCTTATGTTGGCGCGCTATTGCGGCCCTGGACTGCTGGGCTTGGGAGTTACGGCGCTGATCGCCGGCTTTATGTCAGGCATGGCCGGCAATGTGAGCGCGTTTACGACCGTGTGGACGTACGACATCTACCGTCCACTGATTAACAGCAAAGGCAGCGATCACCATTACGTGAACATGGGACGTTGGACCACTGTGATCGGAGTGCTGATCAGCGTGGGCACGGCGTATCTTGTGATGCAGTTCGCCAGCATCATGGATTATGTGCAGGCTTTGTTCAGCTTTTTCATCGCTCCTTTATTTGGAACCGTCGTATTAGGGATGTTGTGGAAGCGGGCGAGCGCAGCCGGAGGATTTTGGGGATTGCTGTGCGGCACGGCTTGTTCCGTTGGAATGTGGACGTGGGTCAAAATGGATCCGACAGCGCTGCGTTACGTTGCGCTTTCTCCCCACGCCAAAGGCCTGGCCCAGGATTATTTTCAGGCGCTTTGGTCATTTATTGTGTGCGTGGTCGTGACGATTGGCGTGAGTTTAGTAACCAAGCCCGTGCCGGATAGCGAGCTGACTGGTCTTGTGTACGGGTTGACCGAAATACCGTCGATTGAAGATGTCCCGCTGATTCATAGACCGGTCTTCTGGGCGGCTGTGGTGGCGGTGGTCTTCGTCGTACTAAACATTATTTTCTGGTAAGCGGGAGTCATCCAAGAAAAGAGGTATGCACGAGTGGTTTCGATCTGGTTTTTCATCGGCATTTCGTTGGCGGTTAATGGCGGGCTGATCCTTGCCGCAGGGATTTATGAACTCGTGCGTCCTCCCGTGAATCCTGCTGTGGTTTTGTTTAACCTGCACGCTAACGTGTGGTGGGGTGCGCTGTTGCTGGTGATCGGCCTTATTTATTGCTACAAGTTTGCCCCGGCGCGTCAACCCTAGGTTGAAGTGCATTGTTCGAAAGGGAGTTTTATGGCAGGCAGAAAAATGACGTTGGGCTTGATTGTGGGCAACCGAGGATTCTTCCCCGATCATTTGGCCAAGAGTGGGCGCGAAGAGATGTTCGCAGTGCTGCAAGCTGCGGGCATCGATGTGGTGGCCCTGGGCCCAGAAGAAAGCAAATATGGAGCCGTGGAAACGCGCGAGGAATCGCGCGGTTGCGCCGACCTGTTTAAACGCAACCGCGAGCGCATCGACGGTGTAATCGTTACTCTGCCGAATTTTGGCGAGGAGCGCGCCATTGCGGACACTCTGCGGTTGGCCGATCTCCGCGTGCCGGTGCTGATCCAGGCCACGCCCGATGATCCGCCGAAGATGTCCATCGCCTACCGCCGCGACAGCTTCTGCGGCAAGATGTCGGCCTGCAATAATCTGCGGCAGTACGGCATTCCCTATTCGCTTACAACACTGCACACTGAAAGTCCCAGTTCGCCAGAGTTTGCTGCGGATCTGAAGTGGTTCTGCGCGGTGTGCCGGGTAGTGAAAGGATTTCGCAATCTGCGCGTGGGCGCGATTGGCGCGCGTCCCGCCGCATTCAACACCGTTCGCTACAGCGAAAAGATTCTGGAATTGCAGGGCATTTCCATCGAGACGCTCGATCTCTCAGAGGTTCTGGGGCGCATCGAGCGCATGAGAGATAACGACGACCATGCGCAGGCCAAACTCGCCGCGATCACGAAATACGTGGATGCCGGAAATGTTCCTGCGGTCGCATTGTTGAAAATGGCAAAGCTCGGCGCGGTGATCGACCAATGGATGGCGGCGACCGAAGTCAAGATTAGCGCCGTACAGTGCTGGACCTCGATTGAGGAGAATCTCGGCGTGGTTCCCTGCACCATCATGAGCATGATGAGCAACGAACTTCTCTCCAGCGCTTGCGAGGTCGATATTTGCGGTGTGCTCGGAATGCACGCGCTGCAATTGGCTTCGGAGACTCCCTCAGCGTTGCTGGATTGGAACAATAATTACGGAACAGACCCCAACAAAGCCGTGTGCTTCCACTGTTCAAACCTGCCAAAACATTTCTTCCGCTCGGTGAAAATGGATTTTCAGCAGATCATCGCCGGCACCGTGGGCAAGGAGAATACGTTCGGGACCTGCGTAGGGCTGATCAAGCCGGAGAATATGAGTTTCGCGCGCTTCTCTACTGACGACACATCCGGCAAAGTGCGGGGCTATGTAGGCGAAGGACGATTCACCGACGATCCGTTGAACACCTTCGGCGGCGCCGGAGTGGTGGAGATTCCAAACATGCAGCGCTTGCTGCGTTACATCTGTGAGCGGGGCTTTGAACATCACGTGGCCGCAAATCTCTCGACCGTTGCACCCGCGGTGCACGAGGCTACCAGCCGCTACTTTGGTTGGGATATGTACTATCACGGCTGCGATAACGGAGCCTGCTGATGGCCATTGTTACCGGAGTCGATTTCGGTACCCTGAGCGTGCGCGTGTCGCTGGTCGATAGCGAGCGCGGACTCATCGATTCGGCGATCGCGGAATATCCCCTTCACCGTAAACGCGAAGATCCCGAATACGCAACGCAATCGCATGAAGACCAGATGCTCGCGTTGGTTTCCGCCTCGCGCGAAGTGCTGAGGAAAACCGGTGTCTCGGGCGATCAGGTCGAGGCCATTGCGCTCGACACCACGGGTTCTTCGGTCATTCCCGTTGACAAAAATCTCCAGCCTCTCAACGAGTACTACCTCTGGTGCGACCATCGGGCCAAAGGCGAAGCTGCGGAGATCACCGAAGCTGCCCACCGCGAGGGTCTCGAAGCGATTCAGTGGTGCGGAGGAGTTTATTCCTCGGAGTGGGGGTTCTCGAAGCTTTTGCACTGGCTTCGACACAATCCGGAGAAGAGGTCGCGGTTCGCATCGGCCTTCGAACATTGCGACATGGTCGCGGCCACGCTCTGCGGCATTACCGACGCAAGGAAAGTGAAGCGCAGCGTCTGCGCGATGGGGCACAAGTGGCTTTGGAACCCCCAACTCGGCGGCCTTCCGCCGGAAAGCTTTCTTGCGAGGGTGGATCCTTTGCTCAAAGGGGTCCGCGAACAACTTGACGGCGACTACGCGACCTCCGATCAGATCGCCGGCACACTCTCCCCGTTTTGGGCTGAGAAGCTGGGACTGAACACCGGCATTCCGATTCCGGTGGGTGCGTTTGACGCTCATTGGGACGCGATTGGCGCGGGTTGCCGAACAGACGACATAGTGAATGTGATTGGGACGTCCACATGCATCATCGGAATCACGCCCGCAGTTAATCTTGTGCCGGGAGTTTGTGGAGTGGTGCAAGGCAGCGTGCATCCGGGGCGTACGGGAATCGAGGCCGGGCTTTCTGCCGTCGGCGACATATTCAATGCAATTGCCTCGCGCGCGGCCACCGATGTAACAGCGTTGAGTGTTGGTCTGGAGAATTATCGTGCCGGGCAAACCGGTTTGCTGCGTATGACCTGGGACAACGGCGACCGCACCGTGCTGGTGAATCCAAACCTGCGAGGCGTTACTCTGGGATGGAATTTGCAGAGCACCGCGCAGGATGAATTATTCGCAGCCATCGAAGGCACGGCTTTTCATACCCGCGTAATTCTTGATCGGATGGCTACGCACGGCGTTCACATCAAGCGCGTGATCAATGCCGGCGGAATTCCGCAGAAGAATGATGTTTTGAGTCAGGTGTATGCCAACGTGCTAGGCCGTCCCGTACTGGTTGCGAGCAAACCCGTGGTCAGCTTGGGCTCTGCCATTTTTGCCTTTTTAGCGGCTGGCACATTCAAGACCGTTGAGGAGGCGCAGGACAAAATTTGCCCCCCTCATCGAACCTTCACGCCGGACGATTCGGCACAGCACGTTTACGAACAACTCTATCCTTTATATAGCAAGCTGTACTTTGCGTTCGGACAGCGGAACGATGTTCTCGGTGACATCCTGCCGACATTGATCGAAGTCGCGGGCCGGACCACAACATAAAAACGGAGGCCAGGAGATGCGCGTCGAAGCAGTCATGCGAATGCTTGCACTCAGCGCGGTGTGTTTCGCATTGTGGGGCACGGGCGCGGAGGCCAAGACGAAAGTGACAAGCCAGCCCTTTGGACAAATGCAAGACGGAACTCCGGTAGAACTTTTCACGCTTAGCGATGGTCTATTCGAGGCGCGGATCGCGACCTATGGCGGAGTTCTGGTTTCATTCAAAGCTCCGGACCGCAGCGGAAATGTCGCGGACGTCGTGCTGGGGTTCGATGACCTGGACGGATATGTCGCCAATTTTAACGGCCCGTTAGATGCTTTTTTCGGCGCCCTCATTGGCCGCTATGCGAACCGCATCGCGCACGGAACATTTACGCTCGACGGCCAGAAGTATTCCCTGCCTCTGAATAACGGCGAGAACTCTCTGCATGGTGGACCACACGGTTTTAATAATGTTGTGTGGACAGCGAAGCCTATCGATGCAGGGGTTGAACTGACATACCTGAGCAAGGACGGAGAAGCAGGATACCCTGGTAACCTGACTGCTACGGTTCGATACACACTGAAGAAGGGCGATTTCCAGATTGAGTACTCGGCAACGACTGCCAAAGATACGGTCGTCAACCTAACCAATCATGCTTATTTCAATCTAGCTGGAACCGGCGACATATTGAGTCATCAGGTCACCCTCCATGCATCCCGGTTTACGCCAGTGGATGCTGGTTTGATCCCGACCGGCGAATTGAAGCCCGTAGACTCCACGCCTTTCGATTTTCGTAAGCCCAACGCGATTGGCGGGCGAATCAACGAAAACGACGAGCAACTCCATCGTGGCCGCGGTTACGATCACAACTGGGTTCTCGACAACAAAGGGGGAAAGCTGGCGGAAGCAGCCGATCTATACGATCCGGCTAGCGGGCGCGTGCTGAAAGTTTTAACGGATCAGCCGGGAATTCAGTTCTACAGCGGGAACTTCCTCGATGGTTCGATTAAAGGCAAAGGCGGAAAGCCTTATCGGCTCCACTCGGGGCTTTGTTTGGAGACGCAGCACTTTCCTGACTCGCCGAATCATCCGGATTTTCCGACAACAGAGTTGAAGCCTGGCGAGCGATACCACACAGTAACCATCTATCGTTTCTCCGCACGCTAGGGGCCGATTTCAGCATCCGGTTTTCCTCCACGCAAAGTAATACGGCGAGCCTAAATGGGACCTCAGCTCGCCGTAAGTTGCCCCTCAATCATGCTTAAGAAGAAGACAGGAATAGAATAAATTGCCCTGCTCGTCGCTAGAGTCAGGGCAAGGTAGTGCCACACATGCCAAGTGTGAGCCGCATCAGTAAACGCTTACCGACCGACTGAACAGATTTATAATCTCCTGTTGGAGTTGCTGTCAAGCACTTTTCCTCGGCGTGTCGTGGCTAAGTTTGATCCTGGTGGTCGAGGATGAGTGTAGCCATCCGATTAGCGGGCAAATCACTCGCGCCGGCGGGAAGCAACCCAGAAGCCATTGACAAACCGTCAGCAGAACGAAGAACCTGAAGGAAGTAAACGTTTGCCATCGATCAGTCTATACGCTCGTCTTCAGGAGACACTTATGACCCTTCGAGTCAGCCGCAGGACGTTTCTCCAGGCCGCAATTGCAACCACCGCCGCCGCTTACGCGGGCCGCATGGCTCCAGCATTCGGCGGTTCCAGCAAAGGTCTGGTGTCGATCAATACTCCCCTAACGACATTTGGGTATGCGGACGTGGAACTGCTGGATGGACCGATGAGGCAGCAGTTCGAAGAAAACCACGCTCGTTTTCTAAATCTGGAAGATGACCGACTGCTTAAAGTCTTTCGTCAAAATGCCGGCCTCGCTGCCCCCGGTGAAGACATGGGCGGATGGTACGACGGCTCCGGTTTCAGTCTTGTGCGGAACGACTTTCACGCATTCATTCCCGGTCATAGCTTCGGGCAGTATCTTTCGGGATTGGCGCGCTCGTATGCCGTTACCGGCTCAGAAGCAACTCGCGAAAAGGTCAATCAGCTGGTTAATGGGTATGCGGCAACGCTCGATCCGAAGGCGAAATTCTTTGTCGACTACCGCTTGCCCGCCTATACCTACGACAAACTGTCCTGCGGCTTGATCGACGCGTACGAATTCGCACAGAACCCAATGGCCATGGAGGTTCATGAAAAACTGACTCGCGCCATGGTGGCCTATTTACCTGAAAAGGCGCTGTCACGGCAGGAGCAGCGCTCCCGCGCCCACAAAGATACGTCTTACACGTGGGATGAAACTTACACACTGCCGGAGAATTTGTTCCTCGCCTACCAGCGCAGCGGGAAGACGTTTTACCGCGACATGGGCAAGCAGTACCTGGAAGATGACACCTATTTCAATCCGCTGGCCCAAGGCAACAACGTCCTGCCTTTCGAACACGCCTACAGTCACGTGAATGCCCTCAGTTCGGCGATGCAGGCCTACATCACGCTGGGGAGCGAAAAGCATCTGCAAGCGGCCAAAAACGGGTTCCACATGCTGCTCACCACCCAGAGCTTTGCTACCGGCGGCTGGGGGCCGAACGAAGGCTTCGGAGAACCCGAGACCGGACAGCTTGGCAACAGCCTCGCTCAAACGCATGCCAGCTTCGAGACGCCATGCGGCGCCTACGGCCACTTCAAAATCACGCGTTATCTTCTGCGCGTCACCAAGGACTCCAAGTACGGCGACAGCATGGAGCGCGTGCTCTACAATACGATTCTTGGCGCATGGCCAATTCAAGGCGACGGAACGTCGTTCTATTACTCCGACTACGCAACGACAGGTAAGAAAGTGTGGTACGGGCAAAAGTGGCCATGTTGTTCGGGAACCTTCCCTCAACTTGCGGCCGACTATCACATCAGCACTTATCTTCGGTCGAACGATGGCGTGTATGTAAATCTCTTTACTCCGTCAAGAGTGCAGTGGGCCGATGGCCGCGCACGCTGCGGCCTGAAGCAGGAGACAAAATATCCGTTCGATAACAAAATTCAAATTCAGGTTTCCGGTTCGCAGTCGACGGAGTATACCGTTTACGTTCGGGTCCCGGCGTGGGCCGTACCAGATCCTGTAGTTTCTGTGAACGGCAATCGCATGTCCGATGTGCATGCGGGAACTTTTGCTGCCATTCGCCGCACGTGGCGAGACGGCGATCGCATCGAACTTGAACTCCCCATGCCGCTGCGCTTGGAGCAGGTGGATGCGAACCATCCGAACCTCGTGGCATTAATTCGGGGACCGTTGGTCCTAATGGCCATCGCCGACTTTCAGCCTGCCTTCGATCGTGCTGCATTGCTGCAAGCGAAGCCAGCGAATAATGCCACGGGAGACTGGCAGGCAACATCGGCCAATGGGACCATCGTAGCCATGCGCCCATTCATGAAGATCAACAAGGAGAGCTATAGCACGTACGTATTGTTGAACTCGTAAGCAAAATGTGGGGGCAGCCGGCGTGGCTAGTGCCGTTCGCGCCGTGAATGTCCCGAGGGCTCTGGCGCATTAACGCCCTTCCCGATCCGTCGGGGTCAGCTGGTACAAAATACAAGAGTGGGATCTCAGAGTAACGTCAATCGATTTCGCTAGCCCAGCGTCTTTGTGTTCCCACAAATCCCTAAGCTTATATTCCGCCCTCGGCAAACCCAAGTCCAGCCAGTCGTAATGGATATTCTCGACCTCCGGCGAAATATTGAACAGCGCGAGATAGTAGCTGTCTTTTGCATGTGCCTGTGACAACCACGCAACAATTTTGTCTGTTGCGACAATGGGATGGCTGTTGTGTGAATCTTGATCGACTGCAAGGACCTCGCGGTTTGTGAGCAAAGATGTTGTCCACTCATCGGCCGCCGTTAAGTCCCCGCCAATCATCAAAGGCGATCGAAAGATCGCCCACAATGTAAGCAGCGTCCGTTGCTCATCATGCGTGAGTTTAGTATTGCGCGGCTTCCCCCACCCGGGGGCGGGCTCTAGGTGACCGATGGGCAACATGTCGGCATCGGGCCAATGCCCTGGGCCAGAAAATTGTGCCCAATTGGCGACGTTTGCAAACTGATCTCCAACCCCTTGCGGGTAAGGCTTGTCGCTATGCCACAGGTCCCATATATCGTCGGAAATGCGCCACATTTGCGCATACTGTCTCAGTGCTTCCACCTTTTCTAAAGGCGCCGGGCCGGGAGAAACACTCAAAATAATCGGTCGCCCTGTTTTTGTCAGTGCTGTGCTCAACATCCGAATCTCGTCGCCTTTATAAGGATGGCTGCCGATGCAGTCCGCTTTAATCAGATCGACGCCCCAACTGGAATAAAGCTGAACAATAGAGTCGTAGTAAGCCTGTCCTGCTGGGTTACTAGCGTCAACCCCATAGTTGTCGTAATTCCAGGGACAGATATCGGCTTTGTCCGCCGCATCGGCTGCGTGGTATTTCAATCCCGCGATCGAAAGGTTTTGATCAACGGCCTGTTTCGGAATTCCTCCGAGTATGTGAATACCGAACTTTAGGCCGAGGCTATGCACAAATGCGGCCAACGGTTTGAAACCGGCATCGCCGGCCGCGGAAGGGAAACGATTCACGGCCGGCAGGAACCGCCCAAAATTGTCCATGCGATAATGAAACGATTTGGAATTGCCTTCAGGCGTGGGATCGAGAACGTACCACTCTACGTCGATGACAACATATTGCCAGCCAAATGGCTTCAGGTGAGCGGCAAGCCATTCTGCGTTAGCCTTGAACTCAGCCTCATTAATGGTGGCGCCATAGGCGTTGTAGCTGTTCCAGCCCATGGGCGGCACGACCGCAAGTTGCGTTAGCTCTTTTTCTCCAGCGTTTAGAGTATGCGTACTGGCGATGATGAGTAACATGACGAGTGATATGACGCAATAGCATGATCTTCGCCTGCGAGGGTTTTGCATTCATTATCCGTGTGTGGGGTGCTGGCCCGTCCAGTCGTTTCGGGTTAATTCGGGCCTATCCCAGAAGCCATCCCGCTACCCGCCTCGGACCTGTTCTTGCGAATCAATTCTTCGGTGAGGCGGAATTGATCATCCGCCAGATTGATTTTTCCGGTGCGCTGATAGATTCGCCCCAGAAGGTAGTGATTTGCACTGTTACCAGCATCAAGATTGATGGCCCTTTCAGCCTCCGGCAGCGCGTCGTCAAAGCGTTCAACATCGAAATATGCTTTGGCCAGTTGATAATGAGCTTTGGCATTCTTAGCGTCAATCGCCGTTGCGCGGACCAGCAATGGCACTGCGTCTTTCGTCCGGTTCGATTTCGCTAGCAGTGTTCCCAGGTTCAGATACGGCTGCTCGTTATGTGCGCTCGCATTTTCGTCCAGGTGAATTGCCTTGCGGTAAGCGGCGATAGCTGCGTCGATCTCGTTCTTAGCCTCCAGGCTGAGTCCCAAATTGTCCTCAGCTTTTACGTTCGCCGGGTCGCGTTGCAAAACCTGCCGGAAGGCCGCGATCGCCAGATCGAATTGGTTCTGTTGATAACGAACCCGGCCGAGATGGTAATACGCTTCGATGTTTGCCGGGTCCATGGCGAGCGCTTTTTCCAGATAGCGTGCAGCGTCGTTGTAGTCGTTTAATAGTACATAGTCGAGGGCGACGATCTTTAAGTCGTCTGCCGTTGGTCCTTTCAACTTAACCGCATCGTTGTAGAGTTGGAGAGATTCGTGCGGCCTATTCTGCCGGAAACAAATATAAGCGAGCAAATAGGCGGCATCCTCCGAATGTGAATGGGTTTGCCGATAAGTCGTTAGCGCCGTCGCCGCTTCTTCCAGTTCTCCGAGATTCACCAACGATTTCCCGCGATAGAGTAACGAAGCGGTCTTGCCCGGTTCCTCTCTCTCGCATCGGTCGAACTCCGCGGCTGCGTACTTCCATTGACGTTGCTGAAACAATTGCATCGCATGATCAAAGCAGGAGGCCTGTGCTCGCAGATTGCGCGATGTCAGAAAGGACAACGTCGCTATTGCGAATATCAGGGAAAAATTGGCCGCTTTTCTCATGGAGCAATCGATGGGGCTGCGGAATTTTCTTCCTGTACTGTAAGAATTTGATCTGGGTGAACATTCTTCAGCACCTGCACGATTCCGCTCGGCCAGCGAATCTCAATCTCGCTGACGACGTTGGCAGATCCCAATCCGAAGTGCACACGCTTATCGCTCGACGACTCGTAACTGCTCGCGGTAGTTACTGTTGCATATTGATTGCCCAGCGCTGTCGTGACCTTGAGTCTCGCGCCGATACTATCCCTGTTGCTCTTGACACCGACGAGCTTGAATGTAATCCAATGATTCGAGGTTGAGGTTTCGTTCCGCAATATCCATGCTGGACCGTTATTCTCAGTCACGACCACGTCAACCCGGCCGTCGTTGTCGATGTCTCCAATCGCCAAGCCTCGTGCCGCCCACTTTTGCTGGAAGACCTCTCCGGACTGCGTCGAAACATCGACGAATTTTCTGCCTTTGTCATTCCATAGCAGCAAAGGAGATTCGCGATAGCGCAAGTGCGGCTCCTCGAGTTGAATCGTATCCATGACGTGAGACTGCACCAGAAAAATATCTTTCCACCCGTCATTGTCGTAATCCATAAAACGTACGCCCCATGCCGAGTGCAGCAGAGTGATGGCTCCCAGGCCCGCTGTCAAACTGGAATAGTCAAATGTCCCGTCTTTCGCATTTGTATAGAGGGCGTATTTCTGGTTCGCTAAGTCCGTGATAACGGCGTCCGGCCAGCCATCGTTGTTATAGTCTTCAAAGTCCACGCCCATGCCGGCGAAAGTGCCACCGCCGCCATCCAGTCCTATCCCGGAAACCACTCCGACCTCCTCGAAAGTTCCGTTTCCTTTGTTGTGGAAGAGAAATTCTGGAATCGAATCGTTAGCCAGCAGGATGTCCATCCAGCCGTCTCGATCGTAGTCGGCAATCGCAAGCCCCAAGCCCTTTCCCGGTTTGCCCATACCCGCTTTCTCGGCCACCTCCGTGAACTTGCCGTTTCCGTCATTGTGATAAAGCAAGACCGAAGCGGGCTTAAAAAGATCGGGGTGGCAAAAGGAACGAAAGCCTTCTTCGCGATGGCCGCAATAAATGTCGTCGAAGTCCCACTCCATGTAGCGCGCCACCACCAAATCGAGTCGGCCGTCGTTGTCATAGTCAACCCAGGCCGCGCTGGTGGCCCATCCGGATCCGGCCACACCCGCACTAGCGGTTACATCGGTGAAGGTCCCATCGCCGTTGTTGTGATAGAGCGTGCTATGGCCGTAGCCGGCGACGAACAGATCGTCGAAGCCGTCATTGTCGTAATCGCCGACGGCTACTCCGGTGGAATAGCCACTGCCCGCCAAACCGGCTTTTTCGGTTACGTCTTCAAAAGTACCGTCGGCTTTCTGGTGGTACAACCGGTTCCAGTACTTCTTATCGTCTTTCTTCGGAATCGTTTCTCTGGGCGTGGGATCGTCAAGCCGTGCGCCGTCGGCGAAGAAAATATCGAGCCGTCCATCGTTGTCATAGTCGAATAGGGCAACCCCGGAGCCCATGGTTTCGAGCAAATACTTCCTGGAGGTTGGAGACGCCTCTTGCTTGAAGTGGACGCCCAGTTTCTCGGTCACATCAACGAAGTTACCAACAGAGGGCCTGCTCGGAGCGTTGACTGAGGTGGCGTTATGATCCACGGGCGGAGAAGCTTGGCATTCGCCGTGCCCGATCATCCACGACAACACGATCGCGGCTTGCGCGAGCCGGAGCCCTGCATGGTTACGTCTTAGCATTCTGAAAAACGCCGGAGTGCGTCAACGAGCCTCCTCTGCACTGTTATCACAGTCTATACTCCGCCGCGGAGCCTTCGACTGCAGTACGCGGCAAAAAACACCGGGCCGTTGCTACCGCAGCGGCCCGGCTACTCGAAACGAAATGGGGAGAGCCGTCAATACTCAAATTTCAACATCAACTGAATTTTCCTTGGACCCAGGAGCGTATTGTTCGCATTTATAAATCCGAACGCCGCGTCATAGGGTTGAACGTCCGGTCGATTAAAGACGTGTCGATTGAACGCGTCAATAAAGCTGGCTTGTAAGAGTATGTCTTTCGACTCGGTGATCTTCGTGCGTTTGAGGATGTTGAAATCTTCGCTCGGGTAAATCGGCATCCGCACCGCACCGGTCACGCGCGAAATATTTCCGAACGCGTAGGTCCCGCGAGCCGTCAGGTTCGCGCCCGAATTGGGGTCGTCAAATGCCGGGTTGACCGCACCAGGGGCCGTGTCGAGCGGATTGAACATGGACTCGGTAACCGGATTGAAGTTTGAGCTTTTGTAGGCAGCGCTCGCCAGGCTCGATCCCGGAATCTGATTGAAACGAATGCATCCTGCCCATGCAGGAATTCCGGTGGCGCAGCCGAATGCTATGGGCTGTCCGCTCTCGTATCGTTGCACACCACTGACGGACCAGCCGCCTACTACCCGATCAACGACTCCGCCTCGCGAAAGGAACTTTTTGTTCTTGCCGAACGGCAGATCATAGACATAGCTGAGGACAAAGTTCTGCGGAAGATCCTGGTCGCTGATCGCTTTGTCACCATTCTTGTTGAACGAGTTTTGCGGCCCCTGGCTGCCGGCAGCGGTTGCAAAATAAGGCAACGCGCTGTCCGCATCGGTCAAAGTCTTCGACCAAGTGTAAGAGGCCATCAGATTCAACCCGTTGTGGAATCGCCTCTGCAAAGACGCTTCAAGAGCGTTGTAGGTCGATTGCCCCAGGTTTTCCAGGCAGCAATCGGTGTTAAAGCCTCCATATTGCGGGAATGGCACTAGGGCCTGCGCGGTCAAGGCATTGGTGGGGAAGCCCGCATAAGGAGCAGCGATCGTCGTTTGTTTGCTAAAGGTGCTGTTTAGCAAGTTCGCCGGCAGCGAGAGGTAATTCGGAGTAAGCGAGTTCACCGCATCAAAATTCGAACGGAGATGAGTGGAATGCTCTCCCACATAGGCTACGTCCAGAATTAGGTCTGTTGTCAGTTCCTTTTGGACTTCGAAGCTCCAGTTCTGAATCATGGCCGGTCGGCCATAGGATGGATCGATGTAGGTCGGTCCTTGAAACCCGCCGGTTGCCGTGGGATTGAGTTGGGTGGGACTGAGATTCGGCGGAGCGGCAAAGGCCGGAAAACCAGAATTCAGATTGTAGGCTGGGTTGAATCCGTCTGGCGTATTGAACTGAGGATTGGACTGGAATCCGGTCAACTCGTCTGCACCGAAATCCGCATAGGTGATGGCGCCGTAGAGAATGCCGTAACCTCCACGAAAGACGGTCTTGCCACCCCATAGTGACGGGGCCCAGGCGAATCCGAATCTGGGTCCGAAGTCCTTTTTGTAGATGTTTGCCCAACGTTCATTAGTATTTCCATTTCGTCCGGCGCCTGGGCCTGCGAAAACCAGCGCACCCAGTCTTCCGCCCGCGCCGGGATTCGGCGTCGTCAAGCTGATGTTCGAAGTATCACCAAAGGCTTCGCGGTTTGGCTCATCCAAGTCCCAGCGAAGCCCATAACTCAGGGTGAACGTGGGAGCGATTTTGAAATTGTCCTGGAAGAAAACCGCATAGTAGTCGCGCACCCACCGGGGTTGGGTGGCATAGGTCGTCGCGTTCGAGGCGTCCACAGCGCCAAGCAGCATGCTGGCAAAAGCGTCGCCCGAACTACCCTCCGTAATAACAGACCCGGAAGTCTCATTTCTTCCAAAGTTGAAAGTGCCGCTCGTATTCGCAAAGTTCAGTGGGTCGAATATCTGGAGGCGCCAGTCCACCCCGAACTTAAAATCGTGCTTGCCTTTCACCCAGCTTAGCGTGTCGTTCGTGCGGTAACCGTTATCGATGGTGTCGCCGTCAACCGAGTCTCCGTAACCGCTGTAACCTTCTCCCGCCGACCCGTTAAACTGAATCGCTGGAAACATGGTGCCCGTTAGCCCACTGATACCAAGCTTCTGATCCCAATCCGCGCCATTCCCTAGGGTAACGCCCGCACCGATATTTGCGCTGTTGGTGCGGTTGTAGCCCGCACTAAAGTGGTTGAGCATCGCACTGTTGATTGTGTAGTCGTATCCGCCCCGGATGTAATGAGTGGTAAAGCTCTGGCTGCGGCCAAAGCCCGCCGGGCCGGCAAACTCGGGGGTAGTGGAAACACGTGCGTTCTGGCGGGAATTATAGGTGAAGTATGCCTTGCTCTTCGCCGAGATATTCTGGTCGATGCGGACGGTAGTGGTAGTGTCTTCGATCGGGAAACTGTAAGGAAACGAGTAGTTGTTGAACAACGCGCTGTTCGTCGGACTGGGGTAATACGAGAATAGGTTCTGCCCCACTGACGAAAAACTGGTTGAGGGGATCATATTTCCCGGGAAGGGAGTACGGCACTGCACGCCGCCAATCGTGGTCGTGCTGGTAGGGTTAAATATTTCGCCCTGATAGATATTGGCGCCGCCACAAGTGCCAACCACATTCGCCGTGTCCAGCACCGCTGAGAAATCCCCCGTCCGCTCGGCCGCGGTTGGTACGGTGATGGTATTTGTTCCACCGCTTTCCTGCCGGTATTGCTCCCAGGAGAAAAAGAAGAAGGTCTTATCCTTGCCGTTGTAGACGTGTGGAATTCGTACCGGTCCCCCCATGGTCAAACCATAATCGTTCTGCTTGTCGGCAGGAGTTCGAAAAGCCGAGCGCGTCGCGGCAGTGGGATCCTCCGCGATGGTGAGGTCGTTGCCCCAGGTGTTGGCGTCGAGATCGTCGTTCCGGAAAATGTCATACGCCACGCCGTGATAGGCGTTCGTACCGGATTTGGTGCTGAAACTCTCGATGCCGCCAGTGGTGCGCCCGAACTCGGCGGGTAATGTTGAGGTAAGAACCTTGAACTCGCTGATGGCTTCGACCGAAGGTGCCGTTTCATCAAACGACGATCCGTTTTCCGAGCGGTACATGCTGGCTCCGTCGAGCAAGACTTCGGTGGCGTAGTTCTGGCCACCGCTAATCTTGGATTCGAAGGTCCCGCCGCTGCCATTTCCGGTGCCGTATCCGACGGTGCCGGGGATCAGGAATACGAAGGCCTCCGGAGAACGCATCGCTTGCACCGCACTTCCCAGCACAAGGGGCAGTTCGACCGCCTGCTTCGGCATGACTACCGCGCCCATGTCGGAACTCTCAGACTCTACCGCTGGAGCGTCAGCAGTAACTACGACTGTCTCGTTGATCATGCCCGCGCTCAGTTTCACGTCCAATGCAGCGGTGGTTGCCACTTGTACCTCGACGCCGGTTAAAGTCACGGTTTTGAAACCGGCTGCACTGACCGTAACGTTGTAGGTTCCGATATTGACATTGGGAAGCCGGTATGTGCCCGCGCTGCTCGAGGTGGTCTGATAAGAGGTTCCTCTGGAAGTTTCCCTGGCGATTACTTTCGCCCCCGTCACTAGCGCACCCGTTGGATCGGCGACGGTTCCGGCGATGGCTCCCTGATTCGCTTGTCCAATTGCGCTTGGAGAAAAACTGAAGACGGCGATTGTCATCAGCAAACTGCTGGTGAGTACCTGCGTAAAAAAGCCTTGCCGTAGATACATACTCCGCGCCTCCCATAGGCACCGAAAATGTTAACTTCAAGGTTAACTTCTGGAGCTCCCGCATTCCTCGACGCCTAAAACTCGCGATTCATGCCGGTTTCAGATTGCAAAACTCGCTTTAGTATTCAAACAAAGCGCCACTCCTGGTCGACTAAAGTAATCGTTTACTCTAATGAAACCGTTGAAAACATTACCTTCTATTCCTCGTCGGATGACATGCGAAGCAAACTTTTACTGTACCCAAATAAATAAAAAACCGCCTCTTAGCGCGTTGCTTCTTGCGCTTCAGGCGCTCGCTTCATCTTGTCTTCCAATTTTTGTACCTGCGCCGCATCCGCTTCTTGTTTAAGTTTCATAAACGACTCCAGAGCGGCCTTGGAATCCTCCGCCCGCCCTGCCCTGCGATACAGCTGGGCCAACTGATAGTAAGACTGCCGCACCGTTTCGCCATCTGACGACGGCGCGGAGTCCGCGACTGCGTCGCGGAAGTTTTTTATAGCCTCATCCACCTGTGCCAATTGCGCCTCAGCCCTTCCCATCTGATAGTGAGCATCGGCGTGCTGAGGAGCACGGTGCAACACCTCGGTCAAAAGCGAAACCGCGACCTCCGGCTTCGAGCGCTGTAAACTCACGACCGCCAACTTATACATGGAGGAGATGCTCTCGGGGTCAACCTTCAACTCATCCTGAAATGCCGACTCCGCCTTCTCCAATTGGTTTTCCTTCCAGTAAATATCCGCCAACTCCTCATGAAGGCCAGGTTCGTGGGGACGCGCATTCAGCGCAATTTCGCACTCTTTTGCGGCGTCTTCCAGGCGATCCGCATCGACGAACGATTGCGCCAGCGCTTGATGCACACGCCATGACTGCGGATCCGCCTTGAACATTTGCTCATAGCTTTCCTTGGAAACCAGCATGTGAGCTCGGCCGCGGTGATAGAGAATATCTACGTCGCCAGGAGCCAGCTTCGCCGCTTCATCCAGAACAACACTGGCCGCATCGGCGTTGCCCGCGCCCAGTTGCACCACTCCCAGCCACATTAGGGCTTGGGCGTTTCGGGGATCGAGGCGCACTTCACGCTTCAAGGCCTCCGCCGCTCCTGCAAAGTCGTTCTTGCGATAACGCGCAATTCCAAGAAACAAGTTTGCCCCACGTAGCTTGGGTGCCTGCGTAACCGCCCGATTAAGGGCCACGAGGGCCTCATCGACGCGGCCCTGCTGCAGTCGCGCCAAACCGAGGTTGAAGTACGCTGCAGCGGACGCGGGATTCAGAGCTACAGCTTTGGCGAAATCGTCAGCGGCTTCTTCCCAGTGCCCGCCTCGGCTGGCTTGCGCACCTTGCTGAAACGATTTCTCAAACTGGCTATCCTGGCCGAGGAGGCAGAGCGCTCCCGCCAGCACCGTTACACCGCATAGCAGCGGCCCTCTTCCGGGGAATCTCACCGGGAAGCCGATTTTTGGGCTGAAAAACAATCCGAGGCGGACTTTAGTATTAATCAATTACTCTTGTCAAGAAGATTTTCGCGCGGAGACTCGTTTGTGGCAAACGTTTACTACTAGAGAAGTCTGTATTGCGTGGGTTTCTCGATTTCCGGCTCAAGATTCAGACCGGTCCAAGATTCGGATCGGAATCGAACTCCACGATCCAGGGATGTGAGCTACTGCCCGCAGATCGTGCGTTCTATTTCGAATCAGGATTAGAAGATTGAATTGTTCCGGCCTTAGGCTGCTCAGTCGCGCCTGAAACGATACCACGGCCTTCTTCAACCGAGTAAACGCGATCGACCGCGGGCAGAGAAAGTTTTTCTACGGCACCGCTAGGCCAGTGGATCTCAACTGGTCCGACTTGCGTGGCATCGCCAAGCCCAAAGTGCACGCGCGGATCATTGGAAGAGGCGTAGCTGCCGCCGCTGATCACGTCTCCACGTTGGCGCATACCGCCGGCCACCAGGTAGACCGTCGCACCAACAGCGTCGCGCGGACTCTTTGGTCCGCCGATCAATTTCAGAGTGACCCAGTGATTCTTCGTGTCATACACGTTCCGCAGAAGAGCTGGAACATTGTGCAGTTGATTGATTACCACATCAATTTTGCCGTCGTTGAAAAGATCGCCAAAAGCCGCGCCACGTCCGGTATAGAGCGAGGCCAGCCCTGTGCCTCGGACTGGAGGCACCAGTTCGAACTTGCCCTTGCCTAAGTTATGAAAGAGCAAAGGCCGCTCGGCGAACGTTGTTCCCCAATCGCTCTGATCCACTCCTGGATAGACATGGCCGTTTACCGCGAGAAGATCCTTCCAGCCATCGTTGTCGTAATCTAGAAAACCGGTTCCCCAACCGAGAAACGGAATGGTCGGCTCGGCTATGCCGGCTTGATAGCTCACGTCAGTAAAGTTCGCGCCGCCTTCGTTGCGGTAGAGTGGGTTGTAATCGTCCGAAAAAACCGTGTTGTATAAATCCAGCAAGCCGTTGTTCAGGTAGTCGCCTGCCGCGATTCCCATCGAGGCCGTCTCACGGCCATTTTCATTCAGCGCGTAGCCGGACGCGTAACTAGCGTCCTCAAATGTTCCGTCGCCTTTGTTGAGGTACAAATAATTTGGCGTCGAATCGTTGGCCACCATCAGGTCGACTTTGCCGTCGTTGTTCACGTCGGCGAATATCGCGGTGAGCCCATAGTATCGATTGGAGTCCGCAACCCCAGCTTTGACGCTAACTTCGGTAAACGTTCCATCGCTGTTATTGTGAAAAAGATGATCGGGCTCTCCCTTCAATCCTCGCGGTCCGCACATCACTTTCATGCCGCGAAATTCGCAGGTGGAAAAAGCAACTTCAGCAGAGCCCGGTACCGGAGGGTGGTCGAGGTCGTAATGCACGTAGCCGGGAACAAAAAGATCGAGCCGACCGTCGCCATCGTAGTCGCCGAAGGTAGCTCCTGTGGACCAATTGCCCAGTGTTACCCCCGCTTTTTCAGCCTCGTCAGTAAACGTTCCATCATGATTGTTATGGTAAAGGCGATTCTTCCCGAAGTTCGTCACATACAGATCGGGCCATCCATCGTTGTCGTAATCGCCCACGGCTACCCCAAACCCCCAGCGGTCGTTCGTGACTCCGGCTTTTTCGGCGACGTCAGTAAAGGTGCCATCGTGGTTGTTGTGAAACAGTGCGGCGTGAGGCGGTGTGGCCTTGCCTGCCATCGCGTCATAAGTAGAGCCATTGACCATATAAATATCCAGCCAGCCGTCGTTGTCGTAGTCCAATAGGGCAACGCCCGAACCGACGGTCTCCAAAATGAAGCGCGTCTCCTCTGTGCCCATCACGTGCCGCCAACTGGTAAGGCCCGCCTGCTTCGCTACATCCTGAAAAATAATCGGTCCACTGTCGACGAATCCTCCCGCCGTAATGGGGTGCTTCTCGCTATCCAATACAGCCGCATGAACACCGCCGGTAGAAACGGCTCCCTGGTTCTGCAGCGGAACTGGGTTTGCCGCTTGTGCTCGCGAGAAGGCGGGCGGCATGGCGACGCCCGTGCAGACAATTGTCAGCAGCAGAGCCGCAAACATTCCTGAAAGTCTTGCTCTCATTTTTCGTTTTTCTTGCCGATTGGCCACCAATGGCTATGGCGATGTTGCACGGTTCGACTCGCGATCAGATTCATGCGTGGCGGATTCACGATTATGGTACGCGAGTCAAGGTTCTTATCTTGACAGATTTCGGGGACCTATACGAGGGTCACGGCCAGCTTCGTAACGGATGCCGGCGGAAACGTGTAATGTAGCGCCCCTCCGCTGATTTCAACTGCCTTCGTCGCTGGAACGACAACGTGCTTCTGCTCAAACGTGTTATGCGCGTGAATGTCAGAATTGGTTAGCTCGGTGGCCGATCCAGAATTCAGCATCGCCCCACGCACAACAATTTCGCACTCGCTTGCATTGCTCGCGTTGGGGTTGACGACCGTCAAAGTCAGTTCCTTGTCACGCAGAGAAGCTGAACCCTTCAATCCCCAGAAAGAGGCCTGCTTGCCGTCGCGATCGTATTCGATGGTGGGTGAGGAAAAAATACTGCGTAGCGCCTGGCCGCCTTGGTGCGCGGCGTACATCTCGAACACATGCCCCACCGGAGTGACTACGAACCGATCTTCGTGCGCCAGATACAGGCTGTTCAAGCAGTTGATCAACTGCGCACAATTTGCCATCGCTATCTTTTCCGGATGACGATTGAATATGTCCAGCGTCATGCCGCTGAACACCGCGTCCCGCAGCGTCGGCGTTTGCTCCAGTTGGTCTCCCGGAGTCGCTTCGCTTCCCGGCCGGTACCACGGCCCCCATTCATCCACCACGAGCTTGACCCAATGCTCTGGGTCTTCCTCGCTCATCACCTGCCAGTGGCCATCGATCAACCCTTCCATCCGGTCGCCTTCGCGCAGCAACTCGTACCAATCGACGCTGTCGAATTTCAGCGCATCTCCCTTCCCCTGGATCCAATCGCGAGTCGCGCCACGGCTAAGGTTCCACGCGTAGTGATGAAGCGCCCAACCATATACTCCGCGCAACTCGTGGCGGCCCTTGCGAGCGATCTCTTCAAAGAACCCCCGCGTCCACGCCCAATCGTCCACATTCGGCCCGGAGCCGATAAACGAAACTTCCTGCCCAAAGCGGGGTACCCAGGTTGTGAAGCGCCGGAATTCTACCGCATATTCCTGCGCGGTAAAATTTCCGCCGCATCCCCACGACTCATTGCCCACGCCCCAGAAGCGTACGTTGAAAGGATCTTTGAATCCTCCCGCCGCGCGGGTATCGGCGAGCGTCGTGCTTCCCGCAGGGGAGTTGCAGTACTCGATCCAGCGGTAGAATTCTTCCGCTGGCAAGCTGCGCAGGTTTGCCGCCAAATAAGGCTCAGCGCCAATCAATTTACAGAAGTGGACGAATTCGTCGGTGCCGAATTCGTTCGGATCGTAACGATGGCTGGCTGGCGCAGCGGGAGTCTCTCCGCCATTCCAGAAGTTGGTTCTCCGTGGTCTTTTATCGGCAGGACCGATGCCGTCGTGCCAGTCATAACTATCGGCGAAGCAGCCGCCGGGAAAGCGCACCACAGGCGCTTTGATCTTGCGCATTTCATCGATCAGCTCTTTCCGAATGCCATTGACATTTGGCACCTTCGAGTTCGCGCCCACCCAGACGCCGTCGTAGACCACGCCGCTGAGGTTTTCGGTGAAGTGTCCATAGAGGTTCGGAGAAATCGTGCCCAGTGGCTCGCCCGTAAGCACTTCAATTCGCGAGTCAACCGACTTCGATTGAGCCCAGGGAAATGGCGAGAACGTTCGAGCCGCAAGAATAGCCCCGCCTCCAATCAAGCTGTTGCGCAGAAATTCCCGACGCCCGATCATAAACTCCTCCATGAAATCTGCAGCAAATAGTAAACGTTTGCTGCGCATGATGCTATAGTTTTCTGGATTCGCATTTTCCCGCTCTCCGTCGGCGTGCGCTATCTTGAAAATAGCTTCCTGTTCGACTGGGGCTCCGGATGACGAAGATGGCTGACCTTGTTGCCCGTTTGCGACAGAAGGTTCTTGTCGGATTGTTCTCTTTACTCTTCGTGTTCGCCGCGGGGGCATCTCTTCACGCTCAAGCAGGTTCGGACGCCCTCGACCTGCAGATAATCGTTGTGAATTCCGCGGCCGAAGCCGACCACATCGCACAGCTTCTCAAAAACGGCAAGGACTTCGCCACTCTAGCTCGACAATTTTCCACCGATCCTACTTCCTCTGACGGCGGAGCCATGGGGCGTGTCGAACTCTTCTCCTTACGCTCCGAATTCCGCGATGCTCTCAAGGGAATCGCTCCGGGAAAGGCGACGAACGTAATCCACATCTCTTCCGGATACGCAATCCTCAAGGTGATTCCGCCGGGAGAATCGAACGCCCGTGAAGACAAAAGCCTTCAAGACAGAAGTCCAGCTCGCATTCTTCCTTTCGCGGCCACGGGCACGATTCGCTACGCTCCTTATGTAGGCGGTATCGGCGAGGCGGATCTTGCTTTTCGCAATTTCGCCAAACCGGAAGGCTGGAGTCAGGATCTGCGCGCCTCGTGCCGGATTCGCGAGCAATCGTTAGCGTCGGTCACCGATTACATCCAGAAGAGCCTGGATCCGTCGAATCCCGACGGTGTGAGCCATGGAACTCCGCTTGATGTCATTCAGATGCATTACGCTCTCGCTAATGTCTACGCCTATCAGGGGGAGATGGATAAAGCGATTACAGAATGGCAAACCGCTTACCAGATCGCCTCATCGCGACTGCCAGGCGAGGTGCCAGAGATGGAGGAAGTGCTGGGCATCGCCTATCTGCACAAATCCGAAATGGACAACGACGTCTATCGTCATCCCGGAGAGCAGTGTATTTTTCCACCACGATCAAATCAGAGCTTCGCGAAGCCCGCAGCCTCCGAACAGGCGATCGAATATCTGCTGAAATACTTGCAACGTAAGCCGGATGCCCTCGACGTAAAGTGGCTGCTCAACCTTGCCTACATGACTCTTGGAAAATATCCCGCTGGCGTGCCGCCGCAGTATTTGATTCCGCCTTCGACCTTCGAATCAACCGAAGAGGTGGGCCGATTCGTGGATGTCGCGCCCGCCGCTGGCTTGAACTCTTTTTCTATGGCCGGAGGTTTAATCGTCGACGATTTCGAGCGCAATGGATTGTTCGATGTAGTCACCTCCGATTCGAATCTCTGCGGTCCGATGCACTACTTTCACAACAACGGCGACGGCACTTTCACCGACCGCACTGCGCAGGCCGGACTGAGCGATCAACTCGGCGGTTTGAACATGATTCAGGGCGATTACAACAACGATGGCTGCCTCGATATTCTGGTTCTGCGCGGAGCCTGGGAATTTCCGCAGCGCAAGTCGCTGTTGCGCAACAATTGCGACGGCACTTTTACCGATGTGACTGCCGCTGCCGGCTTGGCCGAACCGGCCACAGATACGCAAACAGCGGTTTGGGCGGACATCGACAACGATGGCTACCTCGATTTGTTTGTCGGCAACGAAAATAAACCCAGCCAGCTTTTTCACAATCGCGGCGACGGCACGTTTGAAGACATTTCCCACGCCGCCGGCATCGACCACATCGCCTTTACGAAGGCTGTGGTGGCCGAAGACTACGATAATGACGGCTACGTTGACTTCTACGTTTCCAACCTGAACGGGGACAACTTTCTCTACCACAACAATCACGACAAAACATTTACCGAGGTCGCAAAGCAAGCGGGTGTGCAAAAGCCCTGGCAGAGCTTCGCGGCCTGGTTCTTCGACTACGACAACGATGGCTGGCCCGACCTTTTCGTCACGAGTTACTATGTCTCCGTTGAAGAGTCGATGCGTAGTTATCTTGGCCTGTCGCCCAACGCCGAGACGCTCAAACTCTACAAAAATCTTGGCAATGGAACGTTTCGCGATGTGACCGCAGAAGTTGGGTTTGATCGAGTCTTCATGCCCATGGGCGCCAACTTTGGAGATATCGATAACGACGGCTTCCTCGACATTTATCTCGGAACCGGCAGTCCCACCTATGGCTCCCTGCTTCCCAACGTTTTACTGCGCAACGATGAAGGTAAATCGTTCACCGATGTAACTGCGTCTTCGGGCACGGGCGAGTTGCACAAGGGGCACGCCGTTGCTTTCGCCGACATCGACAACGACGGCGACGAAGATCTCTTTGCTGAGATCGGCGGCGCCGTGCCAGGCGATAGTCACGCGCTGCGTTTGTTCGAAAATCCCGGCAACGGCAACGATTGGATTAGTCTGCATTTGGTTGGGGTAAAAACAAACCGTGCTGCCATCGGCGCGCACATCAAGGTCACGGTGCAGAATGAAGGCAAGGCGCCGCGCTCGATTTACCGCACGGTGGGCAGCGGAGGATCCTTCGGTGGATCGCCGCTTACACAGCATATCGGTTTAGGGAAATCGGCACACATCGTCGATCTGGAGATCTCGTGGCCGGCCAGCCACTCCCAGCAGCACTTCACTGGCGTGGCCACGGACCAGTTCCTTGAGATTAAAGAATTTGCCAAGGACTATACCAAACTAGAGCGTCATGCATTCCAGCTTGGCGGAGCGAACGCACGTGCGAAAAAAGCACCGACGACGAATGCAAGTGGCACAGGTGTTCAACCGAGTCAATAAAATGAGCGCTCACGCTAACGCAAAATGTCTGGTCCGTGGAATCGGGATCGTGGCGATTCTTCTTTTCCCGGCCCGCGCATGGCCAGCACGAAGTTACGACGTAACCGGCGTATTGTTGCGAGTCGATCAGGCGCACCAAACCATTTTCGTCTCCTGCGACGAAATCCCCGGTTTCATGGACGCTATGGCGATGTCTTTCCGCGTGCGTGATGCGAAGACGATTGCTGGGCTTCACCCGGGAATGGAGATCGACTTTTCCCTGGTTGCGGACAAAGATTTGTCAATCGCGGAAAATATTCATGCGCGGTCCTTCGAAAGCCTCGAGTTGGATCCCACTGCGGCTCGCCGCCTCAAGTTGATGGAGAATGCGATGGCGGATCGTTCCAGTTCGGCGGATATCGTGCAAATCGGTGAGCCGGTCCCGGACTTTGTTTTGACCGACCAGAACCGCCAGCGTATATCGCTTTCCCAGTTCAAAGGAAAAGTTACCGCCATTACCTTCATCTATACGCGTTGCCCCCGGCCAGACTACTGCATTCGGTTGTCCAACAATTTCGGCCTTCTCCAGAGACGATTCAAAAGCCAAATGGGACGAGACTTGATCCTGCTCACGGTAGTGATTGATCCCGTGCACGATCAGCCAGAAGCGTTGTCGAGCTATGCCCGCACCTGGAAGGCCGATGCTCAATCCTGGCACTTTCTTACCGGTCCGGTCGCGGATATTCAACGCCTATGCCGAGGATTCGATATGAATTTTTATCCAGATGAAGCTCTTCTGGTTCACTCTCTTCACACCGTCGTCATCGATCGGCAAGGAAATCTCTTCGCCAATCTTGAGGGGAACGACTTCAGCGCGCAACAGTTAGGCGATTTGGTGCAAACGGTTCTGTCGCCCGGCCATGAGTAAACGATTTCTGATATCGTGCGCATTGGGACGAGAGTCCCAACCCTAACATCTTTGAAAGGTGATCCGCAATGCGAAATTCGCTTGTGCTCCTGCTCGTCCTCGGTGTTCTAACAGCGGTGCACGCTTACGGCCAAGACAACCACACGATCACCCCACAAGTCGTGAAAGTTGAAGGAGACATCGAGTATACTCATGATCCCTCCATCGCCAAGGACGGGGATACCTGGTACCTGTTCGGGACCGCCAACGGGCCGAATAGGGATGGAGAACTTCCCATCCGTTGTTCTCAGGATCTGCATGTTTGGAAGCGATGCGGCAATGTGTTCGACAGGATTCCCGACTGGATCAGGAAACAGAGCCCGGAAACCAAAGAACTGTGGGCGCCCGACATCTCTTATTTCAACGGCGAATATCATCTTTACTACGCGTTTTCCGCCTTCGGCAAAAACACTTCCGGCATCGCGCTCCTCACGAATAAGGCACTGAACCCGAAGAGCCCTGATTTCCAGTGGGTCGATCGAGGGCTAGTTCTGCAATCCCGATTGGAAGATGACTTCAACGCCATCGATCCCAATCTAGTCCTGGACGAAAAAGGGCAAGCGTGGCTCGCCTTCGGTAGTTTTTGGACCGGCATCAAAATGCGGAGTATTGATGCCCATACCGGCTTACTTTCGGCTGCAGATACGAAACTTTATTCCCTCGCGAAGCGGGAACGTCCTGTGAATCCGCCGCCAAATCCTCCAGGCTTGCCCGGCGACTGGCAAGCGATCGAGGCGCCTTTCATCGTCCATCACGACAGCTATTACTATCTGTTTGTCTCGTTCGACTTGTGCTGCCGTGGCATTAAGAGCAATTACAAAACAATGGTGGGACGTTCTCAATCGGTCACCGGCCCCTATGTTGACGCAGCAGGAAAACCCATGCTCGAAGGCGGAAGCTCTCCTCTGCTCTTGGGAAACGCTCGCTGGATTGGGCCGGGCGGCGAGTCGCTGCTGCAACAAAAAGACGGAGACATCATCGTCTTCCACGCCTACGACGGCAAATCGGGCGAAGCCTATCTACAGATTTCCACAATCGCCTGGATCGACGGTTGGCCGAAAGCCGCGCTGGAAGGGGGAAATCCCGCGAACCAATAGAAACTCAAAGCGCGCACCGCTCGTAGCGCGTCTTCACTTGCTTTGCTCGGCCGCGGCCTGATCAGCGTCGATGATCTTAAACACGGTCCGGTGCTGTTCGACTTCTTCGTGCTCAAGGCGGCTCGCGGTCTCCAACTCTTTCTTGGAGTCCTCCTCCCGATTCAGCCGCGCGTAGGTCAACCCCAGATAATAGTGAGCCTCGCGCAGCGTGGCATCGGCGGCAATTGCCCTTCCCAAAAAATCGGTCGCCTGAGCGTAGTCTTTTTCTTGAAACTTGATCTGTCCCAAACTGGCCAGCGCACCCGCGTGATTGGGATCTCGTTTCAGCACGCGATAAAACTGCTTTTCAGCCGCGCGCGCATTTCCAGCCTCAAACTCAAGCCTTCCAAGTTGAAAATAAGACTCGGTCTGCGCCGGCTGCAACTCGATCGATTTCTCAAATTCGCTTCGTGCCTCGGCAGATTGCTGCAAGGCTTCCAGCGTCATACCCAATGCATAGTGCCCGGATGCATCCGATGGTTGAAGCACGCAATAACGATCAAATGTTGTATGCGCATCCGAGTATTTTGCCGTCGCCATTTGCGTTCTGCCCAAACCGTAAAGGGCTTTTGCATCGTCTTTTCGAAGCTCGAGCGCTTCCTGAAACGCTTGCGCCGCATCGGGCAATAACGACATTCTGAGCGCAACCATGCCAAAGTCGTAAAGCACATCGGGATCTTTCGGACTGGCTCTGCGGGCGCGCATCAAGAACGACAAAGCCTTTTCCGAATCTCCTTCAGTAACTGCCGCGTGCGCTTGCTCGCGCCAAACGTTTACCAGTGAAGCTTGCGCATCTGTGCGGCTGGAATCGATGCGTAGCGCTTCCTCGAACTGCGGCACCGCTTCCTCGGGCTTCGCCATCTGCACGTATAGCATTCCCAAACTGACGTGAGCGCTGGCAAAGTCAGGCTTGAGTTCGATTGCGCGCTTGAACAGTTTTTCCGCCTCCACTTCGCGTCGTTGCTGGGCTCTGACAATTCCCAGTAAATTCAGTGCGCGAAAGTCATCCGGCGCATTCTTCAGAACGATATTCAACTCGTCCTCTGCTGGCTTCAAATCTCCGGCTGCGAGCCGCTGAGCCGCCTCTTGGAGCATGCTCAAGTTCTCGGGGGAAGGTTTGCCTGCAGCCTGCGCGAATGACATTGTCGGCGCAAGCAGCGCAGCAATAAGAATGCTGACGCCACACGAAGCAAAAACTTTCTGGATTAGCGATCTCATTCGAAGAGCTACTAGCCATCCCAAGGTATTGTATAAAAAGGTGACTGATCTACTTGCATAGATAGCAGAGATCACCCGCCCACGAAGCCGATCTCGTGACCTATCTTGCGCTGACTGTTAGGCTGAGGAAAGTGGAGTGAATCGCATGCATGCGTCGGAGCTATGATCGCTGGGGATCGAGTTGAGCCGCCGGCGCCAGCCTTTCCAGGGCTGGACACGACTGTAGCGAGTAGCTTTACAAGTAGTCATTGTTGACTAAGGCGTTGTCAGCCGGCGCGTGCGCCGGGAAAGGGCGACCCTCAGATCGCCATCCTCCGCTACAATCTATGCGACACAGCCGCAGATACGGACCGCAGCGGCTTGTGATATGGCATTTTCGTCGTACTCTTGGAGGGGCACAGGGAATGAGCGCGCACAGCGTACCGACCGTATTCATCGTCGACGATGATGCTGGCGTGCGTGAGTCTCTTCAGGAGCTGCTGGAGTCGGTCGGCTTGCACTCTCAGTCTTTTGGAACTGCGCAGGAATTCTTAGCGACTGCGCACGGTGACGTTCCCAGTTGCCTGATTTTGGATGTGAGGCTTCCCGGTATCAGCGGCCTGGATCTTCAGCACGAACTAAAAAGACAGAGAATAAATATTCCCGTTATCTTTCTCACGGCGCATGCGGACGTTCCGATGTCGGTCAAGGCCATGAAGTCTGGAGCGGTTGAGTTTCTGACTAAGCCATTCAGGCAACAGGATCTGCTAGATGCCGTCCAGCGATCGCTGGCTCGATCTCGCATCCTGCGCGAGAAAGAGCGAGAGTTTGCCGAATTGCGACATCGTTATG
>JBEKBW010000047.1:0-36606 GCA_050015215.1 Candidatus Sulfotelmatobacter sp.
GCGACAAAATAGACCCCGTGCGGAGCGGTCAGCTTGCTGAGCGGTTCGGCGGCGCGAACCACGTCGATGAAGGTGCCGTCATACAGGTCGCCAGCGATGAAGATCGCATCCGGGCCTTCGTCCAGAACCTTCGCGACCATGCGCCGCAGAAAGTTTCCGTTGCGAACGTGGCCCAGGTGAATGTCGCTGATGAGGGCTGCTTTCCGCCCGCGCCACGATTCGGGAAGGTTCGCGAGGCGGACGGTTGCGCGGGTGATCCGGGTCAAGCCAGCGTTAATCACTCCGGCGAGCCCAACCACGAACGCCGCTCCAAACATCCACTTCACCAAACGATGAAAATTAATGTGCACAACGGCGAGGGATGCGACACCGTAGATGGTCCACGAGCTGATGGCCGCGACAAAAAGGAAGCTCAGCAGGCCGAGCCAGACCGCCGAGGCGCGATAGAAGGCGCGTAACGCAGGATTCGTATGGCGAAAGGCCGCGACGGACGCCGTGACAAAACTCACCGAGAGCAGGCCCAGCGCCAGCCCGACCCAGCGCGCACTCGCGACATCGCCGGTGGAAAAGGTCCAGGTCTGATAAAGCAGGAAATGCGTGAGAAACAGAACCGTCTGAACCACCGCAACGAATCGAATGATCCTTCCACGAGTGCGCATGGAGGATTAGATTCACTGGCGGGCCATTCGGATGGAATATGGATGGATAGGCGGACATCTTGAGCCGGGATGACCTCATCCTTCCCCGTGTAAAGGTCGATCACCCATGCAGCCTTCTCCGCGTCGAGTGGCAATGAACAGTTCGCCCCCCTCGCTCCAACAGCCTCGCCGTGTTCCATTTTCGTAACAAAGCTAAAAAACACCTCTCACTTCAGGAAAGAGTTGTATGCTGCCAACCTCAGGACGTTTCTTGCGAAAGGTCGCCGACTTGACAAGTACCTGGAGGATCGAGCAGATGACAAAGGCAATTTCTGCAGCTTCGTTGGTTCTTTCATGCGCAATAGCGCTCGGCTAGCAGTCCACACAAAGCTCGGGGGCGCATCGGTTCCCTCCTGGCGCCCCGGGCTGTGCCGCAGTCGAAGGTGAAGACGGCCCTATTCGTTGCCCAAACGGCTCCGGCTGTGGAAGCTATTACAACATTGTGACTCAGGACTGCAACGCCACAAACGAAGAAGAGTGCATGGTCCTAGAGCCTACTCCAATTGCTGCGGGGCGTATCCGGGTTATGTCGCATACGGCTCATGCATAATCACGGAAATGAGATCTCCCCGCGTTCGGTCGGCTATTCTCGAACTTGCCATGGACTACGAGATACTCGTTCCGACTTGCAGCGGTGCCTACGTGCCGGCTTGGGTCGCGTTTCACAACCCGGAGCGAACTCAATGACAGTACTTCTTGGTTGCCGGCTGACTGTGTTCGCAGCCGTGGTAACAATAGCTGCGAGGTTCTGTCCGGCGCAGAACCTGCCGAGCCCGCTTGCCGGGAACACAACGGACGCAGTTGAAAAGGTATCCTTGGCAACCGTCTCGGTCGTCGAGATCCCGTCCTTGCCTGTGGAAAGCATTGCGGCCCCCGTTTTATGTCTGTCCGACGGTGGGGTCCTGCTCCGACTTGCCATGCCCGGCACCGGGCTAGAGGACCCAGTCTCGATTTCGGAGGACGGTAAGACGGTTGTACGATTTGATAGGAACAAAATCAACGACATTTCCCGTCCTACGATACGCGGCTTGTTTCCAAAAGGGACGGACGTCTATGTCCTGGTGATGGGAAGCACTCCCCTTGGATACGAGATGAGATTGCGCAAACCAAATGACGAAGTCGTGAGCGAACCGGCGTCCAAGGCCTCCTTCTTTGTCGGGCGCTTCCGGCGGGACGGAACATACGCAGGCTCGGTGCCACTCGAGCTCCCGTTTAAGCCTCTGCAGTTTGGAGTATTCGACGATGGGGATTTCCTCATCGCAGGAATGGACCCCCGTACAAGCGAACCAAGGGTCGCAGTCGTCGCCTCCAACGGACAATTGCGTCGCCTCCTTGAGTTGAAAGGGGATGTTCACGAACTGGAGGGCTCGCCACAGGACGGCGGGGACCGCGACCCGACCGCCTTGCCGCGGAACAAGCCCTGGGGGGGTTTTGCGGAATCCTTGAGGGACGTCGTATTCACCTCGCAGATTGCCGGGGACGGCAGTGGCCTGCTCTTGTTTAGACCGTCGAGCGGACCGATGTTCTCGATATCTCCAGCCGGCGCGGTGCGCGCACGCAAATTAGGCATCCAGGGCGTCTACCGTTTGTTCACTGTTAAACGCGCACGCGATTCTTGGATCGTGGAGTATATTCACGACATCCCCGGCAGCACAGCCCAAGAGTTCTCGACTTACGAGTTCGATCCAAGGAGCGGGGGTCTAAAACGCGAGTACTTCTTCCCTGCCGACCTCGGGTGGGGGCTCGCCTGTGCCGATGGCGACGAATTTACATTCATCATAGCCGACGAGAAGGCCGGCATGCTGAAACTAGTGAAACGAGCTCCGCAGGGGAGAGCAAGGTAAGAGCAGGGGGACAGGGTACAGACGGAAATGCTCTCCGGTTTTTCCAAGCCCATCAGCCTTTGTAATTCAATGCCCTTGATCCCAAAAACCTCGCCGTATCGCCCAACTGCGCTTCAATCCGAAGCAATTGGTTGTACTTCGCTATGCGGTCTGTGCGGGAAGCGGAACCAGTCTTAATCTGCCCTGCCCCAGTAGCCACGGCGAGATCGGCGATGAATGTGTCTTCGGTCTCACCCGAGCGGTGCGAAATGATTGATGTGTAACCATTGCGCCTCGCCAAGTCGATCGCGTCCAGCGTTTCGCTGACAGTGCCGATCTGATTCACTTTGATCAGAATCGAATTGGCCACGCCCTTGTCGATTCCTTCCTGCAGGAATTGAATATTCGTAACGAAAATGTCATCGCCCACAAGCTGGATTTTGCCGCCTAACTCCTTGGTCAGGTTCTGCCAGCCATCCCAATCTTCCTCGGATAAACCATCTTCCAGCGAGACGATGGGATAGTCATTTGCCCACTTCGCCCAGAAGCGCACCATGTCGTCGGAACTCTTGGCCGATTTGTCGGATTTCTTGAAGACGTATTTACCATCCTGATAGAACTCGCTGGCCGCCGGATCGAGCGCGATAGCGATCTCTTCCCCCGGTTTGTAACCGGCCTGATTGATCGCTTCGAGCACGACTTCAATCGCTTCCACATTCGACTTGACCGAAGGAGCGAACCCTCCTTCATCGCCCACAGCAGTGTTGTAGCCGCGTTTCTTCAACACTCCCTTCAGCGTGTGGAAAACCTCCACGCCCCAGCGGAGTGCCTCCGAGAATGAGGACGCACCCACCGGCATCACCATAAACTCCTGGAAGTCCACGTTGTTGTCCGCATGGGCGCCGCCGTTGAGAATGTTCATCATCGGGGTGGGCAGAGTGTTCGCCGCGGCTCCGCCGAGGTAGCGATAGAGCGGAATCTGGTACTCGTTTGCGACCGCCCGCGCCGCCGCCATCGACACTGCCAGAATCGCATTGGCTCCCAACCGGCCCTTGTTCTCTGTACCATCCAGTTCAATCATCTTCTGGTCGAGGCCGCGCTGATCGGCAGCATCCCAATTTGCCAGCGCATCCGCAATCTCGCCATTCACATTTTCGACTGCCTTAAGCACCCCTTTGCCCAGGAAGCGCGCTTCATCTCCGTCGCGCAGCTCGACCGCCTCATGCTCTCCCGTCGATGCTCCGCTCGGCACGATGGCCGTTCCAAAAGCTCCGTCCGTCAATTGCACTTCTGCCTCAACCGTCGGATTGCCGCGTGAATCCAGCACTTCGCGCCCGATGATGGCTCCAATATTCGTCATGTTGCCCTTTCCGTCCTTGTGTGAGGATATGATTCGCGAATCGTCGTCCACCCGCACAGCATGGGAGGGATCGTCCGAATGAAAACTGATCAGCCGACCGGTCAGGTAGCCGACGCCGCGATAGTTCCTGCCCATGCAGCGATTCCAAAACCCTCGATTATAGCGGATGGGAAGCAGGCCGAATGTGACCGAGCGCACTCAGACAACCTCCTTGCCGGTTGCAATGAGCATCGGCCTTATCTTGGCTGGTTCCAAGACAACTCCGAGGCTTGTCCCGGACATCCGTCTGATCTAGATTTAATGCAACGCTTTCCATGGTGGAAGGCTCAGTGGAGGAATTATGAAGAAGTGGACAGTTTTATCCTGCATCGTGCTGTTGGCGTCGATGGCCGCTGCCCAGGTGAGCCCTCCGGTTCCAGCCGGGACCGCCCTGATGGTGAAGCTCGAGACAACTCTCGCAACCTTCAGTAACAAGCCGGGCGATCCTTTTCAGGCCCGCTTGGATCAGCCGGTGGTACTCAATGGAAAGACTCTTATTCCCGCCGGAGCCACAATCGAAGGCCGAGTCACCAAGGTGGCCGAGCCGCGCCGCATCTCGGGCAAACCCACCATCGGAATTCTGCCGGAAGCGTTGATCCTCCCGACCGGCGAAAGGCTTTTTCTGGACGCTACGCTGGTTGATACCAACATCCCCGGCACGGACGTGAACCGGGAAGGCGAATTCAAAGGCTCAGGGCACGATCGTCGCGACCAAGTGGAAGTGGGCGGCGGCACCGCTGGAGGAATGCTGATTGGCGGCCTGGTGGGCGGCCCAATAGGCTTAGTGGTTGGCGGAGCGATCGGTGCCGGCTCGGGTGGCGGGTATTGGCTCAGCAAGCATCGTTCGGCCACGCTGCCCGCCGGTACCGTACTTACGCTCGAGATCAATCGTCCGCTGGCCCTGACCGCGGCAATTGCTAACGCAGGACAATGAAACAGTTTGAACTCTTTCAAAGCCGGAAGCGCCAGCTTCCGGCTTTTGCTTGGGCCCTGACCCCTTCAGTCGATCTACATCGCCGCCATCAACTCCGCTTCGCTCGCCAGTATCAATTCGATCCAACCCTCGACCGGCAAAGCGTCGACGGGAAGCCGATTCTGCCAAATGCTAAAGCGCAGACGCAGGCGGCTGGCCGTGGCCACGTCTGCGCCGCCAGCCTTAGGTTGCTGGCTCACTCCTCCGCTCGGGGCGGAACTCGCAATCGAAACCGGCTTCGCCAACAACCGACTCAGCGGGATGCAGAATTCAAAATTGCGCATCAGCGCGACTCTGGCGCTCTCCGCAGTCCGCGTCGAAGAAGCTAACTCCTCCCCGCCCTCGACCTTCCACTCCGTCAAATTGCGATCTTTAACGTTCGCATCGAGGCGCAGAGCGCGCCGCGGTCGCGCCTCTTCGTTTGCCCACGATTCCACATTGACGACGAGATCAAACTCCGCCTCGGGAACATCCCCGGCAAAATCCAGCCGGCCATAAACATATGTGCCGTCGATGCCCGCATAGACAGAATCGAGCAGGTATTGTTTTCCATGCATCGCCCCCGGACGCTGATCGGCGGTAAAAACCGCCGCACCCATCCATTCGAAATAGCGAATCTTGTCCCCAGTCACGCGCGGATGCACATAATGCGTTTGCGGAATGAACGCCGGCCGCACCTCCGTCGCTGTGATGGGCTGCACAAGGTAATCGGGAGGCGTAGCACCGAGAGCTTGGTATACGTTCGACAAATGTTTGCGGTAAAGTTCGTCGAAATCGCGGTCATTCGCCGAATGGTGTTCGGGACCGTACCACCAGTTCCAGTCGCTGCCCTCGGCAATCAGGAGTTCTTCGAAGGCCAGATTCCGCTGCGCCTCGCTGGCGCGGGAAGCGTTCTGCGCATAAAACTCGCGGGCGTGGTGAAGGTAATCCCACGCGCGATTATCTTCGGGCGCGCCGATCCAAACGTTGAAGTTGGCATTAATCCACGAACCAGGTACGAGGGATTTCAGGGGCGAGGGGTTGTGCTGGCGGGCAATTGCCTCGGAAACGGTAACCGCTTCCACGCCACTGTCTTTTTGCAGTGCATCGTAAAATCGCCGCAGAAATTCCCTGCCCGATTTTGGGTAATACTCCCACGCATTCTCGCCATCGAGGATCACCGAAACCACCGCATCACGCCCTTGCGCCAGTACGGGTTGCGCCGCTTCCTTAATGTTATGCAGCAGGTGCGCGGCGGCGTCTTTCGGATCCATGCCGGAATAGACAAAGCCGATCAAGTCAGAAATTGTATGGTCGCGAAAGACCATGTGCATGGAGTTTTTGCCGCTCTCATAGCGATGAATGTCGTAGAGCCGCTCGGCGAGGTGGGCAGGCAGGCGGCCGTTGCCGTCGCGCTGAAAGAAAACCCCGGAGCTGCGGCCGAGAACTCCCTCGTCAGTGGCCATCCATTCGACGCCAAGGCTGCTCGCGATGGCTAACACCTCTTCCGAAACACTTCCCTCCGAAGGCCAGATTCCCTTGGGCCGAACACCGAAGACTTGTTCGTGCAGATCGAGTGCCCGCACAAGTTGTTCCCGGGCGTCTTCGGGGTGCTTGAAGCGGTTCTGCGGTAAGGGCAGGCCCGGCGAGGAAACCGCTCCCGCATAGCTATCGCAGACGAGCGGAAGTATCGGATGATAAAAGGGAGTCGCTGAAATCTCGATCGACCCCTTCTTGGCAGCGGCTGCATGCGCGGGAAGAACCCTCCCCATCAACTCCCGCTCGCGCGTTATCACGAACGTCTGATCTTCGAGAGAGTAGTCGCGCTCTTTCCTAATCAGCTCGGCGATGTCTTTATCTTCGAGAAAAAATTCGTCGAACCACGCGATCTGTGACAGCACCTGCAGGTCGGTAAAGTGTTGCGGCTCAAAATACTTCTCGGCTTTCTCAGGCGCGTAGCCATGCTCGCGAAATTTCTCCCGCAGCTCCCAGTAGCGCGGATATCGTGCAATCAGGTTGGCGGGATTGGCCTGAAAAAGATATTGCAGGGCAAACTGCCGCTCCTCCGGCGTCAGGTCTTTCGCGGGTTTAGCGGCGACTTTGAGGAAAGGATCCTGCGCCGTACCGGCAACATAATCCTGAATTTGAGTAATTAACGATGGGACAAGATTGAAGTTCTGGTGGACATTGGGAAACTCGTCCAGCAGCTTCACCATGCCGTAGTAGTCTTTCAGAGCGTGCAGGCGAACCCAGGGCAGGCGGTACTCGCCCGTCACCAAGTCCTTGTAAAAAGGCTGATGCTGGTGCCAGAGAAAGATCAGACGCAGGGCGGGCATGGCTGGAAAGTGTCAGGATAGCACGAGCACCACGGATCGAAACCGCACCAAAGAGCGTGGCGCAGACCTTGCCGAACCGCCCTGCGACTCTCTCGCGCCGACCCATACAGCAGTCTCCGTATATCGCAATTCATGGCTTCCGGTACACTAAGAACTCAAGATGGCTGAAATCCTCACATCCGCGCCGTCCGCTCCCAGCCTGCTCTCCGATCAGGACCTCTACCTCTTCAACGAAGGCAGCAACTATCGCCTTTACGAACATATGGGCGCCCACCTCGTCTCGCGCGATGGAGTCGAAGGCGCGATGTTCAGCGTGTGGGCGCCAAATGCACGAATGGTGTCTGTTATCGGCGACTTCAATTCGTGGAGTTCCCACGCGCACCTGCTCGTCCCCCGTGGCGAATCGGGCATCTGGGAGGGGTTTATCCCTGGTGCTACCAAGGGAACTCTCTATAAATTTCATATCGAGTCGCGAACTCACGGTTATCGCGTTGACAAAGCCGACCCGATTGGCCTTCTGCACGAAAAACCTCCGCGCACCGCGTCCGTGGTATGGGATCTAAACTACGAATGGGGCGATCGCGAATGGATGAAACGACGCGCCGGCCACAATTCCCTGCAGGCTCCGCAATCAATTTATGAAGTTCATCTCGGCTCGTGGATGCGCGTTCCCGAGGAGAACAATCGCCCCTTAACCTACCGAGAAACGGCGCCCCGTCTGGCCGAGTATGTGACGCGCATGGGCTTTACCCACGTGGAATTCCTGCCTGTGATGGAGCATCCGTTCTACGGCTCCTGGGGATATCAGACGACCGGCTACTTCGCGCCAACCTCGCGCTACGGAACGCCGCAGGATTTCATGTATCTGGTGGATTACCTGCACCAGCACGGCATCGCCGTGATTCTCGACTGGGTGCCTTCGCACTTCCCTTCTGACGCTCACGGCCTGGCCTATTTCGATGGCACACACCTCTACGAGCACGCCGATTCGCGCCAAGGCTTCCATCCCGACTGGAAGACCCTCATCTTCAATTACGGCCGCACGGAAGTACGCAGTTTTCTGATGTCGAGCGCGATGTTCTGGCTCGACAAGTATCACATCGACGGCCTTCGGGTGGATGCGGTCGCGTCCATGCTCTATCTCGATTATTCGAGAAAGCAGGGAGAGTGGATTCCCAACAAGTATGGCGGCAGGGAAAACATCGAGGCCATCGATTTCCTGCGGCGCTTCAATCGAGAAGTTTATAAAGAGCATCCTGATATTCAGACCACGGCGGAAGAGTCTACTTCCTGGCCCATGGTTTCGCGGCCGGATTATCTAGGCGGCCTCGGTTTCGGCTTGAAGTGGGACATGGGATGGATGCACGACACGCTGGAATATTTCAAGCAGGATCCGATTCATCGCAAATACCATCACAGCAAGCTGACCTTCCGCATGTTGTACTCGTTCCAGGAGAATTTCGTCCTGCCTCTTTCACACGATGAAGTCGTACACGGCAAAGGATCGCTGATCGGCAAAATGCCGGGCGACGAATGGCAGCGCTTTGCCAATCTGCGGCTTTTGTTTGCCTACATGTATGCGCAGCCGGGAAAAAAGTTGATGTTCATGGGTGACGAGTTCGGACAGGTTCGCGAGTGGGCGCACGATAGCAGCCTCGAATGGGACGTGCTTCAGTATCCGGTACACGGCGGATTGCAGAACTGGGTCGGGCAATTAAACCGCGTCTACC
Source organism: Candidatus Sulfotelmatobacter sp. (assembly GCA_050015215.1). Taxonomy (GTDB): domain Bacteria; phylum Acidobacteriota; class Terriglobia; order Terriglobales; family Acidobacteriaceae; genus Sulfotelmatobacter. Next base: position 8,939 of record JBEKBW010000047.1, read on the forward strand.
GCAGCGAACCGGCGCTCCACCAACTGGATACGAATCCTTCCGGCTTCGAGTGGGTCGATTGCAATGACAATCTCACCAGCACGATTTCGCTCCTGCGCAAGAGCGAATCGGGCAACGATACAGTCCTCATCGTTTGCAACTTCACTCCCATTCCGCGCGAGGGCTATCGTGTAGGCGTGCCGACGGCCGGCTACTGGCGCGAGGTGCTGAACAGCGACGCTGCCGCGTACGGAGGCAGCAACATGGGTAATTCCGGCGGAGTGCATGCTGAGGCCAAGCCGACTCATGGCCGTCCCTATTCGTTGAAGCTTACGCTGCCGCCCCTGGGGGCCTTGTTTCTGAAAGCGGAATAGGTCCGTGCTATTCTTCGATTCTAAGCGCTTCCCATGCGGATTCTCACCCGCTACATCCTCCGTGAAGTGAGTTCGCACGCCGTCATCGGCGCGGCCATCTTCACGTTTGTATTGTTCACGCGCGACCTGGGACGCATTCTCGAACTCGTGGTCCGCGCCAGCGCTCCGCTGCCCAGTGTAGCTCAGATTTTCTTTTTCACCGTCCCCCTCGCGCTGACCTACACCATTCCGATGAGCGTGCTGGTCGGAATCCTCATCGGTTTAAGCCGCCTCGCCGCCGATAGCGAGATTACCGCCATGCGCGCCAGCGGCATGGGCGTGTGGAGCTTTGGGCGTGTGCTCGCGATTTTTGTGGTCGGCGCCTGGCTGCTCGCCCTGGGCAACGGAATCTATCTCGCACCCTGGTCGCTCGCATCGCTCGGACGCCTGGAGGATCAGCTCAAAGGCTCGCAGGTTTCGTTTGAGGTGCAGCCCAGAGTTTTTTACGAGGGCTTTCCGAAAATCGTGCTCTATGTGCAGGACGTCCACACCGCTCAAGGCGCGGCTGTGTGGAAGGGCGTATTTCTGGCGGATATTACCGATGCCGCCAATCCCCGCATTACGCTGGCCCACGAAGGCATTCTCGTCCCCGAGGGTCAAGATCGCTTACACCTGCATCTGATCGACGGCTCGACGCATGAAACCGATCCGCAACTGGCTGACCACTACCAGATCTCCACCTTTCAGCAGACCGACATTCCCATCGAGCTGCCGGCGGCAGAAACGAAATCCGATGAGCAAATTCCGGTCGGCTTGATCAGCACGGCGAATCTGCGCGATCACGCACGCCGCGTCGATCCTGTTTCAGCACGGTGGTATCTCATCGAATTTCACCGCCGCTTTGCCCTACCCACCGCCTGTCTGGTGTTGGCCATGGTTGGCATTCCGCTCGGCCTTTCCTCGAAAAAGAGCGGTAAGTCCGGCGGCTTCGTGCTGACGATCGTGCTGGTTTTTATCTATTACTTCGTTTCCGTGATCGGGGTTTCGCTGGCGCGGCAGGGCAAAGTCTCGCCGCTGCTGGGAGCGTGGCTGGCCAATATCGCATTCTTCGCGGCGGGAGCATTCTTGCTGTGGAAGGCCGAAAGACGGCCCATCGAACTCACCGCCTTCCGCTTTTCGGCAAAGCGCCAAGCCTTGAACGGCAACGGGCACATGCCTGCATTTCGGTTAGGCCGCCGCGACCCAACTAGCGCTTTCGAGCGCGCCGCCAGCCGTCGCCGCGTCTTCAGCGCCAGCTTCCCCACCCTGCTCGACGACTACGTGCTGCGCGATTTCTTCGTCTACTTGGGAATGATCATATCCACATTCCTCGTGCTGCTTCTGGTTTTCACGTTATTCGAACTGTTGGGCGACATTCTGCGCAATCAAACGCCCTTCATGGTCGTCGCCGAATATCTGCTCAACGTCGCGCCTTACCTTCTGTATAGCGTCGCGCCCTTGATGATGTTGCTGGCGGTGTTGATCACTTTCGGATTGATGAACCGCAGCAACGAGATCACCGCCATCAAAGCCACCGGAACCAGTGTCTACCGCATCGTCACGCCCGTGATGGTCGCGGCCGCGGTAGTTGCCGGCGGACTATTTCTTGCCGACCAGTTCTATCTTCCCCACACCAACAAGCGCCAGGAAGCGCTGCACAATCAGATCAAGGGCAAGCCGGCGCAGACTTATCTGCGTCCCGACCGCAAATGGATTTTCGGCCAGCACAACGACATCTACTACTACCAGTTCTTCGATCCCGATCGCGATCAGTTCGCCAACGTCACCATCTTCCGAATCGACCCCGCCAGCTTCACCATCGCGCAGCGCGTGCACGCCGACCGCGCCCATTGGGAGGCCGAGAATCTGAATCGCTGGATTTTCGAGCAAGGCTGGGAGCGCGCGCTACGCGGCGCGGCCATCCAAAATTTTCGAACCTTCGATGTCTCTACTTTTCCCGAGCTGAGCGAATCGCCCGGATACTTCAAGAAAGAAGTGAAGCAATACTCCGAGATGAACTACGAGGAGCTACATCGTTACATCCGCGACCTGCAGCAAAGCGGTTTTGATGTGGTGCGCCTGCGCGTGCAACTGTACGAGAAACTCTCTTTCCCGCTGATCACGCTTGTTATGGCCGTCCTCGCCGTACCCTTTTCACTTTCGGCCGCCAAAAAAGGGGCGATTACTGGAGTGGCGGTGGCAGTAGGAATTGCGGTGGTCTACACGGTAGCCTCAAGACTGTTCGAAGCCATGGGCGACCTTAGCCTATTGCCTCCAGCGCTGGCGGCATGGTCACCGGACTTGATCTTCGCCCTGGTGGGCGCTTACCTGGTTTTGAAAATTCCTACCTAGCGCACCGCCACTATTTCACCGCAACTCCCCAAGGGTTGTTGTCGGTCTGCACCGGCGGTTGCGGCGACAAGGCACCGGTTGCGGGAGTAATGGCGTACTGCGAGAGATTCGCCTGGTTCAGGTTGGTGACAAACATCCAGCTGTCGTCGCTGCGGATCGCGATCGATGTCGGGTAAGAATTCGTGGCGACCGTCGCCGGACTTAGCGGTGTGAGCGCTCCCGTAGTCGTACTGATCTTATACGGTCGTATCGCGTTCTCTCCCTGATCCAAAACGTACAAATAGGCAGCTAATGGATCGACAATCAAGGCCACCGGGCCAGGACCAGCCACAAACGGAGATCCTACGACTGGGATGAGATGGAAATCCGCCACTGGGCATAAGGGCAAACTGACCATGCTGCACATTGTAAAAGCGCTGACCGTGTCGTTCGGTTGCCCGTTGGAAACATAGACAAAACGGTTGCAGGGATCGACGGTTACGCCAGACGGCACCGTTCCAGTGGCAACTCCCGCTACCGACGACGACGACGGCACCAAGGTAAGCGCTCCCGTTGAGCCTACGGAATAATTCAGAACCGTGTAGCTGACGGAGTCGGTGACAAACAAATTCTCGGTAGTCGGGGGAGCATTTCCGGAACACAATGCATAAGCGGGCGGATAAATCGTGGGAGTTATCGCCAGGGCGGAGGCACTCGAACACGTTACCGACGCGGGACAGGGAGTCGGATTCGTAACGTTGGGTCCACCAATCGGCAGCACGAAAGGAGAATTCGTCACCTCCGTTAGCCCCCCTCCGCTGCCAATAGAGAACACGGACACCGCTCCCGGTATGAAGCGCGCGGAACTGTCGGCGGTCGAACTGTCGGAGAGAAAGAGAAATTTTCCGGCGGAATCGATAATCATCGCCGTGGGCACCGCAGGCACCTTTTCTGTCTGATTGCCCGGTAGCGTGATGATTTCGGGATTCAGTGGAGTGGTGGCGGCGGATGCTCCCAGCTTTCCATCCGACGCAACTGGGAACGCGCCTATGCCGGTAGAACTCCCCGTCAAATCCTTACTCGCCGTGAGCAGCACGTACGCGAACGACCCTCCGGGAGCGAGAACGACCGTCGTCGGAACCCCGCTAGTCGGTGGTCCAGCAGAGTTAAAAATCTGGGTCATGTGACCGTTACCCAGGTCCAGGCTAAAAGTATCCATAACCGCACTGCCTTGGGTCGAAACCACCACCAGCCCGTTGCTGGTCGAGGAGTACTTGGCACTGCACGCCACCAGCACAGCAGTTGCAATTAGTGCTGTCACCGCCAGAATCACTGCCCGAATCGAGGAAAACCTGTTTCGCATCCTTCGCTTTATCTCCTGTAAACACACGGCCACGCTGCCCGGCACTTAAGGCCAGGCGGAAACACTTTAGAAAAGGCGAGAATTGCCATCCACTTGTGTATCAGGAATGCGCCGGAAGAGCAAACGCCCCAGCACTCATTGGAACCGCGAAAGCGGGTTGCGAGTTGCCTCGAAGGAGGTGAGCTCGAATAGGTCAGGCAGATGGAGCCAGAAACCGCAGAAAACAAAAATCGACGCGAAACAAGCTAACCCGCATTCACCGGAGTCGGCTCGAAAACTGGCTCGGCATCCGTGCTGGCCAGCAGCGGCAAGAAAATCTCCAACCGCAAGCCGCCCTCCGCCCGATTGAAGGCCACGACGCGGCCGCCGTGAAAGCGCACCGCTCTCTCCGTAATCGCCAACCCCAAACCGACGCCGCCGGTCTGGCGTCCACGATCTTCATCCAGGCGATAGAACGGCTGAAAGAGTTTTTCGAGAGCGTCGGAAGGAACACCCGATCCACTATCCGAGACGCTCACCACGGCTTCCGCTCCGTCTGCACCAAGCTTTCTCTCGAGCTGAACCTCCACGGCTGTGCCCTCCCGCGTGTAACGGATGGCATTGCGGACTACGTTCTCGATGGCACTGTGTAGGAGCGAAGCCTGGCCGCGCACGCTCCAATCGCCTTCCGGGATGTGGCTGCGGACATGGCAACCGCGCGCCTGCGCCTCGAATTCTGCATCTTCGGTCACGGCCAGCACCACCTCGTCCAAAGCAACCGGCGTGGACGGCACACGTTGCTCTCCATCTTCCAACCGGGCCAACGTGAGCAATCGGCCAATTAGCTCATTCAGGCGGCTGGCCTCCAATTCGATTCGTTCGAGCATGGTGGCCGCTTCCGGGCCGGAACGCTGCCGCGCCAACCCCAGAGCGACATTCAGACGTGCCAGCGGCGAACGCAGCTCGTGCGAAATATCGTTGAGCAGGCGCGACTGCGCTTTGACCAAATTTTCCAGGCGCGCCGCCATGGCATCAAAATCTCTCATCAAGCCTGCTACTTCATCGCGCCTGCCTGAACTGGGGCCGCCGGCTCGCGCCGTAAGGTCGCCGGCCGCGAGTTGCTGCGTCGCCGAGCGCAGACGAACAATCGGCATGGTCAGCACCCACGCCAGAATGTAGCAAACCAAACCCGAGGAAATGACGAGGATAATCAGGCCAGGAATAGGGAGCCCACGCGGCCCGAGGAAAAGACGCGGCCCAGGAGGGGGCGACAATACGAAAGTATAGCGATGCAATCCATCCGCAGAGGCGCGCGAATCGCGCAGCACCGGTGGAGGAGAGGGGAAAATAAAGCCTTCGTGCGGCACTCTTGGGCCGCCTCCGGCTACGCGCACTGCCCAATCGGGCGCACCGCGATGCGCCAGTTCCTCCATGTTCTCGTTAAATAGAAAAGCGCGAACGTGCTGCGTGTGCTCCAAATTTTCGATGTATGTGCGCAACTCCGGCCTGCCGCCCTGCTCGTAGGCATTCACCGAATCATTCAAAGCTGTCGCGAGCAGCGCCTCCCAGGAGGAACTTCGCGGACGGAATACCTGCGTGACGAGAATCGCCAGCACCACGAACAAGGCCAGCGCCCCCCAGAAGGAGAGAAATATTTTGAGGAAAAGACTCTTCATCAGCTCTTAACTTTTACTTTGTCCACTTCTCGCGGAGTCTCCCGCGGACGGGCAAAAATATAGCCAACGCCGCGAATGGTCTTGATGTGCTCATCCGCATCCGTGTCGCCGAGCTTCTTCCGAACCTTGCTCACGTGCATGTCGATGCTGCGGTCAAAAGGCGAGAACTTGCGGCTGAGCACGGCATTCACCAGGCGTTCGCGTGGGACGACCCGGCCTGCCTCGCGCAGCAGAACTTCGAGCAGATTGAACTCGACCGACGTCAAATCCACCGGCTGGCCGTCGCGCCGCACGCTGCGCGTAGCCGGATCGAGTTCGATCTCGCCCACTCGAACCATATCGGGAGCGGCCGGAACCGCCTTATCGGTGCGCGTCCGGCGCAGGATAGCTCGAATGCGGGCGACCAGCTCGCGTGGATTGAACGGCTTGGGCAAATAGTCGTCGGCGCCAATCTCCAGGCCGACGATGCGATCTACGTCTTCGCCGCGAGCAGTCAAGAGCAACACGGGAAGTCGCGAGGTAGCGCGGATGCGCCGCAGCACTTCGAAGCCGTTAATGCCGGGAAGCATTACATCCAGCACAACCAGCAGGTAGCCTCCGGCTGTAGCCCGCTGCAGGCCGCTTTCACCGTCGTGCGCGGCTTCCACGGCAAAACCTTCAGCCTGCAGATACTCTGCCACCAGGGTGCAGAGCTCCACGTCGTCATCGATTACCAGAATGCGTTCCATACTTCTGGTTTTCATTGTGCACCATTCCCCACACCTGCCGCAGTAAAGAATTGTCAAACGGCGATGCGTTCCGCGCGTGACAAAACTTTACTCGCTTTTACGCACTTTTTACCACTTTCGCTCCCCGTTCGTGTTGATATGAGTGTACGCAAAAACGCCAGGTTCCTAGAATCAGTCCTTGAATAGGCTGTTCAAGGAACCGGCCCAAAGGGAGTATCTATGAAATCGTTTCGTTATCGTTTCCTGGCTGCGGCGCTGGCTGTGCTGTTTGGAACTGTGATCGCCAAATCGCAAACCGCAGAAACCGCCCCGCCACCCCCGCCCATGCACGCGCATGCTTTTGGCATTGACGGCCACATGATCGGCTTCTACATCAAGGAATTGGGCATCACCGAAGACCAACAGACTCAGATGAAGGCCACGCTCCAGAAAGAGCACGCCACGCTGAAGCCGCTGATGCAGCAACTTCATGCGCTTGACAATCAACTCAAGCCCTACGTGGAAGGAACGTACGATGCCGCCAAAGTGCAAAGTTTGGTAGCCGCGCAGTCACAGGCCCTCGTTCAGTTTAAGATCGAGGAGGCCCGCATCCACAACGAGCTGTACCAGATGCTGACTTCTGACCAGCAGGCCAAACTGAAAGAAATCGAGGCAAACCGGCAGGCCCGCATGCAGCAGCATATGCAAAATGCAGCGCCTTCGCAGGAATAGTGTTATATTTCCTGCGCGAGTGTTAATGCCTCTATACCGTCGTCTGAACCATGGCGGCTCGCAACCGGGCCGGAGTTTTCTTCTGGCCCTGCTGCCTTCATTCGTATTCTCTGGTGGCAGGATAAATCTATGAATTTGGAACAAGCCCTGATTTTCGATTTGGGATGGGTTTTCTTTCTGGCTTGGGGAACGGTCCTCGCCGCTGTCAGCGCCATCACCTTCGGAAGGGACATTCTCCCTTTCCGCCACGCGGCAGGAGATAATAAGCGCCGGTAGCCATCATCGCCCTGTCCCAACAAATTTGTTCATCAAACCCACGTTGTCATCCTGAGCGAAGCGAAGGACCTATGCATTTTTTGCTTGCGCCCCAAAGCACCTTCGCTTAGATAGCCGCGCTTCCATTTGAATCCCTCTCCTCCGCTCCCGCGCCCCTCCTGTTAAAATTTCATCTATTCAACGAATGATTCTCAAAAGCATGCGACCGCTGCTGCCCTATCTCAAGCGCTACCGCTGGGGATTCGTGGCGGGCACGGTCTGCATCATTCTGAGCAATGGCGCATGGGCCGGCCTGCCCAGAGTCATCGGCAACGCCGCTCAGAGCCTCGAAGGCGGCGTCAACCGGCACAAACTTTTCATTTTTGCGCTGCAGGTTTTGGCGCTCGCCGCAGTTCGGGCGATTTTTCTTTTCCTGACGCGCTGGATCGTCATCGGCATTTCCCGCGACATCGAGTTCGATTTGCGCAACGACCTGTTCGCGCATCTGGAAACGCTTTCGTATTCCTATTACCAGCGCATGCGCACCGGCGACATTATGGCGCGGATGACCAACGACCTGAACGCCGTCCGCATGCTGATGGGGCCTGCAATCATGTACTCGGCCAACACTTTCGTGTTCACGACTGTGGCTTTGTGGTTCATGTGGCACAACAGCCCGAAGCTGACTTTGTACGCATTTCTTCCCCTGCCGGTCGTCAGCGTGACCATTCAATACTTCGGACGCCGGATTCATGAGCGCTTTGAACGAATTCAGGCCATGTTCTCGGACATTTCGGCGCGCGCCCAGGAGAATTTTTCCGGAGTTCGCGTGATTCGCGCCTACCTGCAGGAAGAAGCGGAGATCGCAGCATTCGAAAGCGCCAATCAGGAGTACGTGGTTCGCAGCCTCAAACTGGTGCGGTTGATGGGCATGTTATGGCCGACGCTGGAATTGATGCTCGGGTTGGCTCTGGTGCTCGTGTTGTGGATCGGCGGCCGCGAGGTGATAGCCGGTCGCATGCAGATCGGCGCTTTCACCGCCTTCAACATTTACATGATGCAACTCACCTTTCCCATCATCGCGCTGGGTTGGGTGATCAACATTTTTCAGCGCGGAACAGCCTCTGTGGTGCGGTTAAACGAAATTCTGCACGAGAAGACGGAAATCAAAGACCAGTCATCCGCGAAAGATCATCCGGTACTCGGCGAAATAGAATTCCGCGGACTGAATTTTGAGTTCGGCGGCAAGCGCGTTCTCCACAACTTGAATCTGCGTATTCCCGCCGGCACCAGCATGGCGATCGTTGGCCCCACCGGTTCAGGAAAGAGCACGCTGGTCAGTCTGATTCCGCGCATCTACGACGCGGATCCCGGCATGGTCCTGGTCGATGGCCGCCCCATACGGGATTATTCTCTCGAGTCGCTGCGGAGAAATATCGGCTTCGTGCCGCAGGAAACGTTCCTGTTCAGCGATCACATTCGCGAAAACATCGCACTCGGACTCGCGTCCGCGACCGATCGGGAAGTCCACGAAGCCGCCGATGCAGCCAACATCGCAGCCGATATCGAGGGCTTTCCGGAAACCTATCAAACCATGGTAGGCGAACGAGGCATCACTCTTTCCGGCGGTCAAAAACAACGCACCGCGATTGCCCGCGCTCTAATCCGCAATCCGCGCATTCTTATTCTTGATGACGCCCTATCCAGTGTGGATACCCATACCGAAGATAAAATCCTCAATCACCTGCGCGAGGTGATGCAGGGCCGCACCACGATTTTCATCTCTCACCGGGTTTCCACCGTTCGCAATGCCGACCGCATCGCCGTCTTGCACGGCGGTCGCATTGTGGAACTCGGCACCCACGACGAACTGCTTGCCTTGAACGGTTACTACAGCGACCTGTATAACAAGCAGTTGCTGGAAGAGGAACTGGCCGAAGTTTAAAAGCGAGGCTCTCCGAATCCAGCTTCCTATGCGGCGAGTGGACGCACCCGAAATTCTCGATTCCGGCGACCTCTCTCAAAGCGAAGTCCAGGCTGTGCTCGGGGTGATCGGCAGCGTCAATCGCCGCTTCGGCGGCATCGCCACCACGCAAAAACTGGTGGAACAAGCGGCTCAGGCTACGGGTATGAAACGGCTCTCCCTACTGGAAGTGGCCGCGGGTTTGGGAGATGTACCGGAGACTGTCCGCGACAATCTGGCGCCTCGCGGCATCGCGCTCGAAATAACCCTGCTCGATGTGGCGCGCTCTCACCTGCCCAGCGGAAACCACTCGGTCGTCGCAAATGCTCTCCATCTTCCATTTTCAAACAGCTCGTTTGATTTGGTGAGCTGCAACCTCTTCGCCCATCACTTGCAACCTGAGCAATTGCGTGAGTTCATAAGGGAAGGTTTGAGAGTATGCCGCCAAGCTGTCCTCATCAACGATCTCGTGCGACATCCCTTGCATCTGGCGTTGGTGTATGCGAGTTACCCTCTCATGCGCAACCGCGTGGCTTGGCTGGACGGACTAACCTCAGTGCGGCGAGCCTACACACCGGCTGAAATCCGGCAAATGATCGAAAAGACTTTTCCGGCGGCAGCTCCGCGCGTGGAAATCTTCCGCAACTATCTTTATCGGATGGGCATCACGGTGTGGAAAACGCCGCATCAATGAAACGGCAATACGATGCCATCGTCTTGTTGACATCCCGCCCTTGATTCCCGTGGAGGTTCGTATCAGGGCACGGCTTTAGCCGTGCCGGAAGTCCGCAATTCCGCCAATGCGCCTTCAGGCGCTGCAGGGCTGAAGTCCGTCCGCTTTTGGCGGGCATCGGCATGGCTGAAGCCATGCCCTGATACAGGTCTGTTCTGGAAAACAAATCCAGGGCGGGGACCTAACCGTAGAGACGCTCACAGAAGCCTGCGGCTGACTAGCGGATCACCAAAACTTCACGAATATTATCTCTGGCGAGAAAAAATTTGATGGAAGCAAAATCGCGGAAAAGGTTTTCAATATGGCGGTTGTTAAAGACACGCTGTAGCTGAAAGCTGTCCGAAGCGCTATTGTTTCCAGATGCGGTGCGAGGAGCCTCCCGCCGCAGGACGATTTTCTGCATCTCGAGCGTATCGGCTCCTACGATGTGATAGCGATGGCAAGGCGAGTCCGGGCCTGCGTCGCGCGTATGGAAGAACGCCAGCAGCATTCCGCCGGGCTTCAGCACCGACCAGAGCCTCCCGACAACCGGCTTCACCAGGCTTTCATCGAGATAATCCGGCAAATTCCAGCACAGCACGACATCGAAGTGGGCGGCGGGGTAAATCAGGTTGTCCGCCAAAAACTTGCGACTATCCAGAGCTGTCGTACCAAACTCATCTTTCGTGACGAGTTCCGGATCCGTGGAAGCCGTCAGCAAATCCTCGCTGTAAATTCTGTGGCCATTCTCGGTAAAGTGCCGGATATTTGTGGGAGAAGTTGAACCCAAGTCGAGAATGCACAGGTTCTCCCCCGATTCCCACGTGCGGGATAGTTCCCCCAATCCGCTCGAGCGGCGTGTCAGCTTCTGCGAGCCTTGCGCCGCTACAGTTTCCGGGCCGGACGAACCGCGAAAAAGTTTCATGAAATTCTGAGAAACAGACGACACTTCCAACTTCCTAACCGGCGAAATCGCGCCCCTCTATTTTCCGTCGGCGCGGTGGATATCAACTTTGCCCTTCAGAAATGCGCCCTCTTCAATCGAAATTCGCTGCGCCGAAATATCGCCTGTAACCACCGCTGACTTACGCAAATCGACGCGATCGCTGGCCTGAATATTCCCTTCCAGTTTTCCCTGCACCACCACGCCTTTGGCATCTACGCTGGCTTTGACCTCGCCATTCGGGCCAACTGTAAGGCTGTTTCCCTTGAGGGCGATGCTGCCCTCGACATGGCCATCAAGATAAAGATCTTCGCTGCCGGAAAGCTCGCCCTTAATCACGACGGACTTGCCTATCTGCGCTAAACCGGTGACTGGTGTGCTCATTAGGACGCGCTCCTGTTCTTGTAAATTCCGTACGAACCGGGTCATTCACCAGGATCAGCTAATAGTGAACCGGGATCGGGTGGCTGCTCGAATCCTTCGAAACGTGCAGCTCACGCCTCTTTAACGACTATACGCAAGGCACGGAGTGTGCGGCAAGCCTCGTTCAGTGCGAAATACTCATTTCCTGTAGATGTAGTTCCCAGCTCCGTTGTTACACTGGAATTGGTGCAGCCGGTCGGGCTGATATGATTTGGCGGAGCAACATGGCGCTGCGGTTGGCTTTCCTTCTCCTGTTGCTCCATGCGCCTTCCTTCGCCGCGCCCGGGCAATCACCAGCCACAGATCCGGCTTCCTGCCTGAAATTGGTTCGCTCCGCGGTCGACAACGAAGTGGCGGCCAGCCACGATAACTCCAAACACATGTTTCGCTCCCGGAAAGAAGGCCCGCAAGGGTCGCAAACTCGGCTCTACGTGGAAACCCGGGAAGCCATGGCTGGCATGACGATCGCCTACAATGACAAACCACTCACGCCGGAGCAATTGCAGGGCGAGCAACAACGATTGCAGGCTTTTGTAAACAATCCCGAGCAGTTGAAACGCAAGCATTCGCAGGAGCAGGAAGCCGCCGACCGCACCCTTCGCATCGTTAAAGCCCTTCCTGAGGCTTTTCTTTTCGAATACGACGGCGAAGAGAGCGATTCTTCCAATATCGGAGGCGGCAGCGATCACTTGGTGAGGCTCAAATTTCGGCCGAATCCTGCGTACCAGCCGCCTTCTCATGTGGAGCAGGTCTTGGAAGGCATGCAGGGAGTCGTCGTCATCGATCCGGTAGCTCTGCGCCTCGCAAGAATCGACGGAACTCTGTTCAAGGAAGTTGGCTTCGGCTGGGGGATTTTGGGCCATCTCGACAAGGGAGGCCATTTTCTCGTCGAGCAGCGCAATGTCGGGAACGGCTGCTGGGAAATCTCCCACATGTCGCTGGCTTTTACCGGAAAGATTCTGCTGTTCAAGAATCTCTCCATGAAGACGAACGAGGTATTCAGCGACTTCCGGCGCGTGCCGGACGACACAACTTTCGCGCAGGGCGTACAACTGCTGAAGGCGGAAGAAGCCAAACTGGCGCAGAATTATTCCTCGGAGATAGTAAAAACCGAGACGCATTCGCACTGAGGTCGTTCACTTCGCCTCCGCCCGTACAACTTCCTTGCGTACCGTTAACTTCTCGATAATATCTTCCCTGATGCGATAGCCTGTCCCCGGCTCATCCGAAATCGCAATCATCCCTTGCGGAGAAACCTGCACCTCCGGCTCGATCACGTCTTCCTTCCAATATCGCTTCGAAGCCGAAACGTCCCCCGGCAAACTGAAATTCTCCAGAGTCGATAATGCGATGTTGTGCGCACGGCCCACGCCTGATTCCAACATTCCGCCGCACCATACGGGAATCTTCTGGCTCTGGCAAATGTCGTGAATCTTGCGCGCCTCGGTGAAGCCACCCACGCGCCCAACCTTGATGTTGATAATGCGGCATGCTCCCGTTTCCAGCGCCAAGGCAGCGCTTCTTGCGTTCACGATAGACTCGTCGAGACACACCGCGGTACGCAGCTCCTTTTGCAGACGCGCATGATAGAAAATGTCGTCGTCCCAAAGCGGCTGCTCGATCATCAGCAGGTTGAATTGATCGAACATTCGCAGATGTTCGAGTTGGTCGAGGGTATAGGCGGAGTTCGCATCGCAGCTCAACGTAATCTCCGACCAGCGGGCGCGAATTCGTTCTAAGACTCGCACATCCCAGCCGGGTTTCACCTTTAGTTTGATTCGGCGATATCCGGCGGCCAATTCCGTCTGGACCTTCTCGATCAACTGCTCCACCGAATCCTGTATGCCGATCGAAACTCCACAAGGAATTTCCTTTCGCACCCCGCCCAGCAGCTTCCATAGGGGCAGGTTTTTCTGCTTGGCCTCCGCATCCCACAGCGCATTTTCCAGCGCGGCCTTCGCCATGCGATGGCCGCGGACCCTGGAAAGCAGCGCCACGCACTCCTCGGCCGAGGCCATGTCCTTTCCAAGCACGGCAGGAGCGAGATGACGAACTAATGTGGGCCAACTGCTGTCGATCCACTCGCTGCTGTAGTAAGGATCTTCTCCTGCTACGCACTCGCCCCAGCCATCTACGCCATCGCAATGAGCTGTCAGCAACAGGATTCGGCGGCTATAGGTTCGTCCAAAGCTCGTCTCGAAAAAATGCACGAGCGGCATTTGGATTTCGCGGAGGGTGATGGCTTCGATTTTCATATTTGTTTACGCAAATTCACTCCCCGACGCATACGACCAATTCTCCTCCCACTTGCCTAGGAGAAACTTGCCGTTGCCGGCGGCATCGCGTTCGTACCCCAGCACGGCCAAATCGGAATCGAACGCCCGCAAGAATTGCTCGCGGTTGCGCTCTTGCACTTGCTTTGCCTTGTCTCTAGTCCCGGCAGCAGCCTTCCACTCATAGATTTGGGCGGGAACCTCAATCTCCGTCCGCTCGCCAAACACAGGGGTTTTCCCTGTTGCCAGCAAAGCTTCCACTCTCTTTGATTTAAGCCACCATTCCGCAATCAGGCGATCACTCGGCAATCCACCCTGCAAAGGCGATGTGGTAATTCCGTATTGATTGATGTTGTAGCGGCGCGCAATCGCCCCCAACTTCTCGATATTCAGATAAGCATTCTTGATCTCGAGCGGATCGAACGTCCATTCGATCAGCTCGATTCCCCGCGCAAGCGCTTCTTCGCGCTGTAGAAGCTTAAGCCGGCGGCCAAGTCCGCCGTTGCGGTGCTCTTTGCGCACGGCCAGCATGTGGGAATGAAGGTAGACGTGTCCCGAACGCGTGCCCGGAATGGAAAGAGCAAATCCTACCATCTCCGCGCCATCAAATGCGCCCATCACCTGTCCGCCGACTTTTTCCGCAACCACGAACATCCGCAGCGGAACCAACTCGGCGTCGCTGAAGTTCCATATCTCCTTTTGCAAGGCAACGCAGGCGCGCATCTCATCGAGCCCCTCGCACCGACGAACCGCGATGGCCTCGGAGCTCAACCCTGTTTCTCCTGTAGCTTCGCTTTCTGCCAGAGTGATTCAAGCTCGTCCATAGAAACGGCTTCCGGGGTTTTGCCGGCTTCGTGCAGATGTTCTTCCATCGCCTGAAAGCGCCGGCGGAACTTGCGGTTGGTTTTTCGCAGCGCCGATTCCGGATCGAGCGAGAGATAACGCGCGATGTTGACCAGCACGAAGAAAAGATCGCCAACCTCTTCTTCCATCCGCAAGCGCAGATCTTCTGGAATGCTCTGCCGTCCCGAACCCGCGATTCCGCTCCCTTCCGGCCGCGGTCCGGGATCAGGAAACCCTTGCAGATCCTCGCGTAACTCGGCGGTCTCCTCGGCGAGTTTCTCGAACAATCCTTCAATATCCGGCCAATCGAATCCAACCTGCGCCGCTCTCGAACTAAGCTTGTGTGCTTCCAGAAGTGAAGGCATGGAGGAAGAGATTCCGGCGAGAATCGAAGTTGTCGTTCCGCCGTCTGCTGTGTCCTTTTTGGACGCTTCTCCATTCTCACGTTTCTTTCGCTCTTCAACCTTCAGCGCTTCCCAGTTCCGCTTCACGTCCGCGGAAGTATCCGCCTTCACATCGCCAAAGACATGAGGATGCCGGTTCACCAGCTTGTTCGACAACCGGTCCAAAACGTCATCAATCGAGAACGTTCCCTGCTCTTTCGCCATTTCCGAATAAAAAAGAACCTGCAGCAAGAGATCGCCAAGTTCGCCGGGAAGCTCGTCCCAATCCCGATTATCAATAGCTTCAAGAACCTCATACGTTTCTTCGAGCGTGTAGGGTTTGATGGAATCGAAAGTCTGTTCGCGGTCCCACGGGCAGCCGCCGGGGGCTCTCAGCCGCTCCATAATCGCCACGGCTCGTTCGAAGCGTTCGCCAGTTGTAGACATTGAAAATCACTCTAAACGACGCATGCCAGTGTCGGCAACGCGTGAGCCGCAGCTCTGGATTCACAATCAACCATGATCGCAACCGCAGCATCCAATTCTTAATTAGTAATCCACATTCAAGGAGAAGATCCTCATGCCAAGTAATCTTGCAGGAAAAATAGTCGCAATTCTGGCAACGGACGGCTTTGAGCAGTCAGAACTCACCGAACCCAAGAAGGCGCTGGAAGAAGCTGGCGCGCAAACTCAGGTCGTCTCGCCTGGCGAGAAGAAAATCAAAGGCTGGGATAAGAAAGATTGGGGTAAGGAAGTTTCGGTCGACGTGCCACTGAAGTCCGCAGATCCCGCGGACTACGATGCCCTGCTGCTCCCTGGCGGGGTTCAGAATCCGGATCATTTAAGAATGAATCCTGAGGCGGTGCGCTTCGTGAAACATTTCTTCGAGCACGCGAAACCGGTAGCTGCAATTTGCCACGGCCCGTGGATGCTGGTGGAAGCAGGCGCGGTGAAAGGGCGCACAGTTACATCGTGGCCTTCGCTGAAGACCGACATTCGCAATGCCGGCGGTACCTGGGTGGATGAAGAAGTGGTTTTGAGTAACGGAGTGGTTACCAGTCGCAAGCCCGACGATATTCCCGCGTTCAATCGCGAGATGATCGACTTATTCTCCAAATCGGCCAACGCCGCTGCGAAGTCCGACCGAAAGGCCGCGTGACGACACTGTTGAAATGAAGCCCACTTGCCGGCCCGCCGCCAGGCGGCGGGCCGAAACATTGTATAGATGTGCTGAACACCCGAATCTCAACCGCGACCGAGTACTTTCCAGCACCAAGGTTACCTTCCTCTAATGCACGTCACGATGCACAATTTAAAGGTAGTAGTGTGTAGCATATCCGGATAGAAGTAACTCTTCGCAGGTTACCGCAGTGTTCTAGCGCAACATGGTATTGGCGGCAAATCCACGAGCAAGCCTCGACGGCCAGCACTTTCACGTGGTGGTGATCGGCGGGGGAATCAACGGCGTCGCCGTTGCCCGCCAGTGCGCCCGCGCGGGCAAGCGCGTCCTGCTGGTTGAGCAGAATGACTTCGCCTCCGGGGTTACCAGCCGCTCCACCCGTATTATTCACGGTGGATTGCGGTATCTCGAGCATGGCGAAATGTCGCTCGTGCGGGAATCCTTGCGCGAACGCGAGAGACTACTGCACACCCAATCCCATCTGGTGCATCCCATGCACTTCCTCCTGCTGCTGAACGAAACCAGCAAGCGAAACGCAATGAAAGTGCGCGCCGGGTTGTGGCTATACCGCAGGATGGCAGGCTCGCAGCCCAGCAAAGGCACGAGCGCGATGGAATTGAAGCGGCTCGAAAGCGCCCTGGATGCGGGACATCGATGGTCATTTTTCAATTATGAAGACGCGCAATGCGAATTTCCCGAGCGCATGGTCGCGGAGTGGCTGCTGGAAGCGGCCGAGGCGGGAGCGACGATCCGCAACCATACCGAAGCACTGGCGGTTGATGTTTCTCACGGGCGCATTCACGGCGTGCTCTTGCGTGATCAATTGACGAGTCGCGACCAGCGGGTGGAATCGGGTTGGGTAATCAACTGCAGTGGCCCGTGGGCCGATCGCGTCTGCCAGCGCTCCGCGATTCGCATGTCGAAGCCCATGCTGGGCGGAGTGCGGGGATCGCACATCGTACTTCCACGCTTTCCAGGTTCGCCGAACGCCGCGGTGTATGCCGAGGCGCCCGACGGCCGCCCGATTTTTATTCTCCCCTGGAACGACCAGGTGCTGGTTGGCACAACCGAGGTCGCCGATAGCGCCGATCCGGCAAAAACCGCTCCGTCAACAGATGAAATCAACTATCTGGTGCGCTCCGTGGCGCAGTTGTTTCCAAAAGCAAAAATCACCGCGCAGAGCGTGAAGTACTCATTCGCGGGCGTTCGGCCGTTGCCCTATTCTCCTGATAATCGGCCATCGGCAGTCACGCGACGGCATATTCTTCACGATCACTCGGATGATGGTGCAACTCACATGCTTTCCGTGATCGGCGGTAAGTTGACAACAGCCGCAGCCCTGGCCCGCGAGTGCGCAAGAAAGGTCGGGCTCCCGGTGCCGGAGCCCCAGACCATGGCAATGGCATCGGCGAACGCCCTCGATCCCATGTTGGACGATGCCGTGCTTGAGATTGCCCGCATCGGCGCCGTCAGTGAAGAATCGGCGCGCGGCATTCTGGAGTGGCACGGACAGCGCGCGGCCGACATCGCCCGCATGGCCTTGGTAAGCGCGGAGCTGCGCGCTCCAATCTGCCCGCACACGTCCCATGTGATTGCGGAGGTCGTGGAAGCCTATCGCCGGGAGTTCGCGGTAACGCTGGCGGATGTGCTCCTGCGCCGTGTGCCGGTGGCGCTGGGATCATGCTGGTCCGAGTTCTGCAGCCGCGAGGCCGCTGTCCGGATTGGCGCCGTCCTGGGATGGAATGAGCAAACCGTTGGGGCCAACCTCGAAGCTTTCGAAATTGAACGCACGGCTTTCCTACGACCGGGCGCACAAAACCACGCTGCGTTTGAGGCTGCTGCAGATTAATTTTCCTTCGCGTCTGGCTTTCGCAAGTCCAAGCCCCAGTTCTCCGAATAACACGAAACAGCTCGATTCCCTTATTAAATCGGAATCGAGCCGCTTTTTGACTGTTAGGTTTTCCGTATTAGTTCATGTGCATCGCGTGACCATTCACCGCGTTCGAACTGAAGAAGAGGAAAAAGTTGGAAGGCGCGAAGATCGCGGTCCCAGCTTTCTTGGCGGCCAATAAAGCGCTCTGCGACGTAATTCCGCTGCTTCCATCCTGCGTCGGCCAATCGCTTTGATTCGTAATCAGCACCGGAATTACCTGCCACCAGATAGCCGGAAGGTTGATGTCCTGGTTGATGAGGATGTGGCTATGGTTGGGAGTGGGCAGAAAAACATTGGATGTGGGATGCGGAATGTAGCCCAACTCAGCTAACGCGGGGCCAAGATCAAGCCGCGATGCGTGCATCGTGCAGGTGCCGGGAGCAGAACCGGGTTCCGGACACTGCGTGTAGACCAGCGGCGTCGCCTTAAACGCTTCCGGCACTGCGCCAAACAAGGTGATCAGTTCGGTGCCTAACGCAGGTCCGCATAGAGTTCCCGTAACCACGTCATCGCAAGAAATCGCATCGTTCGGATTCTGATCGTTGTTCACCGAAAACATCGGAACCAGAACGTAAATTGGCTCGGTTGTGATGTAAGGATTGCCCACCTGCCCCGGAGGATTAATCGAGGGGTTTATTCCCACCGTGCAGATGGGAGTTTGCAACTCGCCGGGATCCTTGGCGGCGACGATGCCGTTGTAATTCAAGTCGTCAAAAGGCTGGTCGATGCAATCGAAATTCTGGGTATAAGTGAACTGCAGCAGTTGGCTCGCGCCGTAGCCGAGGGTCTGATTGGGCGCAAGGTTTTGCGCGAATGCGCTTGCCCCCATGAGCGCAAGAACCGCGAGCAAAGCGGTCCGGACGATTGAGCACTTCATTTTTCCTCCACAGAGCGCTAGATGCCGCTCTGGGGGATGTACGGAGAGCAGGGCAGGACTGGATTTGATAGCGCGGATTTTCTTTGCGGATTATTTCTGCGTCGTCAATGTTTCGCCCAGCGTGGCAGCTAACTTTTTTGGATGGTCCGAAATAATCCCGTCGACCTTCCATTCGGCAAACCGCATCATATCCGCAACGGAATTTACGGTCCACACCAGCACTTTGCGGTGTTCCGCTTGGAGTTGTGCAATTACATTTCTCCGCGCCAGCTTGTGATGAAGCACCAGATACTCAACCGGAAAAGCCGGCCAAAGAGAAAATTGCGATTGCTTGTCGCAGATGAGTCCCAGGGATGCTGTGGCATCAAAACTGTGGATTGTCTTCAGAACCTCTGGAAGAAACGATGAGACTACATAGCCGCGTGCGGGCGGATACTCATGCAGCAAATCGAGAGTAGAACGTTCCAATCCTTCCACTTTAAGCTCGATATCGAGGAAAGCTTCCTTGTGGTAGCGCTGGAGAACATCCCGCAGCCGCGGCAACCCCAATTTTTGGTAGCAGCACATGGCCACTTCCAGGCCACGAACTCGGGCATTGTGGCAGATTCCAGCTTGGCCGTCAGCGTCTAGGCGCACATCGAACTCGAACCCATCGCAGCCCTGAGCGAGCGCGAGATCGAAGGCGGCCAGCGTGTTTTCCGGCACAGACGGGTTGCCGCGAGTGCCACGGTGGCCGAGCAATAGTGGAACCGTGCGCATTGCCTTCGATCCGCCGGCCGGCATCAATCCAGATCGAAGTCGCGGATGGGTTTGCCCGTGTCCGGCGTTTCCTTCGCCTTCTTCACCGCTTCCTGAAATTTTTTCTCTAGCAGTTCGGAGGCGTGCTTCTGCGCTTCCACCGACTGCCGGAAAATCGATTCGCGGCGCGTGTCCTGTTCCTTCATGGCGCGGGCGGCGTCTTCCATGTCGTTGAACATGCGCGGCTTTACCGCCGCCGTGTGGGCGATGACGCTACGCGTGTCGATATCGATTTTCAGCAGCGCGCTACAGCAAGGGCAGGTAACCTCGAAATTGGGGGGATTCTTCGCCATTTTGCGCATCATACCGCAAAAATGGCCGCGCGCGCTTAGTGTCGAAGTTTGATCGGGAAAATACGGAAGACGCTGAGCAGTTCCCATCCCAGCAGAAAGATCGAAAGCAGAACGATCAGCACCGCCATCAATTCGCCAAATGTCATGCCCCGCCGGTTGGGCTCAAAGCGCCGCGAGGCGAGGTTCAAGATATTCAGGGTAGCAAAGCCAAAAACCACAGCCCACAGGATGTTATAGACATCGTTCCGCCGGCTGGAACTGCGTTGCCACAGCACAACGGCCGCAACCAGCGCCGATTGCACGTGCATCTGGCTCCAGATTGACAGAGCCAGAGACTTGCTGCGCGCGAAGACCGCGATCAGACCGCTCTTCGACGACAATGTCATAGCACCCCAAGCGACAGCAACGAGGCCTTCACAGTTATGCAATTGATTGGATATTACATTTTTTGTGCCCTCGGGTCACGGATTCGACGCCGCATGGCATCCCCGAGGTAACGATGTTCAAACGGACTTTAGTGATTTTTTCTTGCGCCGATTGTCGGCCCGGGCTTTCAGTAAGATGAAACAATGACCAGGCCGCGGGTGATTTTCTTCGACATCGGCAACACCCTCCTCTTTCCGAACCGGACGAAAATGCTGGCTCCGCTCGCGAGCGGTCATCATCCCACGCTTGAGCAGTGGCAAGCCCTCGAGCGGAGAACCAAGGCAGAGTTTGACCGCGGTATGCAGAGCGGCCGCGTCGATCATGGCTTCTGGTGGACTTTTCACACTTTTATGCTTGCGGAACTTGATGGTGCCGAGGGGCGCAGTGAAAATCTAGTCCAGGAACTGGTCCAGAATACCCAGAACTCCGCCAACTGGGATCAGATCCTGCCGGGCACACGCGCGGCGCTCGACCGAATCGCGACCCGCTATCGCATCGCCGTGATTTCGAATGCCGACGGTCGAATCGAACAAGTACTCACCCGATGTGGAATCGCAGATCGTTTCGAAAGCATTACGGATTCTGGCATCGTCGGATTCGAGAAACCGCATCCGGAAATTTTTAAGGCTGCGTTGCATGCTATGAACGCGAGCGCCAACGAGTGTCTGTACGTCGGCGACGTTTATTCCGTCGACTATGTGGGAGCAACGAATGCTGGCATGCAGGCCGTACTCTTCGATGTGGCTGGAGCCTATGGCGACCGCCGCGAACCGCGCGTGCAATCCGTAGAAGAACTGGAAAAGTGGCTTGAGTCATAGATTTCTGCCGTACAATCTCCGACATCATGTTTGATTCAACGCGTCTGCTCTTGTTTCTTACCGCTGCATTTCTGCTGGCGGTTGCACCCGGGCCGGGAATGCTGTACGTGCTGGCACGCAGCCTGGCCGGAGGCAAGCGAGAGGGCGTGCTCTCCGCCCTGGGGACATTTCTTGGCGGCATGGTGCATGTGTTCGCCGCGGCATTGGGCGTCTCGGTTATCCTCGCGCGATCCGCCCTGGCGTTCTCGACGGTGAAGTACGCAGGAGCCGCGTATTTATGCGTCCTGGGTGTGCGGATGATTCTCGACGCGCGAAAAGATAACGCTTTTATCACCGATGAAAGAATATGCGTTGCGAACCGTGCCGCTCGAAATCCGCTGTGGCAGGGCATTGCCACGGAAGCGCTGAACCCCAAAACGGCGCTGTTTTTTCTCTCCTTTATTCCGCAGTTCGTCAGTCGCGGCGCCGGGCACGTGTTCCTTCAGTTCGTCATTCTTGGTACGGTTTCGGTCGTGCTGAATACTTCTGCCGATCTTGTGGTGATTCTTCTAGCGGAGCCGATTGGGAAAAAGATCAGGTCGTCTGCGGTGTTTCGCCGGCGGCAGCGGACCGTGACCGGAGCAATCATGATTGGATTGGGGACCTACCTCGCTACCAGCGAAAATCGCTAGGATCTTCGCCCAAGCTGCCCTGGCGGACAGCAAACGTCAGCGCATCAGTAGGGTGACCTTTCGTAGACAGCCCGTACACTCTCGATGTTCAGTTTCTTGGTTGCCTCCCGAGGGTCAACGCCTTGCTTTTTGAACTCCGCGGCGACGGCCTTCTTTGCGTTTTCGAAGGCTTCCTCGTTTTCCCACACTGCTGTGGTCATGTAGTTGTATCGGCTTTCTCCTTCTTTGTTTTCATAGAGAAATCCCTCAACAAAACCCGGCAGGGCCTTTAGGAAGTTTTGAACCTTGTGCGCTCTATCGAGAAACTGTGCCTTGGACTCCTCGGGAACGACGAATGTATCGATCAGGACTTTCTGCATCTGGCCCCTACAATTCCAGAACCTGGTGGTCAAGGCAGTCTATGCGCATCGCATCGTAAATGTCCTTCACTAGCCCGGTTCCGTGACGAGCAACGTAATAGACGCCAGCAATTCCCCGCTCCTGCAGCGCATCTTCGGGATACAGCGCCTGACTTAGCTTGATCGCGTGATGGCCGACCACTTCGCTCCGGCGCAACTCCGCCGCCATAGCTCGCTCGCGCAGCCGGTCGAGTTGATAGCGAATCTTAGACGCGCCCGTCTGGCTTGCGTCCACGAGCGTAGGATCAAGTTTCGCGAGCGCCTCGTGCAAACCAAAAAAAGACTTCTCCACCGACTCGTTCGCGCGATCAAAAGCCGCTTGCAGGTCCTGGGGGAGGCTGCGCTCGGCCAGCATGCGCCGCAGCGAATCAGCTCCCTGGAAAACATCAGTCACCGTGATCTCGTATTGCCGCAACCAGCGCTGCACCTTCGGCTCGACCAGGGTAGCCGAAAAACGCGGCACAATCGGCGTTACGCGTCCCAGCATCTTCTCGTAGACCGCGCCCGCCTGCGCAAAATAAGCCGCCTCCGCAGCGCCGCCGGCGTAAGCCAGCGTGGGCAGAAGATAATCCTGCACCACCGGTCGCAACAGCACGTTGGGACTGAACCTCTCCGGAGTCGTCGCAATGCGCTCCAGCAGTTCGCTCCGCGAGAGCTTTTCGGCCGGCCCTTCGCCCGCGATGACAAACTCCGAGGAGCCGTCCGTGGCACGCCGCTGAATTGGAGTGCGCGCGCCATTTTGCAAAGTAAATACGAGCACCGATGACGGAGTCACCTTCACCTGCTGGTGATAGCCGTGCGCCTCCAGTTCACGCCCGCGAGCCAGAACTGCATCGGCAAGTTCAGCAGCCCGCTCGACCGCCGCTCGATAAACCGGCGCGGCAATTCGATGCAGCTCTGGATCGGCAGCATCGAGAATAATCACTCCCCAGGGCGCAAACAGGCGTGCATAAAACCGCGCGAATGCCGTTCCAAGGCTTTCGCCGGGGCGATAGCAGTCGCGCAGAAGCTGCGTCGCTTCGGAATCTCCAAGCAAGACCGTAGCTTCCTCAACCAGCGGGACAATCTCGTCTCCCAGTCGTACTTCACTCACGGGAGCGCCGGGCAGGCTATGGCTCGAAGTTACGAACTTGCGCAGTAAGCCGTCGCTTCCGGGCATGGAAACGTGGTTGACCTCGGCGAGGTCGTGATCGTACGTGGCCAGCCAGAAAATGGGGACGGCATCAATCCCAGCCGACCTCGCCTCCTCAGCCAGCTTGACCGAGCTGAGGGCCTTATAAATCGAGAACATTGGCCCGCCAAAAAGACCAACTTGTTGCCCGGTTACGACTGCAGCCGCGCCTCGACGAAAGCGAGCGATATTGGAAATGGTTTGTGGGGAACCGTCCCACGATTTGTTCTGGCGTTCCAGAATTGCAGAAACCTGCTCGCGACGGGCCGGATCATATCGTAGAGCTGAAGACTCCGACTTCATCCATTCGGCGAAATAAGGGGAGTGCGGGTAGAAGGGCCTAACACTGGGAGAATATGCAAGAAAATCTGTGAAAAGGGGCGTTGCGTGTGGAATTTTCGTGAACGGAAGACATTGCGCTTTCACCGGCGACACTCCCTACACTCCGTAGCTGCACCGTGTTGGACGAACAACACCATGGGAGGTGAGTGCCTCTCCTTCGCCAGGCTGCTGGGCCATAGTAAGGATGCCCCGAGTTAACCCCACGATGCAGAATAACGGATTGCTGAGATTGATAAATTCAAACACGGTTCATATCGCGCGCTTATGAGTTTCTCGCACAGTTCGGCCTCCAGGGATTTGCGCTGCCATGTGCGCGAAAAAAATGATAGCGTTCTTACAGGAACGCTATCCACAGGGTCTCCTCGGGCGAGCTGAGATCACAAAGCCTTCCGCTTTGGAAAATAGTGCGGACTTGGTGCCCGGCAATGGCTCAAGGCAGGCGGCACGAAAGAGTTGCATTCCGCCGCATAGGCTCGAAATTGATCTGCAGCGAAGGCGCAAGGATCACTCGCAAAAGACTCTTACTTTCACCTTCTTTTGCTCATCCCGCTGATCGACATCCACTCTCAAATCGCCGAGCTGCTCGACCAACTCCTCCAGGTTCTCCGGTTTGATTTGGCTCAGATCAAAAATAATGCCGCGCTGGTGGATCGCGTCGTTCGCCCGATGCAAAGCCTGCGGCGGAATCAGCCCGGCCAACTTCACCCCTGCACGCAGCAGTACCATGGGCACTCGGACGTTCACTCGCGTTGGTCCCTCTTCCTTCGAACCGGCTTCTTCCGAGTCCACCTGAACCCGCAGATATTTGGGCCGATTTGGAATCCCAGCACTTGAATCAGGTGGCGACGAAGACGCTGCCGAAGGCTGGTCCGCGGCTGAAATCAGCCGCTCTGCCTCGTCCGCCGTAATCTTTCCCTCAGCCAACATCTGCAGAATTTGCCGACGATTTTCACTCATGTTTTTCTCCTATAAAATGCAGACCGAAACCCTGGTACTTGGTTGATCCACTTCGAGCTCCGTTTTCCGGAGCGAGCTCAAAATCTGCCACAGGACCGCCATTCCGCGAAACGGATTTACCCGGCACGCGAGACACGCAATACAAATCACTGGCGAAAGCAACACGATCAGAGGGGCAAACACTAGCCACACCAAAAACAAAGGTATCCACAATCGAAACGTGCGGCTCTCCCGGTTGCGCAAACTGAGTACTGCCACGAACGGAATCATCGCAACGTCTCCATTTCCCGGATCGCATCTTCGGCGGTAATTTCGCCGCGCTGTAACCGCTCCAGAATTTCGCTTTTCGAGGGCATAGGATCGTGCTCCACAAATTCCAGGCTATCCGCGATTCGCGTCAGGCGCGACTTAACCGTCGGATAGCTGATACCAAACACTCGCTCCATTTCCTTGATCGAGCCGTGAGAACGAACGAACGCGGTGATAAAAACCTGATCTTCCATGGCCAGCCGTGCCAGTTGCGGAAGCTCGAAGCTACCTTCGATTGCGATATCTTTCTCGGCAATCCGGACCCGCTCAACGACGAGCGGCACGCCTCCGGTAAGTTGCGTCAGTTCCTGCCAATCTTTCGGTTTATTGACAGAAGACATAGCCGCTTATCAACTTTACTAACTTATAAATCAATATAATTAACTTTGTCAAGCAATAAATTTAATTTGTTGATATTTTGATTGTGAAACCTTAAAGCAGCACACAAGAAACGGCCTTGATTTTATCCAAACTCTCGATGACCCTGCAGACGGCCGGAAACGAAGGCCAAATCTCTTTGTTTGCCATCTCAGCATCGGTTGAAGCCTGCTGAACCCCCCGACTCCGGGCCGGCATCAAACAATTGACTTCCCTAGGTTTCGCACCTAGTCTTGAAGTGGTTCTTTTACAGGCCATCCCACCAGTGGGGGCGTCACGGCTTCGACGGAGATGCTTGCGGCCAGGAGGCATGCCGGGGTGCACACACCCGTAATCGCGTGCAAAATGATAATTGCCAATCAACCAATGGCATACGCAGCCTAACTAGTTTAGGCAGCCGTCGCAGGAGGCTTCGCCCGTGGGCCTCCGACCGACGTCGCACAGCGGGCTGCTCTTCCCGGCTACGTCTGGGCCGGGAGGTTAAGATCACAGGCTAGCGGCTAGCGTTTCTTGTCCGTTCTGAGCGCGGGCTGCGAACGTCCCAGGGTAATGCCTGGGGCATGAACGCGAATAAGCATGTAGGCTCCTGACCAGTAACATTTTCGGACGCGGGTTCGACTCCCGCCGCCTCCACCACTATAAACTATTGATAGTAAAGTAGTTATAAAACGATAGAAAAATCGTACAATAAACGTACAGTGGATTCGGCAAAGAGGCCGAATTCATGCTCTCTGTCTACTCCCGCCACTATCCTCCCTGCCATTCCGACGACATCAACTACAAACGTTGCCGCTGCCCAAAGTGGATCAATGGCATTCTCGGATCGGATGGCCCCTTCATCCGTCGCAGTGCCAAGACCCGCAGTTGGGAAAGGGCTGAGGATTTCAAACGCGGACTGGAAGAGGAATACGAGGCGAAGCAGCAAGGACTTGAAGAGGCCTCCCGGCCGAAGCCGGCTCTCGTAACCGTCAAAGAGGCCGTGTCACGTTTTCTGAACAGCAAGCGCAACGAAAATTTGGCCGACTCGACTCTCGATAAGTTGACAACGATCTTCGAGAAGCAGTTCCTTGCATGGGCAACGTCCTACGGATTCGTACACATCAGTGAGATCACGACTGCCGACCTGGAAGGCTTTCGAGACACTTGGACCGATAGTCCCCTCGCAAAGAAAAAGAAACAGGAGCGGTTGATCGGGGCCGTCTCTGTAAAGTTTCTTCAAAGGGTAGAAAAAGTTTTGATGCCTTGCATTCGAAGGCCGCTCTGGACTGGAGGTCTCGGGCGTTGTGCGCTTATACGGCGTCGCGCTTTACTAGCCGGGCAAACAGTTCCGACTAGAGGAGAGTGAGCACCTAGAAGCGCTTCTGTGACAGGGCAATAGTGAGATGTAACTGATTGATATCAAAGGGTGTCGGCGGGCTGTCGTTTGATATGCGAAGGTTTACGGCACTTTTGATCGTCCCTGTTGGCGGGAGCGACGGGAAGAATTCAAGCTCCAGCCTGCCGTAAGAGATCTTCGATTTTCTTATCCAGAGTCCGGGCGACCTCCAGCGCGTCGCGATTCCCATAAGGGGCTAAGAAGCTCGCCATACTGTCATATGACAAATGGACGCCATCTGCGCGCTCGTCCACAAGCACGGAAACCGGCGCGTAAGAGCCCGCATCCGGGACATGCTTGACCATTTCCTTCATGATGAGGGGATTGCCAATGACGAAACGAATCATCTTCGGAGTTTCGCGGCCCGTTTCTTTGCGCAGAATCGCGCCGTGATCCAGCTGCATGAACAGCATCAGTCCTACTTTGCCCAGGCCTTTCTCTACTGCGGTCTTGAGCTCGGCAAGAGAACGCGCTTCGTGAGTTGATGTCCCAAATTCAGCCATGTCCGGATGACCGATGCCGACGTTGACACCGGCTATTACTTCATCAAACTGCTTGGAAGTCGTCAGACTGAACCGCTCTATCTCGATTTTTCGTATCATCACGAACCTCTTTGCGCGTAGCGGCGCCTTGCCCGAGCCCCACCGGCTGGAACGACCGGAGGTCACCGCAAGTGGCGACTCAGAAATTCGCTCGTCCGTCCGTTGGCAAGGTGAGCCGCGGCGGCGTTGTAGTGTTTTCCGTTATGGCGGGAGAAAGCATGACACTGCCCCGGATAGCTGTAGACC
>JBEKBW010000048.1:0-36490 GCA_050015215.1 Candidatus Sulfotelmatobacter sp.
AACTCGGGGCTGTCGAATGGATTCATCCATGCGCGTTCTACCATACAGACAAAGCCGTTCTTGCCTTCGACCGCGGTCTCGTAGCCGTGCGGTCCCAGGACCATAACTTTCGCGTCACGGGAGATGGACGGAGGAGCCGCGGTCCGTGCCAGAGCAATCTCAGCGTTTCGATCCGCGATCAGGTATTGATCCAGCGGAGCCATGCTGGGATAAGGATCCTTTTTGTCTTGCCCCTGCACGTGCCCAGGCACCACAATGGCAAAAATCAGGGCGAATATCAGAAGAGCACCTGCGGTAAATCCCTTTTGGTTCATCGGTTCTCCTAAACAGACTTGGCCGTATCTTCATCGGTGCTGACAAGGACACCGGTGAGCCGGTAACGCGGCTCCCCGAGTGGAATTGGCTGGCGCGATTGCGAGCATATACCTTGGCGGCTGATACGGCGTCAAATCCCGTTGCTGACTGCAGACGGAAAGGTATCTTTCCCGCCGAAATAGCACTCTATTGCCTCCACCTTCCCGTCTTTAAGCCGGAAATACTCCACATTCCGGAATGACTTACCGTTTTTCGTGTGGCAAAGATACTTCGCAAACGCCTCGTTGCCACTTGCGACCACCCGCTCCAGGTCAAACTGTCCGATAAAATTAATCTGTGTATCCCAGCAATTCGTTTTAAAAGCGCTCTTACTGATGTGGTCGTCGCCGGCCGCGCTCGAGAAGGTAAAGTTGTCGGCCAGCAGGACGTCAAATGGACCCCAGTCCTTCTTCTCCACCTCCCAGGTCTTGTACCACTTCCGAACGATTTCTTCGGTTGTCGCGCTCTGCCCTGCTCCTGCGCGCGCGCTTGCCGTCACAGAGAACGCCGCCGCTCCAACCAGTGCGCAAGCTCCCGCTTCGAGCGCCTTCCGCCGTGATATTCCTATCCTGGCCATGTCCATCCTCCTTTTAGTTTTTGGGTTTTGCGGCCCTAAGTATACGAACCGGTTGGTATGCAGAATGCAAAACTACCCTCACACAACGATGCGATCAGCCTCTCTTGCGGTTGCCCGATGCGCGAAGAGACTTTAGCCAATCCACGATGTTTCTGATCCCCGCTTTCATTACTTTCGCATCCTGAGCATTCTTTGCCAGCGACCCATAACCTTCAACCATCGCGATCAGTAAGCCAGCGGCGTCAGCGGGTTCCACGTCGCGGCAAACTTTTCCGCGAGTCTGTCCTTCTCGCAAAGCGGCCGCAACGCCCTCCCGCCAGGCATGGAACACCGTCGCCAGCCGCTTGCGGAATCCCTCGTCAAGGGGAGACATTTCCTGCGCCAGATTATTCAGGGCACAGCCGCCCCGTACATCCTCGGGCCGAACTGATATATCTCGAACAGCGCCGATCAAAGCGTCGACAGGGTCCTTGCCCCTCAGTAGAGGACGCAACCACTTGGCGCGGACGTCGGGGGCGATGACCTCTTCCACGACGGCGTACCCCAGGGCTTCCTTACTGTCGAAGTGGTAGTATAGCGCTCCCTTGGTTACCCCAGCCGCGGCCAGAATTGTGTCTAGACTGGCACTCTGGAAGCCCGATCTGTAGACCTCACGGGATGCGGCCTGCAGCAAGCGATCCCGCGTGCGCTCTGGATCGCGCGGCACAGCCCCGCTGCGTCTCGATCTCTTTCTAGCAATTAACATACCAACCAGTATGCATGTTGCGGACTGCAATTGTCGAGGCAAAACTTCTTGCCGCGTCCCCCCGCGTCCCGAATCTCATAGCATCTCCGGCGATCTCTACTGATATCCGCACGAATTGATCAGCGAGCTGGTTTGGCTTTGTTTCTGTAATTGGTCAATTCGTCACTCTCTGGCACCGCAAACACGCACCTGAGCAGTGGAACCTCACGTATTTCCTTCCAAAGACGGCCCTCGGCATGCCTCGTTCCACAGCAGCACTCTACGCGGATGCACCCGCAACCAGTCAGGCAGAGATAGGCGGTCGCAGGCGCGGTGGGAGACTCTGCCGAAAATTAGCTTGTGACAAATCCGGTGTGATGGAGGAAGTGATGAGTTTTAAGCTGAAATCTCAGCCCATGTTTGGTTCCCCTCGCCTCAGCGGACGATTTATGCTGCCGGCGCTGGTCGCTTTATCCGCGCTGTTGTTGTGTTCTGCGGCATTCGCCCAGACCTCAGTGTCGAACGGCAGCATTTCCGGCACGGTGACTGACGCGAGCGGTGCAGTCGTGCCCAACGCCAAAGTCACCATGACCGGCCCCACTGGGCAAATTGTCCGTGCGATTACCAGCGATGCTGGAACGTATTCTTCTGGCGCGCTGGTCCCGGGCACGTATTCCGTGCGCGCAGAGGCCAAGGGCTTCAAGACGACGCAATTGTCGGTGGAAGTTCAGGTGAACAACACCGCCAACGGCAGCATTAAGCTCGAAATAGGCCAGGAAAGCACGGTAGTTGAAGTACAGGCCAGCGAAGTTGGCGTCAACACGGAACAGGCCGAAGTGCAGGGCGTCCTCACTGCGTCGCAAATTTCAAACCTTCCGGTAAACGGCCGCAACTTTCTTGATCTGGCGCAGCTTGAACCCGGCGTGCAGATTCAGGACGGGGCAAATTTCGATCCGACCAAGGTTGGCTATTCTTCGATCTCCTTTGGCGGCCGTTTTGGACGCACCGCCCGCATCAGTGTTGACGGGGTCGACGTCAGTGACGAGACCGTCGGCACTACGACCGAAGACATCCCGGCGAGCTCGATTCAGGAATTCTCGCTGGCGCAGTCCAGCCTGGATCTCTCGAACGATCTGACTTCGTCTGGCGCGGTGAACGTAACCACAAAGTCCGGCACCAACGCCTTCCACGGCGAGGCCTTCGGCTTCTTCCGCGACAGCAGTGTTGGCGCCGCAAACCTGCCCTCCCCCCTCGACCCGGTGACGGGCCAGAGAATCGCAACTCCCTGGCAGCGCAACCAGGAAGGCGCCGATTTTGGCGGACCGATCATAAAGGACAAACTGTTCTTCTTCCTGGACGGCGAGCGCACGCTGCAGCATGAGGCTGCGCCGGTTCTGCAAGCGTCTCCGTTCCAGGCCTATTCGGGAACCTTTCAATCTCCCTTCAAAGAAGACGAGCTGACCGGCCGCCTGGACTATTCTTTGACCAAGACCGCGCGCCTTTTTGGTCGTTTCAATTACTTCCAGAATTCAGCCGACGCCACGTTCTTCTCGAGCAGTTTCTCTGTTTACAAGAACAAAGACTATACGCGAAATGAAGTCGTAGGCCTGGATTTCAACACCGGGAAATTTACCCACACCATTCGCTTTTCGTATTTGAAGTTCCAGAACCAGATCGTCGATGCCACCACGGGGACGGATCTGCCATTCGCCAATCTCGGGGTCAATATCTTCATCGGAAGCTTCAGCACGGGCCCGAACGAGTTGGCGCCGCAGAGCACTCCGCAAAGCGACCATCAGATCAAGTATGACGGCAGCAGGATAATGGGCAAGCACATTCTGCGTTACGGTTTTGGCTACAACCATATCCAAGGCGGCGGTTTTGCCAGCTTCTTTGGTAGCGCTCCGCAGATCAGTGGTAACACTCCTGCCCCGGACGGCAACCCGCTAGACGATCACATAAGTCAGGTGCTCGCATCGAATGGTCAAGGCTTCTCCACCACTGAGCCTGCCTTGGGGTTCCCGGCAGGCGGCTTGGGACCGGACAATCGCTTGTCTTTTTATGTCGGCGATAGCTGGAAGGTGCGCTCCAACCTGACCGTGGCTCTCGGTTTGCGTTGGTCACGCGATACTGGCCGGACCGACAGCGACCTTCCCGCGATTGCTCCCATCAACCAGTACTTTCCTGGACACGGAAACGCGGTGAGAAATCCCAATCGCAACTTCGCTCCGCAATTGGGCGTTGCCTGGGATCCGAAGGGTGACGGCAAGACCGTGGTTCGGGGCGGCATCGGCCTTTACTACGAGAACGTCATCTTCAACAACGTGCTCTTCGACCGGCCCTCGCGTTTACAAAGTGGTGCATTCCTTCAGATTGTGGAACCCTGTTCAAATGGCACAGGCGTCCTCGGGCCTGATCCAGCGCAACTTGCGTTGGGTGAAACTACGGCAACTGCCTGTTCGGATACCATCGGCAATGCGGCGTCGACCATAGTGGCCTTCGAGAATACGTTCAAGGCCAACACGCCGTTCAGCCTGACCAACCCCAATGGAAGTTACATCGGCAACTTTTTGAGTGCAGGCGCCAACGTGAACGCATACGACAACAGCCAGGGACTGTTCGATTCCAACTATGTCAGCCCACGCGCCGTGCAGATGAACCTCGGTATCCAGCGCGAAATCCGGCACGGAATGGTGCTCAGCGCGGATTTGCTGCGGAACGTCGAGACCCATGCCCTGCTCGCGGTTGATCTCAATCGCGCTGGGGACATTTCAAACTTTAACCCTGGCAACGCCGCCGCCGCGATCGCCGCGACCGAGACGGCTTTCGGACACCCTGGAGACCTTCAGTCGACCATCAATGCGGGAGCTAAGGTCGGCGATTTCGTAGGGAACGGGATGGGAAGCCCTCTTGACACGGGCGGAGCTTGCGCTTGCGCCTTCACGGGGACCAATCCAGCCCTTGGTCAGTTTTACATGCTGGAGCCCATCAGTCGTTCAGTCTACAACGCCCTCCAGATGAAGTTGACGGAGAACGTGGTGAACCCGGCTCCGGGGCTGAAGGCGGCAAACTTCCAAGTCGCCTACTCGCTCTCGAAATTCGTAAATCCCCTGGCCTTCCAAGGGCCCCCACCTCCCGGGAATCCGGCGGCTCAAAATGATCAGGATTTCGTCCTGACTGCGATCGACAACGATCAGCCGCTGCGATTCATGGGGCCGTCACTGCTCGACCGCACCCACCAAATCTCTTTCGGCGGGAGCTTCGATATACCCCATGGCTTTCGTTTTGGGGTCATCTCTCACTTCTATAGCCCGCTGTCCAGCCCGGCAATTGTCGGTCAAAATTTTACTCCGGGGCAAATCTACCAGACTGACTTCACCGGCGGTGGTCTTGAGAACCAGCCCTTGCCCGGTACTTCCAACGGCGCGTTCATGCGCCAGTTTGGAGTCACTGGACTGAACAATGCAATCAATGGCTACAACGCGATCTACGGAAATGAGCCAACTCCGGCCGGGCAGAAGCTGGTTACCGCCGGCTTGTTTAGCGTCGCGCAACTGCAACAGATTGGCGCCGTGGCTCCGATACTGACGCAGGCCCCGCCAAACCAGTTGACTTATCCATGGACTAGAGCCTTGGACTTCAAGGCTAGCTGGGCTCGTCAGTTCGATGAGCGGTTCACGATTGAACCTAGTATTGGCTTCTACAATGTGGCCAACTTCTCCAACTTTAATCAGCCTCCGGGCGTAATGACCGGCTGGCTTACGCAAGGTGACGGTTCGATCAATAGTATTGCAGCTGGAAGCTCAAGCGCTCAGTCCTTCCGTGTCGGGAATGGAACGGGCGTATTCGGTCTGGGTTCCCCTCGAGTGCTGGAGTTCGGTTTGCATCTGAACTTCTAGCCCCGGGCAGTAAGTGCACTTCGGGCCACCAGTGAACGCTGGTGGCCCGTTGTTGCTTGGTGCGGCGTTGAGGCGTCCTGATGGACAAAATGATTCAAACCGCGCCTCTTACCGACACGTTCACAATCGGCCCTTTTGCCTTGCCGACTTCGAGCCAGCGGAGGCAGATGCGTCTGGGAAGAATTCAATAAAATGGGGCCGCGATCAATCTTCCAGTCGCCGTTGCATCCTGCAGGGCTCTCTCGCTCTCGGTCACGCAGCTTCTAAGCTAAAGGGCTGGCCGAAGAGGCTAGGTGACAAATGGCACAGCGCTCCCGGAGAGCACTGTGCCACAAATCATCACTCAACGTGATCCGGCGGCTGTTGATCCATATTGACGAGTAGTCGGCAACCCAGAAGTTGGGCCGTATCCCGGAAGGCTAAACATCTCGATCACGTTTCGGCCAATTTGCTTAACGCCAGAGTGGCACTTCTTTTGCCAAGACTTTCAGCACGCTTACCGATCTTCTTAAGTATCAGTTCGAGCTGTTGCATCTCCTCTGAAGAGACGTCATGGAAGGCGCGTTTGATGAGTGCCGTGTGCCAGCGAAAGATAGGGACAAACATTTGCCGACCTTTGTCAGTCAGTGACACCGTTCTGATCCGACGATCATGGCTGCTCTCTGCGCGACTGACAAAGCCCTTCTTGTATAGACGATCCACCGCTACGCTGACCGAGCCTGGATTGAGGTCGACCTTCGGGCCGATAGCGTTCACCGGCATCGGTCCCTTATGAAGCAGCACTTCGAGGACCCGAAAGTCAGACTCCCCCAATCCCTTTTCCAGTAGGGTCGGAAATACATAGCGCGACATCGATTGCCAGGCTTTCAGCATAATCAGCCAGGCATGAAGGGCTTCGGGAGGCTTTTTGTGCTTTTCCATAAAAATATGAATCCCCTTAAGTATAGTCGCTATCATATATATCGATATCGATACGAATGACATCGATGGAATAAAGGGAGGCTACCATGAGTAATACGACCACCGCCGCTCCACCGCGAACTTCGACCTCAACGACCACCTGGAACATCGATCCGGCTCACTCCGTCGCGGAGTTCAAGGTCAAGCACATGATGATCGCTAATGTGAAAGGACAATTCGCCAAGGTTTCGGGTGTGTTGGTCCGGGATGAATCTGACCCGGCGAACGATCGCGTGGAGGCCACGATTGAAGCGGCTTCTATTCACACCCGCGATGAACAGCGCGATGCTCACCTAAAGAGCGCCGACTTCTTTCATGTGGAAAAGTTCCCGACGTTGCACTTCAAGTCAACGGGGGTCAAGGTCGTGGGCGAGGGAGAATTGTCGTTGGAAGGCGACCTGACCATTCGTGGCGTTACCCGCAAGGTCCAGTTTGCGGTGGAGGGGCCCACTTCACCTACGAAAGACCCCTGGGGCAACACCCGAATTGCGATCTCTGCGAGCACAAAGATCAACCGCAAGGACTTCGGCCTGACGTGGAATGCTGCGCTCGAGACTGGTGGCATTCTGGTCGGGGACGAGGTCACCATCACTCTCGACGTAGAGTTCGTGAAGGCCTAACTCCTTGGCGGGAAACAGGGGCTAAGTTGATCGCGACGATGCTCCTCCAGCAGGGTGTATTTCTCGGGCTGACGGTCGAAGGTTTGTTTGCACCCTGCACAGCAGAAGTAAACGTCGCTTCCCTTGTGCGCTGACTTGTATTTCGCTCCGCTTACATTTACAAACATGCCGCACACCGGGTCGCGGGCTTCGTTCGGCGGGGGCTGGGTCAGAACTGGCAGAGCAAGACCTGGCAGATCCAAGGCGGTCGGCGTGCTTTTCTCTGGCTCTGCAACGACTTTCGCTCCAGCGCCTTTGAGGAGGATGATCTCGGCAAGAATGCTCACCGCGATTTCTTCGGGCGAAGCCGCGTGGATATCGAGTCCGGCTGGCGCGCGAATCTGGCTCACTCGGTCGGAGGGCACTCCCGCTTCGCGCAAATATTCGAGCACCTTCTGCGCCTTGACCTTGCTGGCCACGAAAGCGACATACTTCGCGCTGCTCCGGGCCGCCCGTTCGAGTGCTTCTTCGTCACCTTCTCCCTGCGTCGAGATCACTATGAAAGTTTCGCGTGCAATCCCAAGCTTATTCAGCCCCAGCTTGTCCAAATTGACTTCGCCAAAATTCGAGTCGGTCTGAAGCAAGTCCACATCCGGAAACTGCTCCAGGTCCGCACCCGGGGCAACTGCGGAGATTCTGTAGCCTATGGTTCTGCCCAGCCGCGCGAGTGTCTGCGCGATCGGAGAGTGTCCAAAAATAAGAATATGCGGCTTGGGCAGGACGGGCTCAATGTAGATATCCAAGGTGCCTCCACTGTGGCAGGTCATGGTGTAGTCAACGATCCCCTCTTCCGGCGCGGCCGTGGGGCTAATGCGCACCAGCCGCGGCTTGCCATCAGCCAGTGCTTTCATGGCTTCCTTGATCACCACCGGTTGAGCACAGCCACCGCCGATCCAGCCCCACATTTTTCCATCGGCCAAGATGATCGCCTTGTCGCCCGGTTTGCCGGAAATAGGAGCCTGGAAACGCACCACAGACGCCGTGACGAAAGGCTCGCCCTTCGCCAGTAGTTCCGTCGCCTTGTTGAGAAAACGATCAAACATGGTCAACTGCTCTAGAGATGTTTCTCCAGCGCCAACAAGCTTTCCAGGTTGTGGGCCGGAGCGAAAACATCGATGTGGGGCAAGGCTGCGCTCATTCCGATTGTAATTGGCTGGTAGTCCTGGAGACCCAACAGCGGGTTCAACCAAATGAGTTTGCGGACACTGCGCTTTACAGCGCCCAACTCCGTAGCCAGCGCACTGGGCTCTCCCGTGTCCCAACCGTCGCTCAGGATCACGAACAACGTATCGCTGGACCGCAGCTTTCGAGTGTAATGCTGATTGAACTCTCGAAGCGACCCACCGATGTTAGTGCCGCCCGACCACCCCGCCGGCTGCTGCGATAGGGCCTGCAGCGCCTGCGGCAAGCGTTGCGCGCGTAACAGATTTGTGATTTCCACCAGATTGGTGCTGAATAGAAACGTATCGGCGCGCTGGAAATGCTTTTGCAGGGCGTAGAGAAACTTCACCAGGAACAAGCTGTAGGGGCTCATCGAGCCACTAATGTCGAGCAAGGTCACCAGCCTGTGCGGACGAAGTTTCTTTTCCCGGTATCGCAGGTTGATCGGTTCGCCGCCACGGCTGATGCTCCGGCGGATTGTTCTGCGCAAATCCACCTGGCCTCGCGAGGTTCCGATTCGCCGCCTTCGCTGTAACCGCCGGCTCATCTGCTTGAACAAGCGAAGGGCAATCTGCTCCAGCATTGCCATGTCGTTGTGAGGCAGAGTTGAAACATCCGCTTTGGTAAGCCGTTCCTGGGCGCTGGCTCCGCTTACGGCAAGTGCGCGATCTTTCCCGGATGAATCGTGGTCACTAGAGCCCGTTGGCATCAGCGGCGCCGAGTCTCGGCTGCCCATGCCGGCAGAGCGTGCATTCTTCCCTCGGGCCTTGCGGCTCGATGGGGGCGCGAATTCCGCCCCGCTCCAAAACATTTGGAAACATTCTTCGAAAAGATCCCACTCGTCCTTCGATGCGCACAATGTGGAGCGCAGGCCGAGCTTTAAATCTTCAGTATTGTTCACACCCAGAATCATGGCAGCTTGCAGCGCGCCGAGAGTTTCCTGGACGCCGGCCGAAAGGCCTTTCTCCCGGGCGAAGCGGCAGAACTCTACAATTGTTCTGGCTTTTTGGTCCGGCGGCTCCTGCAGATGGATCATCGCGTGGGCCGGCCCCCAGCGGCCTTGATCCTGGCGCTGTCTTCGACCGACTTGGAGATACATCCCAGCGTCTGTTCTATTGCCTCTTCATCCAGTCGAAGCGTTCCCAGCGCGAGCAGGGCTTCGGCGGAGTCCAAAGTCTCTGCTATGCCGGGAGGCTTCCTCAAGTTGAGTCCGCGCACTGATTGCACATATCCCACCACCTGCTGGGCTAACTCCTGTTCTATATGAGGCAATCGTGTGCGCACAATCTTCATTTCCTTTTCAACGCTGGGATAGTCGATCCACTGATATAGGCATCTTCTTTTGAGAGCATCGCCCAACTCGCGGCTGCGATTGGAAGTTAGCACTACGTAAGGAACATGTTTCGCGTGGATGGTTCCCATCTCTGGAATGGTGATTTGATAATCGGAAAGCAATTCGAGCAGGAACGCTTCGAACGCCTCGTCGGCACGATCGATTTCGTCGATCAGCAGAACCGGAGAAGCGTCCTCGACAAGAATTGACTGCAATAAAGGCCGCTCCAGCAGAAACTCGGGGCTGAAGATGTGCTTTTCTTTCTCCTCGACGGTCTTGTCTGAGCCTTCTTCGATCTTGATGGCCAGCAATTGCTTCTGGTAATTCCACTCGTAGACCGCGGAGCTTACGTCCAGCCCCTCGTAACACTGCAATCGGATCAGGCGCGCACCCAGGAACGCAGCTAGCACTTTGGCCACCTCGGTCTTCCCGAGACCGGCGTGCCCCTCGACGAGAATTGGTTTGCGAAGTTTGGTGACTAGATAGAGCGCCGTCGCCAGCGATCGATCGGCAATGTAGCCGAGGCGCTCGAACCCCGAGATAATTGCATCGACACCTTGGCTTGCCGCGTCGGGAGGAGAAGTTGGGACCTTACCCATGGTAGTTACTTCGACCGCGTCTGTTAGGAGCCGCTCTCAGATTTCCCGCGAAACAATCCTTTGGCGGCTTCCCAGGCCAGCGAGGTAGCATTGACGGCTTTGGCCTCGGCAACCTGGTCTCCAGATGTATCGGCAGGCTGCTGCAGCCGCGCCTGAAAATTCTTAACGAACTCGCCGAACATGATGTTCGAAACTTCTGTGATCACCCGCGATCCCATCTGCGCAAGGATTCCTACGACGGTGATCTGCGATTCGCTCACTACTTCCGTGCTGCCGTTATCGAGAGCACGCAACTTGCCGGTCATGCTCATCGAGGCACTGCCGCGGCCTCGCACATCCTGTCCTTTGCCTAAAATCTCGATCTGGTGATTCTCCGCGTCCAGGCGCACGATCTGCACTTCGCCGTTGTAGTCGGTGACGCTCGGGCCAACCTTCACTTTTATCGCGCCCTTATAAGTCTTCTCATCCACCTGCTCCGTGATCTGCGCGCCTGGCACGCAGGTCGCGACCTTTCGCGGATCGCTCAAGAAAGCCCACACCTTGTCTATCGGCTCCGGCACCTGGAAGGTTTTTTCGATCTTCAGCGCCATTTATGCAGCCACACCTTTCTCCTGCAGGACTTTCCATACTTTCCAGGGCGTAACCGGCATATCGATATGCTTCACGCCGAGATGAGACATAGCGTCAACCACCGCATTGACAAAGGCAGCTGGAGAACCAACGTTGGGAGACTCCCCCACTCCCTTAGCCCCGAACGGATGATGCGGAGACGGCGTGCAGGTCTTGTCCGTCTCCCAGTGCGGGGTTTCAACCGCCGTCGGAAGCAGGTAGTCCTGAAAACTTCCGCCTTGAATGTTGCCGCTTTCGTCATAGTCGATCTGCTGCATGAACGCGATCGCGAGTCCCTCGGTGAGGCCGCCGTGAATTTGGCCCTCTACGATCATCGGATTGATAATGTTTCCGCAGTCGTCGACGGCCACAAATCGCCGTACTCTTACCTCGCCCGTGCCCTTGTCGATGTCGACCACGCACACATAAGTGCCGAACGGGAAAGTTAGATTCGGCGGGTCGTAGTAATCGACGGCTTCCAATCCCGCTTCAAGACCGGGGGGAATGTTCGTGTAGGCAGCGAATGCGATGTCTTGAATCGTCTTGCTCTTGCTGGGAGCACCCTTCACAAAAAACTTGCCCGGCTCCCATTCCAAATCGTTCTCGTTGCATTCCAGTAAGTATGCTGCGATTTTTTTTGCTTTGTCGCGAATCTTGCGGGCTGCGATCGCTGTTGCCGCTCCCGAGGTCGGAGTACTTCGACTGGCGTAGGTTCCCAAGCCGTAGGGGGCCGTGTCTGTGTCGCCTTCTTCGATCGTTACATCAGCGGCGGGAATTCCCAGTTCCTGCGCGACGATCTGAGCGTAAGTCGTCTCGTGCCCCTGGCCCTGGCTCTTCGTGCCCATGCGGGCCATCGCCTTGCCAGTGGGGTGAATGCGAATCTCGCAACTGTCGAACATCTTGATGCCGAGAATATCGAAGCTGTGCGCCGGACCTGCGCCCACGATTTCGGTGAAGCTCGAGATCCCGATGCCCATCAACTCGCCCTTCTTGCGCTTCTCTTCCTGCTCTTTGCGCAGCTCCTTGTAGCCGATTTTTTCCAGCGCGAGATCCATCGCCGCTTCGTAGTTGCCGCTGTCGTAGGTCCAGCCGAGCGACGATTTATAGGGAAACTTCTCCGCCGGAATAAAATTCTTGCGGCGAAGCTCGGCTGGATCGATCTTCAGCTCTAACGCCAGCACGTCCACCGCACGCTCAATCAAGTACGCAGCCTCCGTCACGCGGAATGAGCAGCGATAAGCAATGCCGCCCGGCGCCTTGTTGGTGTAAACCCCATCGACCTCGCAGAACGCCTGCGGATATTCGTAAGAGCCGGTGCAAATGCTGAATAACCCAGCCGGAAATTTGGTGGGCTGTGCCGCGGCGTTGAATGCACCGTGATCGGCGAGCGTCTTCACACGTAGCGCCTGCATCTTGCCGTCGCGGTCAGCGGCGATCTCGGCGGTCATGTGATAGTCGCGCGCAAATCCCGTCGACTGCAAATTCTCCGAGCGCGTCTCAATCCACTTCACCGGCACACCGAGCGTGAGCGACGCCACGATGGCGCAAACATATCCGGGATAAACTGGAACCTTATTGCCAAAGCCGCCGCCGATATCCGGCGAGATGACACGGATGTTGTTTTCAGGGATTCCGCCGACCAAAGCAAACACCGTTCGGTGCGCATGTGGCGCCTGCGAGGTCAGGTAGACCGTCAGCCGTCCGGTTGCGCGGCTGAAGTCGGCCACGCAGCCGCAAGTCTCAAGCGGAGCGGGATGGCAGCGCGGGAAGAAAGCGTTCACGCTGGCTTTTACCGGAGCCTTCTGAAAAACCTCTTCGGTGGCCTGACGATCACCCACTTCCCAGTGAAAAATATGGTTATTTTTCTGCTCCCGGTCTTCACGAAGCAGCGGAGCATCGGCATCGAGCGCTTTCTTCGGATCGACAAGCACTGGCAACTCTTCATATTCCACTTCCACCAGCTCGGCTGCATCCGCGGCAGCGTACCGATCCTCCGCCACGACGAACGCAACCTCCTGCGATTGGAAGAGCACCTTGCCCGTAGCCAGCACCATCTGCTTGTCGTAAGAAAGCGTAGGCATCCAGGCGAGATTGGCCTTGGCAAGATCTTCGCCGGTTATTATGGCCAGCACACCTGGCACTGCCTTGGCTTTCTCGGTGTTAATGCTCTTCAAGCGTGCGTGGGCATACGGACTGCGCACGAGCTGCCCGTAAACCATACCGGGCAAATTCACATCATCCACGTAATTACCTTTCCCCTGGATGAATCGCAAATCTTCTTTGCGCTTGATGGAATGGCCCATGCCGCCGACTTCAGGAGACGTTTTGTGGATCACTGTGCCACTCCTTCCGCCACGTGGGCTTCACTCTCAATCTTCGCCATCTTCGCCGCCGCATATTGCACCGCGCTCACGATGTTCTGGTAGCCGGTGCACCGGCACAGGTTGCCGGAAATTCCGCGACGAATCTCTTCCTCGCTGGGGTTGGGATTGTTGTGCAGCAGCGCGTACGACGACATTAGCATCCCCGGCGTGCAGAAGCCGCATTGCAGGCCGTGCTCCTGCTTGAAACCTTCCTGCAATGCGTGGAGTTGGCCGCTCGCGCTCATCAGGCTCTCCACGGTGAGGATCTCGCAGCCATCGGCTTGCACGGCGAACATCGTGCAGGACTTCACCGTTTTTCCGTTGAGAATCACGGTGCATGCGCCGCAATGGCTGGTGTCGCAGCCGATGTGAGTGCCGGTCAGTTGCAAACTTTCGCGGATGAAGTGGACCAGCAAAAGCCGCGGCTCGACCGCAGATTCCCGCTCGCGTCCGTTTACTCTCACGGTGATCAATTGTTTCTTCGCCATTTCCAGATCCCCCACCAGCGTTTCAGAAACTACTTGCCCGCTCTCTCAGCGGCGCGCGTCAGAGCCCGCCTCGCCAGTTCCTTAACGAGCGCTTTCTTATAGTCGGCTGGACCGCGCAAATCAGAACTCGGCTGCGCATCATCGGCCGCAAACTGCGCCGCCTGCCGGATGTTCGCATCATCGAGTTTCTTGCCGCGTAGAAAATCTTCCGCCTTTTTTGCCTTGATCGGTGTAGGTCCGACATTCGTCAAGGCGATGCCGACTTTCTGAGCCGCACCGCTACCCTCTAACGTCACTTGGGCAGCGACAGCGGCGGTAGCAAAATCTCCCACCTTACGCTCCAGTTTGAAGTAAGCTCCGCCGCTACGAGGCGGCGGCACCGGGACCCGAACCTCTGTGAGGATTTCGCCCGGCTGCAGCGCTGTGCTGAACAGTGATAGGAAGAATTCCTCGATGGGTATGATCCTTTCCCCGCCCGATCCCGTTGCCACAACCTGCGCTCCCAAGGCAATCATGGTCGCCGGATGATCGTTGGCAGGATCGCCGTGCGCCAGATTTCCGGCCACCGTGGCCAGGTTGCGCACCTGCGGGTCGGCGATCACGTGAGCCGTATCAGTAAGTATGGGATACTTCGCGCGGACCAACGGCGAAGCCTCCAGCTCAGCTTCGCGCATCAACCCGCCGATCTTGAGAAAGCCGCCCTCCTCCTTTATGTACGACAATCCGGAGATGCGATTGATGTCGATCAAGTAGGCGGGGCGCGCGATGCGCAGCTTCATCATCGGAATAAGGCTTTGCCCGCCGCTCAGAATCTTTGCGTCGTCTCCGTGCTGTTGGAGGAGCGTAATCGCTTCAGGAATTGTCTTGGGTCTCAGGTATTCGAAGGCCGGTGGGATCATTGCTTAACCCTCGTGGTGCGAGTCCAGTCCTGCGCGTCAGGGCGGGGATGCTGGAGTTGGCGCTAAGGAAACGCGGATAGTACGTTACCACATAAACGCCGTCCGTATAAACTTTCAAACCCGGCTCTACCCGCCGCTAGCGAAAATTGCCGCGAGATTCCACATGAGATCGAAAAACTGGCTCTACTCGGGATGCATCCGCAGGTCTGTCGACCGCGATCTCCAGTCCTCAATCGCCCTCCGTATCCCTTCTGGAGCCAGATTGCTGCATCTCATCTTGTAATCTGGGATCCCGCCCAGCGCCTCGGCGACTGCTTGCTCTGTTATCTGACCAGCTTCTTGGACCGACTTGCCCAGAACCATCTCCGTAGCCATGGACGAACACGCAATGGCTACGGCGCATCCCATGCACTTGAACTTCACATCCTTAATAACGCCCTGCTCGATTCGCAGGGTTATCAGTACTGTATCGCTGTCCACCGGACTCTTCACGATCGCCTTGCCCGAAGGCTCGGCGATGGTGCCTACGTTTTGCGGCGCGGCATAATGGGCTCGGACTTGTTCACTGTACATCGCGCTGGACACCCCGAAATCCCCGCGTCTGGATTGTACTTCCGCGTTCCCGAGAACTATCATACGTGATGGCATGTCGCCGGATCTCTACGCCAAAGCCGCTGAACTTACAGCCCTAGGGAAAGCCTTCGCCGTAGCCACGGTGGTTCGTGTAGAGGGATCTTCTTCGGCCCGGCGCGGCTCCAAGGCCATCATCGATGCGCAAGGAAAGCTGGCTTACGGCTGGGTGGGCGGAGGGTGCGCCGAGAGCGCCGTTCGGAACGAAGCGTTGCGGTGCATCGAGTTACAACAGCCGCTCGTCATCACTCTTGATATGACCGACGAGCTGCTGGGAGTAGGGATGCCGTGCGGAGGCAAGATGGAAGTCTATATCGAGCCGGTACTGCCTCGGCCCGATCTGCTCATCGCTGGTCATGGGCGGATCGCGGAGGCCCTGGCTGCTTTCGCGCACCTTCTTGGTTTCCGCGTAATTGTGAACGATCCAGGCGCCGACCAATCTTCCTTCCCGCAAGCCGAGCAAGTAATTGCCGAAGATTTTGACCTTGTTCAGACCCCCATCGGATCGAATACTTACGTCGTGATAGCCACGCAGCACAAGAACGACCATCTCTGGTTGCAAAAAGCTCTGGAAGGTGAAGCTGCCTATGTGGCGCTGATCGCAAGCCATCATCGGGCGAAGCTTGTTCTCGATTACCTCGCCGCAGAAGGGGTTCCGCCCGACAAACTGTCAAGAATTTTTGCGCCGGCAGGCCTCGACCTGGGCGCCGCAACTCCCGAAGAGATTGCGCTCAGCATCGTAAGCCAGATCGTCGCTTTGCGCCGCGGCGGCTCCAGCCGCGCGTTGTACGCGTCCGAACTGGACGCACCTGAGCAAGATGCCGGCGACAAGGTAATCACCCGCTGCGACGCGCACACCGCAGACTGACAGAATCAACCTTTTCCCGTTGAGGCGCGCGTTCCACTCTCAAGCGCCCGC
This sequence comes from Candidatus Sulfotelmatobacter sp., assembly GCA_050015215.1. Taxonomy (GTDB): domain Bacteria; phylum Acidobacteriota; class Terriglobia; order Terriglobales; family Acidobacteriaceae; genus Sulfotelmatobacter. The sequence goes on from JBEKBW010000048.1 coordinate 16,175, forward strand.
TTCCGCCGTTCAGCGACAATCTCCGCCATAATGCTGAGCGCAATCTCTTCCGGCGTGTCCGCGCCTATGTCGAGTCCCGCTGGAACTCGCACGCCAGCCAATTTCTGCGCAGCAATTCCCTTGACCCGCAGGCCGCGAACAACTTCCTCTCCTCTCTTCTTCTTAGCAACAAGTGCAACGTAGGCGCTGTTCGCCTCCAAAGCCTGCTCAATCGCTTCCTCATCGCAAGAGCCTCGGCTTGCCACTACCACATGACGATCTCGATTCGCCCGCAGCACCGAAAAATCGAGTGCATGAAGTACACGATCTGCATCGGGGAAATCGCCCGCTGTCAGTAACGGATCCACCAAGGTCACTGTGAAGCGCAGGAGCCGCCCAAGCTTCGCCAAGGCAACCGACATGGCATCCTTCCCAACAATGACCAACTCGGGCCATTCGGTTTCTGTATCTGAAATCAGTCTTCCGTGAAGATCGACAATCTCAAGCAGGGACTTCTGTCCTTCCGCGCGATCCCCCGCATGGCGAACCGTCTCGAAATCGCTGTGCCGATCAATGTCCAACAAAATTCCCGCATCGTCGACCGGCAACTTTACAATCCCGCCAAGATGATCGCCAAAAATCGCGCGGCACCCCATATCGCCATCGAGCGCCATTACCTCGGGGAAAACCGACCGATCAAGAAGCACGGGGTTACCACGAAAACCCCGGTAAGTCGGAATCACGATCTGCGCCTTAGAACGATGATGCTCCGCCATCAACAGGTCGAGCGTTGCGGACCGGACAAACGGCTGATCCCCCAAAATGATGAGCGCGCCTGCGCATTGCGGATCCACTGCGGAAAGACCCTCCTTCAACGAAGTTCCCATGCCCCGCCGATAATTCTCGTTGAGAACTACGCGCGCATTTTGGACATCGATTTCCTTCTGGATCTCCTCAGCTGCGAATCCCAGAACCAGAACAATTTCCTTCACCCCCGACGCGCGCACACAATTGAGCACGTGCTGCAACAGCGGACGGTCATCCAGTTGCAGCAGTTGTTTTGCGGTTCCCATCCGGGTTGAAGTTCCTGCCGCCAAAATTACCGCCGAAAAGGGGGAAGCCATATCCATCATTCCATGATCTCTTAGGTTAACTACCTGAAAGCCCCAATGCACGAGTCAAGGTGACGATTGAGTGCAGCCAAAGAAGATTGTATTATTCGAGCGAGATTTGGGCTTGCTGGCAAATGTCAGGGGTCGGCCGGCAGCTGTTTTATGAAACGGCAGATTCAATCGGAAAGGTCGCCTCATGTCTGCTTCCGGTCCTCGGGTTTTGCGCGTTAACTCCTGGTGGTTTTTGAAGGCGCGCTGCGGAACGCTATTGGTATCGTCGTTGTCTTTTCCTTTGCCGGCTCAGACAACCGTCAGCCAGGGGAGTATTCAGGGCCTTCGCATGGATTTTTGAATTCGCTTATGGGGAAGAGGCCTTAGCGACGGACTTAGAACAACCGCCTTCGGACGCCGCGTGGTAACGCTGCGGGGTTGTGCATCGATCACTCCCACCCCGACTAATTGCTGTAAGCAAAGGTGGCTTTAGGCCGAGAGTTGAGCGAGGTCCCGCAGAGATGTCGCGCATTCGCCAGCTTAAAAGTTCTTCCACTGATGATAGAACCCTCGGTATGGAGACGAGCATTACCCGGCGCGACTTTCTCGGCACCGCTCTGTTGGCTTCCGGATCCGCGCTGTTCGCAGGCTTGAGCCCTTCAGAACTGCTGGCAGCACAAGAGGATGACTTCACAGGTTTTGGGGGCGTCGGCGAATACAGCAACGCGAACGGCAACACTTGGGAAGTTTTGCAGGCTGGCCATGCGATTCGTGACCGCTCGTACGATCCCCTTCCCGCGGGGATCATTGATACGGGGGAAATCTATGACTGTGCAATTATCGGCGGCGGAATCAGCGGGCTTGCCGGAGCCCTGTTTTTCCAGCGTGAAGCCGGTCCCGGCATGAAGTGTCTGATCCTCGAAAACCATCCCATTTTCGGCGGCGAGGCAAAGCAAAATGAGTTCTTGGTCGACGGCAAACGGCTGCTCGCACACCAAGGCTCAGCAATTTATCAATTTCAATATCCGCATAGCTTTCTCGCACGGTTCTACGAGTCCATCGGATTACAGGCACCGCGGTTGACTTATCAAAAGTGGGCTGGATCAGACCCGGAGTTCCCGCTCTCTAGGACACCGTATGAAGCTGTGGGTTTGCAGCATGGACAATACGGGTTTTGGTTTGGAGCAAAATTTGATCAGAGACCGGGAATGTGGGTAATGGATCCGGTTGGGAAGAGCCTGCACGGCGCTCCCGTTTCAGACGCCACGCGACTCGAATGGCTGCGCTGGCTGAAGGGTGAATCGGCGGGAGAGACGAAGTTCGAACATCCCAGAGTAGAAGGCGACGCGACTTCCCGATACCTCGATTCAATCACGCTGGAGCAGCATTACATGGAACGCTTCGGCCTTAGCCGAGAAACGGTTCGCATGTTTCTCTCGCCCGTGGAGGGAGGTGGTTCCGGCTTAGGCCCGGACGCTTTATCGGCATATTCAGACTATGCGTTTGAAATGCTGCACCCCTTAGCGGAAGAGAATGGTGGTTCGGATCAGATGTTTCCGGGTGGCAACGCGACAATCGCGAGACTGATGATGAAGAGTCTGATCCCGAGCGCAATCGGCGGTTCGCACAGCGTGGAAGGAGTTTGCCGGAACCGCGTCAACTTTGCGGCGCTGGACGTTGCGGGAGCCCCCGCGAGAATTCGCCTGTCATCCACGGTCGTCCATGTCGAGCACGATGCGGAAGTGAGCAAAGCCAGCTCAGTTTCGATCGTCTACTCAAAGGAAGGCAAACTCTATCGGGTTAAGGCGCGGTCGGTTGTAATGGCAGGCGGATGCTGGACTACGAAACACATTGTCAAGGATCTTCCCGAAGCACAGCGTGCAGCCTACGGCCAGTTCTACCGTTCACCCTGCATGATGATGAACGTCGCTGTAAGAAATTGGCGTTTTCTATACAAGATGGGAATGACCGGTTGTCGCTGGTTTGAAGGGCTGGGAAACTATGTGGAAGTTCGGAAGCTGGCATTGACCGGCGTTGAAGATGCAACTATCAGCCCGGATTCCCCTGTCGTTCTCAGCTTGAAAGTTTTGTACTCATATCCTGGAGCTTCCACCGAAGAGCAGGGGAATCGCGGCCGCGGAGAGATGCTGGGAACATCTTTCAGAGATTATGAACGACAAGTCCGCGAACAATTCACGGAGATGTTCGCCAGCGGCGGCTTCGACGCAGGGCGGGACATCGCCGGAGTCATCTTGAATCGCTGGGGACATGCCTATCTGAGTCCTCAACCCGGGTTCTTCTTCGGGCGCGATGGTCAACCTGCCCCTCGCGAGATTCTGCGCCGTGCGCCACACGGGCGGATCGCATTTGCGAACACCGACCTGGCCGGAGCGATGGACCATCGCTATTCCATTCTTGAAGCTAAAAGAGGAGTGGACCAACTCCTCGATCAAGTGTTGAGCTGAGAACAGCCATTTTTTACTCGGTCAGCCAAAAAGGACTCGAGTGGCGCCAGACCGTTTCCAAAAAGAAGACGGTTAAGTCGGTCTCCAAAATTAATGCAACCTGCGATTCCTCGCGGTTATCACTACCAATAGTCAAGTGTCGCGTGGAGCGGGCGACTTCATGCCTGGCTGGAGCTGTCTCTCTAGTTTCTCAAGACGTAAGCGAGCGGATTGGGCCTTACCGATGCTCCGAAAGGGTACTTCGCCACGGGGCTCGTTGAGCTGATGGTTCCACCATGTACGCACGAACACTTCAAATTTACATTCTGGTTTGCGCTGGCTTCTGCGCGCTGGCAGTGCCGGCGTATTTGCAAAGCCAACAACCAGAGGAGACGCTCAGCGGCCCGGACAGCCATGAGACGGGTCAGGGTCCGCACGGGCACCTTTTTGGCGAGTGGGGCGGCGAAAGGACACGGTTGGAAAAACGTGGTGTCCATTTCGATTTTCAGTATGTCAGCGATTCGCTCGCCAATGTCGAGAGCGAGAGAGAAGATCGTTTTGCCAGTTGGAATCGCTTTCGAGGCACGGTTGATATCGATTTCGGTGCGCTGGTGGAACAGCCCGGTCTCTATTTCCATGCGACAGCGCTGCGGCAGGGTGGCGGCAATCTCGGAGCGTACTTAGGGCTCCTGACCAGCCCGAGCGGCATGTCCAGCATGAATACGTTCCGGCTCGATTCCTGGTGGGTTGAGAAGCGATGGTTGAATGAACGTTTCACGGCAAGGGTTGGGCAATTCGCAGGTCAGGACTTCTATGGCGCCCAGCACTACGCTGCGTCGTTCATATTCGAGCCGATGGGCTATGCCTTGGGGAATCTTTTCACGACCCTCGAGTCCTTTGATCCTCCATCGACTCCGGCTTTGGAAGTCCGGGTTATCCCGGTCCACAACTTCTATGTGAAGTCGATGGTGGCGGCAGCGGTTCGCTCACCCTTTTCGCAAAACCCGACCGGTCTGGTTCCGCAGTTCAATGGAACTCCGGTGAGTACTTCTGAGATTGGATACACTCCGGGCGCGAAGGCGACGGGAGTACGCGCCTTCGACAATGTCGAGAGTCGCAAAGGATACTCCGGGCTCTATCAGTTCGGCGCTTCTTACAACGCTGGTAAGTTCACAACCGCGTCAGGCGTAGTCGAGTCAGGCAACTACCTTTTGTACTGGATGGCGAACCAGGCACTCTGGCGTCTGGACCCGGCCGGAGCAAAGGGGTTGGACGGAACCTTTTCGTACGACTGGAGCCCGGCGAACGTCAATCGAAACAATACGATGCTGACCGCAGGGCTGCGCTTCAACGAACCGATCACATTGCCGATTCACAACACAATGTCGTTGGGTTACGTGCAGAACCGTTTGAGTCAACAATTCGTGCCGCAGGGCTCACCACAGTGGAAGCCGGAGCACGCCATTGAATTCAACTCGCTTCTGGATCCATTGCCAATGCTTCTTCTGCAGCCAGTGATTCAGTATTACGCCAACGCGGGAGCAAGAACGGGACATGCTCTCGTTTTTGGATTCAGAACGAAGATCGAATTTTAGAACCGAATTCTAGACGAGGGAGAAATGATATGACAGAAATTCGCAAAGAAACCGACAGTCTCGGCGAGGTGGATGTTCCCGCCGATAAGCTCTGGGGCGCACAAACCCAGCGTTCGCTCGAACACTTCAGCATTGGCCAGGATTTAATTCCCCGGGAAATGATCACAGCCTACGCGATTTTGAAGAAAGGCGCGGCCAATGCAAACCTTGCCGGCAAGCGCCTCGATCAGAAGCGCCACGATCTGATTGTGCAAGTCTGCGATGAAATCCTCGCGGGCCAGCACCAGGATATGTTCCCGCTGCACGTTTGGATGACCGGTAGTGGTACGCAATTCAACATGAACGTGAATGAGGTGATATCCAACCGCTGCTGCCAGATCGCCGGCACGCCGTTGGGAAGCAAGATTCCGGTGCACCCAAACGATCACGTAAATATGGCTCAGTCGTCGAACGACTCCTTCCCGTCGGCTATGAATATTGCAGCGGCGCTCAACGTGAAGCAGCGGCTGGTCCCTGCTGTGAAGCAGCTGCGTGATGCGATTGCTGCAAAGACGGAGGAGTGGGACGACATTGTCAAGATCGGCCGCACGCACATGCAAGACGCAACGCCGATCACTCTTGGACAAGAGTGGTCTGGCTACGAAGGCGTGCTTACGGACAATCTCGATCGGATCGAAGACGCGCTGAAGGGTGTCTATCGTCTCGCGCTCGGCGGAACGGCGGTTGGTACCGGCATCAACTCAGCGCCCGGTTTCGCCGAGGACGCTGCAGCCGAAATCGCTAAGCTTGCAAGCCTGCCATTCATCACTGCGCCGAACAAATTCGCTGTGCAGGGCGCTCATGACGCGCTGGTACAACTTTCCGGCACGCTCCGCACACTAGCCGTTTCACTCTACAAGATCGCCAACGATATCCGGCTGATGTCTTGCGGCCCCCGAGCAGGTTTCGCGGAGCTGAAGATTCCCGAGAACGAACCGGGATCCTCGATTATGCCTGGAAAGGTGAACCCCACCCAGGCTGAGGCCCTTGCAATGGTCGCCGTCCAGGTGATGGCGAACGACACAGCAGCTGGCTTTGGCGGCGCGGGCGGTTACCTCGAAATGAATGTTTACAAGCCGCTGATCATCTTCAATGTGACCCACTCGATCACGATCATGACCGATTCTTGTACGAACTTCCGGAAATTTCTGGTGGAAGGAACCAAGCCCAATCTGAAGAAGATCAATCAATACGTGGAAGAGTCGCTCATGCTGGTCACGGCGCTTTCGCCGGTAATCGGCTATGACAAGGCTTCCAAGATTGCACACTATGCGAATGACAACGACCTCACGCTCAGAGCCGCAGCGCTGAAGCTCGGCTTCGTGACGGAAGCCGAGTTCGATCGCGTAGTCGATCCGAAAAAAATGGTTCGGCCTTACGTTGCGTCCCCTGTAGCGGCGTAGCACAGAGGAGCGCTGCAAGCGTCGACATACCACGGGACCAGAACTGGCCTGAATAGATTCGGGCCGGTTCTACTCAGCGGCATGGCCGTTTGAAGGTTCAGATGACTCCAGCAATTGCAACACCGCAGCCATCAGGCTCGAGCATGACGCGCGAGGAACGCGCGAATCTGATCCTCGCGTTTGCTCGAGTTTTGTATGTCAACGGCCAGTCGACGCAGCAGACCTTGGGCGCCGCCGAACACTTGAGCAAATGCCTGGGATTTCGCGCCGCCATCTTCCCGCACTGGGGAAAGCTGGAACTCCAAAGTGCGGACACAGACGGCGAATTCATTTCAGCAATTGATGCCGCTCCTTCCGGCGTAGACATGGATCGGGTGGCTTCGACTTTGCGAACGATTGAGGAGTTGTGTGACGGTCGGCTGGCCCCAGCCGACGCAATGGGAGCGATCAGCAGAATCGCAAAGGCGCCACCTGCGCCGACGTGGCTGTTTACTCTCGCGGCCGCAGTGGGTGCTGTGGCCTTAGCGGTGCTCTTCGGTGTCCAACACCTGACGGCAGCGGCGCTCATATTCGTGAGTGCCGCGTCCGGCGCGATTCTGCGCCGGACGTTGGCCCGTTATAGCGCAAATGTTTTTCTGCAACCCTTCAGCGCGGCGTTGGTCGCTGGCGTTGTTGGGGCGCTGGCAGTTCGGTATGACCTGAGTTCGTCCCTGCGTCTGATCGCCGTCTGCCCATGCATGGTGCTGGTGCCAGGGCCGCACTTCCTCAACGGCATGTTGGATTTGATCACGGGCCGGATGAATCTCGGTACCGCCCGGCTGATCTATGCCGTACTCATCGTTGTGGCCATCTCAACAGGGCTTCTGCTTGGGCTCGCCTTTCTTGGCGCGGCCTTACCGGTGGACCCGGCCGCTAGGGCCGTGCCGTTTTGGAATGACATTGCCGCTGCAGGCGTGGCGGTTGCTTGTTACAGTATTTTCTTTTCTGCGCCTCTCAAGATGCTCCCTTGGCCGGTGGCTGTTGGCACGGTCGCTCACGCTCTAAGGTGGGTCACGGTTACCGCATTTGAGGCCAGTGCACCTGTGGGCGCATTCGTTGCCTGTCTCGTAATTGGCGTCGTCCTCACGCCGGTTGCACGCCGCTGGCACATGCCTTTTGCGGCGATTGGCTTCGCTTCTGTGGTCTCAATGATACCGGGGGTCTTATTGTTCAGGATGGCAAGCGGCCTTGTGCAACTTACTAATGATTCACAGAGGACGTGGGAGCTCATGGGAGCGACGTTCTCTGATGGCTGGATGGCCGTCCTCATTATTTTGGCGATGAGTTTCGGGCTCATCGTTCCGAAATTAATCATTGACTACCTCGCTGAAGAAAAGAGGATCCCTCGTCTTTGAATTAGTGGAGTTTACGAGGATCGGGAAAGGAGTATTCGGATGAACCTCGGCGGACTAGCAGGCGCCTTACTTCCGGTATTTTTTGTTCTTGCGCTCGGGTATGTCGCCGGCAAGCGCAATGCGTTCGATGCCGACCAAGCTGCCGGACTGAGCAAGCTTGCGGTTTCATTCGCATTGCCCGCGTCTCTCTTCGTCGGCATGACCGAGATACCCAGGGATCTGCTTTTGCAGCAAGGCCTTCTCGTTCTAGCGCTAATTCTGGCTCACGTTGGACTTCTTTTCGTTGCCTGGGCCGAATTGGGATTGATACAAAGCATGCGCGGAACACCGGCGATCCTCTATGCCCTGATGCTGTCGACATCCGCCACCCCGGTCTTTGGCCTAGCCGTCCTCCAGCCGATCCTGGGTCCCACCGCCACGGGAGCCGTGGGACTGGTCGCCTTATCCATCAATCTGGTTGTGCCTGCAACCGTCGTGCTGTTAGAGGTCGATGCGGCCAAGCATCGGCAGATTGCCAAAGACGGCTCCTCGTCGAGTCCCGTTTTGACTGGATTGGCATCAGGTTTAAAATCACCGCTCCTCTGGGCGCCAATTGTTGGAATCGCAATCGTCATCACCAAAGTACCTCTGCCGCGCGTGATCGCCGCATGCTTTCAGCTGATAGGTTCGACGACTTCCGGTGTTGCAGTCTTTGCTGTGGGCCTGGTTCTGGCCGCTCACGCGTTTCAGTTTTCCCGCGTGGTATTTCTCGGTACTCTCGGCCGCCTCACCGTACAAAATGTAATCCTGTTGGTTCTGCTGCGTTTGCTGCACGTCGACAGTCCATTCTCGCGTGAGGCGTTGATATGCTGCAGCTTTCCCTTAGCCACCGTTGTTGTGCTCTTCGCCGCGCGGTATAAGTCCTCCGAATCCGAAACAGCGTCCATGCTTCTGTTTTCGACACTTTCATTAGCAGTTACGGTCCCAATCATCCTCTGGCTTACGCACCACTGGCCCGTGTAGATGGATTTTCAAAGTTTCAAAACGATCAAACCGTCTGTCGCAGCAGCTTTTATAAGGAGAAAATACAATGGCAACCGCTACCCCCACAAACCAACCTGACGTCGTTCTGGTCGGTGCAGGCGTCATGAGCGCTACCCTGGCAGTATTCCTCAAGGAACTCGATCCGAGCCTGAAAATAGAGATCCACGAAGTTCTCGGAAGCGCGGCCCAGGAAAGCTCGAATGCGTGGAACAATGCGGGAACTGGCCATGCCGCGCTTTGCGAGTTGAACTACACTCCGCAGAAAGCCGACGGCAGGATCGATATTTCAAAGGCCCTGCAGGTGAATACGGAGTTCGATCTCTCCCGTCAGTTCTGGGCCGAGGCAAAGGGAACACGGCAAAATCGCCAGTCACGCGCGATTCACGAGGACCACCACACTCCTGCCCTCGACCCGATACGTGTTTCCGGAAACGTCTGGCTCGGAGCCCGGGTCGGAGATGTCGTGAGGCGAAGGCTGGCTTGTGTCCACGGCGAGGCACCAGCGCCTTCCCGAGATTACGGGTAGTTCAAAATCCAATCTCTCCCAGAACATATTGAACATAACGTGCAGATCGGAGTCGCCATCGAAACCTGCCAGAGTCATCGCCAGCGCACGCGCTCCTGGATCGTCCCACCCGGGACGATTCAGTTGGGTGCCGTGCCAGGACACATCATTCAAGCCGCGCTCGTTCACCGCGCCATCGAAGAAGTGATCGCAGCGAAGTGCCGCATGCATTTTCCGGAAGCGAATCATACCCCGGCAGAAGCGGAGCAGATCTTGATTCTTGTCTACGAAGGTCCAGTCAAACCAACTGATCGCGTTATCCTGGCAGTAGGCGTTGTTATTTCCTTTCTGTGAGCGGCGTATCTCGTCTCCAGCCACAAACATGGGAATGCCACGCGAAAGCAACAGGATCGCCATAAAATTGCGCACCTGCCGGTTGCGCAATGCTTCGATGCCGGGATCGGCGGAGTCGCCTTCCGTACCGCAGTTCCAGCTCAGGTTATCGTTGATGCCATCACGATTTTCCTCGCCGTTTGCCTCGTTGTGCTTCTGGTTGTAGGAGACCAGATCGTTGAGCGTAAACCCGTCGTGACAGGTTACGAAGTTAACGCTATTCGAAGGTGAGCCGCCCCGTTCCTGATAAATATCGGCGTTGCCTCCCAGACGCGATGCGATTGCCCCCACCATTCCCGGATCGCCCTTGACGAAGCGTCGAACGTCGTCGCGATAGCGGCCGTTCCATTCGGCCCACCGGTCTCCGGGAAAATGCCCGATCTGGTAAAGGCCGGCGGCATCCCAGGCCTCCGCCATCAGCTTGGTATTGGCCAACTCTTCGTCCAGTTCTATTTGCCAAACCAACGGAGGATGAGCGCAGGGCGCTCCATCTTCACCGCGCGAAAGGATCGATCCTTCGTCAAAGCGGAAGCCGTCCACATGCATCTCCCGTACCCAGTACCGGAGACAGTCGACAATCATCTTCTGTGCCAGTGGGTGATTGCAATTGAGCGTGTTGCCGCAGCCGGTGTAATCCATGTAGTACTGCGGCGCTGAAGGCACCAGCATATAGTAAGAGCGATTATCGAAGCCTTTGAAAGAATAGGTTGGTCCCTGGTGGTTGCCCTCATCGGTGTGGTTGAAGACCACATCGAGAATCACTTCAATTCCCGCCTTGTGCAGGGCTTTGACCAAATCGCGGAACTCGCGCAAGTGGCCGCCGACTTCGGGCTGCAGGCAAAAAAAAGACTGGGGCGCAAAGTAGCCCAGGGTGCTGTATCCCCAAAAATTGCAAACCGGCTGCCCATCAACGACGCGCAGCACTGCCGTCTCGTCAAAGTCGAAGACGGGGAGCAACTCAACCGCGGTAATGCCCAGATCCTTCAGGTAAGGAATCTTCTCGATAAGGCCGGCGAAGACTCCGGGGTACCGCACGCCTGAAGTCGGAGACTGCGTGAAGCCCCGAAGATGTGCCTCATATATGACGGTATCTTCTACCGGATGGTGGAGGGGCGCGTCACCTTCCCAGTCGTAGTCGGCAGGATCAATGACCACCGAGCGCATCGACGTTCTGACGTTATCGTCCGGCGTACAAGCGCTGCCCCGATCCCAAAGAGAATCAGAATTGCCGCGGGCGTAGGGATCGATGAGCACTTTGTTTCTATTGAATCGCAGCCCGGCGCCATTGTCCGCTGAGCCATCGACGCGGTACGCGTAGGACACGCCGGGTTTTAGACCCCGCACAAAGACGTGCCACAAATGGAATGTCTTGTTCTTGTAAGGATCGAAGCGAATGGTTTGGTGCGGCTCCAGCGCGTCATGTGCCGCGAATAAGAGCAGCTCGACGCCAGTCGCGTTCGAGGAAAAAAGTGAAAAGTTCACGCCGGAAGGCGAAGGAGTGGCTCCTAAGGGATGGGGAAATCCTGCCTCCACTGGAAATGGACCCTGCTGAACGGGCTCACTGGAAAGGACGCCGGAAATTGTGCTGGCCATTGTATCTACTCCATCCGGGAACTCTGAAGGGGAAAGATACTCTGAGGAGGAACGATACTCTTTTCCGCGGTTTTTTCAAGGCCCTGCGAGAACGTCGCCTGCTTAGCGCTGAACATTACCCTCCTGACGCCTCTCGCGTCTGACGCTGCTGTGATGGTAAAGCTATACAATATTTTTGTTGTTACATTCTCAAGGGGGCAACATGGCAAATCTCACCAACGCGCTTCAAGAACTTCGTGCGGAGCGCAGCCGGGCGCAGTTGCAAGTCGCGAAATTGGATCAAGCTATTTCCGCGATTGAGTCGTTGAACGGTTCGGGAACGTACCGGGACGCAACCCAACCCAAACGAATGATATCGGCCGCTTCACGGCGGAAAATGGCGCTAGCGCAAAAAGCGAGGTGGGCGAAGGCTCGCAAGGAGCCGCTGCAACCCGCAGGCTTAGCGAAATCGGAATCTTCTGCTCCTATCAAGCGCACGATGTCGGCGGCGGCGCGCAAGAAAATCGCAGCGTTTCAGCGAGCGCGGTGGGCAAAGGTGAAGGCGGGGCAGAAGAAGGCGGCGTAGCCGGATCGATCAAAACACTATCGCACTTGTCGAGAAATCGGTCTTTTGCTTCCTATTACTTCCTATTACTTCCTCGCGCTGTTCGTTTCGCGGGCCTTTGCGACCAAAGCGTTGAATCGCGCGTCGCTGTGAAGAGGCTTCAATTCGGGGTCAGCTGAAAGTTCTCCTGGCGAGATGAGGCCGTTTTCGATGGCGTGGTTCAGGTCGGCGAAGGCGTCGTCCGTCCGGCCTCTCGCAGCCTCAGCGCAGGCTGAGTTGTACCAAGCCTCGGCCACCGTAGCTGGCTGGTTAGTTTTCGCCGATGTCTCGATTACATCACGAAACATTTTCTCGGAATCGGCATAACGTCCCTCGCGGCTGAGGCCCAGTGCTTCCATTTCCATGCTCTGCAACGTGGAGGTGTGGGTTGGGCCTAGCACGCGGGTCTTGATCTCGATCACTTGACTCTGGAGTTTGTCGGCTTCGGCGTAATGACCTTCCTTCGCCATGGTGAGAGCAAGCATCGTCATGGCCCTCAAAGTTTGGGGATGTTCCGGCCCCAGTACGCGGCGCTGTGCGGCAATCACGTCGGAATACAGCTTTTCGGCTTCTGGGAGCTGGCCTTCCTCCTCGAGATTCTCAGCCGCGTGTGATATCGAAAGCAGGGTCGCGGGATGGTCCGGGCCCAGAGTTCGCTTTTGCGCTGCGATCAGTTCACCATAGATCCGATCGGCTTCTGCATATCGGCCCTGCGGCGTCAGAATCTCCGCCAGCTCGTTCAAGGTGCTCAGGGTTTGAGGATCGTCTGGGCCGAGTACTTTGCGCTCTGCGCTCAGTGTTTGGCGGAACAGGCTTTCAGCATCGGCGTGACGTGCTTCATTGGCATAAACGTAACCAAGGCGATCCATCGACGCCAAAGTGTCAGGATCATTCGGGCCGAGAACCTGGCGCTGGGCCTCAATTGTCTTTTGCAACGCCTTTTCCGCCTCTGGCAGATGTCCTTGAGCGCGGAGGATCTGGGCCAAATAACTTTCGCTTGCCAGCGTTTCCCGGTTTCGTTCTCCAAACAGTGAGCTTTGAATTGCCCGTGCGCGTTCTGTCAAATCTTGCGCGCGGCCATACAAGCCCAGTCCGGCATACGTCTGCGCCATGGTTTCCATCAATTGGGCCTGCAGCTCCGGGTCCTTGCGCAGGCCGGTGTCGATATCTTTCGAGGACTTATCCAGAATCTCGCGCGCGGTGACTGCATTGCCACGCGCCTCGCTGGGGTTCGACACCTTGAACATGCCGGTCATAAACTTCGTGATGCGGTCGGCGCGGTCGCGCTCCCGCGTGATCCGCCGCAACTCGATCGCCTGCATCACCCCGAACGCGATCAGCAGCAACGCCGCAGTGCTGGCCGCCGCCACACCGAATTTGTGGCGCTGAACGTATTTCTTTGTCCGGTAGACCAGGCTAGGGGGCCGCGCAATGACAGGTTCGTTGCGCAAATAGCGGCCGAGATCGGCCGCCAGTTCTGCGGGCGTGCCATACCTACGGGCGCGGTCTCTCTCCAGAGCTTTTAAGGTGATCCAGTCCAGATCGCCGCGCAGCATGTTCGCCAGTTGTTTGGGGTCTGTGTTGCGTTTCTCCGCGATGGCCGCGGCAGCCGGGTCTGTGATGAGTCTTGTGCTCGGGCTCGTCGGCTCCTCTTCCTGCACCTGCCGCAGAACTTCGTGAAAGGGTTTGCTCTCCCACTGCTGCGCATCCACGGCCAACACTCCCGTAAGGAGTTCGTAGAGCACCACGCCGAGCGAATAGACGTCGCTTCGAGTATCCACGTCGGCCATCATCGGATCCATTTGCTCCGGGCTCATGTATCCCGGCGTGCCCACCAATCCTCCGGCACGCGTCACCAGCATCCCGCTCTCCGGTTGCTGAGAGATCGCTTTGGCCAGTCCGAAGTCGATAATGCGCGGCACCGGCTTGCCATCCAACTCCACCACCAGGATGTTGGAGGGTTTCAGGTCGCGATGGATAATGGCTTTCTGATGCGCATGCTGCACGCCTTCACATACTTTTGTGAAGATAAGCAGGCGCTCAGTGGGCGAGAGGCGGTTCGCGTCGCAATATTCGGTGATAGACGGGCCCTGAACATACTCCATAGCGAAGTACGGTTGGCCTTCGGGCGTAGAACCGGCGTCGAAAACCTTGGCGATGGCGGGGTGATCCATCATGGCCAGCGCCTGCCGCTCCAGATCGAAGCGCACCAATGCGGACTTGTCATAGCGGACCGCTTTGATGATCTTCAGCGCAACTTGCCGTTTGACGGGAGCCGACTGTTCCGCCAGCCACACCTCTCCCATCCCACCTTCGCCCAGTTTCCTGATTAGCAGATAAGGCCCAATCGAACCCAGGTCGGGCGCAGGGGATTTCGCCGGAGAAGCGGCTGGGTCGACGGCGGCATTAGGATCCGGACGGGCGCTGGCGCGCGCGTCGTGCGGAGTTGATTTGGGTGCCTGATCGCTCACGCTTCTATCGCAAAAAGCAGATGCAAATCGAGGTAAGTCTAGCACCCCCGTCAGCGCATCTCCATCCGTGGCGATGGCCGTCGCCGCCCGAGTTGGAGGTGTCATTGCCCGCAACTCTGGCGCTGGCACAGGACCGCGTGAGATCAATCTCGGGTGGTCGCTGGCGGCATGGGGGACTGTAACGAAGACCATGCCGCATCATTTTCGATGCTCGGAACGATACGACCTTCACATCTCCGTGGCCGCTGGATACCGACCACAGCAACGAGGTGCGCTGGCTGTTAGCGGGCTTCGCCCGAGGGACCTGCGCCGCCTGGTCCACCTTCGCGATGTCCTCGCTCGCTCTGCATCGCATCCCATTTCTTTTGCTGATCGGGATCGAGAAGCGCGCGGACCTGATCGTTCGTGGTCTTGCGGATCTCCATCATCTTCGAGCGGCGAGCATCTTGCGAGAGCGATGAATCCGAATGCAGACTCTCCATCTGCGACTGCTCCGACTTGAATAGGTCCAGCACTTTGGCCTGTTGGTCGGACGTGAGGTTCAGATGTTTGGTGAGCATCTCGGCGCGCTTCGCGGGATCCATATGGTGGCCGCCGCGGTGCTCCCCCGCCGGAGCGGACTGCTGACCGTTGTTATCGTTCTGGGCGAAGGCGGACATCGTCAACATCGAAATGCCAGCTAATGCCAACGCTAGAAAAGTGGGTTTGCGCATAGATCCTCCTGGTTGTTAACTCTTTACCTTTGGGACGTCTGTATAAACCAGATTATGCGCTCAGAGTTGTGGCAAATCAGCCGCCTTTGCAAATCTTTACCTAATCGGAACCTCGGCTAGGCCCCTCCTTGCGATGGACAATACTTTACGTCACTTTCAACCGCGGCGGACTATCATCACTTTTGGGAGCTCTCGCCTTGCGCGAGACCGAATGTTGAATGATAAAGAGCACGTTGCGCTTGCGCCATTTCGCTTTGGGCCTGTCCTTAGTTGTAACTAATGGCCTGCTTGGGCAAGCTCAGCAGGTTCCGACTCCGGCGCAGACAGCGACGGCTCAACCTAAGCCAACCGGCGCGATTCACGGTATCGTGAAGTCCGGCAACATGCCGATCCCAGGCGCGGAGGTTTCTATCTCGCCTGAACCTTCCGGACAGAAAATCACCACTTGGACCGATGTGGATGGAAGCTACTCCGCTGCGGTGCCCGCCAACGGTGCGTACGTTGTGGAAACGGAGATGGTCACCTTCGCAAAAAGCACGCACCGGGTGACGATCGACGCGGCGCACCAGAGTCCGCAGGTGGATTTTGAGATGACGCTGCAGTCGCGCGTGCAACAGGCTGCGCCTCAGCCGCGGCGACAAGTGGTTCAGGCTGGGCAGCGTGGATTTCAGACTCTTTCGGCGGCGCAAAACGCGGGAAATCAGGATGCAGGCGCCAATTCGCTGAGCGACGTCGTGCCCTCGGGCATGCCGGTGCCAGGGATCGATCCGAACAGCGCGACCGAGTCGATTGCAGTTTCCGGCAACACCTCGAATCCACTCAACTCGATGAGCGGGGATGAGCTGCAGGAACGCATCAGCGAAGCTCGCGCGCAGGGCGGCGGCTTTGGGGGTGCTGGTGGTTTTGGCGGTGGAGGTGGTGGAGGATTTGGTGGCGGCGGTCCCGGGCGGTCGATGACGATCAGCGGGCGCCGCGGCTTCGATGTGAATCATCCGCATGGTTCGGTTTACTACGGCATAGGAGATTCGGCGCTGAATGCGGCGCCATACGAACTTACAGGCCAACCGCCAATTCAGCCGGGATATGAGCAAAACAGTTTCGGCGGTTCGGTGGGCGGGCCGCTGAATATTCCCCACATTTACCACGGCGGGGCAAAGACATTTTTCTTTGCCAATTACAACGGCAAGCGCGGGAAGAACCCTTTCGATCAGTTTTCAACTGTGCCGACTTTGCAGGAGCGGCAGGGAAATTTTTCCGGAGTCGATTACACTTCGGGACCCGCGGCGGGCCAGCAGGTGCAGATCTACAACCCTGCGATGAACACGCCGTTTCCGGGAAACATTATCCCTGGTTTCGCTTCGCAAACGTGCCCATGGTCCGGCCCATTCACTAATGCCGCAGCGGGATTGTTGCAATACATTCCCTGCCCGAATCTTCCGGGAACGTTTCAGAATTTTCACTTCGTCACTTCCACGGCCAGCGACAGCGATGATTTGAACGTGCGCGTGAATCACACGATTGGAGCCGCGCCTACCGGCGGACGCCGCGGCGGGGGCCGTGGCGCGCCGCGCAACAATTTGACTTTCGGTTTCCACTATCACGGTTCCAGCGCCAACATTACCAATCCTTTCCCCAGCGTGGGCGGCAACACCTCGGTGCGTAGTTTCGACGTGCCCATCGGCTACGTGAAAAGCGTCGGCAAGCTCACCAACACTCTCCGCTTCGACTTCAACCGCAGCCGCACGCAAACGCAGAATCTCTATGCCTTTCTCAACGATATCGACAGCGGGCTGGGTATTACCGGCGTTTCGACCAACCCATTTAATTGGGGGTTGCCCAGTCTTTCATTTAGTGACATTGCGGGTTTGCAGGATACCAATCCGCAGCTCCAGCGCAACCAAACTTATACATTTTCCGACTACGTGGTCTGGACGCACGGCAAGCACAGTTGGCGGTGGGGCGGCGATTTCCGCCGTATTCAGCTCAACACCGAAAGTAGTTCGAATGCCCGCGGCTCGTTCACTTTCACCGGGTACAACACTTCCGAATCGGCGCCCACGGTGCCCGGACAACCCGCCGCGCAGGTGCCCGGAACTGGTTACGACTTCGCCGACTTTCTCCTCGGGTTTCCGCAGTTGACGGCGGTGCAGTTTGGCCAGGACAACTATCATTTCCGCGGCAATTATTGGGATTTATATTTACAGGACGAATGGAAAGTGCGCGGGAATCTGACGTTAAATATGGGCGTGCGCTACGAGTACGTTTCTCCACTTTCCGAGGAGAACAATCTCATCGCCAATCTCGATCTCTCGCCTGGCGTGCTGAATCCGGCTCTTGGTACTCCCGCAGTCGCAGTAGTGGTTCCCGGGCAACGCGGTCCCTACAGTGGTGATTTGCCCGATAGCCTGGTTCGTCCGGATCGTAAAGGGTTTGCGCCCCGCATTGGTTTTGCGTGGAAGCCGCTGCCCAAAACTGTGGTTCGCGGCGGATACGGCATCAACTACAACACGGGCGCCTATCAGACGATCGCGCAGCAACTGGCTTTTCAGCCTCCTTTTTCGACGGCGGAAACAAATATCCAATCGGTTGCGATCACACCGAATACGGGAGGAGGGGTTGTGCCCACCGCGGGTGAGTTCACGCTGGCGAACGGTTTCCCTGCGCCCGCTCCCGGAGCGGTTACTAACACGTACGCCGTGAATCCGAACTATCGGTTTGGCTACGTGCAGATTCGCAATCTCGACATCCAACAGCAGCTCTCGCCGACTCTGCTCTTCAACCTCGATTACACCGGAACTAAGGGGACGAATCTCGACATTTTGGAAGCGCCCAACCGAACCATCTCCGCGATACAAGGAATTCAGCTTCGCATTCCGGACGTGCAAGCGTTTACTTTCGAGAACTCGCTGGGAGACTCCGCGGCGAATGCCGGATCGGTGCGTTTGCGCAAACGGCTGGCGCACGGTTTTTCCATCGGCGGCCTGTACACGTTTTCGAAATCGATCGACGACGCATCGTCAATCGGCGCGGGTGCGACGACAAGGGCGTCCAGCCCGGGTTTGGGTGCGGGCGGTACTGGCGCCGCCGGCGGAGGTACATCGGCGTCGGCGGGAAGCGGAGCCAACAGCGTGGCCCAGAATCCGTTTGATATTTCGGCAGAACGCGGGCTCTCCAGCTTCAATCAGACGCACAGATTCACAGCGGATTACTTGCTGGAGTTGCCTTTCGGACACGACAAGCGCTGGCTTACCGGCAACACGCCTGCGCGCGCCATCTTCGGCGACTGGCAATGGAGCGGCGATTGGACCATCGCATCAGGGCTTCCGTTTACTCCGCATTTCGTAGGCACCGCAAACGAAATTAATGGCGGAACGAACGGCACGCTGCGGCCCGACATTGTTCCGGGACAACCGATCCAATCGTCGCATCCCTCGATTGCGGAGTGGTTCAACACTGCCGCGTTCGTCTCTCCACCTGCGGGACAATACGGCAACGCCCGGCGCAACAGCATCATCGGCCCGGGTAGCAAGGTGTTCGACATGGCTCTAACCAAGGTGGTTCCATTAAACGAAGGACGCACGCTGGAGTTTCGCGCACAAGCGACCAACGTTTTCAACATACCGAATTATTCTTCTATCGATACGAATCTGAACTCGATCACTTTCTCCCGCGTTACCGCAGTCGGAGCGATGCGGCAGTTGACGATAACAGCCAGATTTCGCTTCTGAAGAGCTTGTTGAGGTCAACCAGATGAACTGGAGACTAAAAAGAACGGCGAACAAAGCCCTGGCGGCATTGCTTGCGTGCGCACTGTGTTCTCCGCTGCCGGCGCAGCAGCAAAGTGAATTCACCTTGCGTGTGGAGAGCGAGCTGGTGCTGGTAAACGTGACGGTACGGGACAAGAACGGAAATCTTGTGGTCGGGCTGAAGCCGGAAAATTTCGCGATTCTGGAGGACAACAAGCCGCAGAAAGTCGTTTCGTTTGATTTGGAGAACGTGGATGCGGTAGCGATTCAGAATGTGATTCAGGCGAAACCGCTTGCAGGGCAGCCGCAGCCCTCAGCTCCAGCCAGCCCGACGTCGGCCGAAGCGGCCAATCAATTCAAAGACCGTCGTTTGATCGTTCTGTTTTTCGATCTCTCCGCCATGGAGCCCGATGAAATCGACCGTGCTGTCACTTCTGCCCAACATTATGTGGACACACAGATGGCGCTGGCTGATTTGGTCTCGATTGTGTCGTTGGGAAGTTCGTTGCTGGTCAATCAGGATTTCACCGGCGATCGCGATCTGCTCAAGAAGCAACTTAGGGGTTTCGGCGAGGGCGGCGGGCAGGGTTACGAGGAAGGCACAACTGGCACGACTGAAGGCACCCCGGATACCGGCCAGCCGTTTACTGCGGACGATACCGAATACAACATCTTTAATACGGACCGCCGTCTGGAAGCCCTGCGTTCGGTGGCAGAGAAGCTGTCTCATCTGCAGCAGAAAAAATCCCTGATTTATTTTTCCAGCGGAATGGACAGAACCGGCATTGAAAACCAGTCCGAACTGCGAGCCGCGACCAACGCGGCCGTGCGCTCGAACATGGCGATCTATACCATGGATATGCGTGGCCTGCAGGCGCTCGTCGCGGGCGGAGAGGCGCAAAACGCTAGCCTGCGCGGGACGTCAGCATACTCGGGCCAGTCTACGATCAACGCACTGAATTCAAACTTCACCACGCAGGAAACGTTGGTGACGTTGGCGAGCGATACCGGCGGCCGCGCCTTCCTCGACTCGAACGACTTCAGCCAGGTTTTCAAAGGCGTACAGCAGGACACCGCGAGCTACTACCTGCTTGGATATCACAGCACCAACCCGGCTCGCGACGGCCGCTACCGCCGCATCACGGTCAAGGTGAACATTCCCGGCGTGCACGTCGACTTTCGCAAGGGCTACTACGCGCCCGCGGATTATCAGCATTCGACCAAGGAAGACAAAGAACTTCAACTGCAGGATGAACTCGCCTCTGAGTTACCCGTTACGGATTTGCCGCTCTATCTAGGCCTCGCCTATTTTCGTCTCCAGCCCAACAAGTT
>JBEKBW010000049.1:0-35788 GCA_050015215.1 Candidatus Sulfotelmatobacter sp.
AATCTGGTCGGTTCCCCTTATAAGACGCCTTACGCCATTCACACCACTGGCGGCATTCAGCACGCTTTCAACGAGCATTGGCTGGCGAGCGCAGATTACGTTCACGAGCAAGGCAATCACGGGTATCGCGGTTTCCTCTACACTAGCGGCACCAACTTTTTCACTCCACTCTTTCCCACGACCGACACCGCCGATCAAACGGCTCTGGTGCCGAACGTCAATGTATTCGAGTCCGACAACCGCTCAAGCTACAACGGGCTGATGCTGCATCTGCAAGGCAACATGAGCCGCTTTAATTTGGTGGCAAATTACCAACTCTCGAAGGCGCAAACCTGGGGATGCCTGCTGGGCGAGCTTTTTGACTACGTCGATGGTGTCTGCCCAAACCAACCGGGAACGCCGAATGCCGGATTCCTGAACGCTTTCGGGCAAGGCGATTACGGCCCGTCCGGCGAAGACGTCCGGCAACGCGCCGTTCTGGCTGGAATCGTGCACATCCCCGGCGGATTCGAGTTGAGCACGATCAATCAGATCGAGAGTGCCCGCCCCATTACGATTACGAACGCGAACAACACCGACCGGATTTACGTGAATGGGGCGTACACGGGCCTGGACGTTTTCCGCGGCACGCCTTACATCCAGTCGGACCTGCGCTTGACGCGCCCGTTCAAAATCAACGAGCGCTGGCAGATCGATCCTTTCATTGAGTTCTTCAATCTCTTCAATCGCAACAATCCCGGCGCGAACTTCGCCGTCAATGTAGCGCAGCTTCCGGTTCCCGCGGCGCAAATGCAACCGAATTCACAAGGGATCACGAACGTCACCAGCATCTGCACGAACGCAGACTGCTCGCAAACCTCGCCGATTACCAGCCTGAAACAGCTTGAGATACCCGAGGGCGCGCTGGGAGATTTCTTTGGCCCGGGCACAACTGTAGGAATTCCATTTGCGGCGCAACTGGGCGTGCGTGTGACTTTCTAACGATCTAACGATCCTCTGTCAGAAGCGCTGCGTGCCTGCGATGACGGGAACGCTCCACTCGTGCACGGGATGCACAGCGCCGCAGTCCAGGCATCGAGTCACATCAAAGCGCGAGCCACAATGCGGGCATACGGCGCCGGTCTGGAAGGTATCAAAGGCTTGTCCGCACTTGGAACATCTCCAATAGTCCCCGATTGGAGGAGACATTTTGCAGGCGGGACAAGAAAAGCTCTCGCGGCGCGGAAGCTTTGCGAACTGTATGAGGGCACGTGCTTGTTGTACCCCGCCCCAGGAGTTCATCAAGACAAAAACGGCGATCGCCCCCAGCCAAAGATCCTGCACCTTGATCGCGATGAAAATGAAACCGGCAGCCCCCAGCAGCCCAATGACCGCAGCTGCCATCAGGCTGCGCGCCCGGCCCACTACAAACCACAACAGCGAACGTAGAATCTGCCCACCGTCGAGAGGATAGATCGGCAGGATATTGAAGATCAGGAGCCACAGGTTGATGGTAGCGATCGCCCGCAATAGTTGGTGCAAATCCGGATGTGTTTGCCACACACCCGCGGAACGTCCTGCAAGACCGATGGCATTGACTACAACAAAGAGGACTACATTCACCAGCGGCCCCGCCGCGATGCTCCACAGTGTTGCACCGGGCCTCTGGGGCGGATTCACATATGCCACACCACCCAGAGGCCACAGCACGATGTGATCGGCGGTGCCTCCGACCTGCCGGCAAGCCAGTGCATGACCGAACTCATGCAGCAGCACGATCAGGAACAGCGCCAAGTACTCCAGCACATTCCAGGTAACTGACGAATACATGCCTTTTCTACTGTTGATTTCGTAGGCGGCCACCAGAAACCAGGACCAATGCAGAAATACGTCGATCCCAGAAAAGCGAAAAAGATGGATGGAACCTTGGCGGCCGGTCGGCATGTGAGAGAAGTTTACCGCACCAGCCACTCGGTGGCCGCGTGCACGCGAACGAGGAGGTTACCGTAGGTTAGGACGAGGGCGGCCGATGTCGCCAGAGGGAAAAGCACATATTTCCAGGAATATGCCCGCGCTGGCCGCCGCACCTCCGACCACGCGAGCAACCGGGTCACGCGAGCGCTAACGGCTTCAGCCGGGCTGTTTACCAAAGACGTGGCGAGTTCTACCGGCGGATGCGACGAACTGAGTCGCGAAAGTTTGATAACGGCGGCAGCCAAGTCGAGCGCCTCCGAGGCGCTCGATACCGCGCCATCGTCGGCAGCCATTTCGGTAATTTCACGCCAGGCAGATTCAAGTCCTGCCATTCCCGGAACTGCTACCAGTCGAAGAAACAACTTTTTAAGATTGTCGCGGCGCCGCACATGAACCAACTCGTGGCGCAATGCGCTATGCCACTCGCTCTCTGTCAGCAGCGGCTCCGCGGCAGTCGATAGCCATACGCTCGGCCGCACTATACCTGCGGCGGTGAGAGGCGGCGCGGGTGCCGGCGTTCGCAGAACGAAAACGAAACTATCGAATCCCGCCGGACGGCGGCCGAGCACTTGTGCGCCAGTTTTCCAATGCGCAAGGGTTTTCGAAATCCGGCGCAATGCCGTTGCGGATTTCCAAATCCCCGATAAAACTACGGCGATCCCGCATGCGGCCAGCAGCGGAAGCAAGGGAGAGATAGATTCGTCCGCAGCGCGCGGCTCGAATATCACGAAC
Source organism: Candidatus Sulfotelmatobacter sp. (assembly GCA_050015215.1). Taxonomy (GTDB): domain Bacteria; phylum Acidobacteriota; class Terriglobia; order Terriglobales; family Acidobacteriaceae; genus Sulfotelmatobacter. Next base: position 2,686 of record JBEKBW010000049.1, read on the forward strand.
GATGGCAGAGCCAAGGCAAACGTTACAATCAGGGCGATGACCAAGGGGCTCATGCGGAGGGCAAAAAGCAGGTCGGAGCACTTCCGCGGCGAATGTTTCTGGCCATAGCTCCAAACCTTCCGCCACACGAGAATTACCACTGCTGACAGAGCGCTGTAGAGGATGAAGAAAATTGCAAAGCAGATGGCGACGCCGCGGAGAGTATACATCAGGCGCTCTCCTTGCGGCCGGGTGCCTGTCGTGTGATATTTCCCTGCTCTAGTTTGCGGCGCTTGTCCTCCACCAACTTGCCCAAATCATCCAATAACTGAGCGTCCCGCTCGCTGAGAATCTCGACCAGCAACGAGAGCGGTAAGGACGAAGCCGGACTAGCCTCCAACAATTGGCGAAAAGCATGGCTCGTGGCTTCTCGCTGTAACTGGTCGCGAGTGAATCGTGGCGCGTATCGGAAGGCCCGCCCATCCTCGGAGCGCGTCAGCAGACCTTTCTTGAACAGGCGGTCGAGAGTGGTCATCACCGTCGTATAAGCCAACTCCTGGCAATAATCCTCCACCAATTCCCGCACCGTAGCGCTCTCACGCACCCACAATCCCTCAAGGACGCGCTGCTCCAGCGGCCCAAGCTGCGCAGAGCTTCGAAATGGGTGAAATATTCGTTCCATAGATCGGGAGATCAGGACATTAAGTTCCGCACTCTAGGGTCGACGACCGCGCCAAGGCCTGGTTGAAGTGTCGTCTGGGATGAGTCTGGGGTGGGAAACGGGAATCGAACCCGCAACCGTCGGAGCCACAGTCCGGTGCTCTGCCAGTTGAGCTATTCCCACCGCCTTGCTGATTATAGCAATTGCGGTCCGCTAATCGTAAGCGATTGCGCAAGGCTCGAATCTAAGAAAACCCACGGGGCTGGATACCGGCGTTCCTTCTCGGGGACTGATTACTCATCACCCCTGTGGATAACTATTCCTCCCTTGTAACCGATGTCCTAGTCATTCACAGCTTCTCCGCTTAGAGTGAAGGCGAGAGGTTCGTCGCCGAAATAAAATGGGTATTCGAAGTCACTGCCGAGTCTTGCCAGCGTTGTGGTTCGCTGTCGTGATTATCCTCTGGCTGGCGCGGCCACTCGCAGCCAAGGCAGCGGTGTCTGAAATCCGCAAGGATTTCCTGAATCTCACGTCTTTGCTACCGGCAACTCAGATCATGGCCGCGCCGTCGGCCGATGCCAGCTATATGATTTGCGTGACCGCAGGAAACGTAGAGAAAGGTGCGCCGACAGCCATCCTGCGCTGGACCGATGAAAATGGACAACTTCGAGACTTTGTTTATCCGAGCGTGAACGGCGTTCCCAATGGCTGCAATCTGATTCGCAATGGAGCCTACACTGCCGCCACCATCGAAACTGACGGCTCTTACTCAGGATCGTACGATCTGTTCGCTTTTGGACTGGGCTTTTGGCCTTCCGGAACACAGGCGCAAGCTGGGCTGAGCGAACCGCTCAATTATTCCGTAACCGGCGCGAATGGGGGATACGAATTTTCGTACCCAGGATTCCCTTGGTTGTTTGCGCTCATCACTGGCAGTGACTGCAAATGGCAGATCTCCGCCGGTTCCGCCGGCTTGATTGCGGGCGCGGGATCCGAGGTCTCAACCGCGTACGGCACCGGCAGCGCGGCGTTTACCACGCTCACGAGTGGCTGCAGCTACTCTCTAATCACACTTCAGTTCGGCACCCCAACGGCTGGACTGGGGCCGCTAACGGACTACGAATACGACCTGCTCGACTGGACCGATGCGACGTATCCGAAGCTTATGACAGTTTTCACTGCGGGCAGCGGCGGAGCGAACATTCTATTAGCGACCAACCTAGCTGAGAAGCCAAACAACGGGATAAAGAGCGAGGCCATGCTGGTTTCGTGGAGCAATCAAACTTCCGTGCCATGCGCTGCATCCGTAATAGGTGAACCTTCGGGACAGCCGGGAAGTTGCGTCTCTTCGGCTTTCATCGCACCGTCGAGCGCACTGGAGTTTCTGACCCGCAATACTCCCGGGCAGGAGTGGGGCACTTCGCCGTCTTACAGCGCAGAGGTGGATGTTGTTCAGTTCTGAAGCCTACGGAGTGGCTATCCCCGCCCGACGCCAACGTACTCAAATCCCATAGCGCGCAGCCGCACCGCATCGAGCAGGTTCTTGGTATCGACGATGACGGGCTTCTTGAGGAGGTGCTTGATACGGTCAAAGTCGAGCGCCCGGAACTCCGGCCAGCCTGTGCCGACCACAAGTGCATCCACGCCCTCGGCCGCCGCGTAAGCCGAGTCGCAATAACGTACGGACCCATTCAGCCGCGTCCTGGCGTCCGCGAGCGCCACCGGGTCGTAGGCTCTCACGCGTGCGCCCTTCGACACCAGCGTTTCCGCCAGGCGAACTGCCGAGGATCCCGCCACCGAATTCGTGTTTGGCTTGAAGGCGAGGCCCAGAATACCCACATCCTTGTTTTCCACGGAGTTCAATGCCATAGCTATCTTATCGACCAGGCGATCCGCCAGGCTCAGATTCACGTCCCGAGCAGCGCCAAGAACTTTCAGCGGAACCCCGTTGGCTCTTGCCAACTCCGATAGAGAATCCATATCGGATTCCGCGAATACTCCACCCATGCCAGCTCCTGGCTGCAGGCACCGCGGCGCAATCTTCTTGTCGAGGCCCAGAGCCAGAGCGAGATTTACGGCATCGGCTCCCACCCGTTCGCATAAGGCCGCGACTTCGTTGATGAAAGAAATCTTGGTTGCGACAAATGCGGTCGCCGCTTCGCGCGCCAATTCTGCTGTTGCCTGGTTGGTAACGATGACGGGAACTCCGCGCATGACCAGCGGATGAAAAATCTGTTTGAGAATGTGGACCGCTTCACTCGACGTCGATCCCAAAATCAGTCGGTCCGGCCAATTGAAGTCTTCCACCGCGCACCCGTCAGTGAAGAACATCGGCTGAGAAACGATCGTTCCCTGGAGACCGGCATCTTTCAAACTCTTCTCCAGTGCCGCAGCCGTGCCCACGGCTACGGGCGTGACGATAGTAAGAATGGGAGGCTTCGGCGACACGCGGGCAATGCGCATCGCCACATCCGCCAGAGCGTCGGCTCCATCTTCGGCAAGAAAAATTACCTGTGCTTTACGCGCAAACGATTCGATATCGGTTGAGTACGCCAACCGCCCTGCGCGAACATTCCGTCGAATGATTTCCTTCAGATTTTTTTCGAAGAACGGGATGTTGCCCTGGGCCATCTCCACCATGCGGGTGCGATCGGGATGACAACAGGAAACCGGGGTGCCAAAATCTGCCAGACAAGCCGAAATCACCGTTCCGAGAAAACCCGAACCGTATACGCCAATCTGCATTCTTGCCCCTTGGCTTTCTGAAACCCGCGCCCGAAGCGGCCAGCGGCGCGGATTTCGCACTTCCCTGTTTAAAATGTTTACAAGGCGGTCCGGGGCCATGCAACGCACGGAGGGGAAATGTACCAGGGTCCATGCGCTCGTAGCCGAGGTAACGTAATGCCAGGTAATCTGCGGGTTTAAGGCGAAACCAGGCTGCCGCCGAGAGAGACGGGAGCAAGATCGACCCAGCAGTTTGGCTTTTCTTCGCGCACAAACACCAGCCGGTCAAGCAGGATGTAACGCGTGCCCGAATACTGCTGCCAGCGCCGGCGTGCAACTTCCAGAGCTTGCTCCGCTTCCCGCTGAGTGGGCATTTTCACGACCGTTACGTGAGGGATATAAGGCCATTCCTCTTGAAAAGCCAGTATTTGGGTATTTAATTGTTCGTGAAGGTGGAGAAGTCGCGAAGCGGCATGGGCAACGCGAATGTACACCGTGGCGGTAGTAGGAACAAAGCTCTCCATCTCGCCGAGGGCAACTTCAAAAGGCTCAACGCCGGCGCAGATGCGACCGAGCAACTGCAATGCGGCGCCTTCATCGCCCTGAAGCGTCCGAGGAGGAAGCAAGGTCAGGTGCGCCGAGAGATGAGGCTGAGCAGGGTGCAGCTCCCGCCGGAGGTTCTCAACGAAGTCGCCTACCGGACTATTCACGTAGGCGACCAAGGCGTACCGCGCGTTCGGCATATCCAGAGAGAAATTATAGCTGGTTCCGTCGTTTATAATCGAAACAGTCTTCGACGCAGAAGACTTGTTGTTTCCAACAGAGTCGGGGCGTAGCGCAGCCTGGTAGCGCACCTGCCTTGGGCGCAGGGGGTCCGCGGTTCAAATCCGCGCGCCCCGACCATATTTCTTCTCGTTTTCGTTGTTCTCTGTAATCCGTCAGGGAACAATCACCGCAGCTCCGTCAACCGCGTCGTTTCTAATCGCTGAAAGAGCCTCGTTGGCCTGTTCCAATGAAAAAACCGTCACTTTAGGCCGCAGGCGGATGTCAGCTGCGATCTTGAGAAAATCACGGGCATCGTCTCGAGTCATATTGGCGACGCTGCGAATCTGCCGTTCGCCCCAAAGCAGCCGGTCGTAGTCGAACTCAGGCATGCGATCTAGATGGATCGCATTGATAGCCACGACCCCTCCCTTGCGCAAGCTGGAAAGCGCGGCGATCACCACATCTCCGCTGGGTGCAAACGTTATCGCGCGGTCGAGTTCAACTGGCGGCCTGTCAGTCTCACTGCCCACCCACTTCGCGCCGAGCGATTCGGCCAATTTGCGGTGCGAGACCCCGCGGGTTGAAACGAACACATCGCACTTCCACGAGTGAAGCACGGCAATCGCTAAGTGCGCGGATGCGCCAAAGCCAAACAGTCCAACGCGGTCGCCCTTTTCCACGCCGGCAACGCGCAGGCTGCGAAAACCGATGATACCGGCGCAAAGCAGAGGAGCCGCATGCAGGTCATCAAGTTCCTGTGGAAGGGGAAACACAAAGTCGCTGCGTGCGGTCACATATTCGGCATAGCCGCCGTCAACGCTATATCCGGTGAAGACTGGCGCATCGCACAGATTTTCGAGCCCGCGGCGGCAGTATGGGCAAGCCCCGTCGACTCCTCCGATCCAGGAAACGCCCACGCGTGCGCCGACCTTCAGTTCGGCGGTTGCGGCTTCCACGATATCGCCAACAATCTGGTGTCCGGGAATTAGTGGCCGCCGTCGCGGCGGCAACTCTCCGTCGACAATATGAAGGTCGGTGCGGCAGACTCCACAGGCGCGAACCTGCAGCAGCACCTGACCTGCAGCGGGCCGAGGCCTGGCAGTCTCCTCAATCTGAAGAGGCTGCTTCGCGGCGTTGAGAATGGCGGCTTTCAAGGCTCTCGCTTAGTCCCAGAATTAAGAATTGGAGCTTCTGTCGTGCATCACCCTGATTCTCAGACGCGGAAGAGTCGACCGGGGATGCAACTGATCTCAACAAAAATGGCAATCCACTTGAGGATTGCCAATTAGAACGAACTCAATCGCACCACCCTTCAGATGATCAGGCGGCTCCAAAACACGAGGTCTTGCAGCAGGTTTGGGTATGCAGAGGACAGGTTGCGACCACGGTTTCAATGCCGCCGGCCACGTGATTCATTTCGGGCTCATCGAGATCCTTCAGTGTGATTTTCTTGATTTCGATTTTCTTGGACTTCTTCACGGTACTTCTCCTTTGCGGACTGATCGAATTCGGCTGCGCAGGTTCGCTGGAACCGAATGTCAAAGGAATGGTGGTTGGAATGAAGAAAACGTTTCAGTCTTCGCTGAGGAAATGTCTATTGGCCGAGGGTACAAAAGTTTAGCCAACTACTTGATCCGGCGCTGTGATGGCCTCAGCAAGGTTGCTTAGAAAGAGCGCCGCACGCGCTCCGTCGACGACGCGGTGATCGGAAGATAGAGTGAGATTGATCATCGGGCGCACGGCGGGTTTGCCTTCGAAAACAACAACGCGATCGATGATGCTGCCGACGGCTAGAATCGCCGCCTGCGGCGGCGTGATGATCGCGCTGAATGCATCCACGTGATACATGCCGAGGTTGCTGATGGTGAAAGTGGCATCGGCGATGTCGGCCGGACGCAGTTTGCCTGCCCGGGCTCGTTCAGCTACGTCACGACGCTGCTTTGCGATTTCGGCAACGGTCGCGCTGTGCGCGTTCGGAATTACCGCGGCCACCACTCCGTCATTCACAGCAATCGCGACGCCCATATTTACATGGTCGTGCAAACGAATGCCTTCGCTCGTCCAACTTGAATTCAATCGCGGGTGTTTGAGCAGGACGCGCGCCGCTAGTGCCACCAATAAATCGGTATGCGTGACGCGAACCTCATGCTTTCGCTCAATCTCTCCGACTAGCTTTTCCCGATATTCATTGAGCGCCGTGGCATCGATCTCTCGCGAGACAAAAAAGTGTGGAACTGTTGTCCAGCTCTGGGTGGTACGCTCTGCCATTAGGCGACCAAGGGTGCTGGGGACCTCGAGGTTGGCGGATTTCGCTGCAGTTGCAACGTCAGATGGTGCTTCGGCGGCGGCCTGCACATCGGATGCGAGAATTTCGCCACCGGGCCCGGTACCACGCAGTTTCGCGATGTCGACACCTAACTCTTTTGCTAATCGCCGCGCTTTGGGCGAAATTCGTGCGCTCCGGGTGCCGGAAGGTTCGTGCGAACTCATCGCAGAGGAAACAGCGGCAGACTCCTTGCTCTGCGAGCTTGCGCGCGCGGTCGGTGCAGTCCGGGTAGATGCGCTTTCGGTGGGAGCTGTTTCGCCGGGAGCAACGATCCACGCGATCGTCTGCCCGACAGGGATATCGGCCCCAACCGTCCCGCTGACTCCCGCAAGCACGCCGTCTGCGGGCGCTTCGATTTCCATCACGGCTTTGTCGGTTTCAATTTCGAGGAGCAGCTCGCCTTTGGTGACTTGCTCGCCTTCCTTCTTCCGCCAAGCGATGAGCTTGCCGGTTTCCTGCGCCATCTCGAGTGCGGGCATTACCACGCTGAAAGCCATAATGTCTTTCCGGAGTTCGGCTCTTACTCGGCCTTCAATCCGCAACCCCTACCCGCTCGGTCTTCGCGCTGGCTTCGATCATATCCAGCACACGAGCGCTCGGCGCAGCTTCAGTTTCGCGAGTGGTGGGCAACGGCCCGTTCACTGTGACGTAGTGGGCGCCGGCGACGAGCAATTCTTCCGCGGGGAAGCGCGTGATCACTTCGTGTCCTGTTGGCGTGACTACGATTTCTTCTTCGATGCGCGCTGCGCTCCAGCCGTCGGTCGAGGGCCAGAACGTTTCGAGCGCGAATACCATGCCGGGCTCAAGCGTCTGCGGGTGATCGAGCGACACCAGACGCGAGATCACGGGCTTTTCCCAGATCGCAAGCCCGATGCCGTGGCCATATTGCAGGGCGAATGCGGCTTCTTCATTGGGAAAACCGAAATCCTGCGCCTTGGGCCACACGGCCGCGATTTCCGCGGTATTGCGTCCGGGACGAATCAGTTCGATGGCGGCATCGAGGTAATCGCGGCAGCGCTTGTAGGCGTCGACCATGGCGTGAGATCCGTAACCGATGGTGAAGCACCGGTAGTAGCAAGTGCGATAGCCCATGTAAGAATGCAGAATGTCGTAGTAGACGGGATCGCCGGGACGCAGCACACGGTCGGAGAAGACGTGGGGATGCGGATTGCATCGCTCGCCGGATATAGCATTCACCGCTTCTACATACTCCGAACCGAGATCGTAGAGAACCTTACTCACCAACCCAACCGCTTCGTTCTCGCGCATACCCGGTTTCATGGCACGATAAAGTTCGTCATAGGCGGCATCGACCATCATTGCGGAAGTGTTGAGCAGAGAAATTTCATCCTGCGTCTTGATGACCCGCGCGTTGGACATGAGTTCCTGGCCATCGACAACCGTGATGCCTTCGCGTTGCAGCGCAAAAAGGACAGGAAGCTCAATGATGTCGATGCCAACCGGCTCTTTGTGCAAGCCGCGCATTTCGAGCTCAATGCGGATTTTCTTGGCAACATCTTCGGCGCGCCCGTGCTCCGGCGACATGGTGCCGCGCAACATGGAAATACCCGGGCGCGACCGGTCGCCGAGCCAGGGGCAGTTCAATTGATGATGTTTGGCGGCGGAACCGAAATCCCACAGGATGGGCTCGTCATTTTGCGGCAGCAGTGTGAAGCGATTCGCCTTGTCTTGCGCCCAGGTGCCGATGTGCGTCGAAGTCAGATAGCGCACGTTGTTCATGTCGAAGCAGAGCAGTGCGCCCATCTCGGATTTCTTCAACAGATCTTTAGCGCGCTGCAGCCGTTCGCGGCGGAGGCGGTCGAAGTCGATTCGCTGCTCCCAATCTACGGCCATCGTTCCGTGAGTTTTAAGTGCCATAAATCAGCTCCTTACTGCTTGCTGTTTACCCGCTCCGATGGCAGGACGCCATCGGAACCGCCGCCGAGACGGCGGCGCTACTGCTTACCGCACATCTTTGTCGCGGCTTCTAATACCGTTTGTTCTGTCGGCACGGTTGCGTCTTCGAGCGGTGGTGAGAACGGGATCGGGACATGCATGGCGCCCATTCTTTTCACCGGCGCGTCCAAATCGTAGAATGCGCCTTCCGCGATCACCGCGGCAAGCTCCGCTGTCACGCCGTAGCGTCCGTAGCCTTCGTCCAGAACAATTACACGCGAGGTCTTCTTCGCGGAGTCGATTAAAGTTTTCTCGTCTAGCGGCCACGTCGTGCGCGGATCGACCACTTCCGCGCTGATGCCTTCTTTTTCGAGCATGTTCGCCGCGCCGAGGGCGACCTGCACCATGCTGCTGGTTGCGACCAACGTGATGTCATCGCCTGCGCGCTTCACATCGGCAACACCGAGGGGAATCGTGTAGTCGCCCTCCGGAACCGGACCCTTCAGCTTGTACATCATTTTGTCTTCAAAGAAGACAACCGGATTTTCGTCGCGAATCGCCGATTTCAGAAGGCCTTTCGCATCGTAAGGAGTGGAAGGCAGAACAACCTTCAGGCCGGGAACGTGGCTGAACCACGCGTGCAACGACTGCGAGTGTTGGGCCGCCGAGCGCCGCGTTGCGCCCAGCGTGGTGCGCATCACCATCGGGACCTTCCAGTGCCCTCCAGACATGTAATGCGCTTTGGCTGCCTGGTTAACCATTTGATCCATGGTCAAAGTGATGAAATCGCCAAACATGATATCGACCACCGGACGCATGCCGGTCATCGCGGCGCCGACGGCAACCCCCGTAAAACCAGCCTCGGATATGGGCGTATCGACGACGCGTTTTGCGCCGAATTCTTCGACTAATCCGGAGAGAACTTTGAAGGGCGTCCCCGCTTCGGCTACATCTTCGCCGAGGATACAGACGCGCGAGTCGCGGCGCATTTCCTCGGCAAGGGCCTCGCGCACAGCTTGCGCAAATGTAAGTTCACGTTCAGGCATAGACGTGCTGGTCCACTTCGTCGACGCCCGGATACGGCGCATCGATGGCAAACTTCACCGCTGCTTCCATGACGCCACGAACTCCCTGAGAAATTTTGGCGAGCGAATCAGGATCGGCGTAGCCCTCGCCGATCAGCCATTTGCCGAATAGCTCAATCGGATCTCGATCCTTTCTCCAAAGGCTTTCTTCTTGTTTGGATCGATAGTATTCACGATTGATGTCGCCGACATGGTGGCCGCTGTAACGATAGGTGTCGCATTGCAAAAACGCCGGGCCGCCGCCGGAACGCGCGCGTGCGATCAACCGCGACGCAACCTCATTGACGGCTCGCACATCCTGCCCGTCAACCCTGGCGGCTTCGATCCCGAAGGCGGCGGCACGCCCGAGAATTGTGCCCGCCGTGGTTTCCTGGTAATGCGTGTACTCGTTGTATTGGTTGTTTTCGCAGACGTAAATTACGGGCAGCTTCCACAATTGCGCCAGGTTCATCACTTCGTAGAGGGAGCCTTGCCCTAGCGCGCCTTCGCCAAAGAAGCAAACCGCAACGCGATCTGTACCAAGATTTTTCGCGGCGAAAGCTGCACCTGTTGCTATACCTACACTGCCGCCGACGATTGCATTCGCGCCGAGATTGCCGGTCGCGGGATCGGCGATGTGCATCGATCCGCCTTTACCGCGGCAGTAGCCGGCTTCTTTGCCGAGCAACTCTGCGAACATGCGATCGGGAGATGCGCCTTTCGCGAGGCAGTGTCCATGCCCGCGATGAGTACTGGTGATGTAATCCTCGACCCGCAACGCTTCACAGATTCCAACCGCGACCGCTTCTTCGCCGCTGTATAGGTGCGCCAATCCCGGCATGAGAGCGCGCGTGTAGAGTTCGTTCACCTGCTCTTCAAACAGACGAATACTCGCCATCTGCCGGTAAACGTGCAACCACTTGTCCTTCTCGGTTGCTGGTTCGCGTCCGGTTTCTGGCTTAGAAGTCGCAGTAGTCATACTTTCCTGGGGCCCTTTGTAACTGGGGTTGATACTCCAGACATCGCTGCGAGAACGTCGAACATGCAGGCGAAATCGTACTTCGTCCACCCCATGCCGCGCGCCGCAGTCAATATTTCATTGCTAGTTGCGGTCGTGGGCAAAGGCACATCGAGTTGGCGCCCCAGTTCCATCGCGAGAACCATGTCTTTCTGCATCATGTTCACGTCGAACCATGCTTCTTCCGGTTGCTGCAAAACGAATGGCCCACGGTATTGAATCATCGGGGATGCGACGGCACTGTGCGTAAGAACATCCACCGCCGTTTCGCGTGAGATTCCGCTTTTCTCGGCCAAGAGCACGCCTTCGGAGAACGCAAGCATCTGTACCGCCAGGCTCAGGTTCACAGCGATCTTCATGCAGAGCGCTAAACCGTTATCGCCAACGTGAGTCACTTTCGGTCCAATGTCGAGCAGCAGCGGTTTCACTTTTTCGAACGTCTCGCCCCGTCCGCCCACCATCACCGACAGCTTTCCTTCCTGCAAAGTGATCACGCTGCCCGAAACCGGCGAGTCGACCATGTCCGCGCCTTTTTCGCGCACCTTCGCAGCGAGCGCACGGCTCACGGCGGGGCTGATCGTGCTCATATCGATGAAAACTTTGCCCGCGCTCATCCCGGCCAGGATTCCCTCGGGCCCCTCGGTGATCGAGGCGATGGCAGGGGCATTGGTCACCATGGCAAAAACGAAATCGGCTGTGCTCGCAACCTCACGCGGCGAATCCGCCCACTTCATTCCTTTTTCCACCAGCCACTGTGCTTTGGAGCGCGTGCGGTTGTAGCCGGTGACGGTGTGTCCCTTGCCGAGCAGCCGGTTGACCATCTGGCTGCCCATTACACCCAAGCCGATAAAGCCGAGTTTCGCCATCCGCCCCCAACCTCCGAAAAACCAAACTGACGCTGACAAAAATTGCTGTAGCGCTACGAAGTAATTTTGGAACCCGCGGGCACGCGCCTTCCGTGAGACGAGGACGGGATGCCGGTGGGAGCTTTAGAATCTTCGCGGACTTGCTCCAGGTGGGAGCGCATCGCAGCCCGCGCCGTTTCCGGATCTTTGCGCTCCATCGCCGCCAATATGCGCTTGTGATGAATCTGGCCGCGCTGCGGTCCGCCTTCCACATTGAATATTTTTATGCGTTGCTCGCGAAGCAATCCCACAATGGAATCGATCAGCGAAAGAATCAGCGGATTTGCTGCCGCTTCCGCGAGCGCTAGATGAAAGTCAAGATCCGCTTCGATGTAGGCTTCCGGATCTCGCTGCGCGCGATCCATCACGGCGACCGCCTCGCGCATTGCGGTGAGATCATCGTCTTCTGCGCGAACTGCGGCTAGAGCCGCGATTCCCGGTTCCAGAATGAGCCGCAACTCGGCCAGATGCGGTGATCCTTCCTGCTGACCTAGCTTGACCATCAAGTCGAACGACTGTCGCGCCGCTTGCGAAGTGCCATCGGTGATAAACGTCCCGCGCCCCGAGTAGGCCTCCACCAGGCCTTTTTCACGCAGAGTCTTCACCGCCTCACGAACAGCAGTCCTGCTCACGCCGAGACGTTGTGCCAGTTCGCGTTCCGCCGGCAGTTGATCTCCGGGCTTTAACGTTCCATTCAGTACCGACTCTTCAATTTGTTGAACGATCTGCTCGTACAGGCGCGAAGTACGGACAACTTTGTACACAGGGTGCTCTCCCGCACAAGCCAGTTTTGGGGGACTGGCGATGGTCTGGCTACTATACCGCAGGTCCAGCATTTGCGGCGCGACTTCTGCGGTTTTGGGCTCTGCCCGGAGCATTCGTGGTTCTTAGGTATGGTGGTATGACCAAAGATAACATTCCTCGCCATGAACAGCAAGCAAGATTTCGCGGCGTTGTGCGGATTTTTTAGTTTTTGGACCCAATATCGTCCTATCCCAGGTAATGGCTCAGGCTCATTTCACCCCACTCAACCCCGAATTTTCTTGACTTGGCGCGTCGAGCAATGGTATGGCTGTCGGACCAGAAAATTGGAGGAGTTTCCATCATGAAGGTTCGTCGCGCCGCCATGTCCGCGGGTCATCAGGGTTTCGTAGCCGGACGGATCATTACTCTTCTTCTCACCGTTGTGTGCGTTCTGGTTTTGCCCGCGCTCGGCCAGGGCACTGCAGGCCGCGTACTCGGAAGCGTTACCGATCAAAGTGGCGCATCATTGGGAGGCGCGACCGTTACCGTTACCGACGTGCAGCGCGGCATCTCAAGAGTCCTCACTACTGACGAAGCAGGCGAGTATGTGGCGCCTGATCTCACTCCGGGAACGTACAAGATTCACGTCGCGGCCAAAGGCTTTAAATCTGCGGAGCGCCCAAATGTGACGATTGAAGTTGCCACCGACGTGCGCGCGGATTTCGTACTTCAGCCTGGACAAGTCACCGAAACCGTGGTGGTTGAGGAAGAGGTTCCGCTGGTGAACACGACCTCTTCTACGCTGGGCGGCACGCTGAGCAATCAGGAAATCAACGACCTCCCGCTCAACGGGCGCAATTACGAAAACCTGCTGCAGCTTCGCCCCGGCGTGATTCGTTATCCCGGCGGTGGGTTTTCGACCACAAGTGCCGACGGTTTGCGCGCAGAAGATAACGCCTACTTCGTTGAAGGACTGTTCAATAGCGAGCCCTATTCGGGACAAGCCATCATCAACGGCGCAGGCATCGCTGGCGACTCCGCGACTATTTTGCCCATCGACGCGATTCAGGAGTTCAACCTTCAGCAGAACCCGCCCGCGGAGTACGGGTGGAAACCGGGAGCGGTCGTCAATGTGGGATTGAAGTCCGGCACCAACCGGTTCCACGGCACCGCATTTGGTTTTGGCCGCGACGGAGTAATGGATGCCCGCAACTACTTCAACGACGCCCCCAATCCAAAATTAACCCGCACTCTCGAACAGTTTGGTGGCAGTCTGGGCGGCGCGATCATCAAGGACAAAGCCTTCTTTTTTGGCGCCTACGAAGGCCAGCGGTATAACGTGGGCAATTCTTACGGTGGGGTCACCAGTCCCTCGATGGTGCACATGGCACCGAATGGAACTTGTTCGTTCGGCTTTGCCGGCGACTGCGCCGACAGTATTCCGGATGCGATCAACGACTTGTTGCTCGCGCCACCTCCGACCATCGTCAGTCCGGCGAGCCTGTTAATTTCAGGATGCGCGCTTTCCGGCAACTCCGTAACCTGCAACGGTTCAGGGTTTCCCACGAATAACGCTCAGAGCATCTCCATCACCAACGGATTTAATAATGTTGTCCACGTCGACAACGTCGTGGGCAAGGTGGACTACAAGCTGACCGAACGGCACAGCGTCAGCGGGATGTACTTTTTTGGGAACAACTCCGGCACCGTCGAAGACTTTCCAGAACTGCAGCAGAAGTGGCTCTCTGACATTCACACTCGAGCGCAGGTGGTGGGTGGCAGTTGGATTTGGACTCCCAGTTCGCGCCTCGTGAACGAGGCGCGCGGTGGCTACAACCGCCTGTACCAGCCAACGCTGCCGGGTGACCTCAATACACCCGCTTCCACTTATGGTCTGCATACGGGCGTAAGCGGACCAGAAACTGGCGGCCTACCGCGCATTGGCTTTGGCGGCTACTTTTTCCCAGGGCTCGGCGGTTTCAAGTGGCCAAAGTTCCAAGGCCCAGATTCCATCACACAGTTCGTGGATCACATCTCTTACACCGCAGGCAAGCACGCGCTGAAATTCGGCGGCGAGCTTCACTACGATAAGGTCACCAACGCGGCCTACGGCAATGCCCGAGGCAGCATCACTTTTTTGGGCGGCGTGGTGAGCCCGAACCCCGGCCCCGCAGGTTCGTCCCCGCTCGAGGATTTCTTCGGAGGGGCGCCATTTAAGTCGACGGTCGAAGTTGGAAATCCAACCCTGCAGTTGCACAACTGGGCATATGCCGGTTTTTTCCAGGATGACTTTCGGGCCACCAGGAATCTAACCATCAACTTCGGCGTTCGCTACGAATTCAGCAGCGTGCCCCAGGAGGCTCACAATTTGCTGGGAAATTTCGACCCCAACGTGGGTCTGGTGCAGGTTGGGCATCAAATCAGCAGCCTCTGGAACCCCGATCACACGAACTTTGGTCCCCGCTTTGGTTTCGCGTGGGACATTGCCGGAAATGGCAGGACAGTGCTGCGCGGCGGCGGAGGGCTCATCTACGAAACAGTGAACTGGCAATCGTTCGTCGCCTTCAACAATGCGTTCGGCCCGGGCAGCGTTCCCACTGGAGCCCCGATCGACGCAGCGGGAGACACATCTGGCGGAACCATCACGACAGGAAACGTAACGGTAAAAAATTTCCTGAGCTACCCTACAACCTGGGACGCTGCGAACGGCCCGCTCTACGGCGGCAGCACGGTCAATTGCTTCAACAGCCCATGCCCCGTCATGACGGTGGACCGGGGGCTTACTACTCCTTACGTCGGGAACTGGACGTTGAACATACAGCACGCCTTCACGGCAAACTTGTCGCTGGAAGCCGCCTACGTGGGCAATCACGGGTCGAACCTGACGGGAATTCGGGATATTAATCAGCCTCCGGTCGGCTCGGGTTGGCCAGCTGCGAATATTGCGACATGCACGGCGGAGCTGGTCAATGGACAATACGACACAGTAAATAATCCAGCCTGCCAAGTTGCGCCTGAAGTAGGTCCCTTCACTCAGTTCCCCTACCTAAGCAACATTTTCCAGATGGGAAATGTCTATCGGTCGAACTACAACGGATTGCAAGTTACGCTGAACGCCCGCAATTATCACGGCCTTAGCATGGTGGCGGGCTACACTTATTCGCACGCGCTTGACGATGTAGGAGCGAACTGGGATTTCGGCTACGGCTCCGGTTTGCCGCAGAATGCACATAATCCCGCTGCTGAGTATGCGAACAGCGATTTCGACATCCGGCATCGGCTGACCGTCTCGCTGACTTACGCGATTCCCGGCCGCAAAGGTTACGGACAACTGCGTGAAGGTTGGGAACTCAACTCGATCATCACCGTCGAAAGCCCTCAGTACTGGGGGCCGATGGACGAGGGAACGGATGCTGCCGGCGTTGGACCGTTGCCGGTCAGCCCGCCGGCCAATAGCCCGATTCGCTGGAGCTTCTACGGTAAAACCTCGGATTTCAAGTCTCAGAAGGGGGTCGGGCTTCCGTACTTCGGCGGCAACAACAGTCCCAGCGACCCGAGCGGCAATGCCGCCTGCAACGCAAAAGCGCTTGCTTTGGACGGTGGCAGTCCCGGCGCATCCACAGAATCGCTCGCGTTCTTTGGCTGCTATGCCAATGGCAGTTCGATCATGCTTCCGCCGCCCCTCGGCCATTTCGGCAATATGAGCCGGAACATGTTTGAAGATACCGGCTTCAGGAACTTCGATTTCTCTCTGGCCAAGAACTTTCACTTCGGAGAAACCATGCGGCTTCAGGGACGCGTTGAGTTCTTCAACATCTTCAATCACCCTAACTTCGCTAATCCTTACGGCGGCCAGAACGGCTTTGGCTTGAATGATCCTTCGGTTCGTCCCTTTGGCTGCGGCTGCGCCACGCCGGACATCGCCGCCGCGAATCCCGCCGTCGGTTCAGGCGGACCTCGTTCCATCCAGTTGGGGGCGAAGTTCACGTTTTAGTTGATCCTGAAGTTTATTTAGGTCGAAGGCCGGACGCAGTTCCGTCCGGCCTTTTTTCGCAGTGTTTCTTTCGAAAGAGCATTCGAGAGCACAAGAGCAGATGTACAGACAAAGGGGACCGGGCATGAAAAACTGGGGACGTTTCTATCTAGCGGCATTATTGCTTATATCTTTCACAGTCATCTCTGTCGCGGCTCAGCAGGAGCCGCGGCGGGAGCGAACCATTGATGAAATCAGAGTCGAAGCGATTCATCGTGCCGAGGTCGGTCAGTATCCGCTGATTGGGCTCGACCCCGGCGACGTGAAAGAAGCCTTCGAGAGCATTCACACCAGCGACAAAGACGAATGGGCCGCGGCCTTCATGCATGTCGCGGATCGCTATTTCAACGACGCGAAATCGCTGGAAAAATCCGATCCGACCAAGGCGAATGCAGATTACATCCGCGCATGGCGGATTTATTCGTTTGGGCGCTGGCCGGTTCCGGTTTCGCCGGGCAAGCAGCACTCGTACGAGAAGGCGCTCGAAGCATTCCTCGATCATGCGAAGTTCTTCGATCCGCCGCTCGAAGTCGTTCACATTCCCTTCGAAGGCAAGGAAATCATCGGCTATCTGCGCCTGCCGAAGAATGCCAAAGGACCGGTGCCGCTGGTGATTGCGGTAAACGGGCTCGACAGCCGCAAAGAAGATTTGACCGAGAGCTTCAGCGCGATTCTTCCCTTTGGGATCGCGTATCTCGCCGTCGACGGTCCGGGCACGGGGCAGAATCCAATCAAAGTGAGCGAGACTGCCGACCGCATGCTCTCGCGCGTTATCGATTATGCGCAATCGCGCCCGGAGATCGATAAGAACCGGATCGCACTGCATGGTGTTAGCTGGGGAGCGTACTGGGCGACGAAGATGGCAATTGTTGAGCGCGCTCGCCTTCGCGGCTGCAGCGCCCAATCTCCGCCGGTCGATCATTTCTTCCAGAAGGAATTTCTGACGAACAAGCTGATCGGCAATCGCGAGTATTTGTTCGATCAGGTGCCTGCGCTCATGAGCATCCTTGACAACGTGCACACGCTCGACGAAATGGCGGATTTTATGCCGAAGCTTTCGCTGATAAAGGAAGGTTTGCTCGACAGGCCGATGGCGCCCATGCTGATCATCGCCGGCGTGCTCGATACACAGGTTCCAATCGACGACGAATATCTGCTGCTTAGTAAAGGGGACGTGCCGAAAGAAGCGTGGATCAATCCGAAGGGCGGACATCTCGGCCGGCAAGTTGGAGTGTGGCCGGATCCGCTGATCTTCAAGCAAGTGATTATTCCGTGGCTGGTGAAAACCTTGCAGGCTCCGGGCAATTAGAGACCAAGGGTAGAAAAGATTCGAAAACAGGGCTCGTGTGAGGCGATTCGTATCAGGGCACGCCTTCAGGCGTGCGTTTAGTCCGCACTCCCGACCGCGCCTTTAGGCGCTGAAATTAAGGGGCCAGCGCCTAAAGGCGCGTTTGAATTCTGTGACACTTGCGGCATCGCTAAAGCGATGCCCTGATACGAATCAAAACCGACTTCTCAGTAAGCATTTCGTTCAGCCATGCCCGAACCAATCTTAATACCCGAGTCCGACGCCGTCCCAGCCGCCATCCGGCGCAAGCCTTTCTACGCCTCCCTGTGGGTCCAAGTGTTGATCGCCATGGGGGTGGCCTTGCTCCTCGGGTATTTCAGCCCGGCAAGAGCCGTCGCCATGAAGCCTCTCGGCGACGCCTTCATTCGCATGATCACCATGATCATCACCATTCTGATTTTCTGTACGGTGGTGACAGGGATCGCGGGAATGCAGGACTTGAAGAAGGTCGGCCGCGTGGGCGGCAAAGCGCTGCTTTATTTCGAAATCGTCTCCACGATGGCGCTGGCCATTGGATTGATTGTGGGCAACGTGGTTCATCCCGGCAGCGGCTTCAATGTGAACCCGGCGTCGCTCGATGCCAAGGCAGTCGCCGATTATGCCGGCCAGGCGAAAGCGCAGACTGTCACCGAATTCCTGATGCACATCATTCCAACCACGGTGACGGATGCGTTTGCGAAAGGCGACATCCTGCAGGTGGTGTTCGTCTCGATTCTCTTTGGCTTTGCGCTGTCATCCGCGGGGCCGCGCGCCAAGCCGATTATCGCCCTTCTCGAATCGCTTACGCATGTGGTGTTCCGGGTCGTAAATATTCTCATGATATTCGCGCCGATTGGCGCTTTCGGCGCAATGGCCTTCACCATCGGCAAGTATGGATTTGCCTCCCTGGGACCACTGGTTCGGCTGATCGCTACTTTTTGGATTACTTCAATTCTGTTCGTGCTCATCGTGCTGGGCGCAATCGCCTGGGCCGCTGGTTTCAATATTGTGAAATTTCTGCTGCACATCAAGGAAGAGATCTTGATCGTGCTCGCGACCAGTTCGTCGGAAACCGCTATTCCCACGCTCATGGAGAAGCTCGAAAAGCTGGGCTGCTCGCGCTCTCTGGTGGGCCTGGTGGTTCCCACCGGCTACACGTTTAATACCGACGGCAGCGCCCTTTATATGACTCTGGCTGCGCTCTTCGTAGCCCAGGCCACGAATACCCACTTAACTCTGTTGCAACAGCTCACCATCTTCTCGGTAGCCACGCTCACTTCCAAGGGAGCAAGCGGAGTGCAAGGCGCATCCTTCATCGCGCTCGTCGCCACACTGTCTGTAATCCCTACAATTCCCGTAGCCGGGATGGCCATCATTCTCGGCATCGACCGATTCATGAGCATGTTCCGCGGGGTGGTGAACATGATCGGCAACGGCGTGGCTACGCTGGTAATGGCGCGGTGGGAGAATGAGTTGGATCGGGACACGCTGCAGCGGAAATTTTCCTGAGACTCAGCGCGAGCGGCCAGGATGCCCGGCTCAGCGAAACCCACTAACCCTGGGGTAGTTTCGAGGCGGCGTCGGCTTCGTCCGCAGGGTCATGCTCAGGAGCATGACAACAACAAAAATCTCAGGAAGGCCAACCACTATTGGAAGCCAGAAGTAGCCACCGGCTGTCCAACGAAGTCTTTGCAATATTACGAAGTGAGCAGTGACAAGGACGCATAACTCCGCCCAGAATACTGCCCTGTGCCGGCACGGCCAAAATGCTTTAATTGCTGTCCCGAACGCTATCGCGGCCGTCAAGAGGATGCTCATCCATTTGACGAACAGTTCGTCAGGGAGCCCTTTGTAATTCGCGTAGAAAAAAGAACCCATGAAGATGCCGATCGTCAACAGGGCAAGCGCTACATTGAGCAGCCAGCGTTTGGCTGTAGACCACCTGACACCCTGTGCCCAGATTCTCCCCAAGCAAAATCCGAGCAGTCCAACCAGAATCACCAGCAACCAGACAGCAGGGTTCATAGAGTGGAAACCATATTAAGGCAGGTCCACTGCTGTTGAAAAGTCGCCCTTACACTCAGTGGGTGCAACCCTCCTAGGTGGCCAGCCTGATCGTGTGGCTGGCGTCTAACGCGGGCAAAGACGTGACTGGATCGTCGATTCCCGTTTACGGAAAAAACCCCTGGGGTTGCCTACTTTCGTAACTGTTGTTGCACAATTTTTGTTGCACGTTAACATTCGTGAAATATCTAACGAGTAACATTATGGGCAGGAGATCGCCGCATGAGTTCACCACGCGCTTCCAAGTCGCTGCCGCTGCAGGTAGCGGCGGTCTGTTTCCGACAGCGAGGAGCTGAAGTCGAGTTCCTGCTGGTAAACACGAATGGCGGAAACAAGTGGACTTTTCCCAAGGGCTCTCCCGAGGCGCGCCTCTCGCACAGCCAGGCCGCCGAGCGCGAAGCCGCGGAAGAAGCCGGAGCAATCGGCACGATTGAGCCGCGGCATTTTCATCTCTATATTCACTCCAAGGGCGTGTTCTGGCAGCCCGGTGGAGTACAGGAATTTGTGGTCAAAGCCTTCCTGATGGAGATTCACGAATTGCGCCGGCCGGATGAGCCGCAACGGCGTCCGACCTGGTTTACCGCAGAAGAGGCACGTCAGAAGCTCGCGAAGGGCCGCGAAGTGAAATACGCGCATGAGCTTGAAAACGTGATTGATCGAGCGCTCGAGCGCATTCAGTTTCACAGCGAGCTTTGGGGCGGTAAGTATTCTGACAACCGTCTCACCCGCGCCGTAGCCCACACCTAAGGCAAATCTTGTCATCCTGAGGAGGCGGAGTCTTCGCGCTAGCGAAGACTCCCGACGAAGGACCTGTGCACTTGGGAATCGGCATGGCAGTGGGAAAGAGAATCCAGAGGTCCTTCACTGCGTTCAGGATGACAAAGCGTTTTCTCGACGGCGAACGGCGGACCCGTTTCGTGAGACGATAATTCCAGCCCATGATTCAGCTTTCCGGAGCCGGAAAACGATTCGGCCACAAACTTCTTTTTGAAAACACCGACTGGCTCATCACGCCCCGCGACCGCGTGGGATTAGTCGGCGCAAACGGCACCGGCAAATCCACGCTGATGAAAATCCTTGCCGGGCTGGACACGCTCGACTACGGTTCGCTCACCGTCGCCAAAGGGACGACGGCGGGATACCTTCCGCAAGATGGCCTCACTCTTTCCGGACGAACCGTGTTTGCCGAGTGCACATCGGTGTTTGACGGCCTGCGGGCGATGGAGCAGGAACTCGAAACGCTGCTGCACCGCTTTGCCGAACTCGATCCCGCGAGCGCGGAATATGCAGGAGTCGCCGATCGCTATCACAGCCTGGAGCATGAATTCCAGACTCGCGATGGCTATTCAATCGAGGCCAACGTCGGAAGAGTGTTGATGGGCCTTGGTTTTCGCAAGGAAGACTGGGAGCGGCAAACGGAAGAATTTTCCGGCGGATGGCAGATGCGGCTGGCGCTGGCCAAGCTTTTGCTGCAAAAGCCCAACTTGCTGCTGCTTGATGAGCCGACGAATCATCTTGATCTCGAAGCCCGCAACTGGCTGGAAGAATATTTGCACGATTATCCGTACGCATTCGTGCTGATCTCTCACGACCGCTATTTTCTCGACGTGACCGTGAACAAAATCGCGGAAATCTGGAACAAGCGCTTCTGGTTCTACACCGGCAATTACGACAAGTTTTTAACGCAAAAAACTCAGCGCAACGAACAATTGCAGGCCGCGTACCGTAACCAGCGCGACCGCATCGAGCAATTGGAAGTGTTCATCAACCGCTTTCGCTATCAGGCGACGAAGGCGAAGCAGGTGCAGAGCCGAATTAAAGAATTGGAGAAAATCGAGCGCATCGAAGTGCCGCCCGAAGAAAAGACGATTCATTTTTCGTTTCCTCAGCCTAAGCCCAGCGGACGGATCGTCGCCGAGTTCGAAAGTGTGGCGAAGACTTATCCCGCGAGAGGCGATAGAAGAACCGGCGAAAAGGAAGTGTTCAGCGCGGTCAACTTCCTAATCGAAAAGGGAGACCGCATTGCCCTGGTAGGCGTGAACGGCGCGGGAAAGTCCACGCTGATCAAGTTGCTGGCGGGAGAGGAACGTCCGACCCAAGGCGAGTTTCGCCTTGGCCACAACGTTGAGGCCGACTATTTCGCGCAGGATCAATATAAGGAACTCGACGCGGACGCCCGGCTTATTGACGATCTCGGCAACGCGTCTCCGTGTTCCACGCAGACCGAACTGCGCAGCCTGCTGGGATGTTTTCTGTTTTCCGAGGATGACGTCTTCAAAAAGATTGGCGTGCTCTCGGGCGGCGAGCGCGGGCGCTATGCCTTGCTCCGTCTGCTTCTGCATCCGGCAAATTTTCTGCTGCTGGATGAGCCTACGAATCACCTCGACCTACGCGCCAAGGATGTTCTGCTGGAAGCGCTCATGGAGTACACCGGCACGGTCGTATTCGTCTCCCACGACCGCTACTTCATCGACAAGCTTGCAACCCGAGTCTTCGAGATTGGCGACGGGAAGGTTGAAGTCTATCCCGGGAACTACGAAGACTATCTCTGGCGCAAGCAGGGTGGGGACGTCAAACAAGAGGAAACTATTCGCCAGCAGTTAAAAAAGGTTGAGCCAGAAACCATGACTCCGGCCAACGGCAATCATCCCTCCCTCGAGATCGCGTCAGCAGGCCCCAAAGCGAAGCGATTGAATCCGATCAAACGCAAGAAGCTGGAGGAGAGGATTCGCGAACTGGAGGGCGAAATTAGCCGCGCCGAGAACCTGATCGCGGACTGCGAAACGGCTCTTCAAAATTTTATCAGCGCCGAAGAAAGCCAGAAACAGTCGCAGGAACTGGACCGCCAGAGAGCCGCGCACGCGGCCTTTATCGACGAATGGGAAGAACTCAGCCACTCTTTGCAGGAGCAGGAAGTCGACTAAAGTCCAGAATCCAGCCGTAACCGTACAGTCTCTTTCGTAATCTCTGCGATTACTTACTTTTGTGCGATAGTCGGATTGGCCAACGGGAACGAACCACCCCGGCGGCCCAGATTCCAGACCACCTGCATCGATCGGCGTCAGTTCCTGTCGAAAAGACGCGCCGCTCTCAGGACACCAAGGAAGGTCGCATGTTGCAGTCCTCAGAATACGCTTACAACGGGAAGTCCAATCCGCCGGCTCCCACGCCAAACACAAACAACCCAGTCAAAACGGTTACGGCGCCCATCGAGCAAGCTACGATTGGTCGCTCGCTCATCATCAAGGGTGAAATCAGCGGGACCGAAGCTCTGTACATTGATGGGCGCGTCGAGGGCAAGATTACGCTCGTCGACAATCGTGTCACCATCGGCCGCAATGGCAGCGTGCAAGCCGATATTTCCGCCCGCGACGTAGTCGTCATGGGCAAGGTTACAGGCAACATTGAGTGCAGCGATCGCGTGGATGTCCGCAACGAAGGCGTGGTCAACGGCAATATTTCTACCGTTCGTGTCAGCGTGGAAGATGGCGCCGTGCTCAAAGGCGGCATCGAAGTCAAGAGCGAAGTAAAGAGCGGCGACCGGAAGCAGAATCAACCGCACGCGAAGGCGGAGCAGCAGCCAAAGGCTTTGGCAGCAACCGCTGGCGCATAATCGTCAACTGCAGTCAGTCAAAAGAGGACACGGACCTCGTGCCCTCTTTTGCGACATGCCTTGAATCCTTCTTTTATTTTGATTCCTTGGGCTTAAAATCCAGCGAGGCCGAGTTCATGCAATAACGCTGGCCCGTGGGCGCCGGGCCATCGTCAAACACATGTCCCAGATGGGCGCCGCAGCTCGAGCAACGAGCCTCAGTCCTGACCATCCCATAACTGGAATCTTTGTGCTCCTCGACCTTGCCCTCGTCGGTTGGCTGGTAAAAACTCGGCCAGCCAGTTCCAGAATTGAATTTCGTGGACGAGTCGAACAAGGGCTCACCGCAGCAAACGCAGTGATAAGTCCCCGCGTCCTTTGTTTTCCAATACTTGCCAGTAAAAGCCGGCTCGGTCCCTGCCTCACGTGCCACCCGATACTGTTCCGGAGTGAGCTGTTCCTTCCACTCGGATTCACTTTTCGTCACTTTCTGCGCCATAAATCGATCCCCTCAATTTGAAAAAATTCCGTTGTTCACTAGCCTATCACTGCCATTGTGACATCCGTCACAATGCAACCGTGACATCTAACCTTGTCTGAACTATCTGTGTCCCGCAGAGTGGATATAACGTCTGCGAGTCCCTCCGGGCCCGGTTAGCCCCCTCAAGAGGAAACCGGGCCTTTTCTTTCATTCAGCTACTTCTTCACCGACCTGCCTGTATCTCCCGCGGAAAAACAGCAGCGGCGCGCCGGAGCGGACGACCACGTCCTCCACCTCAGCGATGAAAATGGTGTGATCCCCTGCCTCGTACTCCCACTTCAACATACATTCCAGGTAAGCCAGCGCCCCATGCAGAATCGGCGTTCCGTGAACCGTCCGCTCAAAGCGCGCCCCTGCCTCCTTCTCGGCTTGCTCGTGGCTGCGGATCGGCCTCGCGTAGTATTCGGAAATCACGCGTTGCCGGGCCGTCAGCACGTTGATTCCGAAACGTTTTCGGGCGTGGAGATGCGCGTGTGTGCTGGCGCTGTGATCCACGCACACCAGCACCAGGATCGGATCGAGTGATACCGAGGCGACAGCATTCGCCGTCATGCCATGGACTTCGCCATCGAGGTCGACCGTGATAATGGTTACGCCCGTGGCGAAACATCCCATCGCGCTACGGAATTCAGTTGGGTCCAGACTCATGGAATGCCCGCCAGCCTTTTGCTGCATGCATGTCGGCCCTATCTCAGCGCGACAAAGACTATTGTATGATTCGATGCATCGAACGACTTGCGGAAGCAAGCCTTGTGAATCAAGTGTCCAGTAAAATAACAGACTCACCGCAATCTGTAATGCCCATGGTGGAGAGCGACCGCTCACGGCTCGGATTCCCCATCTCTCGCGAATTGGCGCTGGATTTGATTCGATGTCCCGACGACGATCTCCCCGCGCTGCTTGCCTGCGCCCGCGAGGCGAAAGAACGATTCAAACCTGGCATTATCACTTATTCACGGAAAGTTTTCCTGCCTCTAACAAATCTATGCCGCGACTACTGTGGGTACTGCACCTTCCGCCGCGATCCCGGGGAACCCGGTGCGCACACCATGACGCCCGACGAGGTGCTGAGCGTAGCCCGGGCCGGCGAAAA
Source organism: Candidatus Sulfotelmatobacter sp. (assembly GCA_050015215.1). Taxonomy (GTDB): domain Bacteria; phylum Acidobacteriota; class Terriglobia; order Terriglobales; family Acidobacteriaceae; genus Sulfotelmatobacter. Next base: position 27,418 of record JBEKBW010000049.1, read on the forward strand.
ACTCGGATGCACGGAGGCTCTCTTCAGTCTGGGTGACAAACCAGAACTGCTGTTTCCCGCAATGCGGGATACGCTGCGCCATCTGGGCTACAAATCGACGCTGCACTATCTCGAAGCCATGTGCGAACTTGTGTTGCGCGAAACAAGTCTGCTACCGCATCCCAATCCCGGCCTGCTTAGCGCGGAGTGGATCAAACGCCTGGCTGCCGTGTCGCCGAGCATGGGACTCATGCTGGAAAGCACGAACGACAGTCTGCTCGGCGCCGGAAGAGCGCACGACAACGCACCCGATAAAGTTCCCGCCAAACGTCTTCGCACGATTGAAGAAGCAGGACGGCAAGGCGTTCCCTTCACCACAGGTTTGTTGATCGGCATCGGCGAGACTCCGGAAGATCGAGTTGAAACGCTTCTCGCCATTCGCGATTTGCATGATCGCTATGGCCATATCCAAGAGGTGATTGTCCAAAATTTCTGCGCCAAGCCTAACATTCCCATGGCCCACGCTCCCGAACCGAGTCAGGGCGAGATGCTGCGCTGTGTAGCGGTAGCTCGTTTGCTAATGCCTAACATAAACATCCAGGCGCCTCCCAATCTGAACGCACCGTATTATGAAGAGGTGCTGGATGCGGGAATAAACGATTGGGGAGGGGTTTCTCCGCTGACTCCTGATTACATCAATCCTGAAAAGCCGTGGCCGCATCTGGAGCAACTGCGCTCGCGCACAGAAGAGAAGGGATTTCAGTTACGCCAGCGGCTTCCGGTGTATCCAGAGTTCGTGGCCACACTCACAGCGAAACCCGGCCTGCTTGCCGAAAAGCTCGATGCTGCGAGCGACTTCACCGGCTTTGCCCGCGAAAGCAGGGCCGCATGATCTGCGTGCTCACTGGCGGTACCGGAGGCGCCAAATTTGTAGATGGCCTGCGGCAGGTGATTCCGGCAGAGGACATCACGATTATCGTGAATACAGGCGACGACTTGCTTTGGTGGGGCCTCTATGTTTCGCCAGATATCGACTCGATCACCTATGTTCTCTCGGGACTACTCAGCCGCGAGCGCGGTTGGGGGGTGAAAGGCGATACCTTTCTCTGCCTGCAAGCCATGGGGCAACTCGGCGAACCTACGTGGTTCCATACAGGCGATCGCGACCTCGCAGTGCATTTGCTGCGGTCGAGACTACTGGCCGAAGGGAAGACTCTTTCCGAAGCGACATCGGTCATCTGCGAGAAGCTCAGCGTGAAGGCCCGCATCCTGCCCATGAGCAATTCGCGGGTCGAGACCCGCGTAGATACGCCTTCTGGCGAGTTAAGCTTTGAAGAGTACTTCGTGCAGCGCTGGTATCAGGACCCGGTAAAGTCAGTCCGTTTCGCCGGAGCCTCGGATGCAGAGCCTGCACCGGGAGTTACTGAAGCCATTACCTCGGCTGATGCCGTGCTGATCGCGCCCAGCAACCCGATTACAAGTATTGGCCCAATTCTAGCCGTGCCGGGAATTCGTGAGGCGTTGGTGCGCGCGCGGGGTAAGGTCGCGGCAGTCAGTCCGATCGTCGGAAACGCTGCGGTGGCCGGGCCGGCGGGGATTCTGATGGCCGCTCAAGGGCTGCCGTGTTCGATCGCCGGGGTTGCGAAAGCGTACGAAGATTTTCTCGACCTGCTTATTTGCGATACGCGGGACGCGCGCGCTGCTGAAGCTCTGCGCGGAAACGGATTGCAGGTGCAGTGTGCGCAAACCATCATGCGCAGCAGCGACGACAAGGCTGCTCTTGCGAGAACCGCACTTTCGTTTGCCAGTAGCGGACTCGTTTCCGAAGAAGTATCCAGTCAACCCGTCGTGAGCAGCCCCGCCGATCAGCCGTGATTCTTATACCAGTCAAGAACTCAGCGTCCGCAAAGCAGCGGCTCGCGCAGATACTCGATCAGCCGTCGCGCACGAAGCTGGCACAAACTATGCTGCATGATGTTGCGACAGCAGTGGCGGCGTGGCGTGGACGACCCGCCTGTGCTCTGGTTACCGCGGACCAGTTCGCAGTCGGCCTGGCGCGGGAGTACGATTTCGAAGTAATCGTCGATTCCGCCAATCCCGGAGAAACCGGCGCTATCGAAATGGCGACGCGCACGTGTGTAGAGCGGGGAATCGATAGCACGCTCGTGATTCCCGCGGACATCCCGCTAATTCAGGCCAGCGAACTGGAACAGGTTTTCCAAAAAGCTCCGGCGGAAGGCTCGCTCCTCGTGCCCGCAGCGGATGGGCGAGGTACAAACGCGGCATTTCGCCGGCCAGCGGATTTGTTCCCGCTACGCTTCGGCAATGATAGTTTTAAGCCGCATCATGCAGCTGCACTGGATACGGGTAAACCTTGTGTCGTGCTGAGTTTTCCCGGCATTGGGCTCGACGTGGATAATCCCTCCGACCTTGCGGATCTTCTTGCTCAACCTGGACAAACCCGAACTCAGATGCTGCTCCAACAATGGAAACTCGACGGCCGCATGGTCGCGACGGAGAGAATGTGAGCGACCGTGACCTAGCAAGAAAGAGCGGTGAGCGGTCCAAGCGGCAGTCTTCCCCATCGCAAGAGGAAATCCGAATTATCCCCCTCCCTTTCGCTGATGAGATTCAGCCTAAAGATTCGGTGCTCGAGAAACTGTTGCAATCCATGCAGGAACGTCCTTTCGCTTTCGAGAGCGGCGACATTCTCGTGATCAAACACAAAATCATCTCCAAGGCGGAAGGACAAATCGTCGATTTGAGCTCGATTAGGCCTTCCTCCGAATCTCGCGCATGGGCGAAGAAATACGAGCTTGACCCTCGTGTCATCGATCTGGCTCTCCGCGAAACCCGCGCCGTAATCCGCCGCAAGAATGGCGTACTCATCACGGAAACTCGGCACGGTTTCATTTGTGCGAACAGCGGCGTGGATGTCTCGAACGTCGATGGCGGCCGTCATGCCCTGCTTCTGCCCGCCAATCCAGATGGTTCAGCCCGCAGGCTCGGCAATGAAATCAAGAAGCGCACCGGTCTCGCAATTCCCGTCCTCATTACCGATACATTCGGCCGCCCCTGGCGCGAAGGCCTGGTGGATTTCTGCATCGGCATCGCCGGGATGAAACCGCTGCGCGACGATCGCGGACGCCGCGATCCCTACGGCTACAAGTTACATGCCAGCATAGAGGCGATTGCCGACGAATTGGCCTGCGCCGCCGGGCTGGTGTGCGGCAAACTAAACCGAACTCCAGCCTGCATCATTCGCGGATTCTCTTACACGTCCGCACGCGGAGGCATCCAGGCTCTGCTTCGTCCCCCGGCCAGCGATTTGTTCCGCTAAGCCCTCGCCAGAGGGCGGCCTCTAGGAGTAATTTGGAATACCTAGAGCTTTGGAGGGTTTGTGAGACGTCCACTATCGGCATCCGAACTGGAGAGCTTTCCGGCGCTCGATTGGCGCGATACCACGCCGAACCTGAGCCCGAGTATCCGCTCTTCGCTGGAGCGAATTCTTGAGACTCAAAGCGGCGGCTCGATCTCTATTGCAGAAGCCTACGCGCTCGCCCACGCCGAAGGCGACGACCTGCTCGGCCTGCTCGCAGCTGCGAACCTGCTGCGCATCGAACTCTGCGGCAATATCGTCACCTACGTTGTAAATCGCAACATCAATTTCACAAACATTTGTTTTGTGGGATGCAAGTTCTGCGCGTTCAGCCGCGGCCCGCGCGAGTCGGACACATATTTTTTAGAACCCGATCAGGTAGCGCAGAAGGCGATCGAAGCCAAGCAACTTGGCGCGACCGAGGTTTGCATTCAGGGAGGCCTGCCTCACGGCTTGCCGCCGTTTTATTACCGCGACATTTTACGAGCGGTAAAGAAAGCCGTGCCGGCAATGCACATCCATGCGTTCTCGCCCATGGAGATCGTGTACGGGGTGGAACTCACCGGCATGCCGCTGGCCCACTATCTTTCGATGCTGCGCGACAATGGCCTCGGCACGCTGCCCGGAACAGCGGCCGAAATTCTCGACGATGAGATCCGGCACATTCTGTCGGCCAATAAGCTCACTACCGCTCAATGGATCGAAGTGATTGGTACTGCCCATCGTTGCGGTATCCGCTCCACTTCGACGATGATGTACGGCCACACGGAAACTCCTGAGCATTGGGTTCGCCAAATGCTCTTGCTGCGCGGAATTCAGGAAGAAACCGGCGGCTTCACCGAATTCGTTCCGCTCGGCTTTGTTCATCAGAAGACATTGCTGTTTCAGCAGGGACTGGCTCGAACGGGTCCAACTCTTGAAGAACATTTAAAAGTCCATGCTCTCGCGCGTCTTCTTCTGGTTGGATCGATCAACAACATCCAGGTTTCATGGGTCAAGTTGAATCGCAAGCTCTCGCAACTCTGCCTGCACGCAGGCGCGAATGATTACGGTGGAACGCTGATGGAAGAAAATATTTCCCGCGAAGCCGGAGCTACCGCCGGACAGTACACCAGCCCGGAAGATTTTCAATCTCTGATCCTCGAAACGGGACGCATTCCTGCTGAGCGCAATACGACATACAGACGGATCAACATCAAGCTGCCTCTGCAGGAGTGCATCGCGGAGGAAACGCTGGAGCCGGCATTTGCCTGACTCTCGACCGATCGCGATTTTGGGAGGAACCGGTCCCGCGGGGATGGGACTTGCATTGCGTTGGGCGCGCGCGGAGGAAACTATCATTATTGGCTCTCGCGACGCGGCGCGCGCGCAGGAAGTAGCTGAGAAGATCAAACTGAAGGCTGGGCACTATGCACAGGTCAGCGGCATGGAAAATAGCGCGGCCTGCAGCGCATCCGACCTGCTTGTGCTCACCGTTCCTTTCGAAAGCCAGGCTGCGCTCCTCAAACAGCTCAAACCTGCAATTCGTCAAGGCAGCACTCTCATCGACGCTACGGTCGCGCTTGCCGCCAGCGTTGGCGGCCGCGCTTCGCGAACGATCGGGGTCTGGCAAGGATCGTCCGCTCAGCAAGCCGCGGAACTCGTGCCCAAAGGAGTGAGCGTGGTCGCCGCGTTTCACAATCTCTCCGCCGAGCTTCTCAACGGAGACGAACCGCTCGACTGCGATGTGATCGTTTGCAGCGATGATGCGGAAGCTCTTCAAACCACACGGAAACTAACAGCGAAACTTCCGGGCGTTCGCGCCATCGATGGCGGCAAACTGGAAAACGCTCGAATTCTTGAGCAGATCACGGCACTTCTCATCGGCCTGAACATCCGCCACAAAGGCCACGGTGGCATCCGGGTCACCGGATTGCCGCCGCAAGCCTACGAGATCGAACCGCTCTAGAACGAATACTTCAACGAAAACTGAATCAGCCGTGGCGTACCGACGGTCGAGGTAATCGGCGCGGATCCGCCCGCTGAGGATACCGCTGCCAGCGCGGGAATCTGGAACGACGGGTGATTGAACAAGTTGAAGAAGTCGGTGCGGAAGCGCAGACTCTGGCCCTCGGTGATTCGGAACGCCTTTTCGAGGGTAAAGTCCACGTTCTTCTGCGGAGGACCGATGATGCAGTTGCGCGGCGTGTTGCCGTACACAGTCGCATCGCTCGGCATTCCGTTGGAGAGCGTCGGAGCTAACGGATCCGGCAGGTAAGCTGCCGGATTCACCCAGTTCGCCAATCGGGCCTCGGGACTGCCGTGGCTGGGCGCATTCGTGCATCCGAAACCTGGGGCAAAGGTCGCTGTCGAAGACGGAGTGCTGGCCAATGCATAAGCCGTGCCGCCTGCCGGATCGTAAACCGTGAACGGCGCTCCGGATTGCAAAGTTACAACGCCGCTCGCCTCCCAGCCGCCCAACGCTCCCTTCTTCAAGCCGCTTGAACTCGAGAAAAATGGCAATTGATAAACGCCGCTGGTGACGAAGCGCTGGCGGCGGTCAAAATCGGAAAGTCCGCGCGACGCGCTTGCGTTGTTCTGATCGTTCACCCGAGTCAGGAAAGCCACCGATGCGGTGGAAACATCATCAATCGATTTCGCCCACGTATACGCGCTCTGAAAATACAAACCCTTGCCGAATCGATGCGCCAACGTGGCTTGCAAAGCGCTATAGTGCGAATCGGAATTTGGCGCGAAACCCTCGAAGTCTCCGGGCGCAATGCCGATATAGGGGGCACGCAGAGATGCATTCTCCACAGTGGTATCCACAATCGTGCAGGAAAGACCTTGCGCCTTAAGGTTTGTGCAACCCTGTCCGGGAACGATGATCGGATTCTGTGCCGAAGCGACATTGCCCTGATCAGGATCGTAAGTGGAGCGCAGACGAGAACCTTTGGTACCCACATAGCCGAGTTCGATGAACCAGTCGCGGCCAAGTTCGTGCTGAATGGTGAAATTCCACTGCTGAGTCGTTCCGACCACCCAATGCAAAGGCACGGCGAGCTGGATTAAACCATTTACGTTGCCGCTGAAGGTGCCGCCGCAGGCTGTCCCAACCCCCGCAGATCCATTTTCCAGCGTGCAGGGCGCACTTACGCTCTGCAAAATAGCGGCGGTCGGCACGTAGGTTTGCGTTGGATTTGCCCCCAGCGCAGGCACTCCGTTGGGAAACGCAGCGCTCGCGGCGAAGAGGTTGGTCAGACTATCAGCGCCCGGAAGAAAGCCCACGAGAAACGGATAGGTGGGAGGGACGATCGCCAGATTATCCACCGCACCCAGATCTTCGCGAACGCTGTAGATGCCATAACCGCCGCGAACGGAGGTCGTGTGGTGCCCGCCGACGTCATAGGCGAAGCCGATGCGCGGCTCGAATACAGTGGCGTATTCGTTGTCCAAGCCTGCCGCATTCAGCGTTCCGGTTATGCCTGAAAGCCCGAATTTGTTGATGCACTTCGGATAAACATAGGGTTGGCCGGTGGTAATTGCGAGAGTGGGATCGGTGTTGCCGGTGTGGCAAAGCGTATCGTAGGGCGCACCGACGAATTCATTGCGAACGCCGAGATTAAGCGTGAGGGTTTTCGTAGCGCGATAATCGTCCTGCGCGAACCAGGCATAGCTGGGAATGCGGTAGTCGTGATTTCCCAGACCGCCTCCGCCTTCGCCCAACAGCGGAGCGCCGGCGAGAAAGCTCTGAAAATCGGATCCGAACCCTGAGGCGCCAGAAACGAAAAAGATCAGACCATTGTCCGCAATGGGTAAGCTTCGTTTCATGGCCACACGATCGACCTCGCCGCCGAAGCGCAATTGATGGGCTCCGCGGGTCCAGCTCACCGTGTCGACCCAGGTGTAGTTGTTCGAAAGCGCCGATTGCAGTTGCGTCGGGTAGGCTCCGAAGGCGAAAGTATCGAACTGAAGGCGGTATATGTTGGGATCGCCAGCCTGGCCATTCACGCCGGTCGCAGTGGGAAGATTTATGCCCACTTGCGCATTCGTCACCGGCGGCTCGTTGTTCAGCCGGTCGCTGATGATATTTACTCCGAAGCGGAACTCGTTGATCAGGGTGTTGCTGAACAGGTGAGTCTCGGTAATGCTGCCGAAGCGGCTGTGCAGCGGGATTTCCAAGGGGAAGTTCAGATTGTTAACGCCCGGCTGCCCGCCGGTTTGAATGCCGTAGGAGTCTGCGCCGAAGGGCTCAAAAGTATCGGAATTCGACCAGAAGAAACGCTCAGCAACGCGGTCCTTGCCTCCACGGAATTCGCGATCCCAGTTCGCCGTAAACTGATTGTCCGAGAACCTGCCGGGATCGCTGATCAGAAAAGGCACATAAGTGGGCGCACCCGCTGTAAGGCATGGGGTGTTTGCGGGTACGTTCGTCGGCAGTGGATATAAGTACCCCCCGGCCCCAGCCCCGAACTGATTGCTCTTAAAGTTCAGGAGATTAAAGGCTACGGGGTCAATGTTCGCAAGCGGCACACCGCAGTCCGCCGCCAAAGCGCTCATCGATTGGCGATCTGCCAATGGAACATAGGGAATGCTGGTATTGATGTACGTTCCCGGCGAATCGCCGCTGCGCTGCCGTGTACCCTGGAGATTAAAGTAAAAGAAGCCAAACTTGCCGCCGGGAGCGATCGGACCCCCGATGTCGCCACCGAAGATGTTCTGCTTGATGATAACTTTGCCCAGGAAATAATCATTGGCATCAAGCACCGTGTTGCGGAAATACTCCCAGAGGTCGCCATGGTATCTCGTGCTGCCGCTCTTCAGACTGGCGTTGATGTTGCCGCCGCCGTTGCGACCCTGCGTGGCGTCATAGAGGCTGGTGCTGACTTTGAATTCCTGAATCGCATCCGGGCTGGGCAGCGGAGTGTAAGTCAATTCGCCGAAGGCATAGTCGGCAACGGTGATGCCGTCAATCAAATAGTTGTTGTTATCTTCTCTGCCGCCATTTACGTGCATGTAAACCGTGCCACGCCC
>JBEKBW010000050.1:0-42241 GCA_050015215.1 Candidatus Sulfotelmatobacter sp.
CACCCGAGGAGTTGGACGTGACAGAGATTTCCTGGTTGGTGGCGGTATCCTTGATGGAAACCCTTGCCCCTCCAACCACGGCCCCCGTGGGGTCCGTGACAGTTCCCACGATACTGCCGGTACTGATCGTCGTTTGGGCCGTTAGCGAAACGGATATCGTGAACACGCAGGCCACAATCAGAGCCAGCGCTACAAATCGTACGCCGGAGCGGGGGGAGTTGAGTTTCAACATCGGAAGCCTTCCTTTCAGCATTGTTCTCATCGAAATACTCCACAATAATCAAAAATGATTTCGTTTCTAATCTTTACTGGGATTAAGAACCACCCACAGGTCGCGAAGCTCGGCGGACGCTAACAAAAGCTCCAGCCTGAACAGCGAAGCTGTTTTGCCCTGTACAAAGCAATTTTCAAGCCAGCGTTATCCGAACCGGAAAGCTAATTTGTATCCGACTATTTTTCAACAACTTAAACCGACTTTTCGCGACTCCAACCGAAGTCGTAGCCAGGCTGGGGTCCGCCGGAAATCCTAAAATACGTAGATTCACTCTGGAAAAGAAAAGCTGATGTCTGTTAATGGAGTAGTTAACGGCGCTGTCCGGCTGTTACGTCACCGCTCTCCAGCGCGGACATCGGGACGGAATGCTCGTCGGAAGAACTCAGAAGTCGGACTTAAGAGTGTAGTACCCCGCCCGGTGTCGCACCCGGTAGCTGGCCGCATCCGGCGCTCCGGAGACGCTCACCTCAATGCGCCGGAACTGAGACTCCGACGTTCGCCGCACGGGGTAGTAGGCAAGAAGGTCTAGCTGCGACATCGAGGTGGCATAGTAGTACTTCCCGCCCGTATCCTCCGCCAATTGAATCAGCGCGTGCTCGCCTCCAGTTTCCCGCCCCGCGCTGCTCTCGATTGGCACAACGATAATGCTGTAGACGGTAGCTTCCGCTTCTTCGGCAGCGCGCACCGCTTGCTTGTAGTCGACTTTGCTGACGGTGTCGCCGCCGTCGGTTATCAGCACAAGGATTTTTCGTCCTTGCCGGCGGTCGAGCGAACGAGAAGCCAAATAGACGGCATCGAACATCGCAGTTGCCGCGCCAAGGTGAATATGGTCGATTCCATCGTCGATGCGCTTCAGATCGGAAGTATAGGAAGTCGACTGCAAGACAGTTTCACTGAATCCGAAAATCGATAACGCGTCCACCGGACGCAAGATATCTTTCGCAAAACGCTTAGCGGAGGCCTGCTCCAATGGCAGGTCATGCCTCGTGCTCAGGCTGGTATCGATCGCGAGTGCGATCGAAAGCGGCACAGCTGATTCTTTGTCAAAAACGGCGATGCTCTGATTATGGCCGTCTTCCTGTATCGCGAAGTTTTCCTTCTTGAGTCCGGACACTGGGCCTCCGCGAGCATCAGTCACGGTGACGTAGACGTTTACCAGCTTCACGTCGACTTTGAGCGTGTTAGCTGGCTCCGGAGGCGATTGATTATGAACTGAAGGCTGCTGCGCCAGCGACGCAGAGCTCGCCAGCAAAAGAAGAATCAGCGATGCGGATTTTCTCATCAGATCGAAGGAAGTATAGCTTGTGGATCAAGCTTAAACTTGCTGGAACCGTTCATTTAGATGCGTCTGCCCGTGCTGGGCTGCCCTGCCGTTGGGAATTTGGGGACGAAATTTCGGCCGGGAAAGGCTCTCCGTCCGCCCACACTGCACCGTCTTCAAAGTATTCTTTTTTCCAGATGGGAACTGTTCGCTTAAGCGTGTCGATCAGCCAGCGGCACGCATCAAAGGCCGCCGCGCGATGCGCTGACGCCACCACAATCAATACGCTTGTTTCCCCAATCTCGAGCCGCCCCAGCCGATGCACCAGCGCGAGGTCCCGGATCTGATATTGCTGCAGCGCTTTCTCGGCAAGATTCTCCATCTCCCTCAGCGCCATCTCTTCGTAAGCCTCATAATCGAGGTAGAGCGTCTTGCGCCCTCGCGTGTGGTTGCGAACCACGCCTTCAAAAACCACGGCCGCTCCATCCTCCGCGCTCTGGATGCGTTCGAGGACCTCAGTCGTGTCTATAGGACTGCTGACAATGAAGGAGTGATTCGCCGGAAGATGCGAAGCGGCGCTCTCCTTCTGTGATCCGCCGCTCACCGGAGGTAGTAACGCAACCTCGTCTCCGGCTTTGAGTTCGGCGTCCATGTTCGCATATTGCTGGTTCACGGCCACGGCCAAAGACGGCAGCGACGTTTTTATTCGCGGGAGCTGCGCCTCGCACTGCGCCAGCATCTCGCGCACGGTCGCGCCTTCGCGCAATTCCAAAGTGTAATTGGACTTGCCGGCAAGATCTTTCAAAACGCCGAAAAACAGAATGCGTACACGCATAACGGATTGCCGTCAAAATTCCAGTTTAACGCGCGAAGCCGCAACGGCGGCGAATTCCGACCTAAGTCGCCCATCACGGAGCTGGCAGCGCACTCTCCGGTGAATCGACAGCTCACTGACAGGGTCGGTTTCGCGTTAGCAGTAGCAGAATGCTCCTGCCGCACAGGTTTCCACGCTAAAGCCCTGCTTCTCAGCCGCCGATAAAAAAGCATGGGGGGTCGGCCAGGTTTTCGCTGTACTCCGTTGTTTCTTCTGCTCTGTCTTTGCACAGCAAGCCCTTGCGCCGCGCAAGATCTCTCTGGCATTGAAATCCATGGCTTCGTCACCCAAGGATTCCTCTACAGCTCTCATAACAATTATCTAACCATGCAATCGAGTTCTGGCAGCGTACAGTGGACCGAGGGCGCCGTTAGCTTTTCCGATGCGCTCACCGACAATCTGCGCGCGGGCATTCAGCTCCACATGTACCAACTGGGACAACTGGGCGGACCCAACATTCAGGTCGATTGGGCATCCGGCGATTATCGTGTAAACGATTATTTCGGAATCCGCGCCGGCAAGGTTAAAACTGCGGTCGGTTTGTTCAACGACTCGCAGGATGTCGATGCCATTTTCCTGTGGACCCTGCTGCCACAATCCGTCTACCCAATCGATGACCGTGGGTTTTTCCTTTCGCATCTGGGAGGAGAGGTTTACGGCCATGTGCCGCTTCCACATCAAGCGGGAAGCGTGAAGTACGACGGCTACGCTGGGCAGGTGACTCTTGATCTCAACGGAGGGTTTGCGTTGCTACTTGCTCAAGCTGGACTCGTGTTTACTGAACCGCCTTCGGGAAAAGCTTACGGCGGAGACTTACGTTGGATCAATCAGGGGCTCACGGTGGGCGCCAGCGGATATGTGCAAACTGCCGACGGTAAAGCATTGAACGGCGGCGAGCATCTTGCACCGTTTTTTGTGAGTGGCGAATATGCAAAGTTCGAAAAGGGCAAATATTTTGTTGCTGGCGAATACCGCCGAATCCCCTCCAACCCAGTTGTGACCATCGGCACGGCAATCGTGCCCATACCGCTCGACCAGCGCGGCTGGTTCGGAATGGCGAGCTATCAGGTTTCCCGCAAGATTCAGCTGGGATCGTATTACAGTCATTACGTGAACAAAGCAGGTGATCCTTCCCAGCCAGCGAACTACTCTAAGGATTTCGTGCTCTCCGGGCGCTATGATTTCAACCGTTATTTCTACGGCAAAATCGAGGAGCACTTCCTGCACGGGACCGGCCTCGGGTATTACGCCAGTACAAATCCTCAAGGCCTCCAGCCGAACTCCAGCATTTTGGCGGCCAAGATCGGCTTCAGCTTCTAAGCACGCCGTCACCGCCACTTTGTCGATAATCCTTTAAAGCATTGGCACGAAATCACCGATAGAACCATCATGGTTTGTCGGCTCCGGCTTCGGCATGCGCGGTTGCCTCTTCTGCTGTGTATCAGTGCGGCGATGGCCTGGGCGCAGGACCTGTCCGGTATCGAAATCCACGGCTTTGCTACCCAAGGTGTCCTCTACAGCACGCATAACAATTACCTGACCATGCAGACGAGTTCCGGTAGCCTTCAGTGGACCCACGGCGCCATCAGCGTGACTGATTCCGTGACTGACAACCTACGCGTTGGAATTCAGTTGCATATGTACCAACTGGGACAGCTCGGCGGCCCTAATATCATGGTCGATTGGGCTTCCGGAGATTACCGATTCAACGATCAGTTTGGAATTCGTGCCGGCAAGGTCAAAACGGTGCTGGGCCTTTTCAACGACTCGCAAGATGTCGACTCCATCTTTCTTTGGAGTCTCCTGCCGGAATGCGCTTATCCTGCCGACAACGAAAGCTTCTTTCTGTCTCACCTGGGCGGCGATGCCTACGGCGAAATCCCGCTCGGCAAGCGAGCCGGAAGGCTCGATTATGACGGCTACGTAGGGCAAGTGACCCTGGATTTGAATGGGGGGTACGTCAAGCAACTTTCCGACGCTGGCATCGTGTTCACTAGTGCCCCAGGCGGTAAGACTTACGGTGGCGATTTGCGCTGGAGGCCTCCCCTGGCCGGCTTGACAGCCGGCGCGAGCATCGATGTCGAGGCCATCGACGGAACAGGGCCCCTGGCCAGACTGCACGTCGCTCCTTTTCAAATCACCGCAGAGTATGCCCGGTTCAGACGCGGGAAATGGGACCTTGCCGGCGAATATGATCGCGGCCCCTTCACCGACGCTCTTAACAGTCCCCAGGGCACACTTTTCCTGCCCTTCGATGTGCGCTCCTGGTACGCAATGGCGAGTTATCGCATCTCCAGAAAGCTGCAGGTGGGAAGTTACTACGGCCACTACGTCAATAAAGCGCTGGATACGTCTTTACCTCAGAATTTTTCGAAGGACTGGGCCGTCTCCGGGCGTTACGATTTCAACTCTTATTTCTACGCCAAGCTGGAAGACCATTTCTTGCACGGCACCGGCCTCGGATATTACACCAGCACCAACCCCAATGGCTTGCAGCCGAACTCGAATATTTTAGCTGCGAAAATTGGGTTTAGCTTTTAGGAACCTAATGCGCCTCGGGAAACGAAAGGCGACACGAAAACGCTGGTTAATCCCGCTGCTGGGCCTCATCACTGGCTGCGGTGCCGCCCGTGCACAAGACGTCATCTTCGTCGCCAACGTCGGCGTGCAAATCTCTACCATTAAAGCTTCCGATCTTCACGCCATTTTCACCGGAGAGAAAACTCGACTTGCCGATGGCACCCACGTGGTGCCGGTCATCCTTAAAGGCGGCCCGGTCCACGAAGTCTTTTTGAAAAACTATTGTGGCGAAAGTCCTAACGAATTCCGAGCGCAATGGCAGAAGGCGGTCTTTACTGGACAAGGCTCCATGCCGAGAGCGTTCGAAAGCGAGGCCGCCGTCATCGACTACGTAGCCCAAACCCCCGGCGCCGTCGGCTACGTCAGCCGCCTATCCCCGCATGATGGGGTGAAGGCGCTCACCGCTTTAAAGTAACGCATCGCGTTTAGAGTAACGCATCGCGCGCTGATCACCCCAACTCGCGCCCGCACTCAACAGTTGACTGCCACTAGGGCACAAGGCGGAACACGATTCCTCCCGAGCCATACGGTGGCGTTCCGCCGTAAGAGGTCGCTCCGAACAGCAATCCTTTCCGTAGGACGAGTGGACCTTTTGGATTGCCGCCGTCATTCTCGCCGGCAAACGTATGAAGCGTGGTTTCCGTCCACGCGCTGCCCGAAGCCGCCGGCGGACTCAATTCAAACACCGCGCCGCATCCGCCGTTGATGCAACTTTGGCTCTTGATTCCGCCATTGATGGTCACACCATAGAGATTTCCGCTTTTGTCGGAGATCACACCCATCGGCGTGGACCCGTCATTGCCCCCCGTAAACGTATACAGAATGGAGTCGCTCCAGCCTCTCCCTGAGGACGGAGGAATCAATTGAAATACCGTGCCCAACTCATTGGGACCTTCGGTAGTTCCGAAAAAAGTCCCGTTAGCGCCTGCGATCAACCCTCCAAAAGGCACCGGATTTGCCGCAGTAAAGTTGTACAGGATCTTCTCCGTCCATGTTCCGCCGGAGTCCGACGGCGGAGTAAGTTTGAAGAACGTTCCGAAATAGCCCGTACCGCCGCCGCCGGTGGTCCCGTACAACACGCCGTGGCCGCCAAGGATGATTGAATTCGGACCCACCCCGTCGGTTGTCCCCACGGTGGCGAAGTTATAAATGGAGCTTCCTGTCCACGCAGCTCCGGGCTCCGTTGGCGGCTGCAATTCAAAAATGTTGCCGCAAGGTCCGCCACACACGACGTAGTTGTTATTCCCGCCGTTCGAATATCCGTAGACATTTCCCGCAACATCGATCACCAGCGGCCCAATCGGATTGACGGCCACCTGGCCGCTGTCGAAGCTTGCAATCACGGCGTAGCCCCATGCACCGCCAGAACTGGAAGGCGGTGTCAACTCGAAGACTGTGCCATTCGAATTGTTGTTGATCCCGGCACCCCCGTAAACCGTGGCGCCGTAGAGATTCCCCTGCTTGTCGAACACCAGCGCGCCAAGCGGATCTGCGCCATCTGTTCCGCCCAAGAAGTCGTGGAGAGTTGTCTCCGTCCACGCGCGGCCCCCGCTCGCGGGCGGGCTCAGTTCGAATACGGTTCCCGCGTCCGCAGAGCCGCCCTGCGACGTCACTCCATAAAGGTTGCCCGCCCCATCCGCGACCAGTCCGCCTCCCGGGTCATAGCCGTCCGTCGTGTTTGGATTGAAGCGATGAAGTATGGTTTCACTTTGTCCTGCAGCCATGGAAAGTGTCGCCGCCGCGAAAACCACCAGAGCGACAATTTCCGAAACAAATGTCCTAAAGCGAACGAATCTTCGTTGACCGGGCATGAAGTCTCCTTTAGATGAGGTGTTAGACGGGAACCTGGCAACGGACCAACCCTGACACGCAGGCGACAAATATACAACGACTCCGGCAACGTCGTCTATGCTCTTCCCAATGAAAACGAATGCCAGACTGTTTTCTATTTGACGGTGATCACGCCGCACCCTAAGATTTAGACGCCTCTATGCTTGGAGAGACGATTTCGCACTACCGCATCCTGGAAAAGTTGGGTGGCGGAGGCATGGGGGTCGTCTACAAGGCAGAAGACACGCGCCTCGGCCGCTTTGTCGCCTTGAAGTTCCTGCCCGACCAGGTCGCAAAAGATCCGCAGACGCTGGCCCGCTTCCGCCGCGAGGCTAAGGCCGCCTCCGCCTTGAACCATCCCAACATCTGCACCATCCACGATATCGGCGAGGAAAACGGTCAGGCGTTTATCGTGATGGAGTTCCTGGACGGCGTCACGTTGAAGCATCGCATCAACGGTCGTCCGCTGGAGATTGACGAAATGGTCGCGCTCGGAATCGAGATTGCCGATGCACTGGATGCGGCGCACCACGAGAAAATCGTTCACCGCGACATCAAGCCCGCGAACATTTTTGTAACCCGCCGCGGACACGCCAAAATTCTCGACTTCGGTCTGGCCAAAATCATGCCCGAGGCAACTTCTTCCAGCCAGGTTGGCTCGCAGCAGACTGTTGCCGACATTCACGAACCGCAGCAGCTTACGAGCGCGGGCTCGGCCGTGGGCACGGTCGCCTATATGTCGCCGGAGCAGGTCCGCGGCAAAGAACTGGACGCCCGCACCGACCTTTTCTCGTTCGGCGTAGTGCTCTATGAAATGGCGACGGGGAGCCTTCCCTTTCAAGGCGAAACAACGGGCGTGACTTTTGATTCGATTTTGAATCGGCCTCCTATATCGGCTTCACGGGTGAATCCATCACTGCCGCCGAAGCTGGAAGACATCATTGACAAGGCTCTCGAGAAAGATCGAGAGGTTCGTTGCCAGAGCGCGGCAGAACTCGGAGCGGATCTGAAACGGCTTAAACGTGACTTGGACTCAGGCGGAACCTCGCGCGCCACGGGCGCCGACTCCGGCAGCGCTTCGAGCATCTCGTCCTCTTCCACCGTAGCCGTTCCGGCGATCGCATCCGGCTTCCGCAAATATGGAATCGCACTGATCGCCACGATCATGGTGATTGCCGTTGCGGCGGGCGTGTTTTTTCACTTTCGCTCGAATAGAACTTCGAAGATCGATTCCATCGCTGTGCTTCCGTTCGTGAATGCGACCGGCGACGCCGGCAATGAGTATTTGAGTGACGGGCTCACAGACAGCCTGATCAGCGCGCTCTCGAGGACACAGCAAACGAAGGTGATGGCGCGCAGCAGCGCGTTCCGCTTCAAGGGCAAGGAAGACGACCCACAAGCCATTGGCAAGGCGCTTCAGGTGGCGGCAATTCTAACGGCGCGTCTCACGCAGCACGGTGACAACATGGCGGTCCAGGCGGATCTGATCAGCACCGCCGACGGCAGCGAATTATGGGGAGCTCACTATGAACGCAAACAGGCTGAAATCATGCAGGTCCAGGAGGACATCGCACGCGACGTTACTGCACGGCTGCAGCCGCGGGACGCGCCGGCCCATCCCCAGCCTACCACACAGGTTGGCACTTCAAATCCTGAGGCCTACCGGCTTTACCTTGAGGGAAGGCAGGCCTGGTACGGTCGCACCCCGGAAGGTTTGAAAAAGAGCATCGAACTGTTTCAGCAGGCCATAGCCGCCGACCCTAATTACGCCCTTGCATATGCCGGACTCGCCGACACCTACTCGGTTGCACCCAGCTACGGCACGGGCATCACTTCCGAACAGGGGGCAACGCAGGGACTGGTGGCGGCACAAAAGGCTGTAGAGTTGGGCGACTCGTTACCCGAAACTCACACCTCACTGGCCGGAATTCTGGCAAGTAACTGGAGATGGAGCGATGCGGATAAAGAATTCCACCGCGCTCTGGAACTCAACCCAAACAACCCCACCGCACATTATTTTTACGCCGTCGTCTTTCTGATTCCGCAGAAGCGATTTGAAGAAGCGCTGGATGAATTCCATATCGCGCTCTCTCTCGATCCGCTGTCACCCATCGTAAATACGAATCTCGCCATGCTCCTGATGGAGATGCACCGCTACCCGGAGGCGAAAATGCAGTTCGAAAAAACACTGGAGCGCGACCCGCACTTCGGACCGGCACATTGGAAGTATTCGGTCTTGTGTGCGCTTACCGGAGATTTTGCGAAAGCCGTCGATCACATCCAGCAGTGGGCGACCAGTGAGCGGACAGAGCCGACCATAACTCATGATGCTCAAGGTTATTTGAAGCTGGTGAAGATGAAAGAACCCGCGGATGAATGGATCGTGGCCGTAGCCGGCACCTACGCGATGATGGGAAACAAGGAAAAAGCTTTAGAAGGGCTGGAGAAAGCCTACGCCAACCATACCACAGAGCTGACCCTCGAAATCCGCTACCCGACTTTCGATCCCATCCGATCCGATCCCAGGTTTGAGGACTTAATGAAACGGCTGGGACTTCCCCAGTAGCAAAAAAAAACGCGCCCGGTTTGGGCGCGCCTTCTCAAGTCCCTGCACTACACTTACGCCTGCGCGAAAGCCTTTTCGCGCAACGGCTCAGCCTGCGGCGCGAGCAGTTTAGCGGAGGCCGATTCGGCCACCGCTGGCAGAGAGACACGCAGCGCTTCGTCAATCGTCTTGACGTAGTGCACCGTGAGGCCGCTGATTTGATCCGGCGTGAGATCTTCATTCACGTTCATCTTGTTTTCCGCGGGCAGAATCACGTCGGTCACGCCAGCTCGCTTTGCCGCCAGCACTTTTTCCTTGATGCCGCCAACCGGCAGCACGTTACCGCTGAGCGTGATCTCTCCCGTCATCGCCAGCAGCGGACGAATACGATGCCCGGTCAACAGCGACACCAGGGTTGTTGCCATGGTCACGCCCGCAGAAGGACCATCCTTCGGAATCGCTCCCGCCGGCACGTGCATGTGAATGTCATGATCGGCAAAAAAGTTTTCCGCAATGCCCAATTGCGCAGCGTTGGATCGCACCCAGGTCAGCGCCGCTTGCATGGATTCCTGCATCACCTGCCCGATCTGGCCGGTCATGGTGAATCCGCCTTTGCCTTTCATGGCATTGGCTTCCACAAACAGCACGTCTCCGCCCGCCGGAGTCCAGGCCAAACCAACAGCAACTCCCGGACGCTCCGTCCGCTCCTCGATCTCACCCTCGGAGCGAACTTTGATGCCGCCCAGAAATTCCTGGATGATCTCCTGCGTCACCACCAACTTATCCGGCTTACCTTCAGCTAGCCGCCGCGCCTGCTTGCGGCAGATGGTTCCGATGGTGCGCTCCAAACTGCGAACGCCGGCCTCGCGCGTGTAGTGACGAATCACATAGCGCAAAGCTGCTTCCGGAAATTCGATCTGCTCGGGCGTAATGCCGTTCTCCTCCACCTGCCGCGGAACGAGGTACCGGTTCGCGATGTGCAGCTTCTCTTCCTCGCTGTAGCCCTGGAGTTCGATGATCTCCATGCGGTCGCGCAAAGGCTCGGCAATCGGATCGAGCATGTTCGCGGTCGTGATGAAGAGCACCTTCGAGAGATCGAACGTCACGTCGAGATAGTTATCGCGGAACGTCGAATTCTGCTCAGGATCGAGCGCTTCGAGCAATGCTGAAGCAGGATCGCCACGGAAGTCGCGCCCGACTTTATCGATTTCGTCGAGCATGAAGACCGGATCTTTCGTTTCCGCGCGGCGAATGCCTTGGATGATCTGTCCCGGCAATGCGCCGATGTACGTGCGCCGATGGCCGCGAATCTCGGCCTCATCGTGCACACCACCCAGCGACAGTCGCACGAACTTGCGTCCGAGCGCCCGAGCAATCGACTTGCCCAGCGAAGTTTTGCCTACGCCCGGAGGTCCGACAAAGCAAAGTATGGGCCCCTTCATGTTTGGCTTCAGCCGACGCACAGAAAGATAGTCAAGGATGCGATCTTTAACTTTTTCCAGATCGTAGTGATCGGCATCCAGGATTTCTTTCGCCTTCGGAATCTCGATTTCCTGTCCGGAAGTCTTCGCCCACGGCAACACCGCCAGCCATTCGACGTAATTGCGCGTGAGCGAATAATCGGCAGCCATCGGCGACATGCGCGACAGGCGGCCCAATTCCTTGAGCGCCTCTTTCTTCACTTCCTCCGGCATGCCGGCTTCGTCAATTTTTTTCTTCAGGTCTTCAACGTCGCGCTGGCCTTCATCCTGCTCACCCAGTTCCTTCTGGATCGCCTTCATCTGCTCGCGCAGGTAGTACTCGCGCTGGGTTTGCTGCACGCGGTCCTGCACTTCGCTTTGAATCTTGTTGCGCAGCTGTTGGACTTCGAGCTCCTTCGCAAGATGCTGGTTGATCTTTTCCAGACGCACACGAATGTCGAGCGTCTCCAGAGTGTCCTGCTTATCCGGCGTCGAGAGCGACGGCAGTGACGACGCGATGAAATCCACCAGCCGACCGGGTTCATCAATATTCATGGCCACGGTCGAAAGCTCGTCCGAAAGCGTGGGCGAACCGGCCACGATCTGCTGGAACAAGGTCAACACATTGCGCTGCAGCGCATCGATTTCGGAACTCTCCGGCGGAACAGCCTCCGGAATCCCCGTCGCGCGAGCGCGCATGAAGGGCGTTAACTGCGTAAACTCGCTAAGCCGTACCCGCTCCAGACCTTCGGCAAAAACGAACAGGCTCTGATTCGGCATCTTGACGACCTTGTGAACGACGGCAGAGGTGCCGACCGTGTAAAGATCGCTGGGTTGGGGGTTGTCGACGCGCGCTTCGCGCTGCGCCACAACGACAATAGTCTTATCCTCTCCAAGCGAATTGATAAGCTGAACGGAACTCTCCCGCCCCACGGTGAGGGGCAGTACGGCGTGCGGGAATAGAACTGTGTCCCGCACAGGAAGCACGGGCAATGCCCGTACGTCGTTTATTTCCCGATGCTTAACAATCGGCTCGGAAAGCGGTTGGTTGCTCATTGGCTCTCCTTGAGTGTAACTGACTCAAGCTTTAGATGATACACCGAGGTCCAAAGTTTCACCTTCGGCCCAACCGCACAGCATTCTCTTTCTTCGAGCGGCTTCCAGATTCTATCGGCATTCTCTGCAATTGAACATGATGCCCAAGGTACCGGGGCTATTGCGGCGGCCTCAATAAGCGCTGGGAATCGATGAGGAAAATGTAACGAAGTGGGCCTTTGACGCACTATCTCCCAGCGAGGATGGAATCCGGACTTCTTCTTCGCGGTCGCGGACTTCCGACCTTGATGGAGATCGATATTTTGACTTGACCAACAAAACGAAACCATAGTACTGTTCCCGCGCGTTTTTGCAGTTCGATTCACGGGACCCCGGCCAATCCTTCCTCTCGTTGTTGCGGCTCCGGGACAGATGTAAAATCGCCGCCCACCGTGAGTATCTCTACGTCCGCCCACCGACTAGGAGGAGATATAAACAAAATGAAAAAACTTGGATTCTCGAAAAGCGCCCTTGTCGCCGCTCTGCTCTTCGTAACGGCGGCAATTGCCTCGTCTGCGCAAACCTTCACTACGCTGGTAAATTTTGACGGGACCAACGGGGCCAGTCCGCAGGGATTTGCGCTCGCTGAGAAAGATGGGGATCTTTATGGGGCGACTGAGGGAGGCGGACAATACGGTCAGGGACTGCTATTCAAACTTACTCCGACCGGAACTTTCACTCCGCTTTATAATTTCTGCCCCGAATCGGGTTGCGCCGACGGCAGCGGCCCAGGTGGGCTCCTTCTGGCCACGAATGGTGAATTTTACGGTTCCTCGTTCGGTGGTGGTGCTTTCGGCTATGGGACCATCTTCGAGTTTACGGGAGAAGGCGCCCCGACCACGATCCACAGCTTCGACGACACGGATGGCACCGGATTCATCTACCTGATGCAAGGAAGCGGCGGCTTTATTTACGGGATGGCGTCCTACGGCGGGAATCTGGCTGAATGCTTCGCCCCCGGCTGCGGGACGGTCTTCAAAATCGCGCTCAACGGAAATCAATTTAGCCTGCTCTACACCTTTTGCAGCGAGATGACTGACTGCCCCGACGGCGCGATACCCTACGACGCTCTGGCGCAAGGGACCAACGGGGACTATTACGGCGCAACATGGGGAGGCGGCGGACGCTCTGACGGCGGCACGTTGTTCAGGATGACGCCAAACGGAGAGTTCAGGACTATTTACCGCTTTTGCGACGACTACCCCTTCTGCAGTGACGGCAGCAATCCCCTCTCAGTTGTATTGGGAACGGACGGAAATTTTTACGGGGCTACGAACAACGGGGGTAAAAACGCTGGAACAGTCTTCACGATAGCCCCGGCTGGGACGCCTTCAACCCTCTACAGCTTTTGCACCCAGATCGGCTGCACCGATGGCTCCACTCCGCGAAGCGGGCCGATTCTGGGCAGCGACGGCAACTTTTATGGCACAACTTATTTTGGCGGGACCAACAATGAGGGCACAGTCTATAGGATCACGGCGGCGGGCGGGCTGACCACGCTGCACAGTTTCGACGGCGCGGACGGGTACTACCCTATCGCTGGACTATTCCAAGCCAGCAACGGCGTTTTCTACGGGACAACCAGCGGCGGCGATGGCACGATATTTAGCCTCGACGTGGGACTGAGCCCGCTCACGAAGACGGCGCCGCCGGATAAATCCCCAGCACCTTAACGGGTGGCCGTTATTTAATTTCGCTCCGTAATTCTGCGTGACAACGCTACAGCCACGACCTAGACTATGCTTAAAGTTGATTTAGAGAGAAGAGTATACGCGTGACCCACAAGGCGAAGGACCTTTCCCCCGACCAGAAGACAGTGATCGAAAGCCTGTTGGGACGCTCCATCGCCGAAAACGAGGAGATCACCATCCGCTCTACGGCCTCGCCTTCGGCCCCTGAGTGGTTGAAGGCGTCCTGGAAAAGCGCGGAGGATCTCGGCCTGGACCAACTTTCCACGGAAGAGATCGATGCGGAAATAGCGCAAGCGCGGAAGGCTCGCCTTGAACGTCGCGCACCGCAACAATGATCCGGGTCGTACTCGACACAAATGTCGTAGTTTCCGCACTCTTGCAACCTCAAAGTGCGCCCTCCCGGGCTTTTCTGATGACTATCGCTGGGACCATGGTGCAGCTCTGTGTGAGCGGCGATGTCTATGCGGAATACGAAGAAGTGATCCAGCGTCCGAAGTTCAACCGCAGCGAGGCGGTGATCGAGCAAACCCTCCGGGCCATTCGGCAGAATGGATTGTGGGTCAGCCCTCCGAAAAGGTGCGGGTCTGTTCCGATCCCGACGATGACATTTTCCTGGAGTGTGCTCAAGCGGCACGCGCTCACTATCTGTTAAGTGGCAACCTGAAGGATTTCCCGGTGAAATGGGCGCAGACTCAAATCGTGACACCCCGTCAATTTCTTGACGCCATGGCGCGGATTCCGGGAGAGTAGCCGATGCACCCATCCTGCGACCCCGAAGCCTCGCTCCTTTCCACTCGCCCTCGACTTTGCCTCCATCATCCTTGCAAACCGGGAGGCTCCAACGGCTCTTAAGCCGCCGGATAAATCCCCAGCACCTTAACGAACTGAGCAACCTCGCCGAGATGATGCAAGGCATTGCGAGCCGGTTCGTCGTCGCCGCGAAGGAAGTCCACGTAGAAGACATACTCCCAGGGTTTTCCCCGTAGCGGACGAGACTCGATCTTGCTCAAGCTGATGTCGCGCAAGGCAAAAACGCTGAGCGACTTGAAAAGCGCTCCGGGAACGTTCCGGACCTTGAACGCAATCGAGGTCTTATTGGCTCCGGGCGGAATCAGCCGTTGGTAATACCGCGCGGAGGGCGCACTTCCCTTCCTCGCGGAAGCCTTACTCGAGGAAACCCTGCCCAGTTTGCGAAGCAGAAAAAATCGTGTGAAGTTGCGCTTGTCATCCTCGATGCCAGCCTGCAGAATCCTGCCCGAATATTGGCGCGCCGCACGACGCCCGGCGATTCCCGCCGCATCGGCAAGACATTTGCCAACAACATGCTTCACGCTGCCAGCGGTATCGTAGAACGGCACAGGCTCAATCTTCGGATTACGCCGAAAAAACTCCCGGCACTGGTCGAGCGCAACTGGATGCGAGAACCCGCGCCGCACGGCGTTCAGTTTCACGCCCGGTGCGGCAATCAGATTGTGCACGATGCGCAACAGGAACTCCCCCTGAACAAACACATCGCGGGCAACCAGCAGATCAGCGTGCTCCGCCACCGTTCCAGCCAAAGAATTCTCGATAGGAATCACCGCGGCGTTCACCCTCCCATTTTCGACAGCGTCAAAGACCTCGGCTGACCGTGCGCAAGGCACTACCTTGCAACGCGGCAGCATGGCCTCGGCAGCTTCATGGCTAAAGGAACCAAGTTCCCCCTGAATAGCAACTGACCCGCTTGTTTTCATCAGAAGCAAAGTAGATGCAGGAAGGGTGCTAAGGCAAGAGAAGACTGGCAGACCTGCAAATTTGCCAACGGAGAAGTCCAGCTTTCCCTCACACCGCAAAAGAAAACCACCCCCGCGCGAAGCAGGGGTGGAGTCCAACCCTCTCAACCTAACTATTTAACTATTTAGTTACGGATTCACTGTCACCGTGATAGCCGGGCTCTGAGATGAGTTGTTGCTGCCAGTGTGGTTGTCATCGCCGCTATAGGCGGCGCTGATCGTCCGCGTTCCGCTGGTGGTAAAGATTAGCTTGCAGGAGCCGTTTCCGCTTGTCGCGTTGACCGTCCCGCTGCAGCTCTCTCCCGTATTTGCCGATAACGTTACTGCACCTGTGGGCTTGTACGAAGCCACGTTGCAATCCACCACAGCGGTAGCCACGCCGCTTCGGTTCTGGGTTACGGTTTGATCCTGAGAGGTGATGGTCGTCGTGCTTGCGGCTGGCAGCACCTGCAAGCTTACCGAGTCCGTCGCAGTGTTGTAGTCCGCTTTGACCGACGGGGTAAACGTCACCGAAAGCGTCTGCGTGCCCGCAGCGAGAATCTTGCCGGATGCCGGCGTGTACTTCAGCGTCCCCGGCACGTTGGAGCTGGCGTCGAGCTGAGTTGTGCTCAGCGCCACGCCGTAGTTGATCGCCGCAGGCGTTGCCCACGTAATTACAGGCGTCGCCTTGGTTGTGATCGTGGTTTGCGTGGCCGTTGCCAGCTTATAGTTGCCGTTCCCGTTCCAGGTGGCTGTTAGAGTACACGTGCTGTTTGCGGTGGTGATCGTCACCGTCGTGCCGGTCAGCGAGCAGGCGGAACTGGTGGTGATCAGCGGCGTGATGCCTGAGTTCGTTGTGTCGGCAATCGTGAAGGTCGCCCCGTAGGGAGCCGATGATGGCGCCCCCGTAAACGTTACGGTCTGGTTGGCTTCGACCGCCGCGGTGACCTCGCTGACGGTGGGAGCCGCCAGATAGTTGTTGTTGCCCGATTGGCTTGCCTTCACCGTGCAATTGCCGCTACCGGCAGTCATGGTATAAGTTCCTCCGACGTTGGTACAAACCCCAGCGCTCGTGTAGGTGACCGCCAATCCGGAGGTGGCATTGGCTACCACCGTGAACGAACTGTTATAGGCAGCCGTACTCGGTGCGGCCGTGCTGAACGAGATGCTCTGGCTGGCCGGATTGACGACCTGCCCACCACTCAACGTCCCAGCGCTTCCGCTGTGGTCGGCATCTCCGCTATAGGTCGCGGTGATCGTATCTGTGCCTCCTGACAAACTGGAAGTCGTACACGTCGCCACTCCGGAGGTCACTGGAGTTGTACCGCAGCCGGTGTTCGAGCTCCACGTTATTGTTCCGCCGATATCCTGTGGTTTCAAAATTCGGCCCCTGCGCGTCACTCCGCCTTTCACCTCGCCGTACTCGCCGCTGATGGTTGCCGTAAAGGTCACCGACTGGCCGTAGGTCGAGGGATTCAGGCCGGAAATAACGGAAACGGACGAAGTTGCATTGTTAATAGTGAAGTTGTTGGTTTGCGAACTACTCGAGCCACTGTAATTGGTGTCGCCCGAGAACGTGGCCGATTCCGTATAGAGACCGGGCGTGTCCGCGGTTGTTGGAACATAAGTACCGGTGCAAGTAATCGTAGTTCCACTGGGAGCGCCGCAGTTCGTCGCTCCGTAGCCGCTCGGGCCGTTGCCGCCGATTGTTACATCGCTGGCCGTCGGGGCCGAACCTCCGCCTGCCCACGACAGAACCACCGTGATTGTCACCGCCGCATCCTGCCCGAAGTCTTCCGCCGACGGGCTCACGCTGGTCACGTTGATCGAGGTTGTGGCCTGATTCACTTGCTGACCGCCGCTCAGCGTCCCTGTACTTCCACCGTGGTCAGCATCTCCGGAGTAAGTTGCCGTGATGACATCGTTACCCACCGCCATACTGGAGGTCGTACACGTCGCCACGCCCGACGCTACAGGCGTCGTGCCGCAGCCGGTATTCGAGCTCCACGTCACTGTGCCGCCGATGTCCTGCGGCCTGGCTTTACTCTGGCGCCGCGCTCGGCCTTTCACTTCGCCAAACTCGCCGCTGATCGTCGCCGTGAAGGTGAGCGACTGCCCGTACGTCGACGGATTCAGACCGGAGGTCACCGTCGTGCTCGAGGTTGCGTCGTTAATGGTGAAATTGTTCGTCTGCGTGCTATTTGAACCGGTGTAGTTAGCGTCGCCGGAGAAGGTCGCCGACTCCGTGTAAGAGCCCGGAACGTCCGAGGCTGTCGGAGTATAGGTCGCCGTGCAAGTGATCGTGTTTCCGCTCGGAGCTCCGCAGGTCGTCGAGCCGTAGCCACTCGGTCCGTTACCGCCGATTGTCACATCGCTCGCCGTGGGTGCAGGACCATTGCCTCCCCACGACAATACTGTTGTGATGCTAACCGGCGAATCCTGCCCGAAGTCTTCCGCAGTGGGGCTCACGCTGGTCACTGCGATCGATGTAGTCGTGGTGAAGCTGGCGCTGTAGACAGCCGAGGTCGCCGGAGCTGTGACCGTATCCGTTGTGCTGGTCGTGCCGTCTTGCCAGTGAGCGAAGGTGTACTGCGTACCCGAGGCGGTTTGTGGCGAGACCACGCTCAACGTGCAGGAGTTCCCCGGCGTCCAGATGAGCGTTACCGGCGTTGTGTAGGTGCCCGGCGCACACCCCGCACCGGCGGAGGTGAAGGCCAGCCCAGAGGGTGAGCTGATAATGGTTGCGCTGCCTGCCGGCAATGTCGGCACGAAGGACACACCTTTGAAATTGGAGTCGGAGGGTGCGGCGGCAAGCTCCGTAAACGACTCGCCCGCGGCCTGCGATGCCGTGTTAAAGCTCAGAGTATCGGTGATTCCATAAAGATAAGTTGGATCGAGATCGGAAATGGTGTAGTTGGTTGCGTAGAGGTAGACGTTGCCACCCGAAACCGTGCCCGCCAGCCCGATTAAACCGGTGGTGCCGGAAGCGCCGCCATTGTTCACCAGATTCAAGCCCTGGTAAAGGGTATACGCGAGGCTCCACGCCCCCGAGCTGAAAATCCACTTTTGCAGACCACCGTCGCCTATGTTGGCCTTGCCTGTGGAATTATCGTCACCGTTGGAATCGTTTTTCGGAGAGCCGCTATCCGCCACGTAGAGAACTGTTGGACTGGCAAAGAAATAATTCTCCGGGCTCAGGTTGATTTTGTCAGTGCTACTGGTGTTATTAAGACTGTTGCCGTTACCGTTGGAGCCCGTCGTTAGGGTTTCTTTCCCAGTGCCGCCGGTATTGCCGAAACCGGGCATCAAAGCCGGTCCGACCGTGGGGGCGCCACTTGGGCAACCGGCTCCAACGCCTGTGCAGGTGAAGACGGAGGTCGCCGGAGGTGAGCCCAGCGTGCCGATGTAACTGCGGTTATAGGACCCCGACTTGCTGTCCATCGAAATGAACAACGTGTTGTTATAGATTTGGACGTCGCGCGTGTCTTGAGAAGAACTGGTTCCGGCGTCATCACCCACAATCGTCGTGGCGGAACTGCTTCCCAGCGTGGTATAGAAAGTTCCCCCGGTAGCGTCGCCGCTGGTACCCTGACCGGAAACGTAGATGTGCGTTCCATCGGCGGTGTAGGTGCTGCGGGGATTGTTGCCATTGAAAATGTTAAAGATTGCGGTCGACGAATTGACGTTACCGTAGGGATCAATCAGGGCCGCAACCCGCGGCACTGGTGTATAGCTTTGTCCCGTCAGGCTCCCCGACTGGCCGAGTGCCGAGTTCGGCGCCGCACTGTAGGAATTGGGGTTGGCGTTAAAATCGGCGGCATCCACCCCGTAACCCGTTATGGCCAAATATTGACTGGTCCCCGCAAGATTCATCGTTCCTTCGGACGAAGATCCGTATTCGCCGGAAACGGCAACGTTCGCTCCAGAAGTGGTCTGTGGCAGCACCATAGAGTTGATGAACGAAACGCTCGACGTGCCGTTTGGCGAGTATTGAAACAGCGTGAGCGGAGCAGCCTGATTGTCGCCATAGCCTCCCCCGGCGCCCGTGCCGTTGGGGACGCCTGTGCACGTGCCTCCCTCAACACCGCACCCTTCAACCGAAACGACCAGATTGCCCGGCGTAAAAAACGGATTCGACTGTCCGAACGCCAGCGCGGGCATCAAAAATAAGACTGCGAGAATGATCGTTCTGATTTGACGTTCGACCATGAGGGCCGGCGCGAAACACACCGACACCTTAGCGCATAGAGTAGACATTGTGGCATTTCCTTTATGTAGGCAGTTTTCTTGGGACTCCGGAAGGAGGCACGTAATTATTAACAGGCGCGCAGCGTGCAAATATGAACTGATTGTGAATTTCTGACGCAGTTTTTCACAGGTGAGCAAAAACTTGCATTTGCCAAGCCAGTGGAAGCTAGACCAGCCTTTTCTCCAGAACCAGCGCATCCACGCCGTTGGAGTAGTAGCGAGGAAAAATCTTGATCACGCTGTAGCCGTGGCGTTTGTAGAACGATAGAGCCGAAACGTTGTCCACGGCAGTTTCCAACTCCACGGTTGAGCTCTTGGCCGAAAGAAGACGGTCTTCTGCGCCTCGCAACAGCAGCGATCCCACTCCGAATCGTCGAACCGCAGCGACTACATCGATAGTAATAATGTGCCCACGTCCGCGGGGTCCTGCCTCAGCCACGATAAAACCGACAATATCGGATTTTCCCGACCAAGCAGTTTTTTTATCTGCACCCGAAAGCGCTTTGCCGTCCTCTATTGTTGTATGCGCCACCAGCGTGAAGGCCGTGTGTCGGCGCATGTAAATCTTCAACTCTGCTCGCGAATAGCTGATGCCTGCAGGAAAGCAGGTCTGATCGATGAGCCACAACGTTTCGAAGTCTACCGGCTGGAAGTCGCGAATCGCGAATGACACGCCGCCATTGTAGCGGGGATAACAATGAAACGCGCCGACGAGTTCGAATTTGGTTTCCCGCAGCCCAATTTCCTTTCTCGACAAAGATATGAAATTGGAGAAAATTGTCCTCTTGCCACGCCGCAACCTAAGGACGTACCATCGCATCAGAGGAAAGCGTAGTGGGGCGCCTTCTCTTGATCGACGTGGCCAGTGCCGTTGCGGCTTTAGCGCTGTGGTACTTCGTGTTTTCCCATTACAACCGCAAAAAGGGCGCTGCCGTATTGCATTGGGTGCAAACGGCCTGCGCCGGTAAAGGCCGCATCCTTGAGTCGCGGTGGTTGGGCAACTCGCGTATGCAGGCCCGGATTCATTTCCCCTCGCGATGGTTCGAAAATGCCCGGGTAACCGTCAGGTTCCGCCCACGCGCTCTTCCCCTCCAGTGGCTCATGAGTTGCTGGCAGAAGCAAAACGAAACCCTGACTTTTGAAGCCGATCTCGACGGCTCACCCACTTTCCATTTGGAAGTGATGCGGCACCGCTGGTGCGCCCATAACCGCGGAATCTCCCGCAAGCGCGACAATCGCGAATGGGATGTCTACGAACCCGGCCCGGTCATTTTGACCACGCGCACGCACTGGAAACAGGACCCATCTGCGGAATTGAACGCGTTGATGTCGGCGCGGCGGCAGGACATTCTGCAGGTCCACTTCCGTCCCGAGTCTCCGCAATTTTCCGCCACCGTGCGGCTGGAAGCGCTCTCCGATCCGAGCACCGCAGCGGACTTCGTAAGCGCTTTGCGCGAGATCGCTGCGGGAGCTTCCACCCATCGCCAGTAGGTTTTGTCGGCAATCGTCATTTCATTGTAAAATTCCGGCGATCAGCGGAGTTTGTCTTTATGTCCCGGTTCCTTCGCTCCCTTTCAATCTTCTTGCTTCTGTCATTCGCGTCCTCAGTGGGCCAGAACAATCCGGCGCCGCAGCTTGAAACCCGGCCTCCCGAGTCCACCGCCACTCCAAAGGGCGCCCAGCGTAGAGTAACCGTGGAAGTACAGGTGAACGACAAGTCCGGTGCCCCCATTCGCGGACTGCAGAAGCAGGACTTCAACCTTCTCGATGGCAAACAGCCGCTGGATATCGTTTCTTTCCAGGCGGTCGATCGCGCTGCGCCTACGCCCTCCGATCCGCCCGCTGAAATTGTTCTGGTGGTCGATGCAGTGAACGTCGGCTTTAATGCAGTTAGCTACCAGCGAAACGAGATCAGGAAGTTTCTTCTGCAGAATGGCGGGAAACTGCCTGAGCCGGTTTCGATTGCATTTTTCACCGACCGCGAAACCAAGATCCAGAGGGAACCTTCTCGCGACGGGAACGCACTCGCAGCCGCTTACGACGAGTATCAAACCGGTTTGCGCATCGTCAACCGGTCGCAAGGCATCTACGGCGCGGCGGAACGATTCGACATGTCCCTTAAAGCCATAGTTTCGCTAACCTCATATGCCGCCGCTCGTCCGGGCCGAAAGCTGATTATCTGGATCAGTCCAGGCTGGCCACTACTTTCTGGACCAAGAATTCAAATCACCGCGAAAGAAGAGCAGCAGCTGTTCAACACAATTGTGCAGGCTTCCACTTCCCTCCGGCAGGCCGACGTAACTCTCTACAGCATTGATCCGCTGGGCCTGGCGGATTTTGGAACTCGCACTAGCTACTATAAAGAATTCGTTAAGGGCGTACCGTTTGCGAAACGGGCGCTGCCCGGAAATCTCGGTCTCCAGGTGCTCGCGGTTCAATCTGGAGGACAAGCGCTAAACACCACGAATGACCTCACCACGGCAGTGGCAAAGTGTGCGGCCGACGCGGAGGCCTACTACATTCTCTCCTTCGAAGCGCCCAAGCCCGATCACGCGGATGAGTACCACTCGCTCGATGTAAATGTCGATAAACCAGGAGTAACCGCTCGCACCCGCACCGGCTATTACGACGAACCTTAGCGCGGTATTCGCCAGCCGAGACTTCCTTCCCTACTCAAACGGAGTCGACCACCTCGCTCCGAAGGCAGACAACCCGCGGCGAATAGATGACCACTAATTCCCATCTGTGCGGTCTCATCACAAGCCTCGCGAGCTGAAGGAAAGGGAATATGAAAAGCCAAGAGGAAAAATGTGCTCACGAAAACTGCACCTGCCCGGCCGCATCCGACAGCCAGTACTGCAGCCCTCAGTGCGAGATCTCAAAGGGGGCGGCAGATGCTACCTGCGGATGCGGGCACACAGAGTGCAGCGGCGCAAAGGCGGCAGCCTAAGTCTTTCTTGCTGCGCACGAACGAGCAGTCACCGGCAACATAGCGCCGGTCCTGCACTTCGTGGCGTCGAACCGCTCACTCAACGCCTACCCTGGAGCACACTTTGGCTCGTTCGAAAGATGCAACTGCTTCGTCGAAATCCCTTGTCCTGATCGCCTTCGTGCTGGCGATCGCCACCCTCTATTTCGGCCGTCAGATTTTCATACCACTGGCGCTCGCCTTCGTCTTAGGTTTTCTCTTAACTCCATTCGTAACTCTTCTACAGAAACTCCGCTTCGGACGCGTTCCGGCGGTCCTCACCGTTTTAGTTTTATCGTTTGCGCTGATCGGCGCAATGACCTGGAGCGTCGCCGCGCAATTGGTCGAAATCATGGTGCAGCTCCCTGACTACAAGGACAATCTGGATGCCAAGATTCAGGCGCTGCATACGGCGAAGGGAAGCAACCTCAGCAAGGCGACCGACACGCTGAGGGATCTGAACAAAGAACTGGCAGACCTGCCGGGACAGATTTCTTCAAGCCATCCTCTGGACTCCAGAGCGGCGCGTACAGCTCGACCCGTCGCAGTGCAGGTGGCGCAGCCAACGTCCAATCTGGTCGAGGATCTGCGGGCCTTGCTGGGCCCGCTCGCAGGGCCCATTGAAACAGCGGCCATCGTCGTTATTTTTACTTTGTTCATGCTGGTCAACCGCGAGGATCTGCGTAATCGCGCCATCCGCCTCGCAGGGCACGGCCAGATTCACGCCATGACCCAGGCTCTCGATGACGCCGCCCGCCGCCTCAGCCGCTATTTGCTTCTTCAATGCTTGGTTAATGCTGTCTATGGGCTTGTATTCGGCGTTGGACTCTACTTCGTCGGCGTGCCGCACGCCTTGCTCTGGGGAGTCTTCACCGGAGTGCTGCGCTTCGTGCCTTACATCGGTACGCTGATTGCCGCACTTCTACCGGTCGCAATGGCGCTGGCTGTATTTCCAGGCTGGCATCATGCTGCGATAGCGTTCGGTATTTTCGTGGTGCTTGAGATGGTGGTTTCCAACTTCGTCGAGCCTCTTTTGTACGGCGCGCATACGGGCATTTCATCACTTGCCATTCTGGTTACGACGGTTTTCTGGGCTACCATTTGGGGCCCGGTCGGTCTCATCCTTTCCACGCCTTTGACCGTTTGCCTGATCGTTCTTGGCCGCCACGTTCCGCATTTGAGCTTCCTCGAAGTCGTGCTGGGTGACGAGCCTGTGCTATTGCCCGAGCAGTGCTTCTACCAGCGTCTTCTGGCCCTCGACCAGGAAGAAGCGAGAACGATCGCCGAAGCCCACCTCAAGGCAAATTCATTGGAGAGTTTGTACGATTTGGTAATCCTACCTACTTTGAAGCTAGCGGAACAGGACCATCACAGGGAACATCTCGATGACAGCAAGAGAAGATTCGTACTTCGCAGCGTGAAGGAATTGATCGAAGACTTGGGAGGTGAATATGCGGAAGCAGCCCAGGCCGCAAGCGCGATCGACGACGTTCCGAAAATTCCCATTGCATGCATCGCGGCCACGCCTGGCGAGGATGACCTCGTGGCAATCATGCTTGCTCAGCTGCTTCGGCAGGCTGGACTGGCATCGCGCGAATTCAGATCCGGTTCCATCGATAGAATGGTGCAGTCGATTCTTCGCACCGATTCCAAAATCGTCTGCGTATCCTCGATTTCCCCTTCATCCGTTGCCGAGGCCAGAATACTTTGCCGCAGATTGCGCGCGAACATCCCCGACGTACAGATCGTCACCGGGTTCTGGAGTCTCGAAAGCAACACCGCTCAACAACGGCTCGGGCAGGGCTGTTTAAGCACCCTGGTCAGCACGCTTTCTGAAGCCGTCTCACAGGTTCGACAGCTCACGAACCTTCCTGACGCCGCGAAAACCTCCTCCGAACCGCAGGTTCCGAACCTCACGGTTTAACGTCGATTCACCCTGCATTCTTGACTTGAATCCCCTCTGGTGTACGATATCCCGCAACCCGAAAGGGAGCGCGCCCGATGAGTATTCGTTCTGGATGGTTTCGTCTGTTCTTCCGCCTGATTCTCGTTCTCTTTACAACTGTCTGCATCATAACTGTCAGCATCCCAACCGCGGTCTTCGCGGGAGAACCACAATGGGTAGAGATTCACTCGCCCCACTTCTCGGTCGTCACTGACGCGGGCGAAAAACGCGGCCGCGAGGTCGCCATGCGTTTTGAGCAGATGCGAGCCGTCTTTGGCGCGCTGATGACTCAAGTCAACGTCAACCTGCCCGTCCCGCTGCAAATTGTGGCTTTTCGGAACACCAAAGAGTTGCGCCAGGTAGCTCCGTTATTCAACGGCAAACCCATAGAGTTGGCTGGACTCTTTCAGCAGGGCGAGGATCGCAGTTTCATCATGCTCGATATGTCGGTGGAGAATCCGTGGCAGGTCGTATTCCATGAATACGCCCACCAGTTGTTGAACGGAAATGTGAAGACCGAGATGGATCCCTGGTTTCAGGAGGGCTTCGCCGAATACTTCAGTAGCATTGAAGTGGACGGCAAGCAGGCGCACGTCGGCAAAGTTCCCAGCGACGTGTATGTAATCCTTCGGGAATCGGGGATGATGAAAATCTCCGACCTATTCAGCGTGCAGCAAAACTCGCGGACGTACAACGAAAACGGCGATCATCGCAACACGTTTTACGCGGAGTCTGGGATGCTCGTGCACTTCCTTTACGAGAATCAACTTATTCCCAAGGTTGGCACCTATTTCGACGCGCGACAGCTCGATCACCTGCCTCAAGAAGAAGCCATTCAGAAGGCCTTCGGAATCAGTTCACAGAACCTCGACAAGGCCCTGCGAAATTATGTTCTCAGCAACCACTATCGTTTTTATTGGATTCCCACTCCTCCCGGCATAGCGGAAGGCGGATTCGCGGCCAGCCCAATTGCTCCGGCCAGTGCGAATGCAGTCATTGCGGATATTCATCTGCACTCGCGCGATTACCGCGATCAGGCAGTCCGCGAATTCGAAAACATTCTGAAATCTGATCCGAACAATGCCGCAGCCTGCCGCGGTCTCGGCTATGCCTATCTGCAAAAGCAGGATTTTTCCCAGGCCGCCGAATACTTCCACCGCGCCTCGCAACTCGATTCTAAAGATCCGCGCGTGCACTACTACAGCGCATTGCTGATGGCTCGCCAAAGTGGCTTCGGGTCCGGCAATGTTTCCAATATGACGAAGGAATTGGAAACAGCGATCGCCCTGGACCCAACTTTTGCCGACTCTTACTCGCTCCTGGCCTTCGCGCAATCCACCTCGGGCGATCCGGCAAAAGCGCTGGCTTTGATGCAGAAAGCGCTGGCCATTAGCCCACGCAACGAAGACTATCTGTTTAATCTCGCCAACCTTTATCTGGCCAACAGGCAGCCGGGTCAGGCGATTGCCGTTCTTGGGTCGCTACGCGTCACCGATAATACTGGGCTTGCTGCCCAAGTTTCAGCCCTGATGGCACAGGCGCAACAGATGGCGGATACGATGAAGCAGGGTCCATCGAATGGACCGAACGTGGGAGTTACGCGCTCGGAAAGTTCCATCGAGAGCCGGTCCGTCAGCACTCCGGCGTCTCCGGTCCACCCCGCGCCTGCAAAGTTCCTCCAAGGCACGCTTACCGGCGCCGATTGCTCAAATTCGCCGTCCGCGCTGTTGACTGTAATTTCGAAAGAAAAAACATTGAAGATGAAAGTGGCCGACCGCAATCATCTGGTGCTCATCGGGGCAGACGAATTTTCCTGTTCCTGGAGTAGAAAGAAAGTAGCAATTAACTACCGCGAGACCGCCGAAGGGGAAGCCAGCGTGATCTCGCTAGAAATCCAATAGGTCTTGCATGCATAGTTGGCAGAAAGTGTCATGGCTGGCGCTTCTGATGTTCGCAGCGGTTGCCGCACGATCTGACGTCGCTGATTCCTGGAAGCCGACCGAAGCTGCAGCGGCGAAGGCATCGAAGGCCGCGCAGTTCGCGGAGGCCGAGCGCCTCCTCAAATCGAATCTAAAACTTGCCCAGACATTCGGCCCTAAAGATCCACGCCGCCCGCGCACCCTATTTGACCTGGCAGAAGTCGATCGCGCGGAAGGAAAGTACAACGACGCTCTGCCGCTCTATGAACAGGCGCTGCAAATCTACACTTCTCTTTATGGCAAGGACGCGACCGAAATCGCCGACGTTCAAAACGGAGAAGCCGAACTCTACAAGAGCCTAAACGATTATGCTCACGCCGAACCGCTTCTTGTAAACGCGCTCGCATTGCGCCAAAAGCTGCTAAAGGAAGGCGATCCCGACATCGCCAGGGTGAAAACGATCTCGGCGAACTCTATACCGCGACCGGAGCGTTCGATAAGGCAGAGCCTTTGCTTCTGCAGGCGATGGCAAGCCGGCAGAAAACTCCGGGACAACAAAGCGCCGAAGTTGCGCAAAGCCTTCAGGCGCTAGGCGCGTTGTATTCGAAAACCGGCCGCGCCAAACAGGCGGAAGAGTCCTATCGCGAAGCCGTCAGCATCTTCGGCAAAACGATCGGCGGAAACCATCCCGACTATGCCAGTGCGCTGGAAAATCTTGCTTTGAGCTACGCTGCGCGTGGAGACTTCGCGAACGCGGAACCCTTGCTCGAACGCGTTCTCGAAATTCGCCGCACGGTTTTCGGACCGGAGCATCGTGATGTAGCTGCCAGTCTGGACAACCTGGCAGCTATGAAGCGTTCACAGCACCAACCGGAGGAGGCCGCGGCGCTTTACGAACAGGCGATCGCAATCTGGGAAAAGGTTCTGGGACCGGACAGCCCTGATCTGGCGCCAGATTTGAACAACCTTGGCGAGATCTACGAAATGAGCAAGGACAAGCCGCGCGCCGAGCCCTTGTTTCTACGGGCGGCCGCGCTCGACGAAAAAGCTTTGGGCGCGGAAAGTCCGGAACTCGGTACGGATCTCCACAATCTTGGTCTGCTGTATTTGTTGACGAAAAGATACGACGAAGCTCAAAAGGTATATCAACGAGCCTTGGCGATTCGAATCAAAACGCTGGGGGATCAGGACCCGGCCGTAGCACAAACCATGAGTAGCTATGCCGTCGTGCTGCACAACCTGCATCGCGAACAGGAGGCACTCGCGCTCGAAAAACGCGCGCAGTCGATACAGGCAGGACAAAACAGAATGAGATCACAATAATGAATCTCTCAAATCCCTCCCATCAGCTTTTTTAATTGTCGCGAGCCAAAACTCGCGATATCCTTTCCGGTACAACCCCCAGCCGTCTCAACCCATGTTTCCGTGCCGTTGCTGGCTGAAATCATTAATTTGCGACTACGAATAGGAGAATGACGAACCACCATGTCCACTGAACTGCGCAATTTTCTGGCCCTCACTTACGACGAACTGGAAGATCTGAATCTCAAAGCCAAAGAGCAGCGCAGTAAGCGTGTCGCCATCGGCAAGATTCAGGAAGAGCGCCTGAAATATCTGACCGACGAGAAGCGGATCAAAGCTGTGACCGTCCTCTTCAGCGATCTCGAAGGCCGGTTGCACATGCTCGATTACGATAAGAAATTTCTGGTCAAGAGCTGGGACAATCTAACTTTCGACGGCTCCTCCATCCGCGGCTTTACCGCGCAGCGCGAGAGCGATCTGCGCCTCGGCATCGACTGGGCTGCCTTCTACTGGGCGCCGTCAGATGTATTCGGCTCGGGCAAAGTGCTAGTCTTCGGTGAAGTCATCGACAAGGGCGGAACCCCTTATTCCGCCGATATTCGCGGCGTCCTCAAGGGGTACGCCGAGGGCCTGCACAAAAAAAAGGGCTACACACTCAACGCCGCCAACGAGATCGAGGGTTTCCTGTTCAAAGGGACGGACGCCGAACGCCGCTACAACGAAACAGGAAAATTCGAATACGTAAACACGGGTGGATACTATCACTCGCTGCCCGGCGATGCACTGCGCACCTTCATCGATACCACGGCCGAGGTGCAACGCTCCATGGGCTTCCAGAATGAAAAAGATCATCCGGAAGTCGCGCCCTCGCAGTTCGAAATCAATTACGGATACGGCGAAGTAGTCGCCGCAGCGGATCAGATTCAGCTGTATAAACTAATCTGCCGCCAGGTCGCCACGAACATGGGCCTCACCGCGTCGTTCTTGCCCAAGCCGGTCGTAGGCGTGAACGGTAGCGGCATGCACACCAATGTGTCGATAAGCGAAAACGGCAAAAACTTGTTCTGGGACGCGAAGGGCGAAGAAAAACTCAGCAAGCTGGGCTGGGCCTTCCTCGACCGCATTCTCACTCACGGCAACGACATCTGCCTATTGCTGAATCCCAGTGTGAACGCCTACCGGCGCTTAGATCCGCACTTCGAAGCGCCCAATCAAATCAAAGCCTCGCCGGTAGATCGCGGATCGATGATCCGCATCCCGATCGGCAACGAAAAGAGCATGCGGGTCGAAGTTCGCTCGGTCGCGCCGGATGCAAATCCATATCTGGTGATGCTCTCAATCTTCAAGAGCGGCATCGACGGCGACACCTCGAAGATCAAAAACCTGCGCCAGGCCGAGCGCTATTTACCGGACAACATCTATACAGCCCTCGACGATTTCCGCAAAGCCGACTGGACTACCGAACTTCTCGGCGAAGACGTGAAGGGCCGCTACGCCGACCTCAAACAGGCAGCCGCCGACCGCTGCCCACGCCTGCTCGGAACGTTCGTGAAGGCGCCTGAGGTGCAGTACCATCACGACGTCTACAACCAATTCCTCTGGAACCTGTTCTAAGACGCTGCAGTTCTGCCGAACGAGGTGCCCCGGCTGGCCGCCGGGGCATTCTTACCTCCGCCGGTTTTTCCCCCAAGCACCACCACCACGGCAACCCACACCTTCTGGAAATTCGTCCCGCCACGTGTATTAAGATTCATTAGCTTCATGAACCCAGTCCCTGCCATCTCGACGGAACACCTGACCCGCCGCTTTGGCGGTCTCGTTGCAGTCGACGGCGTCAATCTATGCGTGACCTCGGGACAATTCTTCGGTTTTCTCGGACCGAACGGCGCCGGCAAATCGACCACCATCAAGATGCTCACCGGATTGCTCGCACCTAGTTCGGGACGAATTGAGATTCTTGGAATTGATCTTGCGTCAAATCCGGTCGAGGTGAAGCGTCAGATTGGAGTTGTGCCAGAAGGCATGGCGCTTTTCGGAAGGCTCACCGGTTCAGAGTTCTTGAACTTCGCCGGGCGGATGTACGGGCTCGATCGCGAAACGGCAGCCAAGCGCACTGCCGAACTTCTCGAGTTTATGCAACTCGCCGACCAGCCGAAAAAGCTGGTCACCGATTACTCGCATGGCATGCAAAAGAAGCTGGCGATGGCCGCCGCGGTGATTCATGGGCCGAAAGTATTGTTTCTCGACGAGCCTTTCGAAGGGGTAGACGCCATCGCCTCCGGGACGCTCAAGGCCATGCTGCAAGGCATGATCGCACGCGGAGCCACAATCTTCTTAACTTCGCACGTGCTCGAAATCGTGGAACGGCTTTGCAGCCACGTAGCTATTATTCATCAAGGCAGGCTGGTTGCGCAGGGATCGCTGGAAGAGCTTCGAACCGGAGTGCAGGCGCAAATCCAAGGAGCAGCCAACGACCCTTCGGGCAACGGTTCGGCACCCTCAGGCGAAAAGATGGCGCTCGAGCAGATCTTCCTGCACACAGTTGGCGGCGCACGCCGCAGCGATCAGGAACTCTCTTGGCTCGGATAGCCTTTCTGCCACAATCCCAGGACTAAATATGTCGTATACGCAAATGTCGCAGCCGTGCACGGGAGGGTCGTCGATCCAGGATCTCCATATCCTTTAACGAATAATCAAAATCCGCCCCGCAATCGCAACAAACTTTATAGGTCCGACCCCCGATCGTAAAGACGCGGCTTAGGTGCGAATGGCGACAGGCGAAGGCGAAGTCCAGCACCTTAGCGAAGGGATTTGCAAGTCTCTGCCAACGGGAAAGCTCCTCGACCGACCTCATTTCACATCTCCCTTTCCTGCATTTACATTTCTATTTTTTAATAAAAGCCTCAGGGGAACAGTGCGCGACCTCACGCCAGATTGTGACTAAAGTCACGCCCTGTTTTCTGTAGAAGCGTAAGTCTGGTTGCAGCGTTGTTTAGTCTTGGGTTTTCCGGGATCCCCCACCAGAACCCCATCGACAAAGAAGACCTCATCCTTCATTAAATGTGTGAAAAAATGAGATCACCAGATGGACGTCAGCAATCGCCAACACGGCCAACTCTCCGCGATAGCGTGGTTACGCTGGCGGCTCTTCCTCAATACCCTACGCAGCACTCGCGCCCAGTTGGAATTGCTTTCCCGCATAATCGTTTCCTTAGCGTTTCTTGGCGGTGGATTCGGCGGCGCCGCCTTGCTCGGCACGGTCGCCTATTTCTTTTTGTCGTCAGGTAAACTGGAAATGATTGCTCTACTGCTTTGGGGAATCTTTCTGTTCTGGCAGATATTCCCCATCCTGGCGACCGCCTTCACCCGCAATCCGGATTCCTCTGAACTGCTACGCTTTCCACTGGGTTACCGCTCATATTTTCTCGTTCGGTTAGCCTACGGCATGGCCGACCCGGCAACTTTCCTCGGCTGCCTCTGGTTATTCGGAATTTTGGTAGGCGTCAGTTTTGCTAAGCTGCCACTGTTGCCGTGGGCGGGACTCGTTCTCTTGTCATTCGCGGCATTCAACCTTTTGTTCATGCAGATGGTCTTCGCCTGGGTCGAACGCTGGCTGGCGCAGCGCCGTACGCGCGAGGTAATGGCCATTCTCTTTGTTGTGCTGATGCTCTGCATCCAGTTGATCGGCCCACTGACTGGAAGTCTCAGGCACGCCCCACCAGCAGTGCAAAACGTTCTCGAACTTCTCGTCTCGGCGCAACGCATTCTTCCACCCGGCCTGGCCTCCGACGCCATCGTACAAGGCATATACCCGCGATGGCCCGTGGCGCTCAGCTCACTCGGCTTGCTCTGGGCCGCTAGCCTTTTAGCCGGCTATAGCCTTCACGTGAGATTGCTAGCCCAATACCACGGTGAGAACCTGAACGAGTCGATGGCTGTTTCCACCCTGCCGAAAGATCGCAATCTTCGCCTGGGGTGGGCCCTGCCCGGATTCGCGACGCCCATTGCCGCCGTATTCGAAAAAGAAACCCGCTATCTTTTGCGCAGCGGACCCATGCTGCTTAATTTCCTTATGCCAATTTTCATGCTTCTGGTTTTTCGCTTTGGCGCCATGAATTCCGTTCGCCACAGTAGCTTCCTCAGTCGCACCCCCAGCCTGGCGTTCCCCATCGCATCCGCATACATGCTTCTTATGTTGACTAACATTGTGTACAACAGCTTCGGCGGAGACGCGGGAGGCATCCAGTTCTTCTACACCTCTCCGGTCAGGTTCCGTGAAATCGTTCTGGCCAAGAATCTGACTTACGCCTGCATTCTTGCACTAGAGACGGTCGTTGCATGGATCGCGGTAGCTTTCTTTTACGAACAGCCACGGCTCGACATCACCATCGCGACCCTGACCGGCTTGTTATTTGCCGCACCGTTAAACTTTGCCGCCGGCAACGTGCTCTCAATCTACGCTCCCAAGCGATTGGACTATTCCAAATTCGGCCGCCAGCGTGCGTCTCAGGTGACCGTACTCGTGAGTCTAGGCCTGCAGATGGTAGTTGTCAGCGTTGCCGTAAGCGCGTTCTTGATGGCTCGCTACTACGGGAGTATGTGGATCGCGACGCTCACTCTGCTGCTGCTTGCGGGATTATCGTTCGCAATCTATTTGGTGATCCTGAGCCGCATGGACGCTTTGGCCCATGAGCGCCGAGAAACGTTGGTAGCAGAACTCTGCCGGGCGTAACCGCAAACTGGTCTCCTCCCTTAGAATCCTAAGGTGCCAGAACTTCCCGACATCTCCGCCTACATCACCGCGCTCCAGCCGCGAGTCGTGGGTCAGCCGCTTGAGCACGTCCGCCTCGGCAGTCCGTTTGTCCTGCGAACAGTCCAGCCTCCAATCGAAAGCATAGAGGGCCACATGGTGCGTGAACTTCGCCGTATCGGCAAGCGGATCGCATTCGGCTTTGACCATGATCTCTGGCTCGTTATTCATCTGATGATCGCCGGCCGCCTACATTGGAAGCCAGTCAATGCCAAGATCGCGGGCAGAAACAACCTCGCCGCATTCGATTTCCCCAGCGGATCTCTCACCCTCACCGAAGCGGGGTCAAAGCGCCGCGCCTCCTTGCACATGGCAATCGGCGAAGATGGATTGCGCTCGCTCGACCCCGGAGGCATTGAAATCTTCGACGCCGATCTCGACGCCTTTCGCGCTGCGCTGATGGCCGAGAATCGAACGTTGAAGAGGGCGCTCACCGATCCGCGTATTCTCAGCGGCATCGGCAATGCCTATTCCGACGAAATTCTTCACGCCGCGCAACTTTCCCCCATCGCGCTTACGCACAAGTTAAAACCAGACGAGTGGGAACGTCTCTTCACGGCAACCCGCGAAACTCTCAAGTCGTGGATCAATCGCCTCCAGGCGGAGGCGACCATAAGCTTCCCTGAAAAAGTCACCGCCTTTCGCAAAGACATGGCCGTTCACGGCCGCTACGGCCAGCCCTGCCCAAGATGCGGCGAGAAAATTCTTCGCATTCGCTACGCCGACAACGAAACCAATTACTGCGCCCGTTGCCAAACCGCAGGCAAAGTGCTAGCGGATCGAAGCCTGTCACGACTTCTCAAGTCTGACTGGCCGCGCACGCTTGATGAACTGGAAGCGCTAAAGCGGAAGTGAAAAGCTGACCGTCGATTTGATCCGCTTACTTTTTTCCTGATTCGCGGGTTTTCCCGCTCAAGGAGAGACGGGCGACTCGTCGGTCCGCGAGCAGAGAGAGCGGGGCACATAAGCACGAGACAGCAGCCTCGGCATCCCTACTTGCCTTCCGGATTCGCCAGGAAACGATACCCGACTCCGCGCACCGTCAATAAATGCCGAGGCTCCGCCGGATCGTCCTCGATATAACGCCGCAGCCGCACGATGAAATTATCGATCGCCCGCGTGTCGGTATCTTCGTGCAACCCCCAAACCTCTTCGAGAATCTGTTTCCGCGAGACGACGCGTCCATCGTTCCGCACCAGGTGACGCAGCAACTCCGATTCCATCAGCGTCAAATGAATCACATTGCTCCCGCTCCGCAGTTCCAGCGTTCCAAAATCGATGGTCTTGCCATGAAATGAGAATGTTCCGAAATCGCTGATGCTTCCTGGGTCGGGGACAGACTGGGACGAACTGGGAGCCGATTCACGATCTCCACTCGCCTGCACACTTCGCATCCATTCACTTCGCCGGAGCAGACCCTGCAAGCGCGCCAGCAAAATCGATAAATCGAACGGCTTCGGAAGATAATCGTCGGCTCCGGCAGCAAACCCCTTCAACACGTCCTCGGGCCGGCTGCGCGCCGTCAGCATGAGCACCGGGACATAATTCCGCGCCGCGCGCAACTCGGAAACCACACTGAACCCATCCTTACCCGGCAGCATAATATCGAGCACGACCACGTCGAAACTCTCTTTCTTGCCGAGAAGACGATCCGTGGCTGCCTCGCCATCGCCAACGACTTCCGCCGAATATCCTTCCTCCTGCAGATTGAAGCGCAATCCCTGCGCCAGATGCTCCTCATCCTCCACTACCAGAACCCGGCTCATGCGTTCGCCCTCGGCAGTTCCATGGTGATCGTCGCGCCCTCGCCCTCGCCGTCGCTTGTGGCAAACACTTTGCCGCCATGTTTTTCGGCGATCGACTTCACAATAAACAACCCCAATCCAGTTCCCTTCACGTGCCCGAGCGACCGGTGTGAGACGCGGTAGAAGCGTTTGAAAATGCTCTTCAAATCGTCCGCAGGAATCCCGACGCCGTGATCTTGCACGCTGAGGACAATCCGCTTTTCATCCACCATACTCATCCGCACACATATATCCACATTCTCGCCGGAATACTTGATGGCGTTATCGAGAACATTGAAGACCGCTGTTCGCAGGTCCTCGGCATGGCCGCGCACGCCCATTCCCGCGCCATTGCTCGAGGCTTCTTCGTAATGCAAAGCGTCCGCAGCCAGATGATGCCGCGTACAAGCCACTTCCATGCACTCGCGGACAAGTTGCCGAAAATCGACCACCAATTTTTCGCGGCCCGCTTTTTTGTCGCCAGCGCGTCCCGCCCGTAGCACTTGCTCAACCGTCTCCGTCAAGCGATCCGTATCGCTCAGCATCAACCGATAGAACTCCTGCTTCTGCCCCTCGGCCAACTGTCTGCGCTGCAGAGTTTCGAGATGCAACCGGATTGACGCGACCGGGGTTTTCAGTTCGTGGGTAACAGCGTTGATAAAGCTATCATGCTGCTCGCTGCGGCGAAGCTCGCGAATCAAAAAGCTGGTGTTCACGATCATGCCCGCGATAATGAGAGCGAAGAAGATAATCCCGAAGAACAGCAGCACTCTCAACCGCCAATTGAGAATGATCCAGCCAACATTCAGTGCAACCGCCAGCGCAACCAGGCCAATGCCCAGGCAAAGGAAGAAGACGATGGTTCCGCGGCGGCTCGTGATGCGCATGGCTTTTGCGCTGATTCTACAGCGTTCCAGCCTCCAACCGGTCGCCGAAATTCCATGACCCAGAAACTTAAACCACAAACGTCAAGGACCACAAAGTAAAATCCTTCGTGGTCCTTCGTGACCTTTGTGGTTAATTTCGTATTGCCGAGCCGAATTAGTCGCCCGCCACAGCACTCTCCGGCAACGCCACCCCAATCATCTTTCCATTGGGCGCAGCCACCAGCCCGTTCTCCAAG
Source organism: Candidatus Sulfotelmatobacter sp. (assembly GCA_050015215.1). GTDB lineage: Bacteria > Acidobacteriota > Terriglobia > Terriglobales > Acidobacteriaceae > Sulfotelmatobacter. The sequence continues at coordinate 35,461 of JBEKBW010000050.1, forward strand.
TCACCCAGCCGCACCCGCTTAATGTCCCAAGCCAGGCCGAACTGCTTCAGCGCCCAAATCCCATACCAATTCATGTCAACTTCGTACCAGGTGAACCCATGCTGCGCCGCGGTCGGATGCGCGTGATGATTGTTATGCCATCCCTCGCCGAACGTCAGCAAAGCCACCCACCAGCTGTTGGTGGAAAGATCGCGCGTAGCAAAACGCCGCGTGCCCCACGAGTGTGCAAACAGCACCGCGCCCAGAACGATCTGCGGTACGTAGTGATATTTCGTAATCCAGACGTGAAACTTGTCTTTGGCGAGATCCGGGACGTAGCGCGCCAGCGTCGTCGTGTCATGATGCATCGACTTGCCCATCAGGATCCAGCCCATGTGCGCCCACCATTTCCCGTCGATGGGCGAATGCGGATCGCCATCCTGATCGGAATACTGATGGTGAATGCGATGCGTCGCCACCCAGAAAATCGGACCGCCTTCCAGAGCCAGCGTCGCGCAGACCGTCAGAAAATATTCCACCCACTTGGGGCTCTTATACCCGCGGTGCGTGAGCAGTCGGTGATAACTCATCCCGATCCCCAGGCTTCCGGAAACCCACCACAAAAACATGGCGACGAACAGCGCCTTCCAGGTAAAGAAAAAGAGCGCAGCAATTGCGCCCACGTGAAACAGCATCATGAAGATCGCAGTGACCCAGTTCACTTCATCTTCGGCCGCTTGTCGTTTTTCCAGGATTTCCAGTTCCATGTTGCGAGTCCCCATTCGGCTGGTTCTAACTTTGCCAACGCCTCTCACTAACCTATCAAGAGGAACAGGAATACGACTGTAATACTTGTGTAATAGCGGCAAACACGGGCATTACGGAAGTACTAGCCGACAAAAAGAGCGCGGCGGAAGCCGCGCCCAACAGACGAACAATCACGCGTCGGTTCACGCGCTCTTCGGCATCTGCTTCATGAATTCTTCCTGAGCCTCTGCCATCTCTGGCATCGACATATCTTTCTTGTGCGTCGCAATCGACCATTTATGTCCGAAGGGATCGACCAACTTGCCATAGCGGTCGCCCCAGAACATGTCAGATACCGGCATCTCCACGGCAGCGCCCGCTTTCACGGCGCGATCAAAGGCCGAGTCCACATCCTCGGTGTAAATATGCAAACCCATGCCAGCGCCGCCCGTCGACTGCGGCGACAACGATCCAAACTCCGGAAACTCATCGGCCAGCATGAAAAGGGAATCGCCGACGCGCAACTCCGCATGCATCACTTTTCCGTCCGGCCCTTTCATTACGCCTTTCTCAACCGCACCAAATGCCTGTTTGTAAAACTCAATCGCGCGAGCCGCGTCGCGCACGGTCATATACGGGGTAATCGTGTGGTACCCCTCGGGTATGGGCTTAGCGGTCATGTTCGCCTCCTGAAGCGAAAATAGGTGCACCAGAGCTTATATCAGAATAGTGAGCCGGTGTGTCAAAGGAGTGTTAGAAAGGAAAAAGTTTCAAGGTTTCAGAGTTTCAAGGTTTCAACCTGGGGCGGCTACTTTGCACTTTGAAACTCTGAAACTTTGAAACCTTGCAACTTGGTCTAGAAAAATCTTGTGACGCCCTCTTCCAGCACCAACACGCGATCCCGAATCCCCGCCATCCGCGCTTCCTGCTCGAGCAACTGCAGCGGCTCCTCCACCGGCTCGTGCGATAAACGAAAGGTTCCATAGTGCATAGGCACCATCCAGCGAGCATTCAAGTCGAGGAACGCATGTGTCGCGTCGGCGGGATTCGTATGCACATTGCGAAAAGTGGGGGGATTGTAAGCGCCAATCGGAAGCAGTGCCAGCTCCGGCGACAAACGCCTGCCAATCTCGCGGAAGCCTGCAAAATATGCCGTGTCGCCGGCGTGATAAACCGAGTGCTTCCCCGCCTTCAGCACAAACCCGCCATAGCCGCGATGCGAGTCTTTCAGAATGCGCGCTCCCCAGTGCTGCGAGGGAACGTGCGTTATTGCTACGCCGCCATGGCGAGAAGTATTCCACCAATCCAGCTCGATAATCTCCGAAAAACCCAAGTCGGAAACCAAATCCGTCACATAGCTGGGAACAATAATCGCCGGTGCCCTTCCCCGCGTGCGCAAATTGTTCTGCACGATCGCCCGTAACGAAGGCCGGTGCAGATGGTCGAAGTGCGCGTGGGTCACCAGCACCACATCGATTCCCGGCAAATCCCTCACCCGCAGCCCCGGACGCCGCAAACGCTTCAGCACAAATAGCCAGCGCGCGAAGTTCGGATCGATCATCACGCTCTGTCCACCAATCTGTATGAAAAAACTCGAATGGCCGATAAAGGTAACCCCAAGTTGCCCGTTGGTCGCGAGTCGCGGTCTATGCGTCTCGCCGCATAGCGGGGTTACAGCGGAATGGCGAACTAATCGGCCGAACTGCGAGGCGCGCCTGCGCAGGGCTCGATTCTGAAGCGTTGCCTTAATCATCCGTAGTTGGCCTGCTTATTGGATGAACTTTCGAAGCGGCACGCTCTATTCTAGTGCAATTTAGTTGTCGCGATAGATAGTCAAACCCATCTAACCGATTACGTTCGAGATTCCCACCCCCAGCTCCGCCGTCCTGACGAACGGGAGCCCGCCTGTTCGAGGCCATCACAAACAAAAACCGCCAGCATCTCTGCTGGCGGTGGGATTCGGAATCTCACTTCACTGCCCCGAACTGCCCGTTATCCAACGCGATCGCGGAATTTCCCGCGTGCCCTCGTCATCGTAGTAGAAGTGCATCTCATGATCGGAGTGCGCTCCTGGTACCGGTCGATCCGCAGCCCCACTGAATCGCGGCGCGCTTCCCGGAGCAGGCAATGGCGACTTGGTTGTGTACATCGCCTCAGCCAGCGTGCTTCCAGTCGGAGCCACGGCGTTCGCAAACACTCCAAACGCATTGCCGTTTATATAGGTAACGCCAATGTAGTCGGCCACCATTGGCCCATCGTCAGAAACCGGCAACCAGGCCAGCTTCATCGGACCGGCCAGCTTGACGCCCGCGGTCCAGGTCGCGCCACCGTCGGTCGACGTCGTGAATCCCACCTCAAGTTGGCAAGTGGTCGAACTGCAGTTGGACACGGGATAGTAGTAATAAACAATTGTTACGTGCGCGCTGCTGCCCGAAGTTGTGGGATCGACTCCGATGCCGGGAAGAAAATGATCCACGGTGCTCGTGGTCGGGTCAATCGGAATTCGCGTAACCGCGCTCCACGTTTTTCCATCAGCCGATGTGCTCATCACAATATCGTTCTCGGCGCAGTTCTTGCGGAAGCGGCAATCCGACCACACCACATAAACATTCCCCGCCCCATCGATCGAAGCCGAAGGCAGATCCGGATTCCGTATCCCTCCCCCATCCAGATGGCTGTTGATGCTGGCAATCTGCTGGCTCTTTCCCCAACTCTTGCCGCCGTTCGTCGAACTGAACACGTCGATACCGCCGCCTTGAAAAGGCACAATCACCGTACCATTCGGCTGTACCTGTGGCTCGCCGCCCAACCCACCAGCGTGGTCAGACGAAGCGAGGCCGGCGCTCCAGGTCTGGCCGCCGTTGCTCGATACGCTCATCAACACGTCGCCGGTCCCATACGCCTGATCCCACTCCGTGTAGCAATTGCCGTAGTACGGACTCGTCGCGGTGTTATCGCACACCGTCCAGTTCTTGTCATCCAGATGAGTCTTGTCGATATTGATCGGACTTCCCCAGTGCAAGCCATCCGTCGAAAGGCTGACGGCCACATCGCCAATGAATTGCTGGCCGCTGCTAGTTCCAACCAGCGGCAGCGTGGAAATCATCCATTGCCCGTGCTTGGAGTCGTAAGCAACCGAAGGATCCGCGGCGGCGCCGTATGTCCCACCCTTATAGTTCACTGTCAGGCCGGGAAGATCTCCGTGCACCCAGGTCACTCCGCCGTTTGTCGAAGTCGCAAAGCCCACGTCGCCGCTGCCCCAGCCAATCGAACCCGGCCTCCGCGCCACATGGAACGCACTCACGATCGTGTTCCCCCACGCAAACATGTCCGGCTCAACTTCCGTTTTGTGCACGCTGTCGCTATTCGTCAGGTTGTCGACGCTGATTTTTGCCAATCCGTTTTGCGCACTTGCCGGTGAGCTGAGCGCCAGTGAGACTGCAAACAGTAAAGTGATCGATAATGCGAAAGCACGGTTACGAGCCGCCACGACCGGGACACCTGTGTTCATAGAATTCCCTCTTCTCTTCGGTAAAAAGGATTTAAGCCTCGCAGGGGACAGGCAGGACAGACAAACGATTCACCCATGGAATCGTCATCGAAACTATAGCGCGATAGTAGCATGATGTCGATGTGAAGGTTCTTGCACACGAGAGCATTTATTACAAAAATGTCGCTGGGCCGTCATAACAATGTGAATGTATACCTGTGAAACCTGCGGGTCAGGAAGACGAATGGAAAGGATATCCAACCCTATGCGGAATCTGGTTGCCCTTGTCCTCGCGAGTGCAATTGGCTCGGTAGCCTTTTCATTTGCTCAAGCAGCGCCGCCGCCCCGCCCGCTGACTGCGCAGGAGGTTGTGCTCAAGTGGAGGAATGCCGTCCACGCCGGCAAGCCAGGACGCACCGGCCTCGCGGTGATTGAAAGCGACTCGAACCAGGATGGAATTCCAGGAAAAATAGCAGAGTGGATCAGCACCTCCTCTGCATGCCGCATTACTACCCACCGAGAGTACGACAACACTGAGATCGTTGTAACGCCGCAGTTCGCGAGGCTTCGCGACTGGAACGGCTTCGTACGCGATCTACAGGGGAAAGAACTCAGCCGCCTGCGGACGGAAATATTTGAAAGGAGCGTGAGTTTCTTTGGTCCGCCCCTGCAGATGCCCGACGCTAGGGTTTCGCAAACCGACGATAAGAAGATCTATCTGCTCCGCTCCACGCCCGCAGGCGGTAATTCCATCACGTGGTATATCGATGCGACCACGTCGTTGCCACTGAAATCGGTGCGGCCGGGCGAGGATAGCGAAATCGCCACAACCTACGAGCAGTGGTCCGATGTCAACGGCTTCAAGACGCCTCAAAAAGTCTCCGTCAGTGAGACGGACAAACCAGATTACCAGTGGCAGCAAACTTCGCTGCGATTCGAGAGTCATATCTCATCAAATATCTTCGAGGCTCCACGGCCTGGACCAACAGACGCTTTTCTTAAACCCGGCGCGCCGCCCATCCCCTTCACGATGGAGAGCGCGCATATTGTATTTAAAGCCAGCCTGAATGGGAGCGAGCCGATTGGGTTCCTGCTTGATACCGGAGCCGACGAAAACGTAATCAACACGCCGCGTCTAGCCGAGTTCGGTCTAAAGACTTATGGCCAGACGATCGCTACTGGCGGCGGAGGCTCCGCCGAGTACGACTACGCCTCGGGCGCAACATTGGCGCTGCCCGGGGTCGAACTGCGTAATCAGCATGTCGCCGTGCTCGACCAATCGGGCATCGAACGGGCCTTAGGCGTGCCCCTGGGTGGATTGCTGGGGTACGACTTCATCAGCCGCTTCGTCGTCGAGATCGATTATGAAAAGAATCTGCTCACACTCCACGATCCCAAAACGTGGGTTTATTCCGGCAAAGGCTACATCGTTCCGGTCACATTCGACGACGGCATTCCGTTCACTGTCGGGCTGATTTCCGTGGGGCCCAAAAAAAATATCCCGGCGTATTTCGCCATCGACTTCGGAGCGCAGGAAACCATGACCTTGACGTCTCCGTTTGTCAAAGCCAACGATCTGGTGAATCTCGCACAAACCAACGCCTATGTGAACCGACCCGCTGGACTGGAAAATCAGTTCTTTACGCAAAACAATGTTCGCGGCCATATCGATAAGCTGGCGCTCGGCGAACTCGTCGAGCAATCGATTCCGGTCAATATGTCGGTTAATACGAAGGGCGCTTATGCCAGCCCAAATTTTTCCGGCACGATTGGCGAAGGCATCTTCCACCGCTATCACGTGTTTCTCGATTACCCTCGCAATCGGATAATCTTCGAGCCGACCGCCGCAACTCAGGCGCCCTTTCCGGAGCGCAAGACCTACGGACTGACGATCCTCGCCTCGGGAGCGGACTTACACACATACACCGTGACTGCCGTCCGTCCCGGATCGCAAGCAGAGAACGATGGATTTAAAAAAGCCGATGTCATTTCAGCCGTGAACGGAAAGCCGGCGTCGCAATTCACACTAGCCGAACTGCGCGAGCAACTTACCCACGAAGGCGAAAGCTACAACCTGGCAATCAGCCGCGGCAATGAAACACTTACGATTCCAGCGCAGATAAAGCTGGTGTCATTGGACAAGAGCTAGAAGCGGCGTGTGCCTGAGAGGAGTCGCCGTCAAGGAATCGGCATCCGCGAATGGCGATAAAATCGATGCATGACTGAAAAATCCCTAACTCCCGACGAAAAGCTGCAACAGGAGTTCAATCGCTGGGCTGCCGCCGGCGAAGGCTCGAAGATGGAGCAGCATCATCTCGACATCACCGCGAAGACGATTCGCAAGATGGATCTGCGCCCAGGCGAGCGCGTGCTCGATCTCGGCTGCGGCTCGGGCTGGGCCACGCGGCTGCTGGCGCGACTGGTGGGCGAAGGACCGGATGGCTTCGGGCAGGTGGTTGGCCTGGATGTTTCTGACGAAATGATTCGCGAAGCGCGCGCGGCCTCGAAGGATTTTGACAATATTCTCTATGTTTGGGGATCGGCGCAGCAGATTCCCTGGGAAGA
>JBEKBW010000051.1:0-32885 GCA_050015215.1 Candidatus Sulfotelmatobacter sp.
AAAACTCTGCTCCGTTCCGCCGGCAACATGAGCGCTGCCATCAGGTATGCAACCACATCTTCGACCGCGATCGGCTGGGCTTTGACGGCAACCCAGCGCGGGCAGATCATCACCGGCAACCGCTGTACCAGGGCACGAATCATTTCAAATGAAAGGCTGCCGGAACCGATCACGATGGATGCGCGAAATTCGATGGTTGGGATCTCTGAGCTTCGCAGGATGTCTGCAACCTCCTGACGACTGCGCAAATGAGCGGAGAGCCCTTGGTCCTGGTTCCCCAAGCCACCCAGATAGACGATGCGCCGTACTCCAGAATCGCGCGCTACATCGGCGAAATTTTGGGCGGCTTCGCGGTCTTCCTGTTCGAACTTACCCGGAGACCCCATGGAGTGGACGAGGTAATACGCCGTGTGTACCCCTTCCATCGCCGGCGCTAGTGAACTACGATCCAGGCAATCTGCTCTAACGACTTCCGTGGAAGCGGCAACTTTTGATCTGAGAAAATCAGGGCGTCGAGCTAAGCAACGAACCGGCCAGCCAGTTTTCTCCAACTCTTTTAGCAGGCGCCCGCCAATGTAGCCGGACGCTCCGGTTAACAGGACGAGCGGGCGATGATCTGCGCCCATTAAATACCCCTCATTCCGCCCCACTGGGTCAGGCTCACGTCATCCTAGCATTTCCCGGATCGAGTGTTTTTCACGAAAGGCCAGTGGCCGATGACGGGAACTCCGCGACGTTGTCCCGAAGTCGGCTTCGAGGACATCACTGCTGAGCTCCGCGAAGCTCGTTGCTGGATGGTTTCCGGATAGCCGCTTGGACCATTGTGCTCAAACGAAGGGGAGAATGCCCGGTTGTGCAGTGCACTTTCGTATCAGAGCTCACATCGTAACTATGTATAGCGTGTTCGGGGTACAGGGCCTCCACGACTTTTCGGATGACCTCTTTCCCATTCTCCCCATTCGTAAGAACCACCACTCCGATTCCTTGCGATGGCACAAACATCGCGAAAGTTCTCACTCCCCAATCGGAGCCGTCGTGATCCAGAATCTTTACTCCATTCACTGTTTCTACTTCCCATCCCAAACCCATTCCGGCCGATACGGTGCAGTGTCCCGGCTTTCCCGCTTGGCTGCATGCTCTCTCCAAGTCTTCCGGCTTCACCTGATCACGCGTCATCGTCGCACGTTCTGCCGCAATTTCCTTCGTCAGACCCTCGTCGTGCATCACGGTTACCACGAATTTCGCATAGTCGCCAATCGTCGTCCGCAGCAGGTCCGCGCCATTCCACGTTGTCGCGACTGGGTCTACAGGTTTTTCTCCCTTTGGCCGCGGCGGGTGCGCCGCGAGACCGGCGGCGCTGTACCGCGCTCCCCACGAGGGGATCAGTGGCGTAGATGGGCGTTCTGTCTGCTGCTGGCGGTTGTTGTTTTTGCCATGTATTTTCCGGCACTGAGCCATCCTTTTGTCATTTATGACGATGTGGATTACGTCAGCCAAAACCGGCAAGTTCAGCAAGGGCTTACGTCGGGACCCTCCGCTGGGAACTGACTTCTATGCAGTTCTCGAATTGGCATCCGCTGACGTGGATGTCGCACGCTCTCGATTGTGAGCTTTTCGGCCTCGATGCTGGAGGGCACCACTTTACCAGCCTGTTGCTGCATGCCATCGACGCGGTGATTCTGTTTCTGCTGCTGTCGCGCATCACAGGCAAGATCGGGCGCAGCCTGCTGGTAGCTGCACTGTTTGCGTTGCATCCGGTCAATGTGGAAAGCGTGGCCTGGGTCGCTGAGCGAAAGACCGTGTTGAGCATGTTGTTTCTGCTGCTCGCACTCTGGGCGTATCTCTGGTACGTGCGAAAACCCGGAATCGGCCGCCATGTGTGCATGGATGCATTGTTTGCGCTGGCGCTGGCGGCCAAACCGATGGCAGTCACGTTTCCGTTTCTTCTGCTGTTGCTGGATTACTGGCCGATGCAACGGGTTAAGTTGCAACCGATAAACGATTGGCAGTCCCCTTCGGGGACCCTTCCTTTGCCTCAGTTTCCGCCATTTCGATTGCTTCTGGAAAAGCTGCCGTTGTTTGCGCTCAGCGCGGCCAGTTGCACGGTTACGGTGATCGCGCAGCACCGGGTAGCGATGCAGACGATGGAGGCTTTTCCGCTGAGAGACCGCGTTGTGAACGCCCTTTTTTCCTATGTGATGTATTTGTGGGAGGCTGTCTGGCCAGTGCATCTTTCGGTTTTCTACGCGCCACAAGGGTCGCGGCTGGCGATCTGGCAGGCGGCTTTGTGCATGGCATTCTTGATTGCGATCAGTATCCTGGTGTGGACAGAGCGGCGGTCGCGGCCTTATTTCTTATTCGGGTGGTTGTGGTTTTTGGGAACGCTGGTGCCGATGATCGGCATCGTTCAGGTGGGCGACCAGGGAATGGCCGATCGATATGCCTACCTGCCCTATGTGGGAATCTTCATACCTGCCGTTTGGGGCCTCGCGGACCTGGCGCAGAATATCCGGCTTGAGCCAAAGTGGAGTGCAGCGGCAGCTTGCGCGGTTCTCCTCGTACTATTTTTTCTGACCCGGAGGCAGCTGCAATACTGGGAAAGCAGCGAGGTGCTATTTCACGCACTCCTTGCGAGTGACTCCGGACAATTACGTGGCCGAGGACATTGTGGGGACGGCGCTGCTCGAGGAGGCATTTCGGACGACCGGGCAGAAGTGCTCCCCAGAAGCCCTACTGCATTTCGAGAATGCCGTGCGCATTAATCCAGAAGACGCTCTCGGACACATCGACCTCGGCTTTTGCCGTGAGACGCAAGGGAATCTGCAGGAAGCCATCAAGGAGTATCAGACGGCGCTGCAGGTGACGCGCGGCAAGTTTTTGAAGAAGCGAGCACTGATCAATCTGGGAGGGGTGTACAGGGCATTGCGCGAATTTTCTCTCGCGCGAAGTTCCTACCACGAATGTCTGAAGATTGATCCAGGCGATCAAGATGCCCTGAAAGGCCTTGCCCGAGTCGATAAAGAGGAGAAGATGCCGTCTTTGGAGGGGGCGATTGCCGCGCTTTCACGCGCGGCGGCCGAGCATCCGGACGCGAACCTCTTTCGGCAATTGGGCAAACTGCAGCGCGTGGCGGGACGCGCCCGAAGCGTTGATCTCCTATCAGAGAGCTTTGAGTCTTGATCCGAATCTGGCAGAAGCCCAAGTGGCGCTGGAGGAATTGGAAACTTCGCGATGAGTTTAGGAGTCCGGGGAACCCGGGCCAGAAGTCGGCTTCGAGGAAGTTTCGTCCACGGCAATATGCAGGACGGAGCCAAAACGGGTGCATCGAAGTCTTCGGTGATGATGCATCCGTTCTTGGAGGAAGTAATGAAGACCTAGCACGCGGCAACGCTCTATGGAAAGCCGACGGATTATGTCTTCGCGTCTTGCAAACTCAGTGGACTCAAACCACGGACCGGGTCGATGATCGTTGAGGATTATCTACGGCACGCGGCGATCAAAGCCAAGGTCATAATGCAAGACGCCCAAGGCCGGACGTTCGACCTGGGCGGCGGCGAGATCAGCGCTTTGGGTTCCACGTATTCCAATAGTCTTTGCTCTTTCCTCATGGCGGAAGGCGAGAACCCGGCTTGTGACCCAAGAGACGTTACGGCACACCCGGCTAGATATGACGATGTACTACGCACACTCCCGGAAGAAAGAGAGGTTGGAGGCGCAAGGCCGGGTTCTGGAAGCGGTTCTCAGGGGTGAACGGGGGCTGGAGGCAATTCAGTAGCAACATCGTGGTTCGGGAACTTGTGTATAATGATGAACTTACCGCATTATAGTGGGCGCTTAACTCAGCGGTAGAGTGCCATCTTCACACGGTGGAAGTCATAGGTTCGAATCCTATAGCGCCCACCATAACCAACTGACTTTACGGACGTTACGGTTTCACGTAACTCAAAAATGTCCAGAAATGTCCAGTTGGCTCGTTGCTGCAATTTTCGCATCAGGGAGCACCAGGCGAACAACGCTCGAATGAGCTGCCCGTTTGTGTTCACTGATCGCTTGCGTGTACACGTTCAACGTGGTTCTCACGTCAGCGTGCCTCAGCAATTCCTGCTGCACCTTCAGGTCTACGCCAAGCTGCCGGAGCATCGAACTGTAGGTGTGCCGGAAGGTATGCCATCCCACGTTGCCGAGCCCTGCGGTGATTGCGGCCGGCTTTACGTGCTTCTCCAAGACAGAGGTGGAGCGTAAAGGAAAGTCGCCACCCTTTTTGCGGGCTGGCAAACACCCAATCCGTTTCCCCTCCGAATTCAGAAGCGCGCTTCCAGGTAAACAGTATTTCTGCGAGAACCGGATCCAGAGGCAAGCCCGATTGTGAATACTTGGTTTTCACATCTCCGACCACGCCGTCCACAATCGCTCTCTGCACAAGAATCGTTAAGCGGTCCCAGTTGAAATCTGCCCATTTTATCGCGAATAATTCGCTGCATCGTAGGCGAGTGCCACACTCCGGACAGTGAAGCGGCAATCCTGAATGGCGTGGAGTCACGGGCGCATAGACGAAGATCGCATCGCAAGCCGAACACTTTAGTTTCTTCAGGTCCAGCAGCATCGTTCTTTGCGGATGCTTTTACCTTTCGCCTGGAAATCCATCGCGGCGTCATCCAGCTCGACAGTCAACTGTTGAGCCCGACGACAGTCTCAGCACTGACAAATTGTTGGTTCCCGGTCGCCTCAAATCGGAACTATGAGTGAAGACAAGACGTATATTACGCACGGATAGGAAAGTGGGGACGGGAGGAATGATGAGACTGGAGACCTGGAGTGCCGGGAAGGCGTTGGTCGTTGGGGTAATGGGATGCGTAAGCATGGTCCCGGCTGCGGGGCAGGAAAAGGCGCAATCCACTGCGCGGATCATTGCGGCGAAGAAAGATGGGCGCGCTGAGATTGATGCCCTTGTGGCGGAATGGCTAAAAGAAAGCGATGTGCCAAGCGTAGCAGTCGCATACATCGAAGATGGAGCGCTGGCGTGGACAGCGGTGTATGGGGATCAGAATCCCGGGAGTCGGCGCGAGTGGGAAAACGCTGTATAACATGGCGTCGCTGACGAAGCCAGTGACGGCGGAGACAGTCTTGCGACTGACGTCTGCAGGGAAAATTTCGCTGGACGAATCGATGTCGCCGTTCTGGCTCGACCCCGATATACAAAGTGATCCCTGGAGCAAATTGCTGACGCCGCGGTTGTGCTTGTCGCACCAGACCGGATTTGCGAACTGGAGGCGAATGACCGGCGGAGTGCTGAAGATCAGATGGCAGCCGGGAACCCAAACCGGATACTCGGGAGAGGGATACAACTACGTTGGCAGGTTTGCCGAAAAGAAGCTGGCTAAACCTTTTGATGTGTTGGCGCAGGAGATCGTGTTCGATCCAATCGGCATGAAGGAGACGTCGTATACAGCGAAAGAATGGTATGCGGGGCGGTTGGCGGTTCCCCACGGGCGTCGGCTTGCGTGAGGTTGTTTTCTTAGGCATTGCGCCAGTGGGAACTGACCACGAGTTAGGCCTTTATTCAGCCGTGAACTTTCATCCAATGTAATGGAAATCCGGCGCCAACGTCAGCAACCATCTAGGACAAACCGGCTGGGGAGGCGGGGAAGTTCTGCGGGCGTGGGATAAGACGGGTGGCAACATTGAGAGCATGGCAGGACAACTTGCGGACGCCCTGGCGGGCTCAACAACGCCCAATCAAAAGCCCCCAGGTTATGAGGTTTGTTAATTGTCCGGAAACGGGCTTGCGGACGGCAACGGTGATCTCCCAGAAGCGGACTTCTGGCCGGAATAACTTCCGGGGTTGTCAGTAACTCCGGCGTGGACGGGACTGATCCGCTATTCTGCATCAGTTCTGCTTGTTATGTTTTACGCAGCGGCTCTCTTCGCTGCTCCGATGCCTCCCGCTGCGGCTACCTAGGCGCAATCCAGACGAAAAGGTGTAAAGGCATCTTCAAAGTCATCGCCACATCGTGCGCCTTGATAGGAGCAGCGGCTGTTGATTTCGCCGATCCCACGTGGTTGGCTTGCGTTTCGGGATGTTCCGAACAGAACTCAATTCTCCCCACCCGGGAGATCGAAGGTGTACACGCTTAAGTCTTCCGAAGGTGCGTAAACGACGCCATTCACTACCGCCGGGGCGGAAAGCACGGACTTGTTTGTCGCATAGCTCCAAAGTTTTGCCCCCGTGCTGGCATCAAGAGCGTAGACGTTGCTGTCGTAGGAACCGACGTAGAGCACTCCGTTTGCGATTGCCGGGGACGAATGCACATATTTGCCCGTCTTGAAGCTCCAGATCTTCTCGCCTGTCGTGGCATTTAACGCGTATACGTTGAAGTCGTCGGAGCCGAAGTAAACCACGCCATTCTCGACCGCGGGCGATGACAAAACGTTGCCACCGGTTGTGAAGCTCCAGAGTTGCTTGCCGGTAGCGGCCTTTAGTGCATAGAGGTTGCCGTCGCGCGAACCGAAGTAAACCACGCCGTTTACCACGGCTGGAGATGATTCGATCATGGAGCCAGTCGGGAAGCTCCAAATTTTGGCTCCTGTGGCTGCATTCAGCGCGTAAAGGTTGTGATCCCACGACCCGATGTAGACGACCCCATTCACAACGGCGGGTGATGAATACTTGACCGAATTGCCCGTGGCGAAGCTCCAGACCTTGGCGCCGGTGGTCGCATTCACGGCATATACGTTGTTATCTTCGGAGCCCGCGTACACGATTCCGTTCACAACGTTGGGTGAAGAATAAAATCCGTCGCCCGCGGTAAAAGTCCAGACATTGGCGCCGGTCTTGGCGTTTGCCGCGTACAGGTGGAGATCGTCCGAGCCAAAATAAACCACCCCGTTTACAACGGCCGCCGAGGAGCGAGCGACGCCGCCTGTGGTGTAGGCCCACAGTTGTTTTCCCGTGCTTGCATTCAAGGCGTAGAAATTGAAGTCGTCGCTACCAACATACATGACTCCGTTCACGACTGTGGGTGACCCGTAGAAACCAGCGTTGGCGGTGAAGGTCCACTTTAGGGTGAGGCCGCCGACTGTGGTCGGGCTGAGGATTGTTTCAAATGGATTCACTCCGTTGTGTTGCGCGTCGAAGCGGTATTGGAGCCAATTGGTTTGAGAAGGAACCTCCTGGGCGTCCGCGACGACGGGTCGGAACCAAAATGCGGCGAGCGAAAGAAGCACGCAAAGCCCACAGACTCGCCCGATCGCGGACAAAGTTGCGGCGTCCTCATTGATTCTTGCCATCTTGGTCTCCTTCTGGGTTCCCGAAATGCCGCTCGGGACGCTACTTTCGAGCTTGATGCCCGAAGTGTGCGGAGAACTTTATCTCTGAGGAGTTCCGCTGTCAATGTGCAGATAATTGCATAGATGTTTGTGGCCCGGGAGCCATCGGCTGAAGTGTCATTTGGACAGCTACGATGGTAGACTCCGAGCGGACTTCGCCCCAGGGTGTGGCGGAACATGGAAACGCCAATCAGTTTCTTTCTTCGTGGAGCAGCCGGAAATCTGTTTGCCATGTACTATGCCCCGGCGGAGGCTGAACCCGACTTCGGAGACATTCTCTATGTGCACCCGTTCGCCGGGGAGATGTTTGCATCACGAACCGTGATTGCGGCTTGTGCACGTGATCTGGCCGCTGCGGGGTTTGGAGTTTTGACCGTAGATTTGTACGGTTGTGGCGACAGCAGCGGCGATTTCAGCGATGCGAGATGGGAGATTTGGCGGGATGATCTTGTGGCCGCTGTGCAATGGCTGCAAGCTCAGGGGCGAGATCGCTTGAGCTTGTGGGGTCTGCGATTAGGAGCGCTATTGGCGACGGACTTCGCGGCTTACTCACGCCTGGACTTCGAACGGATTATTTTGTGGCAGCCGGTTGTGACCGGGAGGAACATGCTGACCCAGTTTTTTCGAATGAATCTGGATGAAGCGGATACGCTGGTTGCGGATCGGCTGACTAGTCCTGAACAGCGCAGACTGCTGCGCGATGAGGAGAAGATCGAGGTGGCGGGTTATGGCTTGGCTCCGGCGCTCATCCGCGCGGTTGACCGGCTGGAAATTGGCGTGTTCGGAAAAAATGCGTCTGCGCCGATTCATTGGGTGGAATTCAGCGATGCGCGCAACCTTCCGGCCGAAAGTCGGCGTGTAGTCGAAGACTGGAATAGGAATGGGGTTCGAGTGACTACGACCATGATGGCGTCGGGACCTTTCTGGCTTTTTCCGCACGGCACCGATCCAGCGCCACTGGCAAAGTGGTTCGCGGCAACTTTACGGGATGCGGAAACCGCTGCCGAGAAGACTTTCCAGAAAAACAATTAACAAAACAAAATGACTCGAGAAGGAGTTACGAGCCAGGAAATTCCGGTGAGCTTCTTGTGCAGCGAGGATCGGCTCTACGGAATTCTTCATCGACCTGCGCAAGCCTCAGCGTGTGGCGTGCTGATCGTTACTGGCCGGCCGGCGTTGCGCGCGGGGAGGCATCGTTTGTTCGTTCTGCTGGCGCGGGCTTGGGCGGAGGCGAGGATTCCCGTGATGCGCTTCGATTTTCGCGGAACCGGGGATTGCGAGGGAGAGATGGGAACGCTCGAGGAAACGTCCGAGGATATTGGCAGCGCCGTGGATGCGTTCATGGCTAACATGCCGGGTTTAGAGCGTGTGGTTTTGTGGGGATTGTGCGGGGGAGCGGCCGATTCCGTTTTGTATGCGGCACGCGATCCGCGGATCGCCGGCATCGCGATGGTGAACCCTTGGACCTACGACACTCAGGTGAAGGCGCTATCGAAGCTGAGTCAATATGGATCGAATGGCTGGGAAAAGATTCGCCGCGTGGCGGAACAGATCACAAGTCTCAAAAAATCGGGGGCGGAAGGCGCGGCTGCTGGGGTGGACAATGGATTTGAATCTGCGGGTGGCCGCGATTTTTCTTCGCCGCATCAGAATGCGGCGGTCAACCGAGCATATAGTTCTTATCGCGTACCCGATCTCTCGAAGCGACTGGTGGAGAGCCTGGAAAAGTTCGATGGGAAAATTCTCTTGATTTTAAGCGGGCGAGATACGGGATCGCGGGCGTTCAAACATGCCGCTTCGATCTCTCCGAGGTGGCGGCGGTTACTTTCGTCAAGAAGAGTGCAGTGCCGCGAATTGCCCGACTCGAATCACAGCTTGCGCCGCCCGGAGTGGCGTGCGCAAGCGGCGGCCTGGACGATTGAATGGTTGCGAGCGAGTGCGGTGGAAAAATCGCCTTAAGTTAGTGCAGAGCGCGGATACGTTCCGCCATGCCCGCCACGGTGGGGACCTCAAACAAACTTGGCAAAGGAATCTCCACTTGAAAGGCGGAACGCAATGCGGCCAGCAGTTGGGCGCCGAGCATGGAATGCCCACCCAACGCGAAGAAATTATCGTAGGCGCCAACATGTTCCACTCCGAGAAGCCGCTGCCAAATCTGCGCAACGCCCGCTTCGATGCCATCGGTCGATCCGGAGTTCGAGTTGTTCCTCAGGGGCGGTTGTGTGGCTTTCGTCGCGCAGCATAACGCGCTGTCCGAAATCGCAGACTTCTCAGCAAAAGGTGCGGCGAGATTTTGTGGAGCCGTTGCAGGGAAATTCTCCGCCGAGGCTGGCGTTGCATGGGCTTCCACCCAGTGTCGTTTGCGATCGAAAGCGTAGGCAGGCAGAGGAACCCGGCTACGCCTTTCGTGACGCCAGAACCCCTTCCAGTCGATGGTTGCGCCTGCCAGCCACAATCTCCCGAGAGCGTTGAGCATCGCTTCTGTCGTGGATGCGGAGTCATTCGAGCCGGGCAATGAACTGAGTATCGAAGCATTCTTGAAGTTTTTCGGACAACATTGGGCAACATTCTGAATAGAGTCGCAGGGGCCGACTTCCAGCAGAATTCGGTTCGAAGCAGCCGACAAACATGCAACTCCTTCTGCCAGCCGTTTGCCCACACGAAGTTGCTGACGCCAATAAGCGGGATTGACTGCCTCCGTCGCGGTACTCCACGTGCCGGTGGCACTGGAAACGAGAGGTATCTTGGGCGAGCGTAGAGATATCCGCGCAAACTTCGAGCCATTGGTCCCGTTCCGCTCGGCTAGAAATGTCAAAGCGTCTTCCACGGAGAACACTTCAGCGAGGCAGGCGGCTACGTATTCACCAATACCTTGTCCCATCATCGCCTGCGGATTCGCGCCCCATTCCATCCACAGTTGAGCGAGAGCATATTCGAAAACAAACAACGACACTTCAGCAACGTCTTCCCCTATTGAAAGCTGACTCGGGTTCGCGTTTTCGCTCGAGTAGAGGAGGCGTAGGTTAGCTGCCTGTCGAGGCTCCAGCATTTTCAAGCAATCGTCTACGTGGTTGCGAAATGCCGGTTCGGAGCTGTAAAGCTCCTTGGCTGCATTCACATACTCGCCGCTTTCAGGAAACACAAACGCTACCGAGCATTCCGCCGGCGTTTTCGTGCCTGTTTGCAATCTGCGAGTGTCTGCCGTTTCCAACGCAGCAATTGCGTCTCCGCGATTCCTGCAAACCAGTATCTGGCGGTGCGCGAATTCTCTCCGTCCAATATGGCAGGTGTAGGCAACATCGGCTATGTTCGGGTGCGGCTGCTGTTGAAGATGAGATGCCAAACTTGTAGCGGCCGCTTGAAGTGCAGACTTGGTACGGGCTGAGAGCACCACCAAATGGTGCGATCGAAGCGAGGTAGAGACCTCCGGCGCCGGTGCTTCTTCAAGAATAATGTGCGCATTCGTTCCACCGATACCGAAGGAGTGGACACCCGCCCGGCGTGGTGCCGAGCCAGAAGGCCATTCACGAAGCTGAGTGTTTACGTAAAAAGGACTGTTTCGAAAATCGATTGCCGGATTTGGACGCTGGAAATTGATACTTGGAGGGATGACTCGGTGCTGCAAAGAAAGAACCGCTTTGATCAGCGCGCCGACTCCTGACGCTGTGTCCATATGTCCGACATTCGATTTCACAGAACCGAGCGCGCAGAAACTATTCTCTTTTGTGTGCGCTCGAAAAGCTTTTGTCAGGGCCGCGATTTCAATGGAATCGCCCATGGGCGTGGCCGTCCCGTGCGCTTCAACAGAGCCGATGGTCCGCGGATCGATTCCGGCCAGCGCGTGAGCCATAGCGACAACTTCGGCTTGCGCATCCAGGCTGGGAGCGGCGTAGCCCGCTTTCAGCGAGCCATCATTATTAATGGCGGCTCCTTTGATCACCGCTCGAATGCAATCGCGATCCACAATGGCATCGTCTAATCTCTTCAGAACTACGAGTCCTGCGCCGTTTGTGAAAACTGTGCCGTTCGCTTCCTCGTCGAATGAGCGCGTGTGGCCATCGCGAGAAAAAATCTGGCCTTCCTGATAGAGGTATCCGGCATCCTGCGGAACACGAATGGCAACGCCTCCTGCCAAGGCCATGTCGCATTGATGGGCTAACAGGCTGTCACAGGCCATCGCGATGGCGACCAGCGACGTTGAGCAAGCGGTTTGCACCGTTACGCTGGGCCCTCTTAGATTGAGCTTGTAGGAAATGCGGGTGGACAGAAAATCCTTGTCGTTTCCGGTAAACACGCTGAAGTCACCGGCGCGTTTGCGGTGCTCGGGATTGGAAAGAATGCCGAAGAGATATGTACTCATCGCGCAGCCGGCGTATACGCCAACCGATGCATGTACAGCGGCCAGATCATAACCTGCATCTTCCATGGCTTGCCATGCACATTCGAGTAGCACGCGCTGTTGCGGGTCGAGAGTCGCGGCCTCCACGGGATTAAATCCGAAGAATGGCGCATCGAAATTCTCAATTTCATCGAGAACGCCTGCGGCGCTCACGAAATTTGGATCTCGTGCGGGCGAGACTGCTGGTTGATGAGCGGCAGGCTCCGGATCGGAAAAGAAGTTGATCGACTCGACGCCGTTCTTCAGATTGCTCCAGAACTCGGAGACAGTGCGGGCTCCAGGAAATCGTCCGCTCATTCCGATGATCGCGATACCGTCAGACGGAGTGGAGTTTTGAAGAGAAGTCATTCCACCCTCAGTGCAACGGTTGGCCGTTTTCGACGTCGAGCGTCTCTCTGCTTTTGTGCACACTCTTGGACCAAACCCAAAGGCCGCGATTCGAGTGCGTGATCGTCAAGACGTTTTGCCAGCGAGCTTATCGTCGGGTACCGATACAGATCGATGCTCACGATTTGTCGATTGAAGACTTTCGACAACTTGTTTTGCACGGCTGTTAGCAGGAGAGAGTGACCGCCCAGATCGAAAAAGTTTTCGTGAGTTCCTACGCTCTCGATCTGTAGAACTTCGCGCCAGATCTGTAGGATGCAACGCTCGGTGGAATTAGACGGTTCAGCCAGACCCGCAGTGTTAGTCGGCGAGTCTGGTTCAGGCAGGCTATGACGATCGATTTTTCCATTGAGTAAGAGCGGCAAGTCGGGCAGAACAACGAAGGCCGACGGGATCATGGGTCCGGGCATTTGTTCGCTGGCGTATTGACGCAAAAGTTGCACGAAGTTGTGCTCTCGCGGGGGAGCCTTTTGAACGATGTACGCGACCAGCTTTGTTTCGCTGGCTGTGACGTTTCTTGGCACTACTACAGCTTGCGCCACGGAAGGATGCTGGCGAAGTGCCTCCTCGACTTCTTCTGGTTCTACGCGGATTCCGCGAATTTTTACCTGGCGATCGATGCGGCCGAGGAGTTCGATATTTCCATCGCTTCGATAGCGTGCCAGATCGCCGGTCAAGTACAAGCGTCGCAATGGATTAACGCCGAATGGATCGACACTGAAGGGATCAGCAATGAACTTTTCGGCAGACAACCCCGGCCTGTTTAGATAGCCGGACGCCAATCCCGCTCCGCTCACGCATAGTTGGCCTGCGACGCCGATTGGCACCGGGTGCAGATGTTTATCAAGGATGTAGATTTCTGTGTTGGCGATCGGCTTTCCTATTAAGACCGGGCCATCGTTCGGCATTTCCCGGATGTCATAGCAGGTGACATCGGCGGAGGCTTCCGAAGAGCCATACAGATTCAGCAGAACACGGCCAGGCGCCATTTCGCGGAGACGGCCAATGAGATTCAGGTTGAGCGCCTCGCCGCTGCTGATCCAGAACTTCAGATTGGGAAGACGGTGGGCGATATCCGGCTCCGAGTCAAGCATCGCACTCAGCAGAGAGGGAACCAATACGAGCCGCGTGACTCGATGTTCGGCCAGCGCCGTTACCAGGTCGTGAGGTGACTTCGCTACTTCTTCTGGAATGAAGGCAGTTTTGACTCCGGCGAGCAGCGGGCCGAATAACTCCCATATCGAGTCAACAAAATTCGGCGAAGTCTTGGCGCAGGCCACTTCACCGGGTTCAAAAGGATATGCCTTCCACATCCAGGCGAAGCGATTCACGGCGCCGCGGTGCAATCCGAGAACTCCTTTCGGCTGGCCCGTGGAGCCTGAGGTGTAGATTACATAGGCGGTATCGTCTGGCGAAGACTGTAGGGCAGGGTTCTCACAACTCTCTTCAGCGAGGCGTTCGCGTTCGAGATCGAGGCAGACGAACAACGCTCTGTTTGCTGGCAACGCTCCAGCGAGGTTCGCCTTCGTTACCACTGCCTTCGCGCCCGAGTCTTCCAACATGAAGGCTAGGCGTTGCGATGGATATGCGGGATCGAGCGGAACATAGGCTGCTCCGGACTTCAGGATCGCCAATAGCGCCACCATCAGATCGATACTGCGTCCCAGGCAGACTCCCACGAGTGACCCGCGGCTTACGCCGACACGAGCCAGATGATGTGCGAGCTGGTTTGCATGCTGATTCAGCTCCAGATAGGTGATTTGCGAGCTATCTGTTTCAACTGCGATTGCGTGCGGTGTTTGCAGCGACTGAAGTTCGAAAAGCTCGTGAATGCATGAGTCGGGATAGTCTGCCTGCGTCTGATTCCACTCGACGAGCCTCTGCCGGCGTTCGGCTGCGGTAAGCAATGATACTCGTGAAACCGGTTGATCCGGATTCGCGATCACACTTTCAACCAGAGTGCGATAGTGACCCTGCAACCGGGTAATCGTCACCTCGTCGAAGAGATCGGTGTTGTATTCCAGCCATCCGCGAAGGCCGTTTGGGGAATCAAACCATGCCAGCGTTAAATCGAACTTCGAAGTTTTGTTGTCAACCGAAAACCAGTCGGCGCTAACTCCTTCCAGGTCGAGAGCGATCCATTTCGGATCGACTTGATCGAGAGTTACCTGGAAGAGCGGGTTGCGCCCCGAAGTGCGCGGCGGGTGAACTTCCTCGACTACCCGTTCGAAGGGAGCATCCTGATGCTGGTACGCTCCCATGACGACGCCACAGACTTGCTTCAGCAGCTCACGAAAACTTGGATCGCCTGAGAAATCTGTGCGCAGGGCGACGAGGTTTAGAAAAAGCCCGATTGAGCCTTGCAGTTTGCTACGCTTCCGCGCCGCGACCGGAGCACCTACTACGATGTCAGTCTCACCTGTGTATCGACAGAGCAACAACTGGAGGACGGCCAGCAGGCCCATGAACAGAAACACGCCTTCTCCGGCACACAATGCTTTGAAGGCTGTCGAGAGCTCTTTGGGCAAGGCGAACGGCTGATTCGCCCCGCGAAATGTGGGGGTAGGGGATATTGGCCAGTCCGTGGGAATTTCCGCCATGAAAGTTTTTTCCAGTCGCTCTTTCCAATAGGCGAGTTGTTCTTCCAGCTTTTGTCCCTGCAGCTGTTCGCGTTGCCAGACGACGAAATCGGAATACTGCAGTTGGACTGCTGGAAGAACCGGCGTACTGCCCAGAACAGCGGCTCGATAAAGAGGCGCTAGTTCGCGGAGCAAAATGCCCATGGACCAGCCATCGCAAACAAGATGATGGATGGTCAGGATGAAGACGTAGTCTTCGTCGCCAGTTTGCAGCAGAGCGCCGCGCAGAAGTATTTCGTTGGCGAGATCGAAGGGGTAGCTTGCCTCTTCAAGGACTAATTCGCGAGTTCGCTGCTCCGGCTCGGTTTCGGCTCGAACATCAACGGCTCTGAGCATAAGGGGAAGTTCGCGATGGATGACCTGGACGGGATTCCCTTCGCGCAGACTGAAAGTTGTGCGCAGGGACTCGTGGCGGCTGATGATTGAGTTGAGGCTCTGCTCAAGGGCTCTGGCGTCAAGCCGACCGTGAAGCCTCCAGGCTAGCGGCTGGTTGTAGGCGACGGTTGCAGATTGAAAATGGCAGACATACCACATCTGCTGTTGCGAAAACGAGAGCGGCTCGACTTTCTCGATGGAGTGCGGAGGGGATGCCGCCGAGGTTGCATCCTCACCCAGAGTGAAGCTTGAGCTACGCGGTGAAGCCACCGTCATCGGGAAACTCCTGGCTACTGCAGCCGCGTTGGCTGCGCACATAGCCCAGCCAACAGTCCGCGGAAGCAGACTGTTGCGAGCTTCTGTGCGCGGTACCTACGCCAGCGCTGGCTCTTTCACATCCAACTTCGATCCGACGTAGCGCAGGATCGCGGCGATGCTTTGAAAATTTTCGAGCTGGACGTCTTTGTCGTCGACGATGATCGACAGGTTATCTTCCAGGAAGCCCACCAGCCGGAAGAATTCGAGCGAATCCATTACGCCGTTTTCCACCAGTGACTCCTCGTCGGTCACGCTCACAACGCCCTTGGTCTGCGCCGACTCCATGACGAACTCCCGCACGGACTGCCGGGCGGATTCGATCGTTTCGCTCATAAACAATTCTCCTAGTGTCGTTCAATTTCTTTTGTTGTCCCGGTTTGCTGTTGCTGTTCTGGCACTGCTTTGACCAGATGCGGATCAGGCCGATGCTGCGCCCACCTGCACAAGGTTTCAAACCTGCCAAAAAGGTCGCGAGTGTACGGATTAGTCAGCGCCCAGCGGTAGCTGCGACGCACCAGTTGCACATTGCCGTCACTCATGCGCTGGCCCGGCTTCAACCAGCCAGCCCGCTCAAACGCCTCTCGCGTAATGTTCACGGGAAATTCGAAGTCGCCGGTGTGATCGAAGATACGCTTCGAA
The DNA here is from genome assembly GCA_050015215.1 of Candidatus Sulfotelmatobacter sp. Classification (GTDB taxonomy): domain Bacteria; phylum Acidobacteriota; class Terriglobia; order Terriglobales; family Acidobacteriaceae; genus Sulfotelmatobacter. Next base: position 16,084 of record JBEKBW010000051.1, read on the forward strand.
GTCTCTTGCGCCGAGAGATTCCCCGCCTCGAAGGCTTCAATCCATTCGACCGATTGCCTGAAGAATGGTCCGTAATCCGGATCCTCGAAGTCGGAGAAGATTGGATCTTTCGCTTCGCTCGCCAAACATTTTTCATCCCGAGTGCGCGTGTAGTCGTTCAACGCATTCATCAGCCGGAACTCGGCCAGAATGGTGCCCAGCGACCACACTCGCAGCCAAGCATTCCACAAATCGAAATCCGTCCAGGAGATGAACGAGCCGTTCACGAGATTGTCATTGTAGTCGAGAACACGCTGCTGCAGGCGATCGATGTGTTTGTAGGCTTGCTCGTCGAAACTATCCGTGGCTAGAGAATTCAGCAGCGGATCGAGGAGCGCGGAGATGATTTCCACGGTGTTGACCATGCCGCGGGAAAATAGCGGATCGACAAAGCCGGCGGCGTGCGACATCAGGCAGTAGCGATAGCCCGTGCACTGCTTGGACGAATATTGCAATCGTCCCGTCGAAACCCAGGGACGAACCGCGCGCGCATCGGCGAATTGCTCGGCGACGCTGGGGAACTTTTGCAGGAATTCCTGGAATTCCTTCTCAGGAGGCCCGGATCGGGGATAACGCCGCGGGTCAATCGTCAAGCCCACGCTGACCAATGGATTGGTCGATCCCGGGTGATTGTTGAAAGGGATCACCCAGAACCAGCCGCGCTCGAAGCAGTGGTGAAGCGTACAGAGGCTCCACGCCAGCGGCATGGTGTTCTGCTCTTGCTGGAACGAAGGGACGGTCACCATGTGCGTGAACATGGTGCGTGAATGATGCTTGAGATGAGTCGGCGTTTCGCGCAAGCGGAATCGCTGCGCCAGGACGCTTCTGTAGCCGGTTCCATCGACTACGTATCTCGCGTGGAGCCGGCCGTTGCTTGTCTCGATTGTCGCCCCTTGCTCGCCGATATCGACTGATTTGACTTGCGTCTTCTGCATCGGCACGGCGCCATACTTCACGGCAAGATGAAACAGGTAGGCGTCGATGTCCTGCCGGAACCAGTGATTTTCGTCCTTTGAATTCGTGCCGATTTGAAACCCTTCGCGGGGGTCGTACGGCTGGCCGGGACGCTGGTAAACGAATCCAAAAAATCGCTTCAGACCAGAGGTGGTGCAGACATGCTTGGGAAGCCGCTCGGGATAGGCGATGTGCTCGATCTCCGGCATGCCGAGGCGCTCGGCCAGCAGTGAGATTAGAAGAGAAGTGTGGGGCGTAGTCGATTCGCCGACGGCAAAGCGAGGATGGACATCTTCTTCAATGATGACGACGCTGACTCCTTGCTTGGCCAGGATCGCGCCTAGCAGGGAGCCGGAGAGTCCGCCTCCTAATATCGCAACATCGAACGTACGCCCTGAGCCGTTGGCCGTCATATTAGTGACTCGTTAGTTATTCGCTCTAGTGCTGCACCAGCGCGGCTCCCCAGGAGAACCCGGCGCCGTTGGTTACCAGCATCACAAGGTCGCCTTCGTGGATGTGCCCCTCGTCGAGCGCATCCACGTAATCGATCACCATGTCAGTTTCCTGCAGATGCCCGTGCCGCTGCAGGCCGTCCATGAAAACCTTGTCCGGAGGAATCGTGAAGGCGCGGCAAAACGCCCGCTGGTCCCAACTGGAGAACGTCGGATAAATGTAATATTTCACGTCGGCAGATTTCTTGCCTGCCCGCTGCAGCGCGCCACGAATGACTTTGCGGAACATGAAGAGATTGGTCGGAATCACCTCCGTATTGAACCGGCCAATGTCGCCGGCCACGTGCATCCAGCTATGGTCTTTGGCGTTGTTGGGATCGCGATTGGGAAACCCCGGTACCCACCAAACGTCGTGCAGCTTGCCGGCAGTGATCACGTCGACGGACAGAATCTGACGGCGGTCATGATTCTTTTTCAGAAGCACGGCGCCGCCGCCATCGCAGACCACGGTGATCGGATAGTAATTATGATTGAGCGCCGGAACTTTGTCGCCAGCGAATAGCAGCGCGAGATTAATTTTCGGATTGGTGGTCATCAACGAACATACCGACTTCAGGGTCTGCTGATAGCTGGCGCATCCGCCGGTGTTAATTGCTGTGGCAAACGCGCGCGCAGCGCCGATCTCTTTTTGTATATATCCCGCGGCACTCCAGGTGGGAGCGATGTAGTCTTCAGGAATACTGGTGAAACCCATGATGAGATCGATCTCTTTTGGATCGATGCCGGACTTTTCTATGACGCGGCGGCAGGCCTTGAGCGCGACGCTCGATGCCGACTCTTCTCCCGCCACGTGAACAGCTTCGATTCCAATGTCGCGCTGGAAGTCGACGTTGGCGGCGAGTGCAGTTTCTGGCGTCTTTTCGTCGCGGAAAATTTCCGTCAAAGGCTTTCTTTTCGGCGGCAGGTAGTAGGCCGCCTCAAGAATGCCAATCTTCGCGAACATTTGCTCCCCCAAGCAGCGACTAACGCTAAATGCGAATCAGGCTTACGCCTGCCAGGAAACCCATCCCGTGCGAGCACATCAAGATGTAATCTCCCTCGCGCACGTCCCCTTCGGCCAAGGAAAGATAGTTCAAGACCAAGTCATTTCCCTGCACGTGACCGTGGGTTTTCAGGTTCGATGTGCAAATCTGCCGCGGGCTTAACCCGAAAGCTTCCCGAAAAGCCTTCTGATCTTCAGCCGAAATGTTTGGATAGACAACATACTTTACGTCTTCGAGTTTTAAGCCGGCTTGATCCAGCACTCTGCGCGCCTGGTCTAACATGGCCGATGCTTTGGGCGCACCATTATAGCGGGATTTGTCGAGAACCATGCGATACAGTGCAGGATCTTCAGGATTTACCAGACATCCGCCGGGGATGTAATACGCGTCGTGATTAGCGCCGTTGGATAGCAACTCCGTGCCGAGAACTGCGCGACCTGCGTCGCGCTGCAGAAGGACAGCGCTTCCGCCATCTCCCATGATACTGACCGGGTCTTCGGGATTGAGCACGCGGTTTCCGGGGATCGTCACGTCTCCGGCGACGAGGAGAGCGTATTTCATCTTCTCATCGGCCTCGAGCATCGCGGCGGCAAAGTTGATCGCGACCAGGAAGTTTGTGGCGCCGCCTCCGCTAAAGCCCACGGTGAACGCCTTCTCGGCGCCGACGGCTTTTTGCACTTCGCCGCTCATATTCCAGACCGGAACCATCCACTTTTGTGGCCAGATCGTGTAGTCAACCACGACATCCACGTCCGCCCCCGAGACATTGGCTCGCGCCAGCGCTTCCAACGAGGCGGCAACGGCAAGCTCGGATCCCTGGTGTCCGGTGCAAAGGGGAACCTCTTCGATGCCCAGGCGAGCCGCCGTATCAGGCGATAACCCCAGTCCTTCTTCGGCAAATAATTCACGCGCAGATCGTCGCTGCTGCGGAAAGTGACACGCCGCCGACACAATGCCTGTTGTAACTCGATCCACTGTGCTCCTTAACCGCAGATGAACAGTTTGGGGGAGGAAAAAACGTTGGGTGACGTTAAGTGAAAAGCACTTCGAAGTCAAGGAGAGAATCGACTCATCCCTAGAGAAAAAGGTTTGTTAGCCAAGAAGTAACGCATCGACCCGATAGAGCTTTTTACTGAATCAGTAATTTGCAGATTATTGCGCATTTCCGCTGAGTGCGACTTCCTGGGGACTGAAACTCGCGTTGTAGCCGATTGTGAGGTCGCCGTTGATGGCGCCCGTTATAGTGGGGCTGAACTCGACGCCGATCGTGCAACTGGTTATCGCGGGCAGGCTGGTTCCACAGGGATTCGTGCCCGCAGTCACCGTCAGGTAGTCTCCACTGATTTGTGGCGTGCTCAGCGTGACGGCTGCGCTTTGATTGTTCGTAATCGTCACCACTTGCGCCGGACTAGTAGTTCCAGCCGACTGGGGGGAAAACGTCAGGCTGGCGGGCGAGATGGTGACTGGCAAGATTGCCGTTCCGCTCAGCTTCATTGCTTGCGGAGTGACGGCGGAGTTGTCATTGATTGTTAATGCGCCGGTTGTCGTTCCCGGCGCAGAGGGGCTGAATGTAAGAAGAATGTTGCAGCTTGATCCGGCATTCAGATTGCCGCTGCACGCAGGTGAACCTGCGGTTGCGCTAAAGTCGCCGCTGGCTGCGTAGGTCGATATGCTTATCGCAGCAGTGCTGGCGTTGGTGACTTTCACTTTTACTTTGCTGCTCGCGGTTCCTACGACGACGTTGCCAAAGGCTCCGCTGGAAGGAGAGAAAGTTAACGGCGGCGAAGACCCCCCGGATCCGGTGCCCGAAAGGGCTACCAGTTGCGGGCTGAATGCTCCATTGTAGCCAAGTGTGACTGCGCCCTGAATGGCGCCGTTGGTAGTTGGAGTAAAGGTTGCGCTCAACGTGCACTTTGAGTTGGCGTGCAACGTGCTGCTGCAGGGATTGCTCCCGCTTCCTACCGCCGAGAACTCACCACTGGCGGCGAAGTTGAGCGTGAGGGATTGAACCAAGTGGTTGGCGAGGGTCAACGTTTTCGGATTGCTCGACTTTCCCACCGCGACTGTTCCAAACGAAACTGTACTCGGGCTGACGGTGAGTGGATACGAGCCGCTGCCCGATAGCTGAATGAGCTGCGGAGAATTTGCCGCATCGTCTGCTACCGTGACGACTCCACTAACAGACCCGCTAAGAGAAGGAGCGAAGGTGATTGAGATCACGCAGGATCCACCTGCCACTACCGCTGGGCCGCAGCTGTTTGTTTCCGCGAAGTCGCCCGAAGGGACAACGCTCGATAAGTTCAGCGGGACTGCCTGATTGTTCGTTAGGGTAACGGTTTGCGCCGGACTGGTTGTACCGACTGCCTGATTGCCGAAATTAAGATTGTTGCTGGAAAGTAGAACGACTTTCGCTGGATCAAGGAACCATGGGCGCGTCGAATCATCGGTCTTCAGAAAGCCGAGAAACAGGTTCGCGTCTTTTTCTCTTCCGAAGGGCGCGCTGGGATGACCGCCGTCAATAAAATCCTGACAGGTCCACACTAGCCCATCGCTGCGCGGCAACATTCCATTGGCCCAGTCGTACGCTTCCCAGGAAAGCCACGGCGACATCACAGGGCCTTCCGAGGAATTGAAGTTCAGCGAAGGGAGGCCATCGATCTGGTCTTGAACGGCCCATTTGATGGGAAATCCGGTCTCATAAGAGTTGGGCTCGCCTTCCTGCGTGCTGCCGCTCGAATCGTTGTCGTAGCCGCCGTAAATGCGTGACGCATAATACGCGAGCTTGATATTGGGAAATAGCGTATGCAAATTCTGAGCGATGCTTTCAAGATCCGCCTGCGTGGCCGCTTCATTGGCCGGAAACGAGCCGCTGGGCGTATCAAAATCCTTGATCCATGCGGCGACGACCTGGTGCGCAGTGACGCCTGCCTGCGGGAGAATTGTGTTGATCAGCGTGGACCATGCGCCCGTTGTCACATTTGCCCAATCGGAGGCTACGAGTGCATCCTGCGCGCCATTGACGATCACCAAGTGTGGGTTGGTTGCCGGATCGGCGGAGGCATCGACGAAGAACTGCAGAAACTCCTGCTGAGCCTCCGAATTGCCGATCGAGATCAAAACATACTCGCCGTTCGGGTCCGGATCGCCGTTTGCATCCAGCGGTGCGATCGCCTTGGCAATCTGCACTCCTGAGGCATCTTGAGCGGCCGGGCGCATATTGCTTCCGTTCGGATAGAGCCCTCCCTCTTCGCCAAGATAGTTGCCAGTTCCAAGGTCGTTTAGCGGAATCAGCGGAGTGGACTGGTTTGGATAAACGATGTTGTTGCAATCTGGCAAAGGCGGAACCGTTGCTACAGGAAGAACGAGTGACGCCGTGGCGGTTTTCACTGGGGAACTGGAGTCGCTCACCTGCACCGAAAAAGCGTAGTTGCCGACCGCCTGCGAAGGAGAAATGTTTCCCGTAACGCCGCCCGCGCTTGTAAGCGTAAGGCCGGGAGGCAAAGAGGAGCCTGACAGATTCCACGAGTAGGGTGGAATTCCGCTCGTGGCCAGCAGATTGGCCAGATACGGAGCGCCGGTGCTGGCCGACGGTAACGTGGGGAAACTCGTGACGGAGAAACCGCTCGATGAGCCCACGGTGCCATTCAGGCTTACCGCTTGCACGGGCAAGACGTCGAATGAAAGCGTGACTTCTCCGGGAAATGCACCCACGGATGATCCCCACAGGGAGATCTGCAGATTTGTGGCGGTGCCGGGCTTCACTGTGATGGAAGAGCTGAAGCCGCTTATTAGAAAGGGAGGATCGGCGTTCGCGGTGAGTATTTTGAAAGATGCACTGCCGGTGTTCGTGACGGTTAGCGTTTGCGAGGCGCTCATGCTTCCCTGGGCGACGCTGCCGAAATTCATCGCGGAAGCGCTAAGCGATGCGATCGCGCTGGTGCTAGTTCCCGTACCGGCAAGCGGAACAATCTGCGGGCTGACGCCCTGGATGTTAAGGGTCAACTGACCGCCGAAGAGTTGCGCCTTATCGGGAGCAAACTTGATGGTGAAATACATGGCGCGGTTGGGCTGCAATACCGCGGGAGCGTATCCATTTACGAGCTGAAACTCGGAAGGGCTGAGCGTGAAGCCGTTGAGGGTGAAAGCGGTGTTGCCGGTGTTGAGCAAGGTGACCGTATTTTGTGTGAAGGTCCCAACGGTTTGAGATCCGAAGCCGAGAGAGGGCGGAGAAATGGTGAATGTTTGGGCGCCGGATGAAACCGCGAACAGAAACACTACAGCGCAACGCACGCGCAGAATCCCGCAAAGACCCTTAGATGCAACCCGGGCCAAAAAATGCGGTGTTCCGCGGCAGTGGAAAAGGCACTTCAGGCGGCGCTCCTTAACGAACGACGCGAACGATTATCTGTCTAGTTTAGGGAAGCGTCAAATCCTTTGTTGGGCGCGTGATTTGGCGGTAGAAAAGCCGCGGAAAAGGGACTTCCAGATGGCTGGAATGGGTCGTCCAGCGGCAGATGAAATTCCGGCTCATTGCCGGGGTTCGGATCCACTTCAGCTGATGCGATTGTTCTCATCGTCTCTTCCAGGCAACTTATTGGAAACAACCGCTACTCTCTGCAAGAGAGCGTCGCCGAGAATACGGCACGTCCCATCTCCGGTGCAGTTCGGGCCGATGGGATCGTCGATTTTGTAAGTGCCAGCTTTAGCATTCTCGGCAAAATATGAGGTTGGGCTAACAAGGTGAAAGGCGCTTCTCGCCTTTAGATCACGTTCCCAGCCCGAGTCGGCAGGGTAGCATTTCGATTATGCCGATGAGGCTTCGCGGAACGATCTAGGGGGCCACAAGGCGGCGAGCCTTGGATGATGCGATGCGCCGTGGTAGCCTATCTGCGAATGCGGCTCAAGGACCTTTCACAATTATAGCGACGTCGTGCTGAAGTAACACCCCATGCCGGAAGAGTTCAAACCACAGCGATCCACTGTAAGTTCCTCATCGGCTGAGGTTTCCGGCTTTTCCACCGAATCGGAAAAGGAGCAACTTTCTCCTCGCAACGGGGTTCGAAACAGTGTGAGTACTGCCGCCATGGAAGGGGGCGTCCTGATGGCCGCGCTGGGACCGCGCCCAACAGGTATGCACGCAGCTCTTGCCGGGGCCGAGGGGTACACCGACGCCGAGGTTATGCTGCGGGTTAAGGCGGGGGATCAGTCTGCGTTCGATTACCTGGTGCAGAAGTACCGCAGGCCGCTGGTGAGCTTCATGTACAGAATGGCGCGCAACACGGCGGCAGCCGAGGACTTGGCGCAGGAGGTTTTTCTGCGTGTGTACCGCTCGCGCGAAAGTTATGAAGCCAGTGCCAAGTTTACGACCTGGCTGTATCGGATCGCGACCAATCTGGCGGTAAATCACGCGCGCGATACGCGGCACGAGCGTCCCGAGGTTCAAGTCAGCCTGGACGAGCCGGACGAGGAATCGGGTACCACACTGGATGTGGCGGACAGCAGAATCACGGCGGAACAAGCCTTGCTGCGGCGCGAACGCATGTTGGCGATTCGCAGCAAGGTGGAAGCGTTGCCGGAGCGGCAAAAGCAGGCTGTGATCATGCACAAGTATCAGCAAATGGATTACAAGCAGATTTCCGAGGTGTTGAAGTTGAGCGAGTCGGCGACGAAATCGTTGTTGTTTCGCGCGTATGAGACTTTGCGGGAACAGTTAAAAGAATTTATTTAGCAAGCTTTGATTTGGGTGAGGCGGTAGTGGCGAAGAAATAGGGGAATGGTTATGAAGTGCGAAGAAATTCATGATGTGATGCCGGATCTGGCATCGGGACTAATGGACGTGACGCCTGAGATAGGTAGTCACCTGGCGGAATGCGGCGTGTGCACCGGAAAGCTGGAAGAGTTCCGGCAAACCATGGCGCTGCTGGACGAGTGGAAGGTGCCGGAGCCGTCGCCATATTTTGATGTGCGCTTGCAGGCGCGGCTGCGGGAGGAGATGGCCAAGCCTCAAGCTGGCTGGATGGCATGGCTTCGGCGTCCGGTGCTGGCCGCAGCGCTTACGGTGCTGATCGGGGTTGGCATCGGTTTGTTCTTGACCAACGATGGTGGAATGTACAAGCCGGGCCGGGACGTAGTGGCGGTGGTGGAAACTCCCGCGTCGGCTGAGCCGGGCTCGGCAGTGAGCGATCTGCAGTCGCTGGAAAATAATCACGACCTGTATGCGGATTTCGATCTTCTGGATGATTTGCAGGTGCAGCATGATGTGGTAGCGAATCCGTAACGGGTAACAATCTGGAGTGAGCCGGTTGAGTTGTTGGAGTTATAAACCTGAGGTCGGGGAGAATGCGGTTGAAAAACATGAGGGGGTACATCGCGACAGCGACGCTGGCTGTGGCGACCATCATGACCTCTCCCTGTCTGGCGCAACGAGGTAATTTCCAGTGGGCGCAGGGGCATCCGGGTGCGCAGAATCAGAATCGGCCGCGGGGTCAGGGCCATGCTGGAGATTGGCTGCGGCATTATCAGGGAATGTCTCCCGGTGAGCGTGAGCGCGCTTTGCAGAATGATGCCGGTTTTCGCCGTTTGCCTCCGGAAAAGCAACAGTTGTTGCGGCAGCGCCTGCAGCACTTTTACAGTCTTCCGCCGCAACAGCAGCAGCGCGTGCTGAACCGGATGGAAACCTGGGAGCACCTGACTCCTGGGCAAAAGCAAGAGGCGCGGGATTTGTTCGGACGAATGCAGCAACTCCCGCCAGATCGACGGCGCATGGTGACGACTGCGGTGCGCGATTTGAGTGCGATGCCCCCGGGGCAACGTGAGCAGATTATAGATTCCAACCGCTTTCGAGGGATGTTCTCGCCCGAAGAGCGCGACATGATGCGCAGAGCGGCGCGGCTGCCGCTGGCGCCGCCGGAGAACGGCAGAGAAGAGTCTTCGCCTGAACAATAGTTTAAGCCGTGTCACGAGGCTGCAAGATTGGTCGGCTTCATACTTAGATGGCAGTGTCAGTGAAAATCGTGCGAGATGGTTTCCACTTTCGTAACGAACAGCGGTAGCACTCGCTCCGCTTTGACTGAGATCACGTTGTCTAGATTCTGAAGAATTCCCTCGACCGCTAGAAACCTTTCCGACGTTATCAGCAGGCGATTGCTGTGAAATAGGTCGGGCGTAACAATCGCATTGGCCACTCCGGTTTCATCTTCCAGACTGAGAAAAACAAAGCCTTTTGCCGTGCCGGGACGCTGGCGAGTGATGACGCAACCGCCAATGCGAAGCCGCTTGCCATTTGGAATATCCCGCAGTTCAATAGCGCGGCGAATGCCCATGGCATTCAGCCACTCGCGGCGATAAGACATGGGGTGCGGGCCCACGGTGAGGCCCATGCCCCGGAAGTCGGCGACGAGGCGCTCTTCATGATTCATGGGGTGAAGCGGTGAAGGTGAATCGGGTTCCGGCAAATTTTCCAGCAGCGGCCCGGATTGGCGCACTGCACGCTCGACTTGCCAGAGAGCATCGCGGCGGGTAAAGCGGTTGCCAGTTGCCGGTTGTCGGTTGCCAGTAGGACCCTTGTCATTCTGAGCCCGGAGCGCAAGCAAGGGGCGCAGGAATCTCTGTGTCTCGTTGGCAACTGCGTTCAAGGCGCCAATCTCGGCGAGGGTGGTAAGTTCATCCTTGCGCAGTTCGGGAACGCGGCGGGTGAGATCGTGAATCGAATTGAACGGAGCGCGGGTGCGTTCGCGAATTAAGGCTTGGGCTGCTTCTTCCCTCAATCCGCGAACATAGCGCAGGCCGAGTCGCATGGCCGGAGGGGATTGCGAGGGTAGAGATTCCTCCGCCCCTCGCTGGCGCTCGGGGGTCGGAATGACAAGAGCATTATCGGTCAATTGGCTACTGGCAACTGCTTCTAAACTGCAGAGCCACTCCGAGCGCATCACATCCACGGGCAGAATTTTCAATCCATGGCGTTGCGCGTCTTTGGTGATAGTCGCCGGAGAATAGAAACCCATCGGCTGATTGTTTAGCAGAGCGGCGGTAAATGCGGCTAGGTAATGGCATTTCAAAAAAGCGCTGGCGTAGGCGATCAGCGCAAAACTGGCGGCGTGCGACTCGGGAAATCCGTAGAGCGCAAATGAAGTAATGGAGAGAATAATTTCCTCCTGCGCTTTCGGAGAGATTCCGTTTTGAGTCATGCCCGCGCGCAGCTTGGCTTCGATCTCGCGCATTCGCGCTTGCGAGCGCTTAAAACCCATGGCGCGGCGCAAATCTTCGGCTTCGCCGCCGGAGAAGTTCGCGGCGATCATCGCGATGCGCAGCAGTTGCTCCTGAAACAGCGGCACACCTAATGTGCGCGCCAGAATAGGCTCGAGCGAAGGGTGCGAGTAAGTGACTTCTTCTCGTCCCTGGCGCCGCTGCAAAAATGGATTGACCATTTGCCCGACAATCGGCCCCGGACGAATGATCGCGACCTGTACCACGATGTCGTAGAAGCGTTTCGGCTGCAGACGCGGCAGGCACGCCATCTGTGCGCGGCTTTCGACTTGGAACAGGCCAATCGTGTCAGCCTTCTGCAAGGTCGAATAAACCGCCGGATCATCCTGCGGAAGGTGCGCCAGATCGACTTCCGCGGGGTAATGTTTGCGCACAAGTTCAAGCGAATCCTTGAGCACGGCCATCATGCCAAGGCCGAGTAGGTCGACTTTGATGATGCCCATGTCCGCGCAATCTTCTTTATCCCATTGCACAACGACACGACCGGGCATTGAAGCCGGTTCGAGCGGAACGACCGAATCGAGTTGGCCCTGGCAGATAACCATGCCGCCAGAATGCTGGCCGAGATGGCGCGGCATATCCTGCACGGCGAGGCATAGTTCGTAATATTTGCGCAGGCGGGGATGGTTAAGATCGAGGCCAGCATCGCGGAAGCGGCGGTCGAGAGCGTCATTTTCGTCGCGGAATTCCCAGGTAGCAACGGCAGCGGAAATCTTGCCAAGAGTCTCTGGATCGAATCCCAGAGCCTTGCCCATTTCCCGCGCCGCCATGCGATTGCGGTAGGTGATAACGTTCGCTGTCATCGCTGCGCCGCGTTCGCCGTAGCGCTTGTAAACATACTGAATTACTTTTTCGCGCTCGTCGCCGCTGGGCAAGTCGAGATCGATATCCGGCCATTCGCCGCGCTCTTCGGAGAGAAAGCGTTCGAAGAGAAGTTCCATGCTGATGGGATCGACGGCCGTAATGCCCAGCGAGTAGCAGACGGCGCTGTTGGCGGCCGATCCGCGGCCCTGCACCAGAATCTTTTCTTCGCGGCAGAAGCGGATGAGATCCCAAACGATAAGAAAATATCCCGCAAGCTTAAGTTTGGCGATGAGCGCCAGTTCTTTTTCAATCTGGCGGCGAGCATTGGTTTGCGTGACTTGGTTCGCGCGGCCATAACGCTCGCGAAAGCCTTCCCACGCGCGGTCGCGAAGAAACGAATCCATGCTTTCGCCTTCCGGCAAGGGATAGCGGGGGAACTCATATCCCAAATCGTTGAGCGTGAATTCAAGGCGCGACGAAAGTTCGAGTGTATTGCCGATCGCTTCGGGGAGGTCGGCGAAAAGTCGCTGCATCTCCTGCGGCGATTTCAAATGGCATTCGGAATTGCGCGCCAGCAGCCGGCCCGCGGTGGATAACGTTCGGTGATGGCGAATCGCGGTGAAGGCATCGCAGAGTTCGCGATCTTTCGCGGTAGCGTAGCAGACCCCATTCGTTGCTAGCAGAGGAAGATTGAGCGAATTGGCGATTGCAACCGCAGCACGGTTGCGATTTTCTTCTTCGCGATGGAAGTGGCGCTGCAGTTCGACATAAACATTTTCGCGGCCAAATAATCCAATCAGATTCGCGACTTGATGGCGTGCTTCCTCGATGCCGCCATGTTGCAGCGAGGCAGCCAACGGGCCATCGGCGCCGCCAGTTAAGCAAATCAGGCCCTGAGCGTGCTCTTCCAGTTCTTCCTTCTGAACAGCGCCTTCCCCCTTTTTCGCCCGCAACTTCATTTTGGTGATGAGGCGGCAGAGATTTTGATAGCCAACAGGGGAGGAAACGAGAAGTGGAAGACGAGAAACCTTGCTGCTCCGAACCACTTTATCATTCCGAATAACGCTGACATTCCGAATAAGTTTGTCATTCCTAATAACCTTGTCATTCCGAGCGGAGCGAGGAATCCCTGTACCCTTCACTGCTCGTTGGGCATAGGGATCCTTCGACTCCGCATGCGCTTCACTTTGTGAAGCGCATGCTCCGCTCAGGATGACAGAGTCAAGTGGTGTACACGTAACTTCAGCGCCGATGTGCGCCTTGATTCCGCTCTTCTCTGCGGTGAGGTGAAAGCGCGGCGCACCATAAACTCCGTCTGTGTCAAGCAGCGCCATGGCCGGCATGTTGAGCCGGGCGCAAATCCTCGCAAGATCCTCGGGCAGCGAAGAGCCTTCGAGGAAGCTGAAAGCGGAGCGGGCGTGAAGCTCGATGTACATTGAGTAATTGAGAAATTGGTAATTGAGAAAGTTATTTTCATTCCGACGGCAATTTCTCAATTACTCAATTTCTTCAGTCGTACGTTCCCTCTACGAACCAACCTCCGCCGAGCAGATCGTGCACTAGCCGGTAAAGGGCGATAGCATCCGAATTTTGCAAAGCGATATCCCACTCGTCGCGTGCCCAGGATTCTTTCTCCCACCAGTCGCCGGAACTGCGCCATGGGCCGGCTTTCCAGAGCACATTGCCCTGCACTTCTTTCTTCCTGGAGCAGATTACGCGGACCAGTTCACCGTTCGTCAATGTCACAGCGGCTTTCAACGGAGGACGAAACATGCGGAGAGCGGCGACCGCGGTTTCTTCCGTGAGAGTCGTCGTTTTTCGCTTATCGTTTTTTCTCGCCGATTCCGGCAAGAAGCGCCGCATGCGGAAACTTTCGGCGCGATGTGAATCCAGCAACTCGACGGCGCCGATGCGTGCTTCTCCGATTAGTCCAGCGATGCGCGCTAGCGTAAGTTCCAATTTCTCCGGTTCCGGCGACGGGGGAAGAAATAAGCCGCCTTGCGCTGATCGTGGCCGCGCCGGTTCTGCCGCAAGATGAATCTTCAGAATCGGCGCTCCCGGCGGATGGGCATTCAAATCCAGTTGCAGCAATTTGAGGAAAAGTTTCGCGTCCAGCATGGGAAGAGGCAGATTCAGAACGCGATGAAATTGCTGCTTGCGCGTAGAGCCGTTTTCGGATGAATAATTTCGCGCTGAGAAATTCTCGAGGTCCAGCGTCAAACGCAACTGTTGCGTATTCAGAGCGCGCGAGGCCAAACGAGCACAAATTTGTTCGAGCAGGCGATTGAGCAAAAAAGCCAGTGGCTCCAACAGCACAATGGGATGTTCGAGTTCGATTGCCTCTTCAAAAACCGCCGGTTGTTCCACGGGAACCAGAGTGCGTGAAGCAGTTCCCCGCGCCAATTGCTGCAAGCGCAGGCCGTTCTGGCCTAAACGCTCGCTGAGCGCAATTTCCGGCAGCGCGGCCAAAGCCTGCAGGCTACGGATTCCCCAGCGCGCGAAAGTTTCAAGGAGGGTTTCTTTGCTTTTTTGTTCCTCCTTATCTTTGTCTTCAAGGCGATCGGCGAACAAAACTTCAACTGACAAAGGCCCCAGTTGCTCGGCTTCTTTCTCGTAAGGAATCACGGTCACACCGGAAAAGCCGCGGGCCGCGTGCACGGCCGCATCAGGGTTTGAGGCCACGGCAACGTTTACATCAAGCCCCAGGTCTGTCGCGCGCCGGAAAACGCTTCGGGCAATTTCTGGCAGCGATCCGAAAAGCGATTTCATGCCTTCGAGATCCAAAACCGCAGTATCGGCTGCAGCGTCTTCCACGCAGGGCGAGAAAGACTGTGCGCAATCGAGAAGAGCGGCGTGAGCACTGGATTCTCGTAGTGGCGAGCGCGGGCGCAATATTACCTCCGAACAGAGTTCGGCTTGCGCTTTTGTCATGCCGGAGGTAATTCCCAGACGGCAGGCGAGTTCATTCACGCCAAATACTTTTTCCAGCGGAGGCTTGCCTTCGAAAACTGCCACCGCCTGTGCGCGCAGTTCCGGGTCAGCGCGTAATACTGCGCCGACGGGAAAATTCGGCACGAAGATGCAGGCGAAAGGCATGGCAACATTGAGTCATCGAGCGATTGAGTCATTCCGTCATTTCGGAACTTCCTTATCCAGCCCAGGCTGTTTTGCTCGCGAAGGTAATTTCCGCGGAGCGAACTGGTTTACGCTCCATGCGCGAGCGAACTAATTCTGCGGTGATTTCCAGTTTCATCATTAATTGCGCATGGCTGGGAAATTCCGGATTCGCGCATCGCGCCAAATTTTCCGACGGCAGTTTCATCGACTTCAGCTTGATCAATAAAGATGAGCAACTGCCCGCGATCGACTGCCGCTCAATCGCAAGCAACACGGTCGGCGTATGCTCGACGGCACGGCGAAAGCGGAACCATGTAGTGAGCGGGATGCGACGGGCCTTTTGTGGAGGCAGTTCGCCCATATCGAGGGCGACCATCCCGAAGCCGCCGCCATCGAGCAGCAGATCGGTGGCTCGCAGGAACTGCTCCAACGCGCGATCGGCGGCCCGCAAATTTTCTTCGCATCGTTCTTCGCACCGCACCCAGAGCAACCGGTCCAACTCAATTCCAGCAGCGGCAATCGACTGTGGATCGAGAGCATCGCTGGCGTCCACCACTGCACAGAATTCTCCGCGTTGGGTTGCGGCTGCTAGCGCGGCCAGCAGCACGGTCGTTCGGCCAGAAGAGGCTGGCCCGCAAATTTCCGTCAGGCAGCCGCGAGGCAGGCCTCCGGTGAGCGCATCCATGACGGCGATGCCGCTCGATACCATTTCCGGCGCGGGACGCACTTCCAATCGCGAAGCAGGGGTGACTGCAGCCAGTCTTGCATCGCTGAAAGCGGCGCGAGCAACGGAGACAGATCGCTGTGGACGGCGCGCCTCAGAAAAAAGCTCTGCCCCGGTTGGTTGCGGACAAACTTCTGCAACATCTTGTCCATCAAAGTCTTGTCCAACAAGATCTTGCCCATCAAAAATAAAAGGGCGGCCCTGGGCCGCCGAAGTGGAAAACACTGCGGAAGACATAAATTCCTCGGAAGATATCAGGGAACGCCGGAAGGAAATCCGGAGGCATATTCGCTTTTTATTCGCCTATAAATATTGTCGGTCTGGCGCTGGAAATTGTCAAGGCTTTACCTGGAAATTAATCGAGATCCGCTTGACGGGACACCGAGGGCTGGCTTCCCTATACGGCTATTTTGCGTAACTTACTCTCCAGATTGAGTTTGAGCCATCGTCGCTTACCAGCAGCGCCCCATCCGGCGCCACGGTTATGCCTACTGGCCGCCCCCAAACATTGCCATCGGGCAGCACAAATCCGGTGAGAAAATCTTCATACTCGCCACTGGCGTCGCCGGTCTGATGCAAGGGAACGCGAATCACTTCATAGCCCACGCGTACAGATTTATTCCACGAGCCGTGTTGGGAGGCGAAAATGTCTTCTTTATATTCAGCAGGGAACTGATCGCCCTGATAGAAAGTGAATTCCAAAGAAGCATTGTGTGGCTGCAGCAGCACATCGGGCACGATCACTTTATCTTTCAACTCCGGATGCTTGCCTTTATGCCGCGGGTCCTGATGTCCACCCATATACCACCAGGGCCAGCCGTAGAATCCACCCTCCTGCACATGCGTGATGTAATCCGGAACAAGATTGTCGCCCAATGCGTCGCGCTCATTCACCGAGCACCACAACTCTCCCGTCTTCGGGCTGACCGCGATTCCGCCGCCAGCATTGCGAATTCCGAAGGCATACACGCTCAACACGCAGTTGGCAGGATCGCACCAAAGAATATCCGCACGATTTTTTTCGCCGGGATGCGTGTCTGGATCGTCCACATTCGAGCCCGATCCAACAGCGACGAATAGTTTCTTGCCGTCCTGAGAGAAGGCTAAAGCTCGCGTCCAATGGCCGCCGGTATCGGGAAGGTCGGCAATGTGCTCAGGCGAGCCGGTCGCCTTCAAGTCTCCATTGTGATACGCGAAGCGAACGATCTCGGCGGTGCTGCCAACATAGAGCCACTGCGGATCGGGGCCCGGCGGATAAAACGCTAAACCGTAGGGATGCTTCAGGCCGGTGGCGAAAACCGCGGACAACTCGGGTTTGTGGTCGGCCGTCAGTCCTCGAAAAACACGAATACGCCCGGGATCGCTTTCGGTGAGAAATATGTCGCCATTCGGCGCTGTGCGCAG
>JBEKBW010000052.1:0-47940 GCA_050015215.1 Candidatus Sulfotelmatobacter sp.
CATCCTGCCTGTCGATATGAGGCCGCAAATCGATTCCAATTCGTCGCACCTTTGCCGCGGCGAATAGGTTTCCCACTCCGACCAATCCAGCCGCTCCCGGCCTTTGCGCACGTCCCACGCGATCCACCAGGACACCGGCGCAACGTGGCTGTACCAAGGCCAGTCAGTGTGACTGGAGTGGCAATTCCCGCAGGCCCGCACCAAGACTCGCGCAGGCTCTGAGTTGAACACGGGCGGCGGTTCCTGATTCCTCGGTTGTCTGGCAAAGCGCTGCACCGTCTCCGCTTGTCCAATAATGATGGCGACGGTGGTCAACGCAAACATCGACTTCAACGTCCTTGTCATTGCACCTTACCTGGGCCTCGAACCGCTCAACAGTCCTCGCATTTTTGAGACCTCGCCAATGGATACTGGCGGCAATAGATCGTGTCAATGAATACTGCCCCTATTTCGACACCTGTCGGTCAAAGGTCGATTAGGTGACCAGCTTAAGTTCAAGACGGAGCAGCTAACTAATCTACCTACCTCACGTATTCGTGTGGTCTTAGAAATGCTTTTGGCATAGGACAAGGAATACAGTGTATGGCTCCGAGGCTTCCTGACAGCGTCATGCTCACGATAAATGTTATTAGTTGGGTGTTACTCGTTCCAGCTATGGGGATGATCTTGACATTTATAAGTGAGAGTATTTACGCATCACTTATCAATGCCCACTGAATCGCCACTCGAAGTACGCTTAACCTCCATTGACCGTCGAGCAATTGTGAAAAGACTAGCAACATTAATGCGCGTTGGCAGGCGACTTATAACTTGCGACTGGTCATTGTGCTCCGCCACACAACGATGTGATCAAACACCCGGCGTGAAGCACCGTGGCACTCAGTTTGCTCTAAAATGAACACCGCGAACCACCGCGGACGTGACGTTAAGGAGGAACCGTAACCCGCCTGCACTTGTTGGGGCGAGCCTAGTAACGTGTCCACGGTCGGCGTTCTGGAATCCAGAGTCGTTTTCGCAATCGAGTACGCCGCCCACCATATTCACCTCGAATTTAAAACTCATCGAAGGAGTAACTTATGATTTGCCGACGGTTAACGATAGTGTCAGTCGCTGTGCTTTGTGTGATGTCGGTACCAGGGGAAAAAATGTCGGCCCAGAATACCGCGCCACCTCCTGAGCCGATCTACAATCCCTACCCGACTGGGATTCTTCCCTCCGATATAGATTCAGAGCTAGCCAGGGTGCTGCGCGAAGTGGATGGCATCGAAGCTGAAGCCATCACGCAGTGGAAGGCCTTGACGCCACCTGTTGTAACTGGTCAACCTCCCATATTTCAAAACACGGGTGTTGCCTCGGTGGAAATACTCGGCAAACTCATGAACTACGACAAGACGATCTCCCCCAATGAAAACAAGGCGTGCGCGTCTTGCCACATGCCGTACGCCGGCTTCAGTGGGCCGATTCCGACGGTAAATCTTCTCATGATCGCCTATCCCGCGTCGGCTCCTTATCGAGCCGGGAAGCGGACCGCGCAGCGATACACATATTCGAGTTACTTTCCTCCGCTCCAGTACGACGCGGAGCAAGGCCTCTTTTTTGGAGGAAACTTCTGGGATTCACGTGCAACTGGATATTTAACGAGAACTCCCGACGGCGAGCAGTCGCAGTTTCCTCCAGTCGACCCTAACGAAATGGCCAGCCCCGACACGGCTTGCATCGCGTACAAGCTTTCCTTGGCGCCATACGCACCTCTCTTCGAGGAAATTTGGGGTGCTGGGTCGTTGAGCGGTATCACATGGCCGGCCAATGTTGCTTCGGTCTGCGCTACTCCGGAAGGAGCTTCTGTGTTCGGTTCGAACACTCAGCCTCTCGCCTTGAGTCCGAGCGACCGTACCCTCGCAACCAACGATTACGATCACTGGGCGGAGTCTCTGAGCGCATTCGAGCACAGCCTCTCGATCAGCCCCTTCACTTCGAAGTTTGACGCCTTCCTCAAGGGAAAATACACGCTGACCGCCGATGAAGCGGCCGGCTATGCCCTGTTCGACGGCAAAGGCAATTGCAACTCATGCCATCTCGACGGAAGAGGCACTGCGCTGCAATCGACTCAGGCCGATACAAGCACGGCCGCCAACGTAACTCCCGTCTTTACCTGCTTTGGTTCGGCCAACGAAGGTCTGCCGAAGAATCCCAGGGACGCCTTTTATTATGAGACCACTCCCGATTTCTTGGGATTTACGCCCAACCCTGCTGGCTTTACCTACACCGACTTCGGATTGGGAACTTTCCTCAGAAGCGGCTACGCCTCCGCTCCCAGTCCCAACTCAAGCTGGACGCAGTATGCAGCAACGGTCGACGGCCAAATGCAAGTGGCCACGGCCCGCGATGTGGGCATGGTGCCGTCACAGTGTCCAACCACCGAGGCGCCAGGGCCCTACTTCCAGAAGGAGTTCTTCCACAATGGCTACATCAAGAGCCTGAAACAACTCGTTCACTTCTACAACACGCGCGACGTGTACCCATATCCTGTTGAGTCCGGAGAGTGCCCGGCAGGAACCGTTGAAAGGGTAACCTGCTGGCCGGAACCCGAAGTCCCACAGAATGTGGACACGACGACCGGCAAGCTCGGCCTGACGGATACGGAGGAGAATCAGATTGTCGCCTTCCTCCAAACCCTCACCGACGGCTACACCACGCCTTACCCTGACGCCAATACCTACACAGGCACTTGCATGTCGGGGGGCAATGCCTCAACTCAGGGGAACAGCACCTTGATTTCTGCCCAAGTGCTGGAAAACCTTGTAAAGAAGCCCTAGCTCGGACCACAAGGCGCATGGGGTTATCTCCATGCGCCTTGATTCGTGACCGGAAGATTCTCGATTCTTTGGGAGATAAACATATGAATGCAATCCATATGAAGTTGTTGACCATCGCCTCAGCAGGCATCCTGCTTTTCTCAAACTCTATAGCCGGTCAAGTTAACCCGTACAACCCAAAACCGATACTTCCCCCGGAACCGAAAGCCACGCACGTACAGATCACGCAAGGACCAGAGTTGGAAATGGCAAGAACCAACTTGGCGTTTATTAGGTGGACGACCAACAACCCCGGCGGCACGGACGTGCATTTCGGAATCGTCCACTATGGCACGAATCCCAAGGATCTGAACCAGACAGCAAAAAATCCCGTCCATCTGAACCGGTACCATACCGATACGATTTTTCGCGTGCGCATTGACGGGCTCAGTCCACAGACGACGTACTACTACACAGTCGAGTCAGCGGAGGCTACTGGCGGTAACGACGGGGTAAAGAGCGACGTCAAGCAGTTCAGTACACAGTGATGCGGTCTTGTATGGCGGATTCCCGGCTCCACTGACGGGCCGTCGGTGGGGCCTTGCCCTATCTGGCCGCCTTCCGGCCGCTCGCCGCCATCGCAGGGAAGCAACGGTTTGCCACGAGTTAATGTCAGGGCGGGCGACCGCATTCGGAATCCGGTAACGCACGAGGTGGGCCAGTTCACGATTCGACCGGCCCGGGCAACAGACGCAAAACACGGACCTCTGGAAAGCTGGAATTGAAAGGAGTAGAACTTGAAAATCCTCATCGCATTTGTCCTCCTGCTGCTAGCCTCTTTCGCCGTGGCGCAAACCCTCACTGGCACCGTGAAAAATTCCACTGCCGGCAAGCCTTCCGCCGGAGACGACGTGGTTGTGTTCAAACTTAGCCAGGGCATGGAAGAAGCCGGCCGCACCAGGACCGACGCCGAGGGAAGGTTCAGTTTCAAACTGGACGACGCGCAAACACCACACTTGATTCGCGCCATTCATCAGGGCGTCGCGTATCATCGCGTGGCTCCTCCTGGAACAACGTCGGTAGCCATCGACGTTTACGACGTCGCGAACAAAGTCAAGGGCATCGGAGTGATTGCCGACATCATGCGCATTCAGACGTCGCGCGGCCAGGTTGCGGTGACCCGGGACTTCGGAGTACGGAACACATCCAACCCGCCGCGGACTCAGTTGAATGACCGCGATCTGGAGTTCTACATTCCAGATGGTGCGCATATCATCGAGAATTCCGGCATAGCCGTTAGCGAGAACAGCGCCCCGGTAAAGTCTGCACCCGTACCGGAACGCGAGAAGAATCGGTACGCGTTCAACTTTCCACTGCGGCCGGGGCTGACGCATTTCGAGGTAACCTACCAGCTTCCTTATGGCGGTAGAGCGAATCTTGATCCCAGGTCTATTTATCCTTTGGAACATTTCATGGTCTTGTTGCCGAGGTCGATGCAGTTCAAGGCAATGGCTGGCTCGGCTGGCTTCAAGATGATTCAGTCTCCGGACGTGCCCAATGCCAAGGCGGAGGTGACGTCCAACACTACCGACGGGCAAAATCTAGCTTTTAGCATTTCCGGCGAAGGGCCGCTCGAAACCACCCGACAGGCCGTTACTCAAGATCCCGGACGGCATAAGGACAGTTCTACTGGAGGCGCTCCTGTCGCGCAGTCAGGGAACCATCCTGGCGGAGGCTTGGGCCAGCCAATCGACGCTCCCGACCCGCTGCAAAGATATCGGTGGTGGATCCTGGGGGGGGCGGCCGCAGTGCTGCTTTTTGGCGGCGTCTATGTCGCATCGCGGCAGCAATCCAAGGCGCGTATTCATCGGCGGCAAGATGTTAACTCTTCCCTGCTAACTGCAACACGAGAAGAAGGTCGCCGCGAGTCTTTTCTGACCGAATCTGCAAGGTTGGAGATGCGTGCTCCGACTGCTGCGCGACCCCGCTCCGTTTTGATTACCGGAGTAAAGGAGGAACTTTTCCAGATTGAAGTGGAGCGCAAGCGGGGCCAAATCTCGCAGGCTGAATTCGAAAGAGTCAAGGCCGCCCTTGACCAAACGCTTGATCGCGCCTTAAAGCGCGAGGCGCACAAAGTCGAAGCCACCAACAACTTCGCAACGCTCTAAATCCCTATGGCGACGAAACAGACGAGGATAGCTAACTTCTTTGACGCCGTGACTCGTCAGTCGAGTCTGCGTCGGTGGAAAGAGTAAAACAAAAACTCGCGCCGTGCGGTGAGTTTTCGTCGGCCCACAAGCGACCACCGTGCGATTCGATGATGGACCGACTGATGCGCAGTCCCATGCCGATCCCGTGCGCCTTGGTGGTAAAAAAGGCATTGAAGATCTGTTCCTTCAGTTGTGGAGAGAGGCCGACGCCGGTGTCGTTGACGGAGACGAGAACCCGGCGGGCTTCGGCTCGCCGCGAGGTGACCGTTAGTTCCCGGGCCCTATCTATACCCTTCATCGCTTCGATGCCATTGATCATGAGATTCATCAACACCTGCTGCAATTGCACGCGGTCGGCCACGACTCGGGGAAGATCTAGCGCAAGGTCCGTGCTGACGATTATGTTGTATTGAGTGGTCTCGCCGCGCACAAGAAGAATCATCCCTCGAATAATCTCGTTGATGTCCACGAGCTCGCGCTGCGCATTGTCTTTGGTGAAGAGCTCGCGGATTCTGCCGATAATTTCCGCGGCGCGCTTTACGTCTTTAACGAGTCTCACGGCAGCCGCGCTCGCTTCTTCGATATTTGGAGCATCGCCCGCCAGCCAGCGCAAGCAAGTATTGGCGTTCGTGCTGGCCGCCGCGATGGGTTGATTCACTTCGTGTGCCAGAGAGGCGGTGAGCTCGCCCATCGTGGTCAGGCGGTTCACGCGTGCGAGATCCGCCTGTGCCTTGCGCAGAGCTTCGCGCGCCTCTTCCGCCCGCTTGCGCTCGGTCACGTCCATCATGGTGCAGACGAATCGCTCCACCTCCCCGGAAGCGTTCAAAACCGGATGACCGACGGTGCGAGTGTATTTGAGAGTGCCGTCCGGAAGCAGTATTCGGTGATCCACTTCATAATCGGATTTTTTACTGATCGCCCAATCCTTTATTTCTTGCACCTTGGCTCGATCTTCCGGGTGCATGCGCTGCAGACGGTCCTTCCAGGCTTCCAAGCCCTGCTTTGGATCAAAGCCATAAATGCGATACCACTCCTCGGAGAGATACAAGGCTTCCCATCCGGGTACCCGCCAGGCCCCGCTTCCCGTATGGGAAAGTCTCTGCGCTTCTGCTAAGTATGCCTCACTCTCCCGAAGCGTCTGTTCCACGTGCTTGGCTTCGGTGATGTCCATGACCGCTCCCACGAACTCTATGCTGCCCCATTCATGGCTTAAGGGACGAGCCACAACGTGGACATGCTTGACGAAACCATCCGGCATAACCAAGCGATATGCATGCTCAAACTCCTTGCCATCCCGCGTCGCGCGTTCGGCGGTCTGTTGCACGAGCGCCTTGTCTTCCGGATGAACCCGGTGGAGAATGAGTTCTATGGTCGGTGTTGTCGTCGGGGCGTATTGGAAGATTCGAAAAGTTTCGTCTGACCAGATGATCGCGCCGGTGGAAGGTTTCCAGCCGAAACTGCCAGTGTGGCTCAGACGTTGCGCCTCCGCCAGGTAGGTTTCGCTCTGGCGGAGGGACTCCTCCGCCCGTTTATGTTCGGCCTTTTGTGTGGCTTCACGCAGCGCACGCTGCACCGATGGCACAAGCCTCGATAAGCTCGTCTTCAGGACGTAATCCGTCGCGCCAAGCTTGAGCGCTTCAATCGCCAGCTCTTCGCCCAAAGTTCCGGAAACAAATATGAACGGCACGTCCGGGGAGACTTCTATTGCGAGCTTCAATGCTGAAAGGCCGTCGAACGACGGCAAACTGTAATCCGCCAGAATCAGGTCGACTCCGCCCTGCTTGAGGAGACCCAGCAGCGAGGCCTGAGTGTCGACCCGTGTTATTTCGCAGGTTATACCTTCTGCCTCAAAGAGATCCTGAATCAGGCCGGTATCCTTGGGATCATCTTCGACCGACAGAATCCGCAATGGGTGCCGCATGCTCTTTCCTCACGATACTCACTTCCTTTCCTACGCTTCCTGGCGGGTCTTATTGGTCGCCCTGCATCGCCGGATCATAGTTTGCCTCACATCGACGCGTGGCTGTTAAGTGATTATCTTACGACCTACGGTTTCTTCCTCGGGGGCAGGTATTTCTTTTCGATGGAAGCCACGACAACGTAATTTGGGTCCACCATCTCATTAAGATGGATCTTTCCTACCTGCGACAGCAGTTCGTACGCGTCGAATTCCGACAAGCCGTAGTCTTTGTGGATCCAGTGCACCAGTTCGGTGAAGGCAATGCGCAGAGCATCGTCCAGCGGACGATACGCTCCCACCGTCATAATGGCCTGTTCATTTTCAAACTGCGGCCAACTAATGGTCCGGCCTTTGATGACAGTGAGCTGCACCCGAGCCTTTAGCGGCACTTCAATCGCCGAGCCTGCAATCTCGCCATCCCCCATCGCGGCGTGGCCGTCGCCGATATACAACAAGCCGCCTTTCACATTGACCGGAAAATACACGGTATTACCCACGCTGGCTTCGGGAGAATCCATATTGCCGCCAAACTCCGCGGGCACGGTCGAGCTGCGCGCCTCGCCCTGCGCCGGCGCGACGCCAATGCAGCCAAAAAAAGGATGCAAGGGAATCTTCACTGAGAAATCGGAATCCAGCGCTTTGAACGTGGCGGCGTTTGACGCATGATCGATGTGATAGAACCAAATCTTCTCGGGCAACGGCGGATGCAGCATAGGCGTGTAGTTGGTTTCGTTGAGCGCTCCGAATCCGTATGAAAACGCGCCCACGCCGCTGTCGCCGTCCACCTGCAGGTCAAGAATCTTGACCGCCAGGGTGTCGCCCGGTTCGGCGCCTTCCACATAAAACGGCCCCGCCAGGGGATTGTCCCCCTTCACCATGCTGAGAGTGTCCCCCGGCTTTTTTATCACGTTGCCAAAGCAGTCCAGCGTGTTGGTGTCGAGAATGTCGCCGGAGTTGAGCCGCGCTACAGGCTCCGCGGTCGCAAAGAGATACTTCACGTTTTCGCTGGTGGTGGTGTAGTGCACAACATTCTGCGCCAGTGCCGAACCAGCGAGTAATACGAAAGCAACAAGACGAGCGATCACGGGACCCCCTGATGAGTTGCCAATTTTGCGAAGCGATGAGAAAAACCTCTTCGACTTACGGGGTGTCAATTTAACATAAGATGCCGCTTCTTGAAATCGCTGCAAGGGGTCTGCCTCCGGAGCCCGACTGGCCGACGGATGGCACGGGCCGGGTCCCGAAACCCGATTCTGACGAACGAATGCCAGGCTCATACTCAGTCGTCAACTCAGGCAGTCTCAGCATCGTGTTTTTCTTTTTCTGCTTTGGCTACGGCACGGCGGATGCCAAAAGGGCCGGGCGGGTGGTTTGCTGGACCAAGCGACTTGTCAGCAGGCGACAGACAACAGATCCATCACTTAGATGCGTGGGGAATGCTTGCCTGGCCCGCATCTTCACAAAATCAGAAACAGGCGAACGATTGCGAGCCGTCCGCATGTCGACTCGCCATCCGCCTGCCGACACGAGCGACGTCCTTACAGCCCCGACTGAGACCGAAACCCTTGCAAACCCGACGCTCGCAAGACGTGGTGTTTGGAGATGTGAATGCATTGGTCGAGGTGGAGTAGGCCGCCGAACACCCGCTACGCGGGTGAGATTGTTCGACTTCAAGCTTAGTCGGGCAGCGTGCCTATTTAAAGCAGCGTTGTAGGGATCAGAGGTGATCCGGAAAAGGACGAAGCAAAATGGCGAATCAAACTAAGAAGTGCGCACACATACCCTGCCGGTGCGATGTCACGGATGGACAGGAATACTGCGGAGAAACCTGTCGTGAGGCGGGGAGCGAAGACGTGGAGATTGCGTGTCAATGTGATCACCCGCCATGTCCACTAACGATTCGGCAGTTCGCTCCTCAGAGCGCCGCAGGCCTGCCCAGCTAAAACCGATATCGGGCGCCTAGCGGTTTCAATCATGGCGGAGCGTCGAGAAGCTTTTTCGCAGGCAGGCTGTTGAGCTTCGACCTCCGCTTCCATGGTGGAAGGAGGAGGCCGATGATACGGAGAAGGGGGTCATGCGCACGAACAATACGACGCTGGAAGCGGTCGAAACATTTACTGTGAAATTTGCCTGGGGCTTCGCAGCGACCGTTCTTCTTATGCTGCTATTGTTGGCCTTGTTGCTGGTTGCGGGTTTGGCGAGCTCGAGCTTCGCTCAAGACGCACAGCCAAAGACGTTCGCGTCTGCCGGGGAAGCCGCTAGCGCCCTTCTTTGAAGCCGCCAAGAAACAGGACGAGAAGGTCTGGAAGCGATTCTCGGAGCATGGCTGCGCGATCATTCTACTGGCCCCAAGCTTGAGCGCAGGGATTCTAACCATCGGGAAGCGTTTTGTTTGTCCGAGAACCATGCGACTCACCACTCCCGAAAGATGTGCGTGGACTAGATGATCCAACGAGAAAGCTCCCGCGCCCTTGACGACCACGATCAGGGCCAGTGCGATCGCCAGCAGATGATATTCGATCCCGTGTCCTTTCTGTGTTCCGAACCAATTTAAGAACAGCCCAAATCGGAAATGGACCGTTGCAATCGCGCCGGCCATCGTGAGCACAATGAACAGTGCGGCAATTCTGCTGAACAGCCCGACGATCAGTCCGATTCCACTGAACAATTCTCCAGCGATCACAAGAAAAGCCAGAGTCGACGGGAGGTGCAGATGTTCGGTGAAGGTTCGCATGCTGCTGGCAAGACCGGGCCCGCCATACCATCCCAACATTTTCTGAGCGCCGTGGGCAAAGAATATGACTCCCAACACGATGCGAGCGATCGTCACGATCCAGTCAGCGTTAGTACCTGTCAGGCTCCCGATCATCAGTCATCCTCCTTAACAGGAATTTTCCCCGCAGCAGTTATTTCCGAATATCACTAATTCGTCATGGCGCCACGCGTGATCCGGGCACTGAGCGGAATTGCTCGACTTAAGTCAGCGCTGGCACCTCATGACTTATGCCTTGGAGTCCTCGCGTTCAGTGTCGAAACGAGCTTCCGGGCGGCCGCCGGGATGGCGATCTTGCCGGACCGCACGATCTGCCTTGCCGGAATCTTCTGCCCATAAATCTTCTCGTTGGCGCCGCCATCGGGACGAACGGTTGATCCTTCCAGGGAGACACCTACAAAAGCACCTCGGGCACGGGAGTAGCTCAAGATGTCCGCCCGCAACGTAGCGTCGGTCTCGGCCGAGAGGTCGCGGCCGACTGGGCCGGCGGCAGCGGAAGCATCCCCTCCAAGTTTCACTTTACTGGCGAGAATTCCACTCGCGCCGCGCTCATTCATTATCAGGAGAACAAAATCCGTTGCCTCACCACCGATCTGGAGGCCAAAGCTGCCGCCCTCGAGCGCCATCATGGTGGGCGCTCCCCAACGCCCCCTGAAATTTGGGCCCTGGCGGCAGGACATCGCTCCTCGGCCATAACTCCCGCCAACAATAAAAGCCGCTTTCAAGACGGACGGGAAGACGACCACACAATCAGCCTTGTCGAGCAAGCGTTGAGGAATGTCGTCGGGAACATCGAGAATCTCCTTCAACACGATCCCGCTGTTCCTTAGCCGATCCTCATCTTTTTCTTGATCGGCTGCCCAAGCTGGTGTCGAAAGAGTTGGCAGAGCCGCGAATACAGCGCTCAAAAGATATGTAATTAATTTCTTCATGTCCCTTCTCCTTGTAAACAGTTTCCACGAGAGTGATTACGCCGGCCTCAACGAACAGCTCTCACTTCCCACTCAGCGCATTGCTGGGGTGCTATTCGCCTCGACCCTCGCAAAACCAATATTCCGCTGTTACTTTTTCAGCGCGGCGGAAAGTGCGCGAACATCTTTTCCACGCCCTTGTCCAGATTCTTGGTGTTCTTCTCTGCATTGTTGGAAAGTGTGTCGCTGGACGCGCCCCGCCAGACTAAGTTCTTGCTCTTGGCGTCGAACAGATCGACGACGAGGGTGCCGACCTGGTACGTTTCGGTGGTCGTGGTTGCATCCCCCAACCCGCCGAATCCCCTCCAGCGCCAACCTCCTCCAAACCCGTCATAAAAAGTGTTGAGGGTCTGCTGATTCTGAGTGATGTCCATCGCTACGATCGAAATGTCGCCACCCGAGTCGACCTGCGTCCAGCCTTTGGCCGCCAGAGCGCCATTCACCGCCTGCTTGATGCGGTCGACGAGAAGCGGATCTCGCGTTTTGACCTGCTCCCAGGAAAAGGTCTTGTATTGTCCAAAATTTGCATTGTGATCGTAATCGGTCTTGACCTGTTGCGCGAAGGATGCAGCCGTGAAGACCAAGAACATCGCGATCGAAAAGAACATGTTGTTTTGTACTTTCATAATTTTCTCCTTTAGCTGTTGAAGACGTCCCGGTGGGCCAGGCTCAGTTATTACGGCTGGCCAACATTCCTAGCGGACAGCCAGTGTTTTTCGGCGGTCGCGGCTTTGGCCGCGTTTTGTTCGAGCTTCGACGGCAGAATCTGCATCTCGGAATTTCGTCCCTGGACCCAGATGGCGCTCAGAAAATCGACGTTGCCATACTTGCTGAAGGTGACATCGCTGTGAGCATGAGGAGTATCTGAGGTATGAATTTCGTACTCCACGAAAGCCGAATGTGAACCATCGGCGTCTTCGATTAACAAGAGGTCGGAATCTACGTCTGGCTGACTCACGGTGTAACTTCCTGCAGGCATCTTTGCATTGTCCGCGTAAAACGCGGATGGAGCGTCGAACTTCACGCTATTGTTGATTTGCGCCATGCCGGGGATGGCGCACAGGACCCATAGCAGTCCCAAAGACACAATCAGTTTCTTTAAACTGTTCATGACGTTTTCTCCATTTAAGTTTTGTTGGTGTCTCAGCGCTGCAAGCCATTATTACAACGCGACACCCGCATCGAGACATGCATTAGGAGTGCCAAACTGGAGGGGAACCACAGATATCGGCAAATGATTGAATGTGGGAGATAAAGAGGTTGATGGGATCGCGATCGATCTCTGATCGCGTGCGTCCATCTTTCGACACCCGTCGGCCTTTAGTCAGGCCGCATTTCTGATTCTCACAAGGGAAGTTCAGCGACAGAAGGATAACCGTGCTGCTCCCGCCCGACTTTACCGTCATATTTTTTTGTTGTTTTGAACAGCTCGTGATGGCCATCGCCCGCCGAAGGCCTGCATCGCTCACGAAGGGCCTGCATTTCCTGGGGTGACATCGGCTTGAAGCCGCGTGCAATTCCCACGTTCTGGTGCAGTACATCCAATGAGTCGATACCGCAAATGGTGGTTGCGACCGGCAAGCTCATCGCGTAGCGCAACGCTTCTTCCGCCCTCACCACGCCGTATTGGACTGGCTGGCCGTCACCGCCCAAACTCTTCATGCCAAGAGCGGCAATGCCCCGGCGCTGAAGCTCCGGCAGCACCCGCTGCTCGAAGCTGCGATAGGTCGCGTCAAAACAGTTGAGTGGCATTTGGACCGAGTCGAATGGATAATCGTGCGCAAGCATCTTGAGATGGATCTCCGGTTTCTTGTGCCCTGTGAAACCCACAAAACGAACCTTGCCCTGTTTTTTCGCTTCGTCCAGCGCTTCGACCACGCCACCCTTTGCAAAATGCAGATCCGGATCGTTCTCGTAGATAACCTCGTGAATTTGCCACAGGTCTAAATGGTCGGTTCCCAACCGCTTAAGGGACTCCTCCAACTGTTGCATGGCGACGTTTTTATCTCGGCCGTGCGTGCAAGCCTTGCTCATCAGGAAAACTTTATCTCGCCTTCCCTGTAAACCAAGCCCCATCCATTCCTCGCTGCGGTGGTCGTTGTACTCCCATGCGTTGTCGAAAAACGTGATGCCCGCGTCCACCGCCTCCTGAACCAGGCGTACTGCAAGATCGGCCGATTGCACGCTCCCCAGATGGTATCCGCCTAGGCCAATGATCGAGATTTGTTCACCAGTTTTTCCGAATGGCCTGCGAGGAATCTGATCAGCAGGGCTGCTTGTCAGTTGCTGCGGAAGCGCAGCCGATGCGATTGGGCCAGGCAATACTGAGGTCGCAAGCATTGTTCCTGCAGAGGCCAAGCCTGCCTGCAGGAAAGAACGCCGCTCGATTTCCGGAGTCACTTGGAATTCCTCACTCTGCCGATGTTGATCTTGATTCAACATTCTTCATCTCCTCGACGTCTCTGGCGTTGTCTCTGGCACCAACCATGGGCCGTCCGTGTTCTGCAGCATTTCTGTGACTTCTCGTTGGGTGTGATCGAAGGGAAACCCATGGGGCATCCGGGTCATCGGATTGTCGTACCGCAGCGAGACTTTGTACGGTTCGAAGCGGCCGTCGGCCGCTGTCGGAGCGCAACGGGCGCGCAAGGCCTCCATCTCGGCCTGAGTCATCGGCTTGAAGCTGCGCACGACGCGCAGGTTCTGGTGCAGGACGTTCAGGGAGTCCATGCCGCAAATGGTAGTCGCGACCGGCAGGCTCATCGCGTAACGCAACATTTCCTCTGCTTGGACAACACCGGCTTTTATTCCCCAGGCGGTGCCGCCCATGCTCTTCATTCCCAGCGCCGCCATTCCTCGCCGGTTGACCTCAGGCAAGACGTGCTTTTCAAAGCTGTAGAAGTTCGCGTCGAAGGGATTGAGCGGCATCTGCACCGAGTCGAATGGATAGCCGAGTTCGAGCATCCGCAGATGAAACGCGGGATCCTTGTGACCGGTGAAGCCGACGAATCTGACCTTGCCTTCTTTCTTGGCCTGATCAAATGCCTCCAAGACGCCGCCTTTCGCGTACGCCAACTCTGGGTCGTTGTCGTAGACGATGCCATGAATCTGCCAAAGGTCCAGATGATCGGTTTGATACCGCCGCAGGGAGTCTTCGAGCATCTGCATGGCTAGTTTGCCGCTGCGCCCATGGGTGCAGACCTTTGTCATCAGGAAGACCTTGTCGCGAGGAATGCCCCGGAGTGCCCTGCCCAGGATGGTCTCCGTCTTGCCGTTGTAATACTCCCAGGCGTTGTCGAAGAAAGTGACGCCGGCATCGGCCGCCTCGTGAACGAGTTGCACTGCCTCGTCCAAAGTCTTCACATCGCCGAGATGATGACCACCCACTCCAATAGCCGAAATGCGCGCATCCTTGCTTCCGAAGTTGCGGTAAATCATGTTGCCCTCTTCCCCCGCCGGCGCTGCTGCTGATCTCCCTGATGCTATAGACGGAACGCTCTCGTTCGAGTTCGGCAAGACGGCGGATGTGGCGGCCATGGCACCCGCACCGACTTTAAGAAAGTCCCGTCGAGTCGTATTCATCTCTACGCCTCCTGACAGCCAGCCTGCATGAAATGTGAAATCCGTCTACAACTTAACCTATGTGATGCGCCAAATACCTGTTCCGCTACCGCTGTTCAAATGTTCATGGCAGATTTAAGTAGAGATAAGGACAGTTGTGTCGAGCCCGCCAAAAGAAAGAGACTGAGGCCCAGCGAATATCACGCCGCGGCGGCGCCGGCCAGAATTCTTTTTACGAAATTGATTTCAAAGGGTTCTCTTACGAATTCCCCTCCGGCTTGTTTCAAGCGTTTGAAGTGTGGCGTTGCCATGTGCTGATCGAGCGCAGCTTCACTTGCCCATGCTTCGCAGAGATAGCAACGTCCTCTCGAGTCTGACTCGTAGAGTTCGTACATTTCGCACCCCAATTCGGCGCGCGTGGGCGCTAACATGCTCTGAAGCAGCGCTGCCAGTTGGTTTTCGCTTCCTTCACGAGCCGCGAATCTTGCAATCACTTGTGCTTTAGCCATTGTTGTTCACCTTTCTGATTCATATTTACCTTGCAGTGGCGGCAAGCCCTGCGGCCTCATTCATGGTTCAGATCTGGATCAACGCTATTCCTGATTTCGTATCGAGCTTCTTCTGCAGATGACTCGGGCTCTCGGTCAAAATCAATTCGCAGGTCGGACGCACGCGAGCTTCAAGGAGATGCCCGCCGTGGGCAGTACCGTCGGAGCGTCCCACTACCGCGTGCGCATGCACCTGCGGCTCTCCGTCCCTGAGGGCTATGTCACCAATGAGCGAAAGCAGTTCCACTTGTTCGTTGAGAACGCAGGCTGGATCGTACTTTTTTGTCTCCCAGTTCAACCAGCCCAACTTCGCGTAAGAGAGAGCGCCGATGGCCTTGAAGCTGCTTCCTCCCAAACGCTGGCCCTTGGCGAAATGCTGCAGTAGGGTTGCGATCTCGTCTCCGGTGTCAAAGATCAGGACAAAAGTCTTCGGCTCATCCTCGATTTGTTTCCAGCGCATATTGTTCCTTCTTCCTTAAACCGTGCCGCACTGTAGAAAACAAGAAGAAACACGAACTTGCTACTTCAACGCTGGGTCAATCAATGTCAGGTCCGTCGCCGGATCAAACCGTTTTCGCATGGTGATTGGATCGACCGTGACCATCACTTCCAGAGTCGGGGAGACATACGCAGCAAGAACATGTCCGGCATGAGTGCTTCCGTCCGGGCTGCCCACGACCATATGCGTGTGGACGACGGGCTTTCCTCGATAGAGCGCGATATCGCCGCTCATCCCAATCACTTCGTGCTGACCGACGATGGGAATCTTCTTGTACATTTTGCGCTGCGGATCGAACCACCCCAGCGTTGCTGCATCCACTGCCCCAATTGCGGTGAAATGTGCGCTTGGAACGCGATACTTCTCTGCAAACTCCACCAGTCCGGAAAACGCCTCGTCTCCCTGGTAGAAAATGACCGCATACTGTTTCGTAGGTTCTCCTTCGCTCAGCAGCTGAACCTGCATTTTGGGAGCTTTACCGCTCGCAACGGCTTCCGACGGCGAGACATATTCACTTGTCTTATCCTGCGAATACCCCGTCAAGCGGGCGAATCCAATCAACACCAATGCCCAAGCCAGACGTTTTATCTTGACCATACGGTTCAAATCTCCTAGGCGGCGACGGCGTTCCTTTCCGGCGGCGCCATAAATTCCGGGCCGATTGGATCAGCGATCGTCTGTTGCAGAATCTGGTCGATCACTGAGCGCGTGTCGGCATCGGGCTTCCAGTCAAGGAGACCTCTCACAGCTTCGAGTTCCGAGGGATGGCGCGCGCCCCACAGCGCCGCTGTGATTCCGGGCGTATCTAAGACCCAGCGCACGGCCAGATCCATCACGCGCTTTCCATATCGTTTTTGCGCCAGATCGTCTAGTTGCTGCACCGCATTCAGATATTGTTCGAAGCGCGGCGACTGGAATTTCGGATCGGACAGGCGGAGATCGTCGCCGGTGAACTTCGTATCTGGCCGCATGGTCCCGGTCAAAAGCCCACGGCAGAGAGGACCGTACGCGAAAGCGCTCAGATTCTTTTCACGGATGTAAGGCAGCACGTCGCCTTCAATCTGCCGTTCGAAGAGGTTGTAAGGAGGCTGGACGGTGTTCAACTTACACACGGACATGAACTGGTTCATCTGCTGCGGCGAATAATTGCTCACACCGATTGCACGGATCAATCCCTCTTTAAGGAGGCCTTGCATGGTGCGGGCGGTTTCTTCGATCGGGACGGCCAAATCCGGCCAATGAACCTGGTAGATGTCGATATAGTCCGTGCGAAGTCGCCGGAGTGAATCTTGAACCTCCTGCCGGATGCGACGGTCGGAGGAATTTCGGGAAATGGAGCCGTTGTGCCACTCGAGGCCAACTTTGGTTGCAATGAAAACCTTTTCGCGATGGCCTCGCTCCTCAATTGCCTTGCCGACGATTTCCTCGGAGACTCCGAAACCATAAACCGGCGCTGTGTCGATCAGGTTGATCCCTATATCGAAAGCAGCGTGGATCGTTCGAATCGATTCTCCCTCGTCAGTACCGCCCCACATCCAACCACCGATCGCCCATGTGCCTTGCGCAATTCGCGAAACCTTCATATCCGTGCCAGAGATTACTGTGTATTCCATCGGGTCCATCCTTTTGTGAGCTTCTAAAGCATCTGCGGTGCCAAACCGCAATAAGCTCAAGTTCTTGTGGATGCGACGGCTGTCGGCCACGTAGCCTTCCATCGAGGTCTGGTAGCAAGGGCCACGTCCCAGCTGTGTCCACTTGAAGTGGACACACTGTCCCTATATCGACAGAGGACCCAGGAGAAGTGCGATCGTGAGACCTGGTGGACCATAACTATGACTACGCTCAGCCGCTATCAATTCGAGCAGGCCCAGTGGAACGTAAGTTGCAGTCGCTGCGTGATGAAGCACTAAGGACTTTCTCGATGGCGATGCGGAATCAAGTAATGAAGAAAATTCTCTCGTGTACTCTCGTAACGGGCGCCACAATCGACGTGGGCGCGTCCGTGATTCGCGCCGAAAAGGTGCGGGCCGGAGGACAATTCAGTGCTGGTCCGGAGTCCGGGAGACAAACATGGCCCGAAGACGACAGCGGCCTGAAGCTGCCCGCCGGTTTTTGCGCAACGGTGTTCGCCGACGGCCAGTCTGCGGGGCAAGAAATGGCTGTGGAGCGATGGTAGCTATGCGGGAATTGCGAAAACGATCACCGAAGGTGTGTCGCAGCCGAAGCAGTATCGTAGTCCCATGCCACCGATGGGCGGCGCTCAGCTAACGCCTGATGACGTATCAGCGGTCGCGGCATACGTGTGGAGTTTGAGCCATCAGGCATCGTCCAGCCGATGAGGCTTTCGCAGGCTTCCCGGCAACGAAAACGGAGAATTCAACTAGAGGCTTGCGAATGGATTGGGCAAAACATGGAGTCAAAATCGTGCATTCGGACGAACTTGATTTAAACACGCCACAGACATCGGGCATGACGCGGGCTTCCGCCATTACCCATGCGAGAGCCGGAGCGAATAAGTTGTGGGCCGGCACCATGGTGGTTCAACCGGATGCCAAGACTGGACCGCATCATCATGGCGAATTGGAGACGGTTCTATACGTGGTGAAGGGCCGAGTTCGAATGCGTTGGGGCGATCAGCTGGAACTGAGCGACGAGGCCAGACCGGGCGACTTTATTTACGTTCCACCTTACGTGCCGCACCAGGAGATCAATGCCAGCCCAAATGAGATTTGCGAAGCTGTAGTCGTGAGGGACGGACAGGATCCGATTGTGGTCAATCTCGATGTGAGCACCCCAGAGCCGGCCAGTGCGGGGCATCGCGGCATGCCGTTTCACCCTGATCGCTGAAGGTTTGTACACCGGAATTTTCCCGCCGGATGAACCAGAAGGTCGAAATGATCCCCAACCTTACGCGGCCGATGGTGGCGCCGCCGCCACGCTGGTCGGCAGTGTGAACTGGAAGGTCGCGCCCCGCTCGTTATTGGCACAAGCCCACAAAGAGCCTCCGTGAGACTCGATAATCCTCCGACTGATGGAGAGCCCCATGCCGGTGCCCTGCGCCTTGGTGGTGAAGAACGCCTCGAAAATCCGGTCGGCCTCACCGCCAGGAAGGCCGCTGCCCGAATCACTCACTGAAATGAGTACTAGACCATCGGCGGTCTGCTTTGACGCGACGGTCAGTTCACCCTTCCCATCTTTCATCGCTTCGATACCATTGAGCATCAAGTTCATTAATACCTGCTGTAGCTGGATGCGATCCGCCGTGATCAGAGGTAGCCCTGAGTCGATCTCAGTGCAGATTGAAATGGAATTCAGATCCGCCTTGTCGCGCAGCAGAATAACTATTTCCCGAATGATTCCGTTCACATCAAGCAACTCCCGGGCTGACGTATCTCGCCGGTAAAGCGAGCGTACACGGTCGATGACCTCGGTGGCACGAGTTGCGTCATTGATTATTCTTAATGCGGCCTGGCAGCCTTCCGCGACATCGGGAGTATCGCGCTGCAGCCACCGCACGCAGCTTTTGGCGTCCACTAGAGCGGCGGCGATTGGCTGTTTGATCTCATGCGCCAGTGAGGCAGCTAATTCTCCCATCATGCTCACGCGGTTGATGTGGGCAAGATCTGCTTCCAGTTGGCGCAACTTCTGGCGCTCTACTTCCGCGTGCTTAAGGTCGGTAATATCGATGTTTGAACCAATGTAGCCCGCGAATTCTCCCACTCCCGTATATCGTGGAATTCCACTCTCAATCACCCAACGGTATTCGCCATCCGCTCGCTTGAGCCGGTACTCCATGCTGAAAGACTTTCGCGCATGGTAGGCAGGCAGGAAGCCATCGAAGCAGCCTTGCACATCGTCAGGATGAACGCCTTCGATCCACCCGGTGCCTACCTCCTGCTCCATGGTTCGGCCCGTGAACTCGAGCCATGGCTTATTGAAATAGTTGCAAAGGCCATCGGTTCCGGTCATCCAAATCAGTACGGGCGCCGTATCGGCCATTGCCTGGAACCGGGCCTCGCTCTCACGCAAGCGTTCCTCCGCCTGCTTCCGTTCAGTGATGTCGCGGTAAATGGCGTAATTCGCGACGTGTTCGCCGGAAGCTGTTGTGACGGGAACCGCGAGAAGAGATACATGAACATGAGTCCCATCCTTGCGCATGCGAACGGTTTCGACCTCAACCCGGCCGTTGCTGACTTGATGCACAAATCCTCGAGATTCCTCAAGAAGTGATTCCGGAACGATAACCTCCTGAATTGAGCGTTGCAACAGCTCGCCCGCCTCGTAACCAAACATGCGCGTGAATTCCTTGTTGACGCGGACGATGCGGTCTTCCATGTTCAGAATTGCAACCCCCTCCGGAGCCTGTTCAAACAGTTGCTCCAAACGGGAGGTCTGCTTCTGCAGCTCCTCTTGGGCGAGTTTTAGCCTTTCGACATCCGTGTTCGTCCCCTGCCAGCGAACGATTCGCCCGCCGGAATCGCGTAAAGGCACAGCCTGAATTACGAACCACCGATAGCACCCGTCAGCCCGGCGCATACGCGCCTCGGCTTCAAACGAAGTCGACTCGGACAAAGCCGTTCGCCATCTCTCTCGCAAATCGTTCGCATCTTCGGGGTGAATCGCCGCGGCCCAACCCGACCCCTTGATCTCTTGCAAAGACATCCCCGTATAGTCAAGCCACCTTTGGTTGCAGAACTCGAAGGCGCCATCGGGAAGCGCGCTCCAGACCAACCCCGGAATCGTATCCATCACGACGCGCAAAGGAAGTTCAGGTCGCTCTCGATCGTCAGGGCTTTCGGTGGGGTGTGGCGGTTCGTGTTCCTTGTCTTCCTTGTCTTCGGCCCGAGCGGAAGTCTTACGAACGCTGGATCGCTTCTGTTGCATCTGGTGAGTCCCCTTCGCAGTGGCGCAGCCCCCGACGTCTGGCGGGGTGAGAAACGAGTGGAGTAATTGTATAAGAAATCGAAACCGCACTGTTTACGCCGGTATTGACGTCTTCAATCGTCGAGCGTAATATCTGCGGCTAAATAGCCGTCCTTTTTATTTCAATTCAATCGAGCGCGCACGCACCGAGCAATGGCGCTCCATGTGTATGTCAACCGTCTCGCCACAGGTCAGGAGGGCGCATGTTAAGCAGAGAGGAATGGTTACCCCTCGCCCGTAAGCTGGATTGGGACTACTCCTATGTACGAGAAGGGGACGTTTTTCCAGCGGTGATCAGCGGAACGCCCTGGCTCCCTCATTCGGAATGGAAGGACTGGGAAGAGTCATTCAAGACTTCCTACCGCGAGTACGTCGACAACCAATA
Organism: Candidatus Sulfotelmatobacter sp.; assembly: GCA_050015215.1. Lineage (GTDB taxonomy): Bacteria > Acidobacteriota > Terriglobia > Terriglobales > Acidobacteriaceae > Sulfotelmatobacter. Next base: position 20,623 of record JBEKBW010000052.1, read on the forward strand.
CGAAAAAGACATGGCTGTACAGGCCGTGCACGATGCGGTTGGGCGGATAGAAAATGTTCAGAAGTTGGCCTTGCCCTGGTTGAACAGTCTCAAGGTACACGCGGCAGCGTTGCCGCTCGCCGAGTTTACCGGCGTCATAGGAAATCTGCGGGGTGCGAGGTTTGGCCGCGACAGCGCCTGGCGAACCATGGCGACTTTTGGAGCGCTTGATGAGTATCGCCATACCCAAATTCCACTTCTCCTGTTCCATCCATTGCTACGTCTAGATTCCCAGTTCGATTGGGCGCACAAGTTTTATCACACCAACAACTGGTTCGCAGTGGCAGCGCGACACTTTATCGATGAGCTGATCGTCGGACAAAACGCGATTGAGTTCCATATCGCCACCAACTGTGTGTTTGAAACCGGTTTCACGAATCTGCAATTCGTGGGACTGGCCTCGCTCGCCCGCGAGTCGAACGACCACATGTTCGAAAGGATGGTCACCAGCATTCAGACGGACGAGGCCCGCCATGCACAGATTGGGCACCCCGTTCTCGCTACGGTCATGAAGCACGATCCGAAGTATGCGCAGTATCTGGTCGACAAATGGTTCTGGCGAAACTGGCGCATGTTCTCGATTTTGACGGGACTCTCGATCGATTATTTGACCGCGCCGGATCAACGTCCCTACTCGTTCAAAGAGTTCATGGAAGAGTGGATAATCGATCAGTTCCTGCGCACCTTGAACGAGTTCGGACTCGAGAAGCCGTGGTATTGGGATCTTCTGCTCGACGAACTCGACATCTACCACCACATGATCTACGCCAGCGCCTACAGTTACCGTGCGACATTATGGTTCAACTTCGTCATACCGGGTCCGGCAGAGCGGAAATGGCTGCGCCAGAAATATCCCAAATACTGGGATGACATGGATGCCGTGTGGGAACAAATCAGCGAACGCTGGAGAACCGTAGGGCCGGGATCGGAAAACGAATTCGCTGTCCATGGCACTGCCATGCCAACTTTTTGCGATTTGTGTCAGCTGCCGCTGAGCGCGGGTACGCCGCGTAAAAACACTGCGAGGGTCCTCGTCCACGGTGGGCGCAAATACATTTTCTGCTCGGAGCCGTGCCAGTGGATTTTTTTACGTGAGCCCGAAAGATACGCCAGCCACAAGGATATTGTGAAGCGCGTCCTCTCAGGAGAAGCACCGGCTGAGCTACCCAAATTGCTCACGGAGTATTTCAATCTCACCCCTGAGACTTGGGGGAAAGATGCTTATCGTGGCGATTACGAGTGGCTCGGAGTTCGAAAAGAAGCCCGAAGAGACTCCGCCGCTTAGTTTTCTGGAAAGATGGTTATGCCCATTCCTCTTTATGGTTTCCTGCAAGGCGACACCGTGGGCCTTCTGGTTCTGGCTGAGGACGGGGACACACTCGAAGCGTTGGCGCGAAAACTACAAGATGCAGCCAGCCTTCGGGTCGCAGCCACAGACGCTGTTCGAGTGGTTTACAACGACAAGACCATGGACCCAACTATGACAGTCGCGCAGGCTGGGTTGGAGGCGTTAGATCGGTTTGACGTACTTTCAGGATAGAAGTGATGGCGTTTCAAAAGGTCGCCAAAATTGAAGATGTCTGGAGCGGTGAAGCGTTGGCCCTGGAGATGAATGGTGAGCGCGTTCTGCTGGTCAACGTTGAGAACCGCATTTACGCCTACGCCGATATCTGTCCGCATCAAGGGAGCCGGCTGAGTGAAGGCACTCTGACGGACAAGGTTCTCCGTTGTGAGAGGCATCATTGGGAATTCGATGTTTGCAGCGGATCTGGCGTAAACCCCCGGAACGCTTGTCTGAAGCAGTTTCCGACTAAGGTCGATGGAGAGAACATTCTTATCGACATAGACGACGCTAAGGCTTTAAGAGTTGATGGAGAGGAGGAACGATGACCGAAGAGGTAGCCGGAATCTATGACCGAGTCGGGCCTGTTCTCCAGGCGGGAACCGTGACTAACGCCATTGTCGCAGCGATTAAAGATTTGAACCAGGACGTTATGCTCGTGGACCGCGGCGCTTACGTAAGAGTATTGGTACCACAATGCTGTGTCGTGACACGGTCGGCCATCGAAAAGCACCTGGGACGCCCGTTTCGTTTTCCAGGCGAATTGGAGACCGTGATGTCGGCCTTCAAAGGTTCGCTTCAGCTGAACCAGGACGATGCGGCTTGGCGATTTGCCGTGCGCACCCGCGAATCCGCTTGAACGAACCACCTGCGTTGCCGTCCTTGAGGGCGTATATGTCTCAACAAAAAACGTATTGGCATCTTTTGCAGCAAAAGCGGATGCCGACCGAATACGAAATTGTGACTTCAAAACTCCTCTGCTACACCGGCGAGGGCTTCACAGGGAGGCGCTTCGAGCTCGATGTTCCGCTGAAAGACTGGTATCGCCGATATCAGGAGGAGTCACCACTCGTATGCAGTTCGTGGGAAAAGTTTCGCGACCCACGCGAAACAACTTACACGAAGTACACCGAGTTGCAGCGAGACAAGGAAATCTTCGTGGACGGACTTCTGGATGAAATCGAACTTACCGGCTACGATGCCCACCTTCGGCCTGAATGGCTGCATATTCTATCAAGAGTAGTCGCTCCGTTCCGGTACCCGGGGCACGGTTTTCAAATGATCGCATCGTACATCGGCCAAATGGCGCCCAGCGGGCGCATTGTGATCGCTGCCGCGCTTCAATCCGCCGACGAGATGCGTCGCATTCAGCGCATCGCTTATCGCATCCGGCAACTTCAGCTGATCTACCCTGGGTTTGCAGCCGACAGTAGAGCCCTCTGGCAGACGGACTCGCTTTGGCAACCGCTGCGTGAAGCCGTTGAGAGATTGCTTATTACATACGATTGGGCGGAATCTTTGGTTGGACTCACTCTGGTGCTCACGCCCCTCGTCGACGAATTATTTCTGAAGTACTTAAGCGATATGGCTCTCCGCGAAGACGACTACCTGCTCGGGCAGATATTTTATTCGTTGAGCGAAGACTGCCAGTGGCACCGGCAGTGGAGCGAGTCTTTGGTGCGAATGGCGATCGAAGATAATGTTCGCAACCGGGACACGATTCAGGGTTGGATCAATCGGTGGTATCCGCTCGCCAATCGCGCGGTGAATGCATTTGCATCGCTCTTCGAAGAGATTCTGAAACGGAACGGGACGCCAGCGCTCCAGCCCGTAGGCGAAGCGATCGATTGTTATTATCGAGACTACCTGCGATCGATGAATCTGGAAGGCGGCCCGTAGCTCCAAGCGCTCACCCAAGACGAACTTGTACGGCTTGTACTACTGACTATCTCTTACCTAACTACGATCTCGGCCGTCATTTTCGGGTGAATCGAACAAAAATATTTGTAGGTGCCGGGCCTTGTGGGCGTGAAGGTGAACTTCTCGTCTGTATCGAGCACTCTGGATTTGAACAGCTTGTCGTTTTCGACAACCGTGTGCGGGATGTCGTCGCGGTTCGTCCAGGTGATTTGGGTTCCCTTCCTCACGACGAGGGTGGTTGGGGCGAAGCTGAAGTTGTCGATTTTCACTTCGACGGTGGAGGCGTTTACGGGGCGCGGCGATATGATTTTGTAGATGCCTGCGGCGAGAATCATGGCTAGGAATAGTGAGCCTGCCGTGGCGAGAATTCGATTGCCTGTTTTCATTGTTCTCTCTCTTTGTCGGTGCGTGATGCCGGGCTAAAGCCCCCGGAGTTTCTTAATCGCTTTACGCGGCACTGAAGCGCCGCCCTTCCACGTCGCGCGGACAGCACGAGACGCCGTGGGTCTTCTATACGAGCGTAGAGTCGATTACTGCCAACGCATGCTTGCCTCGTGTGTAATTCACATCGGTTACTCCCAGCAACGAGCGCAGTTGTTCAGCCGGAACTTTCATTGGGCCAGCTGACTCGGCTTTGCCGGGTTGCGGTTGAGGAAACGCCGTGGAGGCGGCGGTGTGGAACGTCACATTGCCTTCCACTTTCTGCATGGTTTGGTGGATGTGGCCGTTGAGCACGGTTACGGAGCCGAAACGCTTGAGATACGAAAGCGCCTGGGCGCTGTCGTCGGTGCCCCAGCCCCAGTCGGGATAGATATTCCACAGCGGCATGTGTGCGAAGACAATTACTGGCGTACTTTTGGAAAGATGTTGCACGTCATCCTGCAGCCAGGCCAGTTGCTCGACGCCCAGCGAGCCCATGCCGCCGGCTTTCAGGTTCATCACATTAACCAGCCCCACAAAGTGCACGCCTTTTTTATCGAAGCTGTACCAGCCGGAACCTTTTGTGTTTTTGCCAAAGCGCTCGCGATATTGCTGGCCATCATCTTCGAGAACGTCGTGCTCGCCGGGGACAAAGAAGATTTCTTTTGGGCGCGCGGATTGCAGGATTTGCTCAACCTGATCGAACTCCGCGGCCTTGGACAAATGAGTGATGTCCCCGGTGTGAAGCATAAATTCGGGGGCGTTTGGGAGGGCGTTAATTTTTGCGATTGCAGCTTGCAGCGTCGCAACCACGTCAGGGTTCGCGGGCTTGTTGAAGCCCATGTGGCTATCGCTGATTTGAATGAAGCTGAGATCCCCTTGCGCATGTTTGTGAGAAGCGTCGCTCAGGCTGAAGGATTTGAGTACTCCGCCTTGCAGTACGCACAGCGCTCCGGTACCGGCCCAGGCCATGCACTTCAAAAAGCCGCGGCGGTTGACTCCGTCGTGGTTGTGGTCGAAGAGAATTTCGTCTTTCTGCTTTGCGGTCATAGCTGCCTCCGATGTCGTTCTGCCTGCTGTCACTGTGCAGAACAGCGAATTCCGGCTTTTATTCCCTCTGGTGACGAATAAATAAATTTTCGGTTGCCGGGGAATAAAACGCGCTTAGGCTGGTTTACTCTTGTGTGCGTGCCAGCAGAGCGCTTGCCACCGGAGACGTTTGAGCAGTTGGCTATGCCTCTGTTCGACCGGCTTTACAACTTTGCCTGCTGGCTGACGCAGGATCGGAGCGAGGCGGAAGATCTGGTGCAGGAAACTTATGCAAAGGCTTTGAAGGGCTTCTCCTCATTCCAGCCGGGTACGAATTTTCGAGCCTGGATCTACCGAATCCTGCGAAATGCTTTTCTGACTTCGCGAAGCGGGTTGAAAGCGGCGACTGTGGCGCTTGAGTCTGATGGAGAAGAAGAGGTCGTTCCTCCTACGAAGGAGACGCCGGAGAGCCTTCTGTTGCAACGCTCGGATTGCCAACTTGTGCAGCAGGCGCTCGAGCAGTTGCCGGTAGCGCATCGCGAAGTACTGCTGTTGTGTGACGTGGAAGAGATGTCGTATCAGGAGATCGCGACTGCGATGTCGATTCCGATCGGGACGGTGATGTCGCGGTTGTCGCGCGCGCGGCGGGCATTGCGGGAGTCGGTTCAGAAAATGCAGCAACAGAAGCCGGCTGCGACTGGTGGAAGGACTTAGAAATGGCTTGTCCGGCATGGTCGGAAAAACTCGATGCTTATGTGGATGGCGAACTCTCGCCTGCGGACGAGCGGGAATTTGGCGAGCATTTGAAGGGATGCTCGGCCTGCGCGGCTGAGAGTTTGAGCAGGCTGCAGGAAAAGCGGCGGGTACAGGCGGCTGCCGCGCAGAGGTTCGTTCCCGATGCAGCGTTTCGCTCGCGGGTGCGGCAGAGCATCGCACAGCGGCCGTCACTTTGGGGCCGTGTTTGGGCTCCGGCGGTCGCGCTGGCGATAGTGTTGGTGATTGCTGCGACAATTTTCTTTACTTTGAATCGGCGGCGTGGGGCTGAACAGCAACTGCTCGGCGAGTTGGCCGATCTCCATGTGGCTACGCTGGCCAGTTCCAACCCTGTCGATGTAGTCTCCACAGATCGTCACACGGTTAAGCCGTGGTTTGCGGGAAAGATTCCCTTCACCTTTAATGTGCCGGAGTTACAGACCTCTGCTTTTACGCTGGTGGGAGGGAAGGTTAGCTATCTGCATCAGGCACCGGGGGCGGAGTTGATTTTCCGCGTGCGCCAGCATCAGATCTCCGTGTTTATTTTTCAGGAGCGGGATTTGGGAATGGCCCCGATGCAGTCGATGCAGGGTGCGCAATCGTTCAATGTGCGCAGTTGGTCGCGCGATGGTTTGGTTTATTTTGCAATTAGCGATGTGAATGGGCAGGATTTGGATCAGTTGTGCGAGCTGTTTAAGAGTGCGAGGTGATTCTTGGTTGCCCGAGAAGTGCAGCGGCTAAAGCCGGATCTGAGTTTATGCAATCGTTACGGCATCGCTGAAGCGATGCCCCGATACGAATCATCGGTTGCCTCTCTCGTCGCTTGCCTATTTTGCGACGCGGGTTCCTCCGACTCGCAGTGATCTTCTGGGTGCGACCGCCGCGTGGGCGCGTCCGGGCTGCATCTTCGCTCCTTCCGAACCCCTGTGTGCAACCTTAAGGTCGCAGCGGCAGATGGTGCAACGCATGGCTACCGTGTAAACGACATGTGCGTAAGCTGAGCAGCCAACGTTGGAGCAGACTTTAATCGTCATCGCGACTCCCTTCGATCCCATCGGAGTAGCGTGAAGATAGCACGCTGCGCCGCGTTGCCAACACCGATCTTTGGCATGAGCGCATCGGATTTATTTCTAAAGCGGCTGAACGGCGCTAGCTGAAGACGCATTGGTTTCTCGAGGCTTGACGGCACAACGGAAACTCTTTCCTTCCTGCCTTGCACCACTCATCTTTGCAGATGCGCTTTCTGTTCCATTCATTTTCAAAATGCGACAAAGCGATTCGCAAATCTCACTTTGACAACATCGTTTCAGAATGAACCAAGAGTTGTACTAAATATTTCCTGAAAAAGAAATTTTTAATCTTAGTGAAACCAACGAAAATTATTTCGCGCTAATATACCCCCACCGCAAGACAACTTATCTTCCGCAAGGCGCTTGTACGCTGTTGGCGCGCACAGGTGGGAAGTAAACGTATGTCCACATAAAGGAGATTTGTTATGGCTTTCAGAAGCCGGGGGAGAAGTGTGTTTGCCGCCATCGCGTTCGTGTTGATTGCAGCGGCAGCTTTTGCGCAAGTGCCTTCGTCTCAGCGCGTGGTGCTTGTCATCGACGAAAACAGCAGCTATAGCAATGTGCTGGCGAACATGCCCTGGCTGGTCGGCGAGGGTTATGCCAACGCGTATGCCTCGAGTTACCAATCGGACAATGGCGGCTCGTTGCTCGATTATTTATGGCTGGCTTCGGGCAGCTGCGAATCTTCTGCAAACTGCATGCTGCCTCCGGGAACCAACAACTTCTATTGCACCGGAAACGACTGCTACTACCCGGGCACGAGCAACAGCGATCCGATTACCGACAACAATATCTTCCGCGATTTGAACAACGCCGGCATTTCGTGGAAGGTTTATGCGCAGTCGTATGCTGCGGCGGGAGGAACTCCGACAACTCCCGACAACAATAATGGGACTTCCTACTACCGCCGGCACAATGGAGCGACCTGGTACAGCGACATTCTGAGCGATGTAGATAAGTCCGCGAACAACATCGTTGATTTCTCGCAGTTCGCGACGGATCTGGCGAGCGGCCACTTGCCGCGCTTTATCATCATCGTCCCCGATGGAAATCACGATGCGCACGATTGCCCGGTGGGCATGTCGAGTTGCACAGAGGCGCAGCAGTTGGCGGCGGCGGACCAGTTCCTGAGCAGCACGCTCTTGCCTCTTTTCAGCACTCCGGATTTTCTTCCCGGTGGCACCGGATTGATCCTCGTTACATTCGACGAATGCGGAGATGGCACGGACAGCGGATGCAACGCCGCAGTCTATACAGGCCTGATTGGGCCGCAGGTATCTCCGCATATTGTTTCGAATGTGGCTTACAAACATGAAAATTCGTTACGCACATTGTGCGACAGCCTGGGGATTACGGCTTACCCCGGGGCCGCGGCTACAGCTGCGGATATGTCCGACTTCTTTGCGCCGTCGGCAGGCGCGCCGCTGGTCGTCGTTGACTCGCCGGCGAATGGTGCGACGGTGAGCTCTCCAGTGACGATTGCGGCGACAGCGTATCCGACGCAGGGACATACCATCACGGGCTGGAAGGTCTATGTGGACAACGCGACGACGTACTCCGCCGGCACAGTCAATTCGATCGATCCCAGCATTGCGATGAGCAATGGAACGCACCTGGTTGTCGTACGCGCCTGGGACAGTTCGGGAGCGTGGGGTCAGTGGAGCTTCTCTTTGACGGTAGCGACGGCGCTTCAGCCTACTGTTACGGTTTCGACCCCGGCAAATCTGTCGACTGTTGGTTCACCGGTGAATGTCGTTGCGTCGGCCTCGCCAAGTAGCGGCCACACGATCACCGGATGGTGGATTTATGTGGATGGAGTGGGCACTTACAATGCCGGCGCGGTGACTTCGATCAACGCTTCGATTCCGATGGCGCTGGGCGCTCAGACGGTCATTGTTCGGGCGTGGGATACTTCGGGCGCTTATGCCAGCCAGACCTTGACGTTAACCGTCGGCAGCGTGCCAGCGGTTGCGGTTTCTGCCCCGCTGCCTGGCGCGAACGTAACCTCTCCGATCAGCGTGCAGGCCTCGGCGACACCGAGCAGCGGCAAGATCACGGGGTGGCACATTTATCTGGATGGCGTATCGGTTTATCAGATGGGGGTTGCAAAGCAGATCAATGCCCACATCCCGGCTTCGACTGGGACGCATACGCTGATCGTGCGAGCCTGGGATTCGTCTGGGGCTTACGGAGAGCAGACGCTGACCGTGAGCGTGACGGCTTCGTAAAACGGCGCGCGCCTGGTCGGTATGGCCATGCGTTATTGGGACCGCGGTGCTACTAAAGAACGACTAGGGGGCTGGCTTGGCCATCCCCCGGTTACTTTCAATCGAGCAAAGATTTATTTGAAGGCTTTTACCGCGGCAGCTTCGTCGTCTTTCACGTCGAAGACGGTATAGAGCTTGGTGATCTGCAGCAGGTCGTGCACCTTTTTGGTGAGGTGCAGAAGTTTGAGTTCGCCGCCCTGGTTTTTGGTGGTAGTGAAAGCGCTGACCAGTTCGCCGATGCCCGAACTATCGATATAGTTGACTTCGCCTAAGTTCAGAATAATTTTCTTGTTGCCCTTGGAAAGCAGGTCGCGCACGGTATCGCGCAACATGACGCTGCCTTCGCCGAGAGTGATGCGGCCGCTGCAGTCCACAATGGTGACTCCGTCCACCTGCCGAGTGCTAAGTTTCATGCTCACTGAGACCCCTCCTTGCCGCCCCCGGATGACCCGTGAACGTGCTTGAATAATTTCACTTCAGTACCTGTCTGGGACGGGCGAATTTCCACCACGTCCATAAAAGAGCGCATTAAAAAAATTCCCCGGCCCGAGGTCTTGAGCAGATTTTCCGGAGCCAGGGGATTCGGAATACAGTCCAAGTTGATGCCGTGGCCTTGATCGCGAATGGTGATAACCAGATCTTCGGGCGTGCGCTCGAACGCCAGCGTAACTTTTTTATCCGGCGCATAGTTGTTGCCATGCAGCACCGCATTTACCGCGCCCTCGCGCACCGCCATGGAAATCTGCATCACCTCATCGTCGCCAAAGCCCAGTTCCGTGGCAATGCGGTTGGCTTGCTCTTCCGCATGGTCCACCGTTTCCAGCGTGGAATCGAGCGTGTAGGAGACTTGTAGCTCCATGGCAATAGATTACGTCTTAACCGCGCACCCTGTCTTCTGAATTGGCCATGGTTAAAGATTAGAACGCTTGCTGCGGGCCGCACACAGCGAAGGGGACAGTTTGAAGGAGGGGGAGGGGTGTTGTCAACGAGCGGTTCGGGGTTTTGGGGGCTAGCCCAGGCTTTTAGACTCGCTGGCGTCAGCAAAAAATGGGGTGCCCCGTCCTTCGCGTTCTGTGCGAAGGGCGGGTACCACGGACGCTTGCAGTAACGGTTCTACGCCGCCCGATCCCGAAGCGAAATCTTGGTCCAACCCTCATTCACCCGCACAGGCCCAACTTCACCGAGCAGATAGAACCGATAACTGCTCCAACGCCACTGCTCCGGCAACTCGACCAGTCCTCGCTCCACAGGATTGCGATGCATGTAGCGCAGCTTCTCCACGCGCTTCCTGGTGGTCCAAACATTGAAGTCGTAAAAGCGCGCTTGCCAGAAGGCGCGGCGCGGTTCGTCTGCGAACAGGTCGCGCTGCCGTCGATCGCGGCGTTTGCGCTTGGGTAATAAGGCATGCGCCGTGCGTTGCTTCACCACTTGCATCACAGTGGAGGGCGTTCCCACCTCCGGTTCGGTGATGAGAACGTGAACGTGCTCCGGCATGACCACATATCCCACGACGACGAAGCGATACCGTTGGCGGGTCTGTTCCAGAGCCGATAGGAAGCGGTCTCGGCTGCGGGCGGTATTGAAAAACGGCAGGCGCTGGTAGCAGGAACAGGTGATAAAGTGCAGGTGATGAGCACCGTAAGTGCGATGCAGTCCGCTGGGCATAAAAGTTCATGGTATCGGCAGCATCGTCCCCGCCCTTGCACAAAACGCAAGGACGGGGCACCCACAGTCTCGGAACAGGAAGGAAAAACACGGAAAGGCTGGGCCACCCGCCGGAAAAGCGCTCAGCTGATCTGTCCGAGCGACGGTGGGGCTGGCCCGGGCTAAGCTTGGTCTCAGCATTCAGAAATCGCGGACCATGAACCTATTTGGGTACGAGCGCGGCGGCGAGCGCAAGAAGTGCTGCTACCACAAATAGGAACGCCGACCATGCGCCTCTCGTGTCAGTTGCTATCCGCCACAGGATATGCCGAAACAGCCACACCGCGGCTTGGGTAACGTACAGAACAACGATTAGGCCGGCAGTGTAAAAAAAGGTCGCGGATATAAACGTAAACTGAAGTTTGTCCAGCAGGTAGACATCGAACATCCCTCCCACGAAACCAATGGCAGCCAAGGCCATCGTAAACAATCCTACCTTCAACAACACCGTGAATGTGTCCCGGCTGCGTCCAAACCACCAAAGCACCAGGCAAAAAATAAGATATAGAACAAGCGACATCGATGGGAAGTGATTTACCCGCCAAAGATTGGTTCCCGACGACCACCACTTATGAAGATCATAGTGTTGGGATTGAAGCGTAATCAGACAAATGATCGTCCACGTAAGCGCGACCACGGCAGCTAGCCACCTGAGTTGCACCTTAGTCTCGCGTAGCCGCAGATAATGCCTTATGGGGTCGAGATCGATGAGCTTGAGCGCCAACCTCTCAATGAGTTGCTGAAAAACCAGCTGCTGCCTGCTGTCTAGAACTATTTCAAGTCCCTTTACCGCCGCCTGAGCAATCGCCAACACCGCCAATAAGTTGAGGAGCGTTCTCAAATGCGACATGCCCGGCTAGCTTACTACTGAAGTGCTGTAAAGGGGCTCGGGGGACGCCCAGTTGCTTCCACAGGTGGCACTTGCTTCTTCGAAGGGCGGGATTCCCAAGCGCGGATCGCGGGAGATTTCCTCCAAATCCAGAAGCCACCTCCGAGCTTCTCAAGTCATTGAGCGCAAAGATTTTAACCACTTTGACCCGAAAATTTTTAATCAGCTTTGGGAACCCCGGCCCCTCGGAATCCTCGGGGCCTGGACCGGGCACTCATCGCCGTCCCCGGAGCGGAGTGAAACGGATCGTCTTCTGAGTCCGCGGCGTCCTCGGGACTGGGAATATCCAAATTTACGACGACCGGCTCCTGGCCGCTGCGCACGATCACCGCTTCCACCGGTTCGTCTTTGCGCGCGTTCAGCTCCTGATGAGGAACGTAGGGCGGGACGTAGACGAAATCTCCGGGGCCGGCTTCGTCGACGGAGGCCACGGGCGATAAGCCGAACGATTAGCTAACAAAGGGGCGCGGGATGCGCCCCTTTTTCTTGAGATCTATACGAAAGCGCCGTTGCCCCGAAGAAACTCAAGACTACCGCTTCTTGAGCCTTTGGCGCAGGCTTCTTCGCTGGTTTTGTCGGCGCTTTGGCCGGCTTTATTGGCGGAGCTGGCTTTAGCTCCGGCGCGGGTGGCGGCGTCGGAACGGGTATAGCGGCGGGCGCCGCGGCTTTCTTTCCTCTTCCTTTGCCGGGTTTCGCTTGCGATTGGGCGCTCTGAGGCGCAGCTGCCGCCGCGGCAGCTCCCTTTGCGCGTCCACGGCGCGGCGGCGGAGGGGGAGGTGGTGGCGGCGGGGCCAGCGGCTTTAGATATTTCATGATCTCCGTGTGAGAACGGAGTTTGCCATCGAGCAGGAGCATGAAAACGTCGCGGGCTATCTTCGGATACTCCGGCATCTGCGGAGTGATCAGGAGTTCGGTCATCTCCGGCAGTGGAATGCGCTTTTGCACGTCGCGCCACTTGGTCAGGAAGTTCTTGATTTTTTGCGCTACGGCTTGCTGGCGCGCAGTTACGGCCAGAAATAACACCATTTCCGGGCGGGCGCTGGAGAGCAGGTTCCAAGTACGCGACGGCGTGGCGGCTTCCTTGCCGGTCAGCCGCTTCGACAACTCTTTGGCGTGATCTTCTATGTCGCGCCAGGCTTCGACCAAATCTTTGCGCGGCATCTGGCGGCGGAGGTCGGAGATGTCCTTATCCGAGAGATGCGAAGTCAGGAAATACATTACGGCTGCTGAGGGATCTACTGTGTAGCCAAGATCCACCAGTTGCTGACGGGTTTTCATCAGCTGCGTCAGGCCGTTTACATCGACTTTGGCGACGGTCCAGTGCGGGTGCAGGACTTTAAGGTAATCTTCCCGTTCCAGCGCGCGCACTACGTTCAGTGGATCGTCTTCGTGCGCCAGTTGGGCGATTTCGTGGCCTATGGCTCCGCGGGCAATGTGGTCGATGTAATTATTTTCTTTGGCGGAGTCGTAGCGCTGCTGAGTGCGCTCCTCGAGCGGCCAGTGGAAGCGGGCGGCGAAGCGGGTAGCGCGAATCATCCGCGAGGGATCTTCGACGAAAGAATAGTTGTGCAGGATGCGGAGGACTTTGGCTTCGATATCGGCGACGCCGTTGAAAGGATCGAGAAGCAGGCCGCGCGAGCCTTCGTTCAGTGAGAGCGCCATGGCGTTGACGGTGAAGTCGCGGCGGCGCAGGTCTTCCTGAATGCTGGAAGGAGTGATTACAGGCGGCCGGCCTACCTTTTCATAGTGCTCGGTGTGGGCCATGCCGACTTCGGCGCGGACGTTGCCGGGCAGGACTAAGAACAGGGTGTGCGCGTCCTCGTCGCGACCGGCAAGCTGGGCGCCGGCCCGCTCGAATTCTTTCTGCAATTTGAGCGGGTTGCCCTGGATGGTAAAGTCGAGGTCCCGGATGGTGAACCCGCTAATGATGTCGCGGATGGCGCCACCGGTAAGATAGAGGGTGAATTCGGCGGCGCGGGTGACTTCCTGCACCAAGTTGACGCCTTTGGTCTGATCCGGCGTCAACCGGATTTCCATGGTGTAAATGTAATCAGCCATTCGTTCTTAAGCGATGCAAGTCAAGCGATCACGCTGCTGGTCACGGCTTGCTGTGACCGCACTGGCGTTTTCCACAGGATTTCCACAGACCGGCCCGGCTTTGCCCGGATGAAACCGCTCCAAAGCTCATACAAGCCGCTCAATACAATACACTTATACAGGCTTGAGTCGCATCGAGGCAACTTAAAGGAATAACACAACGTTTACAATTTGGCTACTGCCAACGTGGATTCCGGGGAATTTTTGGAAAATGGTGCGAGAATCAGGGTGAACTTCGGGGCTAACGCCCAGTCAAGAACAGAGGGTACTTATTCGCAGCGCTGAAGCGCTGCGCTACCCAAAGACCAATTTTGGCTTGAGATTCGCGTATTAAACATGCCCTCGAACAAAAAAGTGATTGTTCGCAAAATGGACCGGGATTCCGTCTCCGGATATGTTTCGCCTGCGCAGTTTGTTAGCGAGGGGAAACTGGAGTTGTTGAACACTGCAGGCAATGTTGTGGGCATCGATCTGCGCGAGATCAAGGGCGTTTATTTTGTGCGCGAGTTTGGGGACTCGGAGTCTTTGTCGCGCAAGACCTTTACTTCCCGCCCGCGCTCGGAGGGTTTATGGGTTCGGCTGCGTTTTAAAGATAACGAAATTCTCGAGGGGTTGATGCCCGCCGACCTGATGCATGCGACGCCCGAGGGCTTTTTTGTCAATCCTCCGGACCAGCGATCGAATACGCAGCGGATTTTTGTGCCGCGCACGGCCCTGGATTCGTTGACGGTTCTGGCGGTGATTGGGGCTACGCGGCGTACGCGGCGGGGAGGGGCTGAGGATCAGCGGCAGGTGCCGATGTTTGAGGAATGAGGGCGTGGGCGAGGAGAGTTCGAAAATCCCCCGAGGCCTAGGCACACAGTTGGGCGAAATCAAGATGGTTTGTGGTTAGCTCCGCGTGTGTACTTCGAATACGTGCGCGGGGCGGCCAAAAGCTAGAGACCGCGTTCCAAAAGCTTGCGCTCGACTTCGCTGAGACGGTCTTCCATGCTGCCCAGCCGTTCGTCGATCAGGGGCAAAGCGCGGAGTTTCGCGTCCGTCGTCCTGCCCCATCCAAGGAAGGCCCGCAACAGCTTGGTTTCCGTGGCTTCGATTCGCTCCAGAATTCTTAGTTCCATCGCTTCGAGCGCTTGCTTGGTTTCTGCGTCCATGTAGACATCCTATTACGTGCCTAGTACGCATGTCAGTATAAGAAGTGGATTGCCAGCTCCAGCGTGGGGCATGGCCGTGCGGCCAATATGCGGGCAATTGAAATGGAAATCAGATTCGTCCAAGACGATCTCTACCGCTGCAACCTGTTGCAATCCGCACCATCGGACCCGGAATTCCTGCCCCTGACTTTCGTTCGGAGTCCTTGTTCCCTAGGGTTGCAGCACTATTCTCGGAATTATCCTTTGGCATGCCCCTAAATCTGGTCTTGGCCCTAGATCATTGTTGGTGGCAAGATCGCTTCCGCGCTTGGGGGAGGGTAATCTTCTGTGAGCAGAGCTCTGATTGTTGCTGCTCTCGCCTTTGTGGCGATGGCCTCGAATGGGGACGCTCAGCAACAGCCCATTTTCGTATATCGGGATTCTGGATGGGCAAATTCTATCGTTCAGCCAACACCGCCCGCCGCGCTAATCATGAGCACAGGTGTCTGTACTCAGGGGCCGAACGGCAATGGTTTCGGCGCGGGAATGAACAACCTTAACCCCTTGACGTTCTATCCTTCTGGCTGCGTTCAGACAGTCACCGTAACCTCTGCCTGGGGATCGACCTTCGATGCCTTCGTAAGCGTCTTTGGGCAGGGTGGCGATATAGATTACTGGGGGCCAGAGCTATTAAGTAATGACGGTTTGGTTCCCTCGAATTTTTTCCAAGTCAATCAGGCCAATGGTGGCACCGTCAAGCTCAAACCTGCCACAGTAACCTCCGTAGAGGTAGTGCTGGCACCGTTTACATTTCAGCAAGCTAGTGGTGGATGGTGGGTAGCGGTTGGGAATGACGGCAATTCACCTCAGATGACTATTCGCGTATTCGGGACTCATTGATTTTTCCCTTCTTTGGTTCCTTCTCCGGCGGCTTTACCTGAGCAACGAAGGGACATGCCGCGTGAGGCGTGCAGGAAGAATTTAGAGGGTCAGCATCCGCCCTGACTTTCGTTCGGAGTCCTTATTACCTAGCGTTGCCACGCTATTCTGATTGAACGACCAGCGATAGTTGTGGTTAACTTGCCCAAGCTTGATCGCCTCCCTGTAAGCGACGAAATCTGGAACGACTAAGAAGGAAGATCTATGCCGATCTGGACCAAGCGGTGCTTCTGCCGCGCGGTGCTCGCTGTTTTGTGCCTAGCGGAACTTGCGCACGCCGCGAGCCAGCCGCATTACGTGGTTACGAACGATGACATCGCGTCACTTTTCGGCATCGGCCTAGGTTCTTACACGTTTTACACTGTGGGAGCGAACGGCAGTTTGAGCAATCCGCAGGAAGTGACGACTTCCGGAGGCGGCATTGGGGGCGGTTATTTTGGAGCCAACCGTTTGGCAGTTTTGAACAATGGCACGGAGCAGTGCGTGTATGTCTCCGAGGCGCTGAGCGGGGATGTAGTCGGCATCGACGTGAATACGCTGGAGGTGGGAGGTACGACGTTCGGATCTTCCACCGACTCCGGTTCGGCGAACGGCATTGGGCTGGCGATGAACAGCAAATATCTTTATGCCGGCTTTTCGAGTTCGAACACCATTGCGACTTTTCAGGTGCAGCCGGGATGCAGTTTGAGTTTTGTGAATGATGTCGCGGTAGTGGGGTTGCAGAGCGGATTTATCGAAGGGATGGCGATATCGGGCAATATTCTCGTCGCCACCTATGGCGATGGCTCGATTGAGTCGTTCGATATCTCGAATGGCCCTCCGGTTTCAAACGGCGACTTGCAGAATTCGTCGGGGGCGCTGAGCGCGAGTTTCGCCACTTATCCGACGTCGGTGGAGATCACGCAGGACGGTCACTTTGCTTTGTTCGGCGACACGTCTACTTCGAACGTGGTGGAAGTTTCCGATATCTCCTCCGGCAAGCTGGCGAAGACCGTCGCTTACAACCTGGGGCATGGAATCAATTCGAGCAATATTTTGTTGAGTCCGGACGAGACCCTGCTTTATGTGAGTAATACCCAGGGCGATAGGATCGGCGCGGCATTCTTCAACGCCGGCACCGGCAAACTTTCTTTCGGGTGCGCCTCCGGAAGTTTGAAGGGATACGTTGCGAACTGGTCTTATCTGGGAAGTTTGGCGCTGGAAACGAATACCGGGACGGGTGGCGTAGTGTATGCGGCCGAGTTTGGAGTTAGCTCGGGCATTTCGGTCGTCAACGTGACTTCAGCCAATGGCCAATGCACGCTGACGGAAACTTCCAGCTCGCCCGTGGCCGATCCAGATAGCAGTGGGCTGCTATCCATCGGAACATTTCCTCCGAGGAGCTTTTAGTGAGTGGAATTCAGGAGCGATTCATGTCGAGGTTTGCAAGAACTGCGATAACCGTCATCCTATGCGGAATCTCGTTGGGCGCAGCGGCGCAGTGTCCGCCGCGGCCTGCCAGCGGAACGGTGGTACAGGACGCGCTCAGCCTTTACTCGCAGAATGGCGTATTGAACGCCGGCTTCAACATGGGCTACTCCGTGGATACGCTGGGCTACACGCATTATTGCTATAAGTACGAAGCGGGCTCGACGGTTGTGGAAGCTCCGACGTTGCGATTGAATCCGGGGGATCAACTAGTGCTGGGCGTGAAAGATACGATTCCGGTGCCGGGCGCGATGTCGATGAGCGGGATGGATATGTCTTCGCCGGGCACGCAGTGCGGCGACGGCGGCACGGCCACGCTGCAGTCGACCAACGTTCATTTTCATGGTCTGAATGTTCCGCCGATTTGCCATCAGGACGATGTGCTGACCACTATCATTCAGCCGGGAGCGCCGGCGTTCCAGTACAGCATTCAGATACCGACCACCGAGCCTCCGGGGTTGTATTGGTACCATCCGCACGTGCACGGGTTCACGGAATTTCAGGTAAATGGCGGGGCCGCGGGGGCGCTGGTTGTGGAGGGGATGGAGAAGTATCGTCCAGAAGTTACGGGGTTGCCGGAGCGGGTGTTTGTAATTCGGCAACAGTACTTGGTGCCATGGGTTCCTGGGCCGTATGAGTTGACGATCAATTATCAAACCGCGCCGGGAATTGGGGCTCCAGGAATTCCAATTATTCAAACGACCGCCGGGCAACCGGAGTTTTGGCGCGTGGCCAATGCGTCGCTGCAGGACTTTATGCCGTTGCAAGTGACGATTGGAGGGGTGGCGCAACCGTTGCAGTTGATCGCGCTGGATGGCTACCCGTTGGCCGCGCAGCGGACCGAGACGACAATTCTGATTCCGCCGGCGGGCCGCGCAGAGTTCATTGTGCCGGGATTCTCGGCGAGTACGGCGCCGCAACTCGGAACGCTCTCGTATAATACCGGCCCGACGGGAAACCTGGATTTGCTGCAGTTGCTGGCAGATATCCAGGTCATGTCGCGTGGCAGCGCGAAGCGTGCCGTTGCGAAGTCGACTCCGGCGGCGAGTATGAGCAATCTTAAGTTTGCCGGCTTGAAAGATGTGACTCCAACTACGCAGCGAAACCTTTATTTCTCAGAGGAATTTGGCGGGACGAACGGGCCGATTCAGTTTTACATTACCGTGGACGGACAGAAGCAGCAAGTTTTCAGTCCCACTGAAAAGCCGGCGATCACTACGCACGTAGGCGCGGTGGAAGACTGGACGATTGAGAACCGCGCGCTGGAGACGCATGCGTTTCATATCCACCAGATTCACTTCATGATGCTCGAGGTTGACGGCAAGCCGGTGGCGAATCAGGATCTGCGCGACACGATCGAGATTCCTTATTGGTCGGGCACTGGCCCTTACCACAGCGTGAAGGTGCGTATGGATTTTCGCGATCCGACGATTGCCGGCACATTTGTGTTTCATTGCCACATTCTGTTGCATGAGGATTTGGGGATGATGCACAAGATTCAGGTGCTGCCGAATTAACCTGCCCGTTTGCAAACTTAAGAGAGGCTTTTGAAACCATGCGGAAAAGATTGCTGCACATTCTTTTGCTCGTCCTGTTTGCTGTGGTGATGGCGCTGGTTGGATACGCTTTGGGTAGTTGGAAGGGATCGACAGTTCATGGTGCGGGGCCGCAGGATTCTCCTGATTACTCGGGGCGGTTGGTTCAGGGGACGGTGCCGAAGTCTTATGGGCGAATCGCGGCGGTGATTCCAGATCAGATTGGTACTGGCCTAGTCTTCGAAGATGCTGAGGGAGTAATCCGGTTTGTCAGCATGACTGGAATGAAAGAGGGCGAGTTGGCGCGGTATGACGGGACGCCTACGCGTGGCGGGATTCCGAAGTCTTATGGGCATTTGGTAGGGGCGGTGGTGAATCCTAAGGGTACGGGGCTGGTGTTTGAGGATAGTGCCGGGGTGATACGGTTTGTGACGATGACCGGGAAGATGGAGGGGGAGTTGACGCGGAATTGAGCAAGCTAAGCTCAAAGCGCTAGCCTAATCCGTGCTACGATTCACGGCAAGGTGGGGGACCTATGAACGCGAAAAAGAGTCAGGGGAATGCTAAAGCTGATTCCTTTGCTCTGGATTCGAAATTGAGGCTTTACGCAATTGCAGCGGGCGCTGCAGGTGTCAGCGTCCTCGCACTGGGTCGATCGGCAGCCGCGGAGATCATCTACACTCCGGCGCATCGCGCACTTCCGCTAAGCGGAGACTTTCAGTTCCTCGATATCAATGGAGATGGTGTTCCCGATCTTGCGTTTCTACATTACACATATGGTCTCTCGAATTCCTTTAATAATGTGATAAGGGTAGATGCCCGCAACAATGGCGTCGAGGGCATTGACATCAGATATGCGGAGCCGCTCTCGGCAGGCGCAACCATCGGACAATCGGCAAACTTCAAAGGCGGCATCCGCTCGATGGCTGGGTCGCGCGTTCTCGGATATGCGCGCAGGCGCTACACGGCGGGCCCGTGGAACAACGTTCAGGATCACTACCTCGGCGTTTCATTCAAGATCGGAACCGAAACCCACTATGGATGGGTTCGGATGAGCGTCAGCGATCCAAGGGCTCCGCTGAAGGTTCTCATCAGCGGTTACGCTTATGAGACGATTGCCGACCAGCAAATTCGTGCCGGACAGACATCGGGTGGGGCAAAACCCGAGGACGCGCCGCAGGCACGATTAAGGCAAAGTGAACCAGCGCCAGCTTCGTTGGGCCTGTTAGCGGCGGGGTGTTGTGGCTTGCAGCTCTGGCGCCGGGAAGAAACCGGTTCCGCGACACCTCGGTAGCCCGCCTTCCACATCATCACAAATTTTTCTTCAAGTTAGTTCATCGGAACCGGCGGTTTGATTTGCATTGCTGGATCCCCTAGCAGGTTGTAGGTTTTGCGGACGGCCACGTCTGAGATGCCGGATTTGGCTTTTACCACGGCGTCTCCCAGCGTTAGCTGCGATGTTCCCATCGCGGCTTGGACCACCAGCTTATCCAGAATCGTTTGCGGCGTGGCTTGATTCAATCCACTTGAGGCCAGCACCGCTACGGCTCCGCCATTCGGGGCCAGCATTAGTGTTACTGCCAGCGGCTCGTCGTAGACGTCCTGGAAGAATCCGTTCAGGCAATCCATGATCAGGAAGACTGGCAGCGAATTGCCGTTGGTCAGCGCGTTGGCGGCGTTGTTGTCGAAGAGATCGCTGCCGGACCACATATCTTCGGAGCCGTGGCCGGCGTAGTTCACCAACACTTGTCCAGAATTGATGCCGGTGACGATCGCCTGCGCCGCTGCGGGGATACCCATAGTACTGGCGAATACATCCGTGACCTGCATGGCGGCGGGCAACTGCGCTTGGACCACCTGGCTGTCCTTGGTGAAGTTTTCTGTATCGTTCAGGTCGGCGACCATCATGGCTTGCGAGGTCCATGAACCGTTGCTGGACTGCCCTTCATAGGTCGCGATTTTTCCGGCTACTAGTTGAGCTTCCGCCGCGGTGCTTACTGGCAGGCGTCCGGTGGCGATTGTGGGCAGGCCGGTGTCGTTGAAGTCGGAGAACCAGCCGTCGGAAGCGGTCACCAGGCCAGTGGTTGGAATGATTTTGGTGGGGACGAAATCCAAAAAGCCGAAGCCGAGGTAGTTCCGTGGATCCAGCGATGCACGGCCATTCAGCAGCAGATATTTTGGCGTAGTGCGCCACGATTTGACGGCGGTCTGCAGGAAGTCGCGGATGGCTTGTGGGCTGTGCTCGCCGAAGTTGAATTCGTCGTAGAGTTCATCAACGGGAACGATGGCGGAGGACTTCCCTTCTGCTTTGTGCGCTTGCACGATGGGGCCGAGGACTTTGGCAAAGGCTCCCGATGAGACCATGACGATGTCGCTTCCCGCTTGCGCTTCGTGCCAGTACGAGGGATGATTTGCGCGAAGGTCTGCGGCGGACGCTACTCGATCGGCGGCTACGGCCATCAAAGTGTGCTGCGTCGCCCTGTTCGTTGCCGACCAGGGAACCTGGACTTCTGCAGTGTAGGTCGATTTTGTGGCCGGATCTTGCGCGACTGGAACCGAGAGTTGAATCGGCTGATCGGGATTTGTAATGTCGAACACTCCTACGGCGGATTGCGAGAAGCCGTAGAGTAGCAGTTCATCGCCGGCGTGGCCGGTGAAAATCAGCTCGTCGGAATCGGCGACGTATAGATGTGGATACGTGATGCGGATGGATTGCAGCAGGCTGTAATCGTATTCGCCATCTTGCGAAGTCAGCGTGACCGTGTTGGGACCGTCCACGAGGGTGCCCGGGGGAATGCTGACTTTGAGTTCGCCTTTGTCTTGTCCGGTGAAGGTTACATCGCCTAGCGTGCTGCCGTTTAGGATGACTGTTACGTCGTGCGGCACGGCGAGAATCACGCCTTGCAGGATGACCTCCACTTGCGGCGACACGGTTGATGTCGCGTCGAGTTGCGAGACAGTAATGGTCTCGTCGGTCGGAGTGGAGGAAATTAGCGGGCCGAAGAAGTTGTTTCCATTCGAAGTCGTCAGTGCCGAGAAGTAGGTGGTATGTGGCGTGAGCTCGACCGTGTACGGGAAGCTGGTTGGCGGCACGTTTGAGCCGGTGGAGGGCGGCAGGATTTGGATGCGCTGGCCGGGGGTTTCTTCGGCGGTGAGGAAATACGCTCTGACGCCGGTGTATTGCGTGTCGATTCCTCGGCCGTAGAACGAGATTGCGGCCTGAGGGCCGAAGCCGCCGGGGCCGGCGGTTGCGCCGGTGACTTGGATTGGCTGCTCGATCGCTTGTGTATAGAGATGCAGTTGCGCGGGATCGACGTTGGGATCGAGACCGGCGTTGATCAGATCGGGCTGCGTCACGCGATACCAGCCTTCGTGCTTGACGAAGATTTTTACTGCAGGGTTTGCGGCGATTTGGAATTGCTTCTGACGTTGAGAGAGAGTCGCAGGGACGATCCTCGCCGTATTCTCGGCGCGATGGCTTTGTTCGCCGGTGTTCGATGAGACTGCCTGGCTCAGGTGATTTAGCGTTGCCGATGTGGCCGGTAGAGCATCGTCTGAATTTGACGCAGTCGAAGCGGTTACCGGACCGTGCAGGGTGCGCATGCTGTTCGTATCCACATCCTCGAGCCAATATTCGCCACTACCTGCGCCGGGCGTGGAATCAATCCAGGAATAAGTCTTGCCGGAGTGCTTGGGCAAGGCGTTGCTCATCAGCAGGGCTGATCCGGCGATTACCGACGAATTCAGTTGGACGCGCTCGCCGTTCTGCTCGCGATACACGTTGAAGCCCAGGTTGTGAGCCTCTCCGCCGGTTTTCCAGACTAGAATGACGTGGTCTGTACCGGATTTATCTTTGGCGATGTGCGCGCCGAAGGATTGCAGTTTTACGCTGGTGGCGGCAGTGATGGTTTCCACTTGCGTGGCGGTGTTCGGCGACGTCATCTGATCGTCGATTACGCTTGCCGTGTTGGTTGCCGTGCCGGGCGCGCCTGCCAGCGTGAGGATGGTGACGGTTGCGGTTGCGCCGTTAGCCACGGTTCCCAGCTCGCAGGAGACAGTGCCGTTCGCCTGCGAACAGGTTCCTTGGCTCGAAGTCTGCTGCAGCCACATGACATCTGAAGGAAGTGGATCGGTCACGTCTACATTAGTGGCGCTGGCTGGGCCGTTGTTGGTGACTGTGAGCGTGTAGGTCAAGGTATCGCCGTCGGCTACGGTATTGGGCGGCGTCGCGCTTTTCGCTATGGTGACGTTAGCGCTATTTCCGTTGGCCACGGTCACAATCGCCGTGGCAGTGTTGGTAGTCAGGTTCGGAACGATGTTGGACGCCGTGGCGGTGTCGGTTTCCGCGATGTTGGTTCCCGAGGCGGTGCCCGCGTTCACCTGGAGTACCAACGTAAAATTGGCCGTTGCATTGACCGCTAGTGTGCTTGCGGTGCAACTGATGGTGCCTGCAGCTCCGACGTTGGGAGTTGTGCATGTCCAGCCGGGGGCGGTGATGGATTGGAAATTGGTGTTGGGCGGCGTGGTTTGACTAAAAGTTAGCGTGGTTGCGGCCGCAGGGCCGCCGTTGTTGGTGACGCTTTGTGTGTAGGTAACGTTGCTGCCGGGGGCGACCGAAGTGGGTGCGGCAGAATTGGTTGTTACAAGGTTGGCCTGAGTCGACGTGGCTACTACGTTGGTTGCGGTTGCGGTGTTGTTGGCCAGATTCGGATCGGACGTGGGCGAGGTTACGGTCGCTGTGTTGTTAATAGCCGTGCCCGCTGGAGTTCCTGTAGGGACATTTAAAACTATTGTGAAGCTGGATGAGCCGGTGGCGAAGCTGGCGTTGGTGCAGTTGATGGTGCCCGTGCCACCGGACGTGGGCGTTGTGCAGGACCATCCCGCGGGCGTAGTGATGGAGCTGAATGTAGTGTTGCCCGGGGTGGTTTCAGTAAGGCTCACGCCTGTGGCTGTGCTTGGACCGTTATTCTTTACGACTTGCGCATAGGTGATCGTGCCGCCTGCCTGGACCGGAACTGGCGTATTGGTATTCGTCAGCGATAAGTCTGCCGAAGGCGCGACGTAGACCGTGGTGGACGCGCTGTTGTTGCCGTTGTTGGGATCGCCAGTGACCGAAGACGAGATTGAATCCGTTTGAGTGATGGTGGAACCAGATGCGACTCCGGCGTTCACCGTGACAATGAAGGTAAAGTTTGCGGGCGAATTGGCGGCAAGGCTGCCGATGGTGCAGGTCAGGGTTGGCGGGAAGTTGCAGGTCCAGCCAGCGGAGCCCGTTAAAGATTGCGCTGTTGTGTTGGCTGGGAGAGTTTCGCTGAATGTGACTGTGCTCGCGGCTGCTGGGCCTGCGTTGGTTGCAGTTTGCGTGTAAGTGATGTTGCTGCCGGCGGCTACTGGGTTCGGACTCGCGGAACTGGTGACGCTGAGATCGGCTTGCGTAGCACTCGCGACGCCTACGGTGACGGAGGCCGAGTTGTTGAGCAGATTGCTGTCGTGTGTAGTGGTCGCGAGGGTTGCAGTGTCGGTGATGAGCGTTCCCGAAGCCACGCTTGCTCCCACCAGCACGGTCACGCTGAAGGTGCTGCTTGCGCCCGGTGCGATGGTTGGGTTGGTGCAACTGATCGAACCGGTGGTGGTGCAGGTCCATCCTGCGGGCGAATTAAAAGGCAGAACAAGAGTCGTGTTGGTTGGAATTGCTTCCGTAAGTGTGGCGCTGGCGCAGTTGCTTGGGCCGGTGTTGGTTACTACCTGCGTGTAGACGAGGTTTTGTGCGTCCGTCGCGAAACTTGGACTTACGCTGTTCGTCACTGCCAGGTCGCAGACAGGAAGAACGGTCGTTGTCGTGGTGGTGCTGTTGTTGGCAGAGTTCGGATCGCTGGTGGTCGCAGCGATGGATGAATTCGCGGTAATCGAGGCAACCGTGATGGTCGACGCAAGGTTCACGACGACGACGATATTTGCGGACGCGGCTGTGGCGAGGCTGGCGGTGACGCAGCTGATCGTTCCGGTTGCGCCGACTGCTGGCGTGGTGCACGTCCAGTTTGCCGGGATAGCGATGGAAGCGAAGGTCGTGTTCGTGGGTACGGCTTCAGTGAAAGTCAGGCTCGAAGCGGTTGCGGGACCGTTGTTGGTCACGGTCTGAATGTAGGTGATGTCGTTGCCGGGATAAACTGTGAGCGGTGTGGCCGCGGTGCTTAATGAGAGGTCGGCTTGCGACGCGGCGGATGCGACTACGTCGGTAGCAACGGCTTGGTTCGCGCCAAAGGCCTGATTCGTCGAATTCGCTGTGGCAGTGTCGGTGACTACTGTTCCGGCGGCAGCACCCGCGTTTACTTGTACAACAAAAATCACCGTTCCGACGGATCCTGCGGGAGCGGCCGGGGCTGTGCATGTGGTGGTGCCCGTTGAACCTACTACCAGCGTCGGAGTGCAGGTAGTGCCTCCCGGAACGGTGAGGGAAACGAATGTTGTGTTTGCGGGCACGGTTTCGACAAGTGACGGATTATTTGCTGTGCCGGTGCCAACGTTGGTGGCAACTTGCGTGTATGTGATGTCGCTGCCTGCTACGACCGGATTGGGCGAGGCCACGTTCGTTACGGTCATTTCCGCCGTCGAGCTTGGGCCCACAACCGTGGATGCGCTGGCGGTGTTGTTGAGCGAGTTGGGATCGCTCACGGATGAACTTGCCGTGGCGGTATCAGTGATGACTGTGCCGTTGGCTAGGCCGGTGTTCACTTTCACGACCATCGAGAACGTTGCCGCAGTGTTGCCGGTCATGCTGAGTGCAGTACAGACTACATTTCCGGTTGCGCCGATGAGCGGAGTCACACAGCTCCAGCCTGTGGGAGCGGTGACCGAAACAAATGTTGTATTCGCAGGAACAGCTTGCACCAGCGTGGCGTTATCGGCGGCGCTGGGGCCGTTGTTGGTGAGAACTTGCGTGAACGTCAGATTGCTGCCCGATGTAACCGGTGCGGGAGATGCAACGTTGGTTACGCTCAGATCGGCCGAGGAAACAACGTTGGCTATGTCGGTGTAGCTATCGTTCGATAGGTTGATCTCGCCGCCGCCACTCACTAGAGCGGTGTTGGTTTCAGTGGACGGAGCCGTCTGCAAGACGTTTGCCAGGATTGTGATGAAACTGCTGGACGACGCCAGCATCGAGGGATCGGTGCAACTGACCGTCTGCGATGCGACGGAGCAGGACCATCCCGCGCCAGTGGCGCTCGTGGGAGTTAGACCAACTGGCAGTGTGTCATTCACCGTCACGATGGCGCTGGTCGGGCCGTAGGGACTGATGTTCGAGGCCGTGACCGTGTAAGACGCGGTTAAGCCGCGTGTGAAGTTGCCGACGTGGCCCTTTGTCACGGTTACATCGGGCGTGCATTGCGCTCCGGATTGTGTGCCGGAAGTTTGTGTGATGCTCTCGTTGGTGACGCTGAAACCCGCCGTGCCCGAAGTCGCGCCGTAGGGAACACCGGGATTCTCGGTCAGGCCGTTAGCCCCCCCGCTCACGCTGACGCTAGCTGGGGTGCCTGAGACCAGCACCACGCCGCCGCCGCCGCCGCCGCCGGGACCGTGACGGTTGCCAATGCTGTACGGTTCGGAAGCCCACGCGTTACCACCGTTGCCACCGTTAGCTTGCAAAGTAAGGCCGCTCTCGCCGCCGTTGGCCGAGAGAAC
This sequence comes from Candidatus Sulfotelmatobacter sp., assembly GCA_050015215.1. Taxonomy (GTDB): domain Bacteria; phylum Acidobacteriota; class Terriglobia; order Terriglobales; family Acidobacteriaceae; genus Sulfotelmatobacter. The sequence continues at coordinate 46,904 of JBEKBW010000052.1, forward strand.
TACGATGCTGCCTCCACCTCCTCCGCCGCCGCCCGCGTCATTGGCGGTGAGGTTGTACGCGTTGTTTCCGTTGGCGGTGAGAGTTGCGGTGCCACTGAGACCATAAGTACGAATGATGATGATGCCGCCGCCGGTTGCGCCGCCGCTGGCTTGATTGTCGCCGTCGGAATTGTTGCGGGTACCCGCGCCGCCGCCGCCGCCCATCGCTACGCGATTGATAGTGGCAGGAAATGCGGTGCCGCCTTCCCCGCCTACGCTTAAGTTCGTGTTCCACGAATCGCCGCCGAAGCCTCCGGCACCGCCGTTGCTGCCACCGCCGCCGCCGGCATTTTGGTCGTTGGCTGCGGGATCGGCATCGGTGCCGCCACCGCCCGCATTGCCCGGAGCGCCGCGCGCCATGCTGCCATCGGTGCCGGCTGTGCCACTGGGGTAGCCTACGCCGGTGGTCGTTTGCAGAAATGTCGTGCCCGATTCCACCCACTCGGGCGTGCCCGCTATACCTTCTCCCTTTGGAGCGTCCACTCCCGCTGCTCCGCCCACAGCGCCCGTATAAGTGCCGGGTGAGGTGTGCCAATAATCCGTGTTGGCACCGGTTCCGCCAGTGAGTTGCATTCCCGCGCCGCCGCGGAAGCCCATGCCGCTCACAGAGAGCGTTACGCCGCCGAGGGTTAGCGTGGAGGAGGTGTCAATCGCCAACACACCGCCTGTGGAACCATTCCAGGCCAAGGCAATCGGTGGCGAGGTTGTGCTGAATGAGGCCGTCGTGTACTGCGGAACGACAATGACCTGATACGTACTCTGCCCTGCCGTGGCCGAAGGCACTGAAGCATGATAGGCGAATACCAGGCCGCCGCCCGAACCGGCTCCGGTGATGGGAACGGAACCGGCGGCGATGGGACCAGTGGCGGTGACAAATTCGTAGTCGCCGGCGCTGTTGAGATTTGTAAATCCTTGACCGGTGTAGCCGTTGCCATAGGCAACACTGTTCGAGTCGTTGATGCTGGCGTCCTGCATCTGGATGACGAGCAGAAGATTTC
>JBEKBW010000053.1:0-32107 GCA_050015215.1 Candidatus Sulfotelmatobacter sp.
CATAGGCGAGTCTGAGAGTTTCGTCAAGTGCCAAGGTCTCGATTGTCGGAGCAAGCGTTCTCATCCATTCCTTCATCGATTCGAATAGCTCGATGCCATCGATTGTTACGTCCCCGATGAATCGTTTTGCGTTAGCCCCTGAGATAAGAACGTATTTGACATAAATGTCCAGCTCCAAAAGGTTGCGGCACGCCCATGCCTCAAGTGCAGTGTCTTTTTCGTAGCCAAGTCTTAGATGCTGGTACTCCCTCACAATCGAGATCAGCAGATTGTGTCCCAGATCCAGGGTCGGGACGTCCCTCCCGTCCCACGGAGAACTCAAATATGTCTCGATTCGTCCGAAGGCTCGATCACCTATCTCCGGGTCCTCGTTTGTAACTTCATAGGTCATTCGAACTCCCTTCTGCGTCCAATCTCTGCGGTTTCAGTGACCGGGTATACGCCGACATCTACTGTCTGATCCTCGGGTTCGCCACCGAGTACAGCACATCCGTCAGAAAATTCACCGCCACATAAGTCAATCCAATCGCGAGGATGCAGCCTTGCACCAGATAGTAGTCGCGGTTCGAGATGGCTTGGATGGTCAGGCGGCCGATGCCGGGCCAGGAGAAGATGGTCTCGGTCACAATTGCGCCTGCCAGCAGCGCGCCGAATTGCAGGCCCAGCACGGTGATGATGGGGATCATCGCGTTGCGCAGGGCGTGGCGGTAGACTACCGTGCGCTCCGGCAGACCTTTGGCGCGGGCGGTGCGGATGTAGTCCTGGCTTAGCTCTTCGAGCATAGAGGTGCGCACCATGCGAGTAAGGATCGCGGCCAGTGCTCCGCCCATGGTGATGGCTGGAAGGACGAGGCTGGCGAATGAGCCCGCGCCCGAGACTGGCAGCCAGCCTAGCTTGATGGAGAACAGCAGAATCAGAATTGGGCCTAGCGCGAAGTTTGGGAACGAGAGGCCGAAGAGGCTGACTACGCTTAGCAGGCGGTCGTCCCAGCGGTTGCGGCGCTGGGCTGAACGGACGCCTGCTGGAATCGACAACAGGATGGCGACTATGAGTGAGGCTACGGTGAGTTGCAGTGTGTAGGGATAGCGCTGGGTTACAAGGCGCGTGACGCTTTGGTTATAACGGAAGGATGGGCCGAGATCGCCGTGGAGGACGCCTTTCCAGTAGTGGATGTATTGCTCGCTCAGTGGGGCATCCAGGCCGTAGGCATGGCGGATTGCGGCGATGTCGGCGGGCGGGGCGCCTTCGCCTAGCATTTGCTGAATCGGGTCTCCGGGGACCAGGTGAATTAGCAAGAACACCAGGCTTACTACCAGCCAGATTACTGGCAGGGTGTAGAGGACGCGTTGTAGGAGAGCCTTCAGCACTGGTCGTCAGTCGTTCGTCGTTTCTTAGTCGTTGGCAGCGTGGCTCGCTGCTTTGATGTGGGCGAGGTGATGAGACATATGGGCGAGGTAATCCTCCAGCACGAACCTCAAAGTCACAGGGTCAGACCCTTGGATTGTGCATGTTCGCGTCCAGTCGGCGTCGGTCACGCAGCCGGCGACGACGAGAAGCTGCCGACTGAACGTTGTCCAAGTATCGACCAGTTCCCGCCAGTCGCGCTGCTGATAGATGTGGGCCAGAACCCAGCGTTGCTGTTCGTAACCCGGCATGGCAGGCTGGTCGTCCAATAGCGTTCGGACGATCCGCTGATGGTTGTTGGCGGTGGAATCGATCAGGTGGCCTAACTCCTCTTTGGGCGACCAACTCTCCGGAGACGGCTTGACCGCGACCGCGGCCTCTGACAATTCTGCGAGTTGCGACGGCTCGGTTTCCAGCAAGTGACGAAGGAGTTCCACTGGTGGCTGCACTCAACCCTCCAAATTACGTTCAGTCTCCCGACTGCTTCGCGGATTCCACCTTGTTTTCTACGGTTTCGATTTTTTCGATCCTCACTTTTGCGATGCGGTGGCCTTCCATTTCTTCAATGGTAAAGCGATGGCCTTCGTATCCGAACGACTCCCCGAGATAAGGTATGCGCTGGAGCCGGGCCATGATGAATCCGGCGAGAGTTTCGAATCCGGCGTCGCGGGGCAGGAGCAGGCCATGCTGGGCTTCGAGATCGCGGATGTTGACCGAGCCTTCGAGCACCTGCACTGATGCGTCGGCAAATTGAGGCTCCGCGACAGCGACATCGAACTCGTCTTCGATGTCGCCGACGATCTGCTCGAGAATGTCTTCGACTGTTATCACGCCTGCTGTCGAGCCGAACTCATCTACCACAACCGCCATGTGGCGGCGGCGTTTCTTAAATTCCTCCAGCAGTTCCGACAACACCTTCGTCTCAGGAACTACCAGCACGTCGTGCATGATGTGGCCGATTTGCATCCGGGAGATACGCGCAGCCAGGGGTTGGCCAAGATTGATAAGCCTGAGCCGCACCCAGCGAACCAGTTCTTTGTAATAAAGGACGCCGACTATGTGCTCGGGGCCGCGTTGCGGATCATACACCGGGATGCGCGAGTGCTGGCCTTCGACTACGCGATTCAGGGCTTCGTCGAGAATAAGGTCGAAAGGTAAAGAAAAAATGTCGGGGCGCGCTACCATGATTTCGCGGACCGTAATGCTATCGAGCTCAATGGCGGCGTGAATCATCTCCTCTTGCGATTCGGGAATTTGGCCGACCTGACGGCTGGCAGTAACAATCAGCTTGAGTTCGTCCGGCGAGTGAATTGCGCCGGCTCGCCGGGTATCGCGCGCCCCGAAAAGCCGCAGCACCAGACTGCCGGATCGACCCATGAAAAAAAGTAGGGGACGGGTCAGGGTGAGAAAAGCTTCCATGGGCGCGGCGACGGCCAGGGCGATCTGCTCGGCGCGCTGTAGGGCTAGGGTTTTCGGAACCAGTTCTCCCAAAAGTACGTGCAGGTAGGTAATCAGGCTGAAGGCGATCACGATGGCGATGCCGTGGGCATAGACCGCAGCATGCGGAATTCTTTGCACGAACTGGAGCGATCCGACCAGTTGGGCAACCATAGGCTCGCCAATCCAGCCCAGGGTTAGGCTCACCATGGTGATGCCGAGCTGCACGCCGTTCACTACTTGATCGAGATGCTGGTGCAGGCGCTGGACGATGCGGGCACCAACGCGTCCGGTTTCGATGAGTTGCTGGATGCGGGTATCGCGAATGCTGACCAGCGAGAATTCTGCCGCCGCAAAAAACGCATTTGCCGCCACCAGGAGAAGGATAAGCAGCACCCGGAGCAGCACAAAGGCGATCATGGATGGGTAATTCTAGCATTCTAAAGGCGGTGGACAGTGCTCGGTATTGGCGGTGCCGTCTTAAATCTTTAACACCCTCCGGCTTCGCTCAGGGCAGGCAGGGAGCACAGAGGAGCACAGAGTGAAACTTTTGGCTTCAGGCTAACCTTTTTTCTATACCAACGGTCTAAATGGCAGGTGGGTGGTCGTTTACCGCCGCAATCATTCTCGGCTTATCTCGAATCTCTGGAACAAAGGCAACTAAGTCTTCGTACCGTTAGTGAGGGCAGGACAGCTATTACAGCTCTTCCAGCAAGCCATTTCCATCATTGAACTAGGAGGCGGTTGTGAACGGAAACGGAAGTCATAAGAAGAAACGTCGCAAACTATTTATTTATGGCGGCATTGGGCTGGCGATTGTCCTCCTGATCGCGGTTGGAGTGTTCGCCGCTACGCGCGGCGGCACCAAGATCGATGCCACGAAGCTGGCCAAGGTGGAGCGAGGCGACCTTGCGAAGAGTGTGGTCGCGACCGGCAAAGTGACACCGATCACAAAGGTCGAGGTTAAGTCGAAGGCCAGCGGAATTGTGAAGAAGTTGCTGGTCGACTACGGCGATCGCGTGAAGAAAGGGCAACTCCTTGCGCAGCTCGACAAGGTAGAGATCGAGGCGCAGGTGGCGCAGTCGCGCGCGGCTCTGGACGCGGCGGATGCGAATCTGAACAGTTCGCAGGCCGACTACGAGCGGGCCAAGGTGGATGCCGAAGGGCCGGATGTTCCACTGCTGAAGCGCGCTTACGACCGTGCCGTCGGCATGGCGAAGGACGGCGTAGTTTCCGCTTCTGCGCTTGACGATGCAGAGAAGAATTATGAAATGTCACTCAACAAGCAGAATGTAGCCAAAGCCCAGGTGACGGTGTTGCGGGCGAAGATTGCGCAGTCCAAGGCCCAAGTGGCGCAGGATCAGGCCAACCTCAAGCAACTCGAGGAACAGCTCAGCTACACTGATATCGTGTCTCCGATCGACGGCATTGTGCTCTCGCGTGACGTGGAAATGGGCGATGCTGTGAGTTCGATTCTTGTGCTCGGTTCTTCGGCCACGCTGGTGATGACGCTCGGAGATACGAGCGAAGTTTACGTGAAGGGCAAAGTGGATGAGAGCGATATTGGCAAGGTTTATTTGGGTCAGCCGGCACGGATTAAGGTGGAATCCTTCAAAGACAAGACCTTCAACGGCAAAGTAACGAAGATCTCCCCGATGGGCGTGGAAAAGGATAACGTCACTACTTTCGAAGTGCGGGTTTCGATTCAGAATCCCGGCGGCGAGTTGAAGGCTGAGATGACCGCCAATGCGGAGATCATTCTGGAAGAGCACAAGAACGTGCTGCAGATTCCGGAAGGCGCGATTCTTTACGACAAGGATAAGAAAGCGTCGGTGGAGATCCCCGATCCCAAAGGGAAAGAAGGCAAGGACAAGATTGCGGTCAATATCGGCATCTCAAATGGAGCGAAGACGGAAGTCCTCAGCGGATTGAAAGAGGGCGATCAGGTTGTGCTGCAGTAGCGGCGGCAGGTCTTAGGTCTCCGGTGTTTTAGGTCTTAGGGGGCTGTGCCGATTTCTACTACCTACAACCTAAGGCCGCGCTTCATCCGGAACGGAGTTCAACATGAATAGGGAACTAACTCGATCATTGCTTGCGCCATTTTTGGTGGCGCTGTTGGCTTCGACCGTTGCGGCCGCCTCCACTCCGCAGGGCAGCTTCGAAAGAACGTTCCAAGTTACAGGATCGGTCGATCTGGCGGTCCAAACCCGCTCCGGAGATATCACGATCCGCAGCGGGCCCGCAGGCACCGTTTCGATTCGCGGCAAAATCTACGTCGGCGATCACTGGCTATTCGGAAACCGGCACACCGACGTGAGCGATATCGAAACAAATCCTCCGGTGCGGCAGGATGGGAATAACATTCGCATCGATTATGTGAACGTCCGCGATATTACCGTGGATTATGAAATTACCGTTCCCGAAGACACTACTATTCACAGCCACAGTGGGTCTGGAGATATGACGATTGAAGGAACCCGTGGCAATGCCGACCTGCAGAGTGGATCGGGAGACTTGAAGTTATCGCGGCTTACGGGAGAGATTCGCTTGCAGACTGGTTCAGGAGACGTTCAGGCGCGAGAAATCTCGGGAGCTGTGCGCGGCAGCACAGGCAGCGGCAATATGGAACTGGAAGAGACCGGAGCGGGAGATGTGGATATGCACACCGGTTCCGGCAACATTACGGCCCGCGGCGTTCGCGGCGCGCTTCGCGCCGAGGCAGGCAGCGGCGACATTACCGCCGAAGGTGCGCAAACCGGGGCTTGGGAAATTCGCACGGGATCGGGCAATGTGCATGTTCATCTACCCGCCGAGGCCGCCTTTGACGCGAATATCTCGACCAGCTCGGGAACGCTGGATGTGGATGCGCCGATCACCATGACGGTGCAGGGCCGGGTGAACGAGACGCATAAAACGATCGTCGGCAAAGTGCGCGGCGGCGGGCCAATGCTTACGCTGCGGACGGGTTCGGGAGACATTCACATCGACTAGCGGTTAGCATCTGGCGGTTAGCATCCTGCAGTTAGCAACTGACGGTAAAGGACTTCGCTTTCGGCTGGCTTTACCGCTGCAGCCGCCTTCCGTTACCTCCGTGCCTTGACCTCTGGGGTTCCAGCAATTACTTTCGACTTACTGGGACTACTGTGTCACTGTACGCGAGGGGAAACTTGTCACACCGTCCGATCATCACGCTGACCACCGATTTCGGCATCAACGACCATTTTGTGGGCGTCATGAAAGGCGTCATTCTGGATATTGTGCCGGAAGCGCAGATTGTGGATATCTGCCACTCGGTGCAGGCGTTCGACGTGCTCGATGGCGCACTGACCATTTCCCAAGCCTACTCTTACTTTCCTACCCGCACCGTGCATATTGTCGTGGTCGATCCGGGGGTGGGAACGGCACGACGGCCGATCATTGCATCCAGCGACAAATATCACTTCGTGGCGCCCGATAATGGCGTGCTTTCCCTCGTCTATGCCCGCGAAAGCCGCATGCACGTGCGCCACATCACCTCCGAACATTATTTTCTGCAGCCGGTGAGCAATACCTTCCACGCGCGGGATATTTTTGCGCCTGTCGCCGCTTACCTGGCCAAAGAAGTCGACTCGATGAAGTTCGGCGATGAGATCGAGGAGTACGTTCGCTTTTCGGCGCCCAAGCCAAAGGCAGTCGAAACCAATCGTCTCCGCGGGGTGGTGCTGAAGGTCGATCGCTTTGGAAATCTCATCACTAACATTACGCCGCAGGATGCTCCCATGCTCTTTGGCGCGGGAGCCAGCGGTTTCAAGATCGTCATAGGCAACCGCGAAATCACCGAAATCCGCAGCGCCTACGCCGAGGGCGCGCCGGGAGAAGTGCTTGCAATTCTTGGCAGCATGGGCTTTCTGGAGATTGCCGCCAATCGTGGCGCCGCCGCGCAGATCACCGGGGCCGGCAAGGGAGCTGAGGTCAGCATCATCTTGGGTGGAGCCGTCGCTGCGGGCAAGGGCGCGTAGCTCGTCCTACAGATTTTTCGGCTTGGGATGGGCGTAGCGGTCCATTTCTCCTGTCCACTTCAGGAATCGCCAGAGATTACTGCGTTCCCGCCAGAGAAATTCCCAAAATTCAAGAAAGCCAATTTGCGTCATCTTCACACCGCAATAGGTTTCGATCCGCCATAGTAGATACGGACTCCGCCAGGGGGCTAGGCGATGGCCCTTGGTTGCGTTCCAGAGGAAACGGAGCGAATGGCGCATAGCTGCATGATAATCGCTGATTGTTCTTCGGCGACGCTTTCCTTTTTTGCTGATAGTGCCTTAAGGGCTTCAACCACGAAGTTCTTCATGAGCCTGCGCGCTCACAACTGAGGATGAAAACAATAAACACAGAGGACACAGAGGCGCACAGGGTAGTGCTGGTATAAGGATCCGAACGCTGCGACCTATTTTCGAGAGAGGTCACGAGGGAGCACTAGGGAAATCGACGACTCGGTCCATGTTAGAATCCTGTCTCCGCTGGGAATTTCTGATCATGTCCGATGCAAACGCTCGCCAAAAGGCAGAAGATGCCTACTACTCTGCGCTTGACTCGATGGCGGAGGGCAAGCTGGACGATGCCGTCACGGCTTACCGGGACTCTTTGACTGCCGATCCCACCTTTACCGAGGCCATGCACGGGCTGGCGCGCGCTTTACAGGATTTGCAGCGTTACGATGAGGCGATTACCGTTGCGCAACGAATTGCGGAATTGGATCCGGATGACGTGCTTGCGCATACCAGCCTGTCGGTGCTCTATCAAAAGAAAGGGATGATTCCGGAGGCGGAGGCGGAGGGGGCAAAGGCGCGGGTGCTGGGGTGGAAGCAGCAGTTGAAGAAGGGCTAGAGGGTGAGATGCTATTGGCGGTCTTTTTCGGATCGCCTATTTCGGTAGGTCAGTATCAGCAGTCCGGCACCAGCTAGTGAAGGGCCAACTATTGCCGGTGTGACCCTTCTCCAGAAGTCGAGGTCGTCCGCCTCCTTCTGGGTCAGATATCGAACGTAACCGTGATTCACTTGCACTGGATATACCTGCCTTGTGCTGACGACAGGCACGCTCGGAGCCGACGTGTATATCTCAGTCTCTGTGTTGAACAACTTACCCCCAGAAAAGCAAAACAATCCAATGACGCAGGCAAGGAGGGTCTTGCGCCACATGGGTAAATCCACCAAATCGTAATGATCTTTCCAGAAGTTTTGCACTGCCCTTCTTCTTCCAAGTCATGAGAGCTGCTGCGTGAAATCTGTCAGCTACAGCTCATACTTTTTCATCAAGTGGCGGAACGAACGATAAGAAATTCCCAGGACGTCAGCGGCTTTGGTCTGAACGCCATTGGAGCGTTCTAGAGCATTTTGTAGCAGCGTGCGCTCGATGTTCGCGACGTATCCTTCCATACCGACGCCTTCGGGCAGCACTGCACCGGGCGCAATTTCTGAAACGCCGCCGTTCACGCCCGCTGCGGCGGCGCGCGCCTTGGGGCGCTCGGCGGGTAATTCCACGTGCAACTCATCCGTCATCTCAAGTGCGACCGCTCGCTCCACGGTATTTTCCAGCTGACGCACATTGCCCGGCCATTCGTACCCGCAGAGCGAATCGAGCGACTGCTTGTTCATGCGCAGAATGCTGCGATTCGCGGCGGCTGCATATTTTTTCAGGAAATGATTGGCGAGCAGCGGAATATCCTCCCGCCGCTCGCGCAGGTTCGGCACGCGAATCGGAATTACATTCAACCGATAGTAAAGATCTTCGCGGAAAAGATTCTCGGCGACCGCTTTGTCGAGGTCGCGATTGGTGGCGGCGATCACCCGCACATCGATGGGAATTTCGCTCGTGCTGCCGACCGGGCGCACCGTCCGCTCCTGCAGCACGCGGAGAAGTTTCACCTGCATGGCCAGCGTCATCTCGCTGATTTCATCGAGGAAGATCGTTCCGCCTCCGGCAACCTCAAACAGGCCGCGCTTGTTCTGGTTCGCTCCGGTGAATGCTCCCTTCACGTAGCCGAACAGTTCGCTCTCCAGCAGCGTCTCCGGAAACGCGCCGCAGTTTACCGAAACGAATGGCTCGGTCGCGCGCGGAGAGCACACATGCACCGCGCGAGCAACGAGTTCCTTACCGGTACCGCTCTCGCCATGAATCAGCACGGTACTCGCAGTCGAGGCGACAGTGCGCACGGTGTGCTTCAGCTTTTCCATGGCTGGGCTGGAGCCGATAATGTTGTCGAGCGAGTTGTGAGAAGCAGCGTCGCGGCGGAGAGCGAAGTTTTGTTTGCTAAGCGTCAGTTTTTCGAGCACGCGGCTGATGGCCAGTTTGATTTCGTCGACCAGACCCGGGGTTTTGCGAATGTAATCGGAGGCGCCGCCCGCCTTTACAGCTTGCACGGCGGCCTCATAGTCGTCTACAGCAGTGATCAGGATGACGGGCGAATCGGGCGAGACCCGGTGGGCGTGGCGCAGCACTTCGATGCCATCGACGTTCGGCATTTTGATGTCGGTGATAATCAGATCGTAAAGTGCGCCATCAATCTTATTCTTGGCGGCTTGGCCCGATTGCACGGTTTCAACCCGGTGGCCTTCGCGGCGCAGGGCAATGTCGAGCATTTCGCAGATGGAGCGCTCGTCGTCGCAAACCAGAATGTTAGCCACGCTGCCCTCCTTCCGCCGCAGCCGCCGCCATCGGCTTCAGCGTCGCCAGTACGCTTGCTGCGGGGGGAACGCTTGCGTTGCGCTCTGCGTCCAGTCGTCGCAGCCGCAGAATGAAAGTAGTTCCCTGCCCCGGCTTGGAGCGCGCCCATACTTTGCCTTCGTGCGCCTGAACGATCTGATACACCACCGCGAGACCCAGTCCTGTGCCACCTTCAAAGCTGGATTGAAACGGTTCGAAAATTTTCTCGGTTTGTTGCTGGGTCATGCCGGTTCCAGTGTCAGCAAAACCGATCTGCCAATCTTCTTTGTGTTTTTCGATGGATACGCGCAGAGCGCCGCCCTGGGGCATGGCGCGGACCGCATTCGAACCAAAATTCCAGAAAACTTGCTTGAGTCTGTCGGCGTCAGCGAGAACAAAAGCTTCTTCGACCTCAAACTTGCTTTCGATGGCGATCCCGGTTTTCTCTGTCGTCATTCGGTTTCGCATTAAGGTCAGAGTGTCTTCGAGCAAAGGCACAAGGTCGGTTTTTTCGAAACGATACTGCTTGCCGCGCGAGTAGGCCAGGAAGTCCGTGATGATGCTGTTCAGCCGCTGTGATTCGCGGGTGACGATGTCCAGAAGCTGGCGGTGTTCATCGCTCAAGTCGGGGATTCCGGATAGCATACTGACGGAACCTGCGATCGAGGTGAGCGGATTTCGAATCTCGTGAGCGATGGCTGCCGCCAAGCGTCCTACAGCTGCCAGCCGGTCCTGCATGCGGACTTCGCGCTCCAGGCGGCGGATTTCGGTAAGGTCGTCCAGAGCGTAGACGTAGCCGATCGACTCGTGTTCCGGCGAATTCAAGGCAGCGACTCTTACGCGGAAGGTTTTGCGGAATGTGTTTGCCGTGTCATACCGAACTTCCGCATGGGCCTGTTGCGGCTCAGCGGGCAGGGGGTCGAGGAATAGCTTCGCAACCTGCTGGCCTAGTAGTTGGCCGGGAGTACTCTCCAGAAGCTTCAGGGCAGCGTTGTTGACCAGAGTGATGTGTCCGTCTAGCCCGGTGGTGATCAGTCCGCTGCCGATGGACTGAATAATATTTTCGTGGAGAATCTGCAGATTCTCCAGTGCGCCACTGGCTTTACTCAGCTGCACTCGCGCCTGCCGCAACTTGGCGCTCAGCAATCCGGCCAAATAAGCGACGGCAAGATAGGCAAACAGGTTAACGAAGATGATTGCCTGCAGTGTTTTCAGACCGGGGTGGGTTGTGCAGTAAGATCTAACGATTTCGTAATAGTTGAGCTCAAGTACCGTTCCGTAAAGGATGAAAGCGAGCGCAGCCACAAGGAGCGCCCACACGCGAGGCAGCAAAATGCTGCCGACAATGATGACGAGGGGATAGAGAAAGTTAAGAGAACTATCCCAACCTCCGGTCTGATGCACGATCAGGCTGACAAAAAAAAGGTCGGTCAGCACCTGCAACGAAGCTTGAAACCGGTGTTCGGGCCAGAATGCAAGGAGTCCCGCGTAAAAGATCGAGAGAGTAAACCACGCGCAGATGGTGCCGACAAACAGGCGCAGGGGCAAAGTGGAGGGAGCGAGGTGCGCCACCGCTAGCTGGATCGCGAGCAGGAATGCGAGGATCAGGATCCGTACTTTGACCAGCCAGGCCAGCCAAATCCGCTCGTCAAAGGTCGATTGCATAGGAAGACCAGGTTTCAAGGTTTCAAGGTTTCAAGGTTTCGAGGTTTCAAGGTTTCAAAGTTTCAAAGTTTCAAAGTCGAAACACGAGGTTTCAAAGTCTTAGACGCGTTGCATACGCATCGGCACTTTGAAACTTTGAAACCTTTTTCACCTTGAAGCCTGCCTTTTTGCTAGCCCGCCAACTTGGCGATCATGGCAAACAGCGGCATATAGAGCGAGATTACGATGCCGCCGATGACCAGACCCAGAACGCCGATGATGGCCGGCTCCAACAGGGCCAGCATATCCTTGGTGGCCGCATCCACTTCTTCCTCGTAGAAGTCGGCAATCTTCTGCAACATATTGTCCATGGCGCCAGTCGCTTCGCCGACGCCGATCATCTGGGTCACCATGTTAGGAAAGACGCCGCATTCTCTCAGCGGATCGACGATGGTGCGGCCTTCTTCGATGGCCTTGCGTACCTTCATCAGCGCTTCTTCTAACACAGCATTGCCCGAGGTCTTGGCGGTGATGGCCAGCCCTTCAAGAATAGGCACGCCGGACGTAATCAGAGTGCCTAACGTTCGGGTGAAGCGACCGACCGCGATTTTTCGTAAGAGTGGGCCGACAATCGGCATGGTCAGCAGCATCTTGTCGAAATAGTAGCGGCCGCGCGGATGCTTGCGAACCTGTTTTATGCCAAAAACAATGCCTACCGCCCCCGCGATGAATATCCACCAGAAGCTCTGGACGAAGGCGCTGAGTCCCATGACTATGCGGGTGGGAAGAGGAAGGTTAACGCCGAGGCCGGCGAACAGATTGGAGAAGATGGGCACAACCCATTTGAGCAGTGCACCTACGATTAGGGTAGCGATAGAGACTACGGCGATGGGGTAAATGAGCGCCGATTTCACGGCGGCCTTAAGGCGAACTGCCTTTTCCACGTAAGTGGCCAGACGCTGCAGGATGATGTCCAAAATACCGCCGGTTTCACCAGCTTCAATCATGTTCGTGGTGAGGTCGTCGAACACATTGGGATACTGGCGCATGGCGTTGGCCAGCGTGGCGCCGCCTTCCACCGTGGTGCGGACGCCGTTCAGCGTCTTCTGGAAAGTCTGACTCTCTTGATTAGCCGCCAGAATCTCCAGACACTGGACCAGGGGCAGACCGGCGTCGATCATGACCGAGAATTGGCGGAAGAAGATTGCAATCTCCTTGACCTTGACTTTGCCCGAGCCGAACGTGGGCATCGCGAACTCTTTGCCCTTCTCTCGAATCGATCCGGGCGTGATCCGTTCGCGCCGCAATTGCTGCCCCAGAGACTGCTTATTCGGTGCCGTTCGCTCGCCGGAAATCTTTTGTCCGGAGGCGTCTTTGCCGGAAAATGTGAAAACTGGCATGTGGTTAATCTCTCCTCAACTCGTGGTCGCTGACTGCGATTGCCTAATCCTCTTCGTCTGACACCGATTGACGCTTAATGCTTAGACGGTGCTGCGCCGCGCGCCATTGTCGAACCTGACGTCCCGGCGCGGTTGGTCAAAGTGGCGCCGCGGTTGATCATTTCCTGAAGCTCGTCGGGATTGCTGGAGCGTTGCAGCGCAGTCTCCAGAGTTATCTGTTTCTGAATATATGCAGTTGCCAATGCCTGGTTGAACGTTTGCATGCCGAACTTGTCCTGTCCTGACTGCATGGCCGAGTAGACCTGATGAATCTTGTCCTCGCGAATGAGGTTGCGGACCGCGGGATTCGGAATCAGGATCTCCATGACCATCACGCGGCCCTTGCCATTCGTAGTGGGCACGAGGGTTTGGCACATAACGCCTTCCAGTACCAGCGAAAGCTGGGCACGAATCTGCGGCTGCTGGTGAGCCGGAAAGACGTCGATGATACGGTTGATCGTGGATGTGGCCGAGTTGGTGTGCAGGGTGCCAAAAGTCAAGTGGCCGGTTTCTGCAATGCGCAGGGCCGACTCGATGGTTTCCAGATCGCGCATTTCGCCGATCAGAACGACATCGGGATCTTCACGAAGCGCGGCGCGCAAGGCATCGGTAAAGCTCTTGGTATCGGCATGCAACTCGCGCTGGTTGACCACGCAGTTCTTGTTCATGTGAACGAACTCGATCGGGTCTTCGATAGTGAGAATGTGATCGTGGCGCTCGCTGTTGATCTTGTCGATCATTGCCGCGAGCGTAGTGGATTTGCCGGAGCCGGTTGGCCCGGTCACCAGTACAAGGCCGCGTGGTTTGTCGCAGAGTTTGCTGACTACCGCCGGCAAGCCGAGCTGATTAAAGGATTTGATCTCGAATGGAATCAAACGAAACACTGCAGCGGCTGCGCCCCGCTGGTTGAATACATTCGCGCGGAAGCGAGCCAGCCCCTTCAATCCGAAGGAGAAGTCGAGTTCAAGGCTCTCTTCAAAGCGGTGCTTTTGCGAATCGGTCATGACGCTGTAAGCGAGCTGCTTGGTCTCGGCCGGCGTCATCTGCGGCAGATCGAGCGGCGTCAGGTGTCCGTGTACGCGAATCTGTGGCGGCGAGTTGGTGGTGATGTGAAGATCACTGCCTCCCATCTCCAGCATTCTCTTGAGCAAATCACTTAACGACAGTCCCATGTCTGCAATCCTTCCTTCTATCCCTTAGTGAATGGTTTCGCGTGCCACTTCCTCCAGCGTGGTCATGCCCGCGGCAACTTTGATCAGGCCGCTGCGGCGCAATGTGATCATGCCGCGTTCGATCGCTTTCTTCTTCAATTCCACGGCCGATGCGCCCACCAGAACAAGCTCTCTGATTTCATCGTCAACTTCCATGACCTCATACAAACCGCAGCGACCCTTGTAGCCAGTGTTGTTGCAAGTGCCGCAGCCTTTGCCTTTTTGAATCTTCACTGTCTTCGCCTCTTCCGGTGAGAACCCCTCTTCGATCAAAGCCGGGACTGGCACATCGACAACCTCAATGCACTCCTTGCAGATCCGCCGCACCAGGCGCTGCGCGCAGATGAGGTGTACCGAGGTCGCGACCAGGAATGGCTCGATACCCATGTTCATCAACCGGGTAATCGTCTCGGGAGCGCCGTTCGTGTGCAGCGTGGAAAGAACGAGGTGACCGGTGAGTGCAGCTTTGATAGCGATTTCAGCAGTTTCAAAGTCGCGGATTTCGCCGACGAGAATAATGTTGGGATCTTGACGTAAAAAAGAACGCAGCGCGGCCGCAAAGTTCAAGCCGATCTGCTCCTTCATCTGCACCTGGTTGACCCCGCCCAACTGGAATTCGACCGGATCCTCTGCGGTCATAATGTTGGTATCGGGCTGGTTGAGGCGCGCAATCGACGAATACAATGTGTTGGTTTTGCCGGAACCGGTGGGTCCGGTAACCAGAACCATGCCATAAGGCTTGAGAATCGCTTTTTCGAACTTAACCAGCGACTCGGGTTCGAAGCCCAGCTTGGTCATGTCGAGGCGCAGGTTTTCTTTGTCGAGCAAGCGGAGCACAATCTTCTCGCCCCACAGTGTCGGCAGAGTGCTGACGCGGAAATCGAGCTGCTTCTTGCGTCCGCCAATGTTCATCTTCAGCATGATGCGGCCATCTTGCGGCAGCCGCTTTTCGCTGATGTCGAGCTTCGCCATGATCTTCAGGCGGGAAGTGATTGCATCTTTCAACTTGAGCGGAGGTGACATGATCGACTGCAAGACGCCGTCAATGCGAAAGCGAACTCGGAACTCTTTTTCGTAGGGCTCGATGTGAATGTCGCTGGCGCCCCGCTTTACCGCGTCGGTTAGAATCAGGTTCACGAGCTTGACGACCGGAGCTTCGTCGGCAGCTTTTTCCAGCTGCGACAGCTCCATCTCGGCTTCTTCCGCCTGCAGTTCGACGTCGCTCTCGTTCATCTCCTGCATCGACTGCATTACGGTTTCAAGATCTTCCTCTTTTGCTTTGCCGGCGCTGTAGGCCTTTTCGATTCCCTCCAGAATCGAGCTCTCCGAAGCCACGACGGGCTCGATGTTGAAGCCGGTCATGAACTTGATATCGTCCATCGCAAAGACGTTGGTCGGATCAACCATGGCGATGGTGAGTGACGCGCCCACGCGGCTTAATGGCAGAATCTGGTAGCGTTTGGCGGTTTCGAACGGAATCAGCTTGACAACGGCTGGATCGATTTCAAAATAAGAGAGGTTGATGGCGGGAACGCCATATTGACGGGAGAGAAAATTCGTGACGTCCTCATCCGTGAGGAAGCCGAGCTTCACCAAGGCAGACCCGAGCCGGCAATTCTGCTCTTTCTGCGTCTTAGTCGCTTGTTCCAACTGCTCTGGGGTAATAATCTTCTCTTTGACAAGAAGATCACCCAGCCGTTGAGACATACAGTCGATCTCCTATCCACTAAGTGGAACGATGCCGGGCAACAGTCCGGCATTTGCACAAACCGCCGCTATGTTGATGGGAGAAGAGCGGCGTCTTTGTGTTGACACAAATTGTCACCGCAAGTCGATTACCGTACCAGTTACCGTAGTACTTGGACTTGCTCTGATGAGGGACAGGCCGAGCTGATAATCGCGAAACCCGCGCCAGATGAAGTTTTTTTCTGAGGACAAGAGAGATTCCGTGCCCGGGTACATGCACTTCGGTAAGGCAGGCCGGGGCGAGTCTGACGAGCGGGAACTTGATGGAGGCCGGGATTCGTTGCGGAATAAGAAATCGCTAAAGTTGCAGACCGACGAACAACAGAATGATATTCGTTTGTACTATCGCGCATTGTTTCGCTCCTGGGGGCCGCAGAACTGGTGGCCTGCGCGCTCACGTTTTGAAATGATCGTAGGCGCTTACCTCACCCAGAACACGGCGTGGACGAATGTTGAAAAGGCAATGGCAAATCTCCGCTCAGCACGTTTGCTAAGTATTGATGGAATTCGGCGGGTGCGGTTGGCTGATCTTGAACAGTTGATCCGCCCCTCGGGCTATTTCCGTCAAAAAGCTCAGCGGCTCAAGACTTTCATCAGCTTTATAGATCAGAGCTACGGTGGTTCGTTGGCACGAATGTTTTCGCGACCCACCTCTCAGTTGCGGGACGAACTACTCTCGCTAAATGGCGTTGGACCTGAAACTGCCGATTCCATCCTTCTCTACGCAGGAAACCATCCTGTATTTGTGGTGGATACTTACACGCGGCGGATTCTTGCTCGACATGAAATTTTGCCGGGGCAAGCTTCTTATGAAGAGGTCCAAAGCTTATTTGAGAAAGCGCTTGCACCTTTGGCAGAGTCGGAGACCTGCGCACATGAGCCTTCTTCGCAACATTTAGCGGCAGGTCTGCCCGAAGCCCCGCATCCTCCTTCCAAAGTGAGCGTGGCAAAGCGCACGGCATTGACGCAGGTCTATAACGAAATGCATGGCCTGATCGTCGGCGTGGGCAAGAATTACTGCAAGAAATCACAGGCGCTTTGTGACGAGTGTCCTTTACAACCCTTTCTGCCTCGGCTGAAGTAGGTCGTAACTTTGCCGTGTTGAGAACCACGTTGAGAACCAAGACGAGATTTCACCGACCCGCATTCTTCATGCTCTTAGCCCTCCTCCCAGGACTTGCTTCTTCAGCGCACGGGCCAACTCTGCGCCAAGTCGCGGAGCAGGCTCGCATACTAGTGGGCGCCGCGGTCCGCCCGCCGCAACTTTCGGAAACCGCGTACGCTTCCACCCTGGCGCGTGAATTCAACATGGTGGAGGCCGAAGATGCGATGAAGTGGTGGGTGCTCCGTCCAAACGCGACTACTTACGACTTTCGCCAGGGCGACGAACTGGTTCGGTTCTCGCAAGGTCATGGAATGAAGGTGCGCGGCCATTGCCTGGTGTGGGGACGCAACAATCCGGATTGGCTGGCAAAAGGCCATTTCAGCCCGAAGCAGCTATCGCAACTTCTTCATCAGCACATTCGGCGCGTCATGAAGCACTATGCCGGCCAAGTCTTCGCTTGGGACGTGGTCAACGAGGCTCTCGATGAGAACGGGAATGTGCGCGATTCACTTTGGTATAACAAGCCCGGCATAGGACTATCCGGGCAAGGAACGCACTACATCGAGCAGGTTTTCCGGTGGGCGCACAACGCCGACCCGAAGGCTTTGCTGTTTTATAACGAGGCGGAGGGGGAGGGTGTGAATCGCAAGTCTGACGCGATCTATGCCATGGTCAAAGATTTCAGGCAGCGCCGAGTGCCGATTGACGGAGTTGGCCTACAAATGCACATTCCTGCTCTGGACGCTGATGCATCCGCGATCAAGGCCAACGTTGCGCGACTTGCGGCTCTCGGTTTACAAGTCCATATCACCGAACTGGATGTTTCGGTGCCGGTAGATTCTCGCGGCAACGCCAGTGCGGATGATCTGGCTAGGCAAGCCGAAGTCTACCGCAGCATCGTACACGCATGCCTGAACAGCAGAGGCTGCACTGCGATACAGACCTGGGGATTCACCGACAAATACTCCTGGATCGGTTCTCATTCTCGCGGATCCCGCGGACAGGCTCTACCCTTTGATCGAACTTACGAGCCGAAGCCTGCCTACCGTGCGCTGTTCGAGGAGATCTCGGCGGGCCGCACTAGCAGCGATTAGCCCGGTCGGTGTCTGACTTCTGGTTTTCAACGGTAGCGACATCGCGGGCCTTATCGCCCCACCAATCAGCATCTATAATGATTTTCGGCACATTCGCAAGCCCAGGGCAGCGCTGCGAATCCCGAGTCCATATGGCACAGACGGCTCAAATTCAGCCTCCGGAGAACTCGAATCGCAAGCGAGTGATTGTGTTTTCGGCGATTGCCGTGTTTCTTTTGTTCGCCATTCTGGTTTCGCAAACCGCGTTCAATCAGACAATATTGCGCCCCGACACGAATCAGCAGGTCGTGGTTTTTTACGCACTCTCGTTATTAATCTCACTGCTCTTCGTCGCGCTGACGTTTGTGCTCGCGCGCAACCTTCTTAAGCTATTCGCCGAGCGCCGCATGGGCGTTCTGGGATCGAAATTTCGTACCCGCATGGTGGTGGGAGCTCTCCTGCTTTCCTTCGTTCCGGTCACGGTGATGTACCTGTTCGCCTACGGGCTGATGAACCGCTCGATCGACAAATGGTTCTCCACTCCAGTGGAAGAGGTTCGCACGGATACCGATGCCATGGCCGCACTGCTGGCCGGATATGCCGCGCAGAATGCGCGCGCGGAAGCTACCGCCATCGCCAATGTGCCGGAGACGCAGCGCGCTTTTGAGGGGCATGCATTGTCGGGAGCGCTCGATGAATTTCGCCGCCATGCGCCCACGCTGCAAGGAGGATTTGCGTTTGCAATTCGAAACGGAGCCGATGAAGTCAGTTTTGCCGCGCCCGCTACCTGGCAGGCCCTGAAAGACAAGTTGCCGGTTGCGCAAGCCGCCGCTGGGCAACCGGCCCAGTTCACTTGGGAGAAAACTGAGTACACGTTGGGCAGCGCACCTGTCGGAGAAGATGGCTTGATCCTGGTAGCCATGCCGTTGCCACCGGAATTTTCGAAGACGGTTCAGCAAATCGAAGCCAGCCAGCAGCGCTATTTGCAACTCAGCCGCGAGCGCCGGCATGTGCGCCAGACTTACATGGGGCTTCTGCTCTTACTTACGATGATGGTACTGTTCGTCACCACCTGGCTGGCGCTGTTCCTCTCCAAGTTGGTGACTCGCCCAGTGGCGGCTCTCGCCGAGGCTACTCAGGAAATTTCCCGCGGTCGTCTGGATTATCGCGTGGACGTGAACGCTGCCGATGAGATTGGAGATCTGGTCCGCTCCTTCAATCGCATGGCGGAAGAACTGGAAATAAGCCGGCGCCAAATTGAAGAATCGAGCCGCGATGCCAGCGCCGCCAACGCGGAACTTGAGCAGCGGCGCCGGCAAATGGAGACGATACTGGAGAGTATTCCAACCGGCGTCCTCTCGCTCGATGAGAACCGTATTGTTACCCACGCAAATCAAGCTTTAGAGCGCATGTTCCATCCCGAGGGTTATGCGCCGGGCGAAAGCGTGCTGCGAGGCGCGCGGCTGGAAGATGTATTCCCGCGCGAGGTTTCTGAGGACCTCGAACCGCTGTTCCGCCGCGCCGATCGCATGGGAATGACCACCAGCCAGATGGAACTGCCGCTGCTTCATACATCTCTGAATGTGGCCGTCACAGTCGCGACTTTGCGTCATCAAGATGAACGTTCCGGCTACGTCATCGTCCTGGAGGACCTTTCCGACCTATTGAAGGCGCAGAAGCAGGCGGCTTGGCGCGAGGTCGCGCGCCGGGTGGCGCACGAAATCAAGAATCCACTGACGCCCATCTCGCTGTCGGCCGAGCGGATTCAACGGCACCTGGAGCGCGCTGCGACTCCCGACAAAGCATCGTTGGAAGTCGTTCGCTCCTGCGCAGAAACGATCGCCGGCGCAGTAGAAACGGTTCGCTTGCTGGTGGACGAATTCTCCACGCTGGCTCGTTTTCCCGCCTCGCAGCCCCAGCCGGAGGATGTTAACGAAATCATCGAGAACGCGCTGTCGATGTTCAATGGGAGGATGGACGGCATAGTCTTACACAAGTCTTTAGCCCCGGATTTACCCAAGGTCATGGCGGATGCGGAAGCTATCCGGCGTGCTGTGGCAAACCTGGTGGACAACGCCGCCGAGGCGATGCAGGACTCGATGGTGCGCGAGATCGAGATTTCCAGCGCGCTCGTGGCCAGCCGCGACGCGGTGGAAATTACGGTCGCAGATACTGGGCACGGGGTGACTCCCGACCTTAAAGAAAGACTTTTTCTTCCTTATTTCTCCACCCGAAAACGAGGGACCGGCTTGGGATTGGCGATTGTAAGCCGCGTCATCGAAGAGCATCGCGGCTCGATTCGGGTCGAAGAGAATCATCCTTTGGGAGCGCGATTCATCTTCGAATTGCCGGTCGTCCTCGCACCGGCGCTCGCTACATCGGCCGCAAAACATGCATAAGATTCTGGTTGTGGATGACGAAAAAGGAATTCGCGAATCGCTGCAGGGCGTGCTCGCGGATGAGGGTTACGGCACCGCCGCGGTGAGCAGCGGGGAGGAGTGCCTCAAACTTTTGCGCCGCGGGCACAGCTTCGAAGTGATTCTTCTCGATATTTGGCTTCCGGGCGTCGATGGCCTGGAGACGCTGGAACGAATCCGCGCGCTCGAAAACCCGCCGGAAGTCATCATGATTTCCGGGCATGGCACGATCGAAACGGCAGTACGCGCCACCAAGCTGGGAGCCTATGACTTCCTGGAAAAGCCGCTCTCGATTGAAAAAACGTTAATCCTCGTTAAGAACGCGATTGAATCGAAGAAGCTCCGGCACGAAAACGTCGACCTGAAAAAGCAATTGCATTCGAAAACGGTGATCGTTGGCGACAGTATTCCGATGAAGGCATTGCGCCAGCAAATTGGATTGATGGCGCCCACCAACGGCCGGGTTTTGATCTATGGTGAGTCGGGCACGGGGAAGGAATTGGTTGCGCATGCGATCCATGCTCAGAGCCTGCGGAAGGATGAAACTTTCGTCGAGGTGAACTGCGCCGCGATTCCCGAAGATCTAATCGAGAGCGAACTTTTTGGGCATTACAAGGGATCGTTCCCCGGCGCGACCTCGGATAAAGAAGGTAAGTTTCAAAAAGCGAATGGCGGAACGCTGTTTCTGGATGAAGTGGGCGACATGAGCCTGAAGACGCAGTCGAAAGTACTGCGCACGCTCGATGAGCAGCGCGTTACTCCGCTGGGCAGCGATGAAGCCATTACGGTGGATGCGCGCATTATCGCTTCGACGAACAAGGATCTGGAAGACGAAATTTCTCGCGGAAATTTTCGCGAGGACTTGTTTTACCGGCTGAATGTCATCCCGTTCTTTGTTCCGCCGCTGCGGGATCGCAAAGAAGATATTCCTTTATTTGCCCGGCACTTTCTGAAAGAACTGGCTGCGACTTATGGGCGTCGTCCTCGCGAGATTACCGATGACGCCATCGACGCCTTGATGCGCTATTCGTGGCCGGGCAACGTGCGCGAGTTGCGGAACGTGATCGAGCGAATCGTGATCATGAATCCTATGATCACGCGGCTGGACCGCAAGCATCTTCCGCCGCTGGTTTACCGGGAGGGCCATCGGCGAGCACCGCGAGGTGAATTCTCTACACTGCACCAAGCTCGCGACGCTTACGAGCGGGATTTCATCCTTAAAAAGCTCGATGAGAATCACGGCAACGTTACTCGCGCAGCTGAGGTGCTAGGCCTCGAACGCAGCCACCTCTACCGCAAAATGAAAACGCTCGGCATTGCGGCAAGGGAATAATTTTTGTCCGCCAACCGTTGGCCGCCTTCAGCGCTTGATCATGTGGATCTCGGTGCCGTTCTTCTTGAACTCTACCTGGTCCATCAACTGATTAATCAGGAAAATTCCGCGGCCATGATTTGAATATAGGTTCTCGCCCACCGTACAGCCGGGAATCGATTGCGGAGAGAACCCCGGTCCAGGATCGCGAACGACGATTAGAATTCCTCGCTCCTTGTCGCTGCTGACGAGGCATTCCACAATCTTACTGGGATCTTCTTTTGCGCCGTGGATCACGGCGTTTGCCAAGGCTTCTTGAAGCGCGAGTTCGATGGCATCTTCTTTGCCGTCAACTCCATTCATTTGACGCACAACGCTCATGACCTGTTGTACGACGGGATCCACCGCCTTGCGATCGGCGGCGAGCGTCACTCGCAGACGTAAATTCAATTGGTCAGGATCGAAGTCTTTCTCGGGAAAAGGCTGCTCGGGAGAATCCGCCACTGTCATGTTTTAAGCTCTTAGCTTTCGTTCGATCCTGACGCGCATTGATTTTAATGATAAAAGCTAACGACGACAATTCAAATAGCGGCAGTGCAGTGTCAAAAGTCTGTCAAACCGGACAGCACCCTTAATATAACCGCCGTATAACTACCAAGGGCGCGAAGCTAGCGAAGAAATACGGTTACTGAGGCTTCGTAAGCTGTTCCAACTGTCGCCTCCAGTCCAGTTCTTCGACAAAGCGGCGAGATTCGCGCCAGTTCGGTTTGACCTTCACGTAAAGTTCAAGAAACACTTTCGTCTCCAACATGCGTTCAATCTTGAGGCGAGCCGAAGTTCCAATTTTCTTGAGCATCGCCCCTTTCTTGCCGATCAGAATTCCCTTTTGCCCCTCCCGTTCGCAGTAAATCGTAGCGGATATGCGTACAAGCCTCAGCCCCTCCTCGAAGTTATCGACGATCACAGTAGTCGCATAGGGAAGTTCTTTTTGCGTCTCGAACAGCACGCGCTCACGGATGATTTCGCCTGCCATGAAGCGTGCCGGTTGATCGGTAATTTGATCTCCGGGGAAGTAAGGCTTACCCACGGGCAAAGCTGCAGTGATGTGTTTCAGGAGCACATCCAACCCGTCGCGCTTCAAGGCGGAAATCGGGATGATTTCGTCGAAAGCATGTAACTTCCTATAGTCATCGATCAAGGGCAGCAGCTTGTCTTTGCCTCCTTTCAACAAATCAATCTTGTTGAGAATGAGATAGACCTTCGTCTCGGAGATCTTGGCCATCTGGATGGCAAACTCATCGCGCCGCTCCAGCTTGCGCGTGGCGTCCATAATTAGCAGGATAAGATCACAGCCCTCGAGGGCTTCGCGCACTTCGACCATCATCTTGCGTCCCAGCGAACTGTCAGGCTTGTGCACGCCGGGCGTGTCTATCAGCACGATTTGTGCGCCATCTCGGCCCTTCCTTTTGGGAATGTTGATGACTCCCTGAATGCGATTGCGCGTGGTTTGCGGCTTGGGAGAAATGATGGCAAGTTTTTCGCCAACGAGCGCATTCAGCAACGTGGACTTTCCGGCGTTTGGACGACCGAGTATGCAGACGAAACCTGAGCGAAAGGGCATAAGGGGACTTGGTTAAGTGCTAAGTTCTAGTTTACTGGCTCGGAGGTGACGACAGGAGCCTTTGCTGCTGACGATTGTCTATATCAGCTTTAATTGCCGGGGCTGCACCGAGGTGATTCGGACCCGCTCTACCTTGCGATCGGTTGATTCCAGAACCTCAAACCGGAGGCCGTCCTCATCTACCGTTTCGCCTTTCTGCGGAATATGTCCGGCGAGTTCGCTGACCAATCCCGCTATTGTGGCAGCTTCTTTTCCCTCTGGTTTAGTCCCAAACAGTTCGGCAAGGCGATCCACATCCATTCGACCGGAGACGATATAGGATTCAGGATTCTCTCTGACAATCTCGGGCTTCTCGTGATCGTCTCGAATCTCGCCTACGATTTCTTCCACGAGATCTTCGATCGTCACAAGGCCGGCAACGCCGCCATATTCATCGACCACGATTGCCATGCGGATGTTGTTCTTCTGCATTTCGCGCAAGAGGTCGCTGCCGAGTTTGCTCTCCGGAACGAAATAAACATCGCGCCGCATCAGGTTTTCCAGCGTGCGCGTGGAGGCGTCGGCGTCAGGCACCTGCAGCACGTCCTGCGCATAGACGATTCCCTTAATGTTATGGATGCTGTTGTCGTACACCGGCACTCGCGAGAAGTGCTTTTCGCCGAGCAATTGGATGAAGCGTTCGACAGTCGTTTCCATGGGGAGAGCGAACATATCGGGCCGCGGCTTCATGGCCTCGCGCACAGTCTTGCCACTGAATTCGACTACCGACTGGATGAGATCGCGGTCGCCTTCCTGGATGATGCCTTCTTCCTGTCCCGCTTCAATCAAGGCGTCGACCGCTTCGGCCGCGCTTTCGGGGGCCTCATGACTGTTCCCGCGGGTCAGGGACGCGACCGATTGCAGAAAACCGAGAACGATCGTAACCGGCAAAACTAAATAGATGAGTACGGTCAAAAGCCACGTCCAGCGGATAAGCCAGGCGCCGTTCGTGCGCGAGAAAAAAACGAATGGCAAGAATTGATTGAAGACGATGACGATCACGATCAGGCTGATCGCGGCCTGTGCGATCTCATAGTTGCTCCATCGCTGATCGCTAAAAAGAGCAAATCCGACCAGCATCCCGATGGTCGCGGTGGTGAACTGCTTCAACACGGACATCGAAAGCGAAGCGCGCGCCCGACTGACCCGCAAGTTGGGTTCGACTTTTTGCTCGAAAATGTCGATGTTGTCCTGAAACTCGCGGGAGAGAAATTTGCCGATCTCCTGATAGACGCGGTCCACATAGGAAGCTAGCGCTAAGAGCGCCAACAGCGGAAGCAGCGCGAGTGCTACGGCCCAGTTCATGCAGTTCTCCGGCCGGCCGGAGGGTGGACGCGCCTTCGGTTGCTTGGCCGGAACCCAGCGCCTCGCGACCGCTCGATCAGGCCCACCTCTAGTTTCAGTTTCTGGCGCAACCGAGCCTCTTCGATGGCCATCTCTCCATTATCCCGCTCATGGTCAAACCCTGCCAGATGGAGAATGCCGTGGAGCACGAGAATCTTCACCTCGTCGGCTAGAGAATGGCCCAGATGGCTGGCATTTTCGCGGGCAATGTCGAGCGATATGGCGAGTTCGCCAGCGACTCGTCTCCCCGGGCCGCCCATCGCTGGAGTGGACGGAAAAGACAACACATCGGTGCTTTTATCCTTGCCGCAAAATCGCCGATTCAATGCGCGCAGGTCACGGCTGCTTGTCAGCAAGACATTCACGTTATCGCGCAAGCGAACCGCTTGCCGTGCGCGGCGCACAAAACGTTCGAGGGTCGACGGGCTCAACCCCGCAACTCTTTTTCGGAGAATAACCAACTTGCCAGCACCTACGAATCGCCCGACGCCTTCCGGGGGGCGCCTTCTGTAGCCGCATGTGGCGACCTGCCTGAGCCGTCACCGCTCTTGCCGCCGGAAAGCAAAAGCATCTGCTGCTCTGCGATCAGCGTTTTGTGCTCGTCGTAAGCGCGAATGATGCGCTGCACTAGGTGATGCCGAACCACATCCGCTTCGTCGAAGTGAACGAAGGTCAAGCCTTCCACCCTTTGCAAGACATCGATGGCCTCGAGCAACCCGCTGCGGCGAGCGTTGGGCAAGTCGATTTGGGTAATATCGCCCGTGATCACGGCCTTCGAGTTGAATCCGAGGCGCGTCACGAACATCTTCATCTGCTCCGATGTTGTGTTTTGCGCCTCATCGAGGATTACGAAGGAATCGTTCAGGGTGCGTCCGCGCATGAATGCAATAGGCGCAATCTCAATGACATTTTTCTCCAGATAGCGGTCGACTTTTTCCGGATCGAGCATGTCGTAGAGCGCGTCATACAGCGGGCGCAAATAAGGATCGATCTTATCCTGAAGTGTGCCCGGCAAAAATCCCAGCCGTTCGCCGGCTTCGACCGCCGGACGCGCAAGGATAATGCGGTTCACTCGCTTCGCCAGCAGAGCCGAGATCGCCATGGCGACGGCTAGATAAGTCTTGCCTGTGCCAGCAGGACCAATGCCGAACACCATATCGTGCTTCTCGATCGCTTCGACATAGCGTCGCTGATTCACGCTCTTGGGCTGAACCATCCGCCGGCCTAGCGATCGCTGGCGGCCGGCGTCGGCAAGTCCGCGCAAGGTTGCGGTGGGATCAGATGTAAGCACGCGCAACATGCTGTTGAGGTCGCCGTTGTTGAAGGTAAATCCTGAACGCTGCAGGCTTTCGTAATCGGCAAACACCTGCTCGGCGCGAGCCACATCGCGAGGCGCGCCTTCCAGGTCGATAGCGTTCGAGCGCAGGTCGATGGTGACGTTCAGGCCGTCTTCGAGCACGCGCACATTCTCGTCGCGGGTACCGAAGAAGGTTTCGATGTTGGGGCTTATCCCGATGCTTTTCTTCATTCAATCTCTTGGCAAATGATGCAGGAACGCGCGACCGCTCAATTGGATACAGGGGCGGGTCAGGCGGCTCGTGGACAAAACAGGATTATGCGCAGAGACGGGAACTACCGAAATGCTCATGCCCGGAAGGCAAGTCACAACCATTGCATAAAGCGTACCCCGGTCTGAGGTGGGAGTCAATGATGAACCAGATTGTTGTGCGAGCGCATTCTGGCGAAATGAGTACAGGGGGAAGGCGTCGCGTTTATATGCAGACCGTCAGCAAGTAACTGCGTCAGTTGCGCAAGTCTTTGCGTACCGCATCCCCAAGACTCGCGGGAAGCCGCGGAAATACAGGGTTCAGGCGGCGCTACGAGTGAACCGCTATCGAGGCGGACGGCATCCTACCTAGTAGGTTCGAAGTCGAGCAAGGCTTCCAGGAGGCTCTATGCGCACCGTCACGATCTTCGCTTTAACTCTTCTGCTATCACTTGTCGTTTCTGCGCAAATAGGTTTCGCGCAGAACTTAGAACGTGGTGTCGCCGGCTACTGCCCGTACGGATGCGGGCCGTATGTTCCGCTGATCACGACTCCGAGCATTTCGTTCGAAACCGTTTCCCCAAACCCAGTCGGGGCGAGAAATGCCACTGCCGGGCTGGTCGCGGGAGCCACGAATTCGACACTCTCAGAGGTTTCAGGCAACACTGACTCGGTTTACACGATGCCGGTGTGGTATTCGGGCGGAGGGACGCCGCTGGTATCGCCTGCGGTGAATTCGCCCGTCGGCGGGATGAGAATGATGCGTCCGGAACACGGACAGCCCACGCCACGTGAGCACGAAGCCGCGCCAAAATCTTGGGTCTATTTCAGTTCGGCAGAACAGAGCCCACACACGCTGGAAGTGGCCAGTGCGGCTACTGGCGTAAAACCGGCTGGACACACCTTCTCGAACCAGGATGTAGAGCGGCAGAACGAGAAGAACGGGGATGTCCATTACGACAGTAAGACGGAGAAGATTCGGTGAGTGTGGATTTCTAACTCTAGGCGACACGATTTAATCCCACTTCTCCGCCGCGCGGAAGCGAGAAGTGGGCCCCCCGCAGCGACAGGCATCGGGTTACTTCCGTTCTGAGTAATGGCCCGGACGTGCCATTTACCGATGCGGGGCTTCAGTTTAGTCTTCTGATTGAGCAGCACTTGGGGGAGGGCTGATCGACATACGTCCCACGACTCGAATGAGTCTGGGGCGTTTTGTTTTGCGGGCTACGCCTTGGTCCCCATTTTCTCGCTTGGTGCGACGAACAATTGGCCGCGAATGGCGGACTCCGCTCGGCGGACCGTTCGATGCTCGCTCAGAGTACCGGGCGTCTAAAAACTGATCTTCAGGATCTTACCGTTGTTTCCCACGAACCATCCAGCCTGCGGATTCGCAAACGCCACTGACCAATATCCGCTCACTTTGGGCATTTGGAACCAGGTCGTCCCCTCATCAGGAGTAAACGCGGCTTGCCCCAGGTTGTAGTTTGGTTGGGTTTCGGAGGTAACCACCACGGTGCGATCGAAATCGTGACTTCCACCGCTGACGCCACGCGCATAGGCTAGCGCGAAAATCGCTCCCGCCACAGGCGGCTTGTTCGTGAGCGTCCACGTTTGACCGCCATCATTCGACGTGGCCGCATCGGCCGAGGTATTCACGCTCAAATCACCCCCGCCCACAATGCCGTTCAACGGGTCGCGGAAAGCCACCGAAAAGCCGCCCGCCGAGGCCGAACTCACGAGCGGCGTGCCATAGGCATTCCAGGTATGGCCACCGTCGGTCGTGGCTAAGATTCTCGCAATCGTCGATCCGCCGGTGGTGACCCAGGCATTGTTTTCGCCTTGCGTGGTGACGCAGGTTCCGCTGGAAGAAAACGAGGCCTCGCCGGGCAGCGCCGGCGGCATGTCTTCAATAAAGTGCCAGTCGTGTCCGTCGATGGTGAGGAGATCGGGGAAAACGCCGTTGACGGAATCGCTGTGAGCCACGCCGCGGTCCGGAGTCCAGAATGCCATGCAATCGTAGAATGCGCTGGGGTCCGAGTTTACGAACTGCACATTCCAGTTCGCGCCCCCGTCTTCGGTCTTGTAAATGCGAAATTGCGAGGCGTCGTTCCCGATCGACATGAGATAAGCTACCTGGTCGCTGACACCCTGCACATCGCGGAATTGCAGAGCTTCAGCTCCCTGCACTACGCCAGCGGTCCAGGTCTTGCCGCCGTTTGTGGTGACCACATAAGTTCCGCCGGTGCCCGCCGCCCAGACCACATCAGCGCTCACGGGACTAACGGCGATCAATAGTTGCGTGGTGCCGCTGTTCTGCGGTGTGAGCTTAGGTTGCCGAACCGACGGAGGTTCCTGCGCAAAGGCAACAGTGGCACAAGCGGCAAACAGGAAAATGGCGAGCGAACGTTTCAACATGGGGGAAGTCTCTCCGGACGGGATTCGTGGCAGGAGGAGTATAGAAAGGGCGGGAGGGGGTGTCAATCGGGTAGGTTTTCTCCGCCGCATCGCGGATTTGTCTGACTTTTGCGGTTTTCGGACATGTCCAATACCTGCGGACGGCTATCCGCCCTCGTGTAATGGCTCGAACGTGCCATTTACTGATACGCGGCTTCGGCTTAATCTCCTAATTGAGCAGCACTTGGGGGAGGGCTGATCGACATACGTCCCACGACTCGAACGAGTCTGGGGCGTTTTGTTTTGCGCGGCATTCCTCAGCCGGGAGCGCTACGGCTTCTTAGACAGCCGCCAAACGCGATCACCACACCCCCGCCCACCGTGCCGCAAAAGAACACGCTTGCTCCTATCCACCACTGATATAGAATCCGTCCCGCAGGCAAAGTCAAATCGCTACAACAAAAATGCGGAGGAAAGAGTGAAAAAATCACTGTTTGTCGGTGGAGCGGTGGTCGCGCTAGCGGTCGCATGGTCCATCGGGCGGGCACAGGGACAGCAAGATCAATCCAAGGTAATCTTCGCTTCCGCCGAGCAGGCAAAATTCGTATCCACGAACCGGGGCGTCTCGATAGCTGCGATCTGGGGAGATGCCAATGCGGGCGCGCACGGCACATTCACCAAGTTCGCGCCGGGTTATGACGCTGGTATGCACACTCACACGAACGATGTTTGGATCGTCGCAATAAAGGGCGCGTATTTGTACAAAGATGATGCCGGCGAAAAGCGTGTAGGGGCGGGCGATTTCCTGCGCGTTCCCGGAGGACACAAGCACTGGAGCGGCGGAGACAAGAAAGAAGGCGCTGTGTTCTACGAAGAGTCGTCAGGCAAATTTGATTTTGTGCCGGAAAAGTAGGCCGCTGCCTCGTGCCAAAAGAAACCCCAGAGGTGTAGCGCTGTGGAATCCCACTTCTCGCAACGGAAGCGAGAAGTGGGGCACCCGGAGTACGGCAGTCATTTGCGTAACGCGTGCTACCAAAACTGATTCCGCAAGGCGGCCGTGTTAGTTCGATTCGGTGAACTCAATGTAGGGCGACGATCCGCTCGCTGTGCTGCAACTGCCGAGATCCAAGTTATTGCTCTCTCCGGTAGTGCCGGCATCTGCAACACAAGTTGGGGCTGAGCTGGAACCGTCTGTCAGCGCTATTTTCACGGTGACCGAGACAGGCTCATTGAAATCTGCTCGCGAACCGCCGGCATCACCGACGACGTTGAATTCGGACTGTTTCCAGACCTGCGAAATATCGAGCACGCTGTCCTTGCCGCTCACCGAGTAGGCAGTGGTTCCATCGGTGAATTTCACCGTATCGTTTCCGCCCGAGGCCGCAGCGCCAGAGAGCGACAAGCTGGCAAGCGAGGTCGGCTTCACATCGGGCGCCGAGACGTAACTGCTGTTTCCGTAGCAATCGCCTTCGCCGTCACTGCCGAAACCGCTCGGACAACGTGAACTGCCCCAGTCGATCAGCCAATACTGCATGAACACAGCCGCTTCGCCCTCGACTGCATAGTCCGTCGCATAAATGAATTGCTGCCAGACAACGCAACCGCTATGGCCGTCGCAGGCCGCTGTGGTGCCGGTGAAGTTGGTATTGAGTTGAAGCGAGTATTCATTCGCCCCGAGGATGCCTCCGTCTCCGTACTCGGGCACTCCAACACTTTTCTCGGATTCTACGCCCGTAACCGTGGGGAAACTTCCAAGTGCCCCGCTGGTCAGGCCCGAACTTTGTGCGACGTAGTCGTCACCGTTGCCCGCCACCATCCCCAGACCGGGTTTGTGGACGCGTGTATGGACGCGTGGATGCAGCTCTTTGCATTCCACCTGCTGCCATACGGTGTCGGGATAAGATGCAACGAAGCATCCCTCCCCCAAATCGGTATTGTGGATAGCCGCGACCCAAGCGTCATGCGCCGCGTCTGCGGTCTGTGCGGCGGAAACCGGCTGAAGGAAGCAGATGCTGACAAAGGCCACGGCCGCGATGGGGACTGCACGATGGGAGGACCGAACTTTCTTGGGCGTCATAGATTCTCCATTCAAGGGAATTGCTTCTGGGCCGACAATTTCTCTCGGCTCAAAAACGGCGCAATTTTAACCTTGAGTCGCCCGCCCCAAAAATTGGAGCCGAAGAATTTACGGAATCCGAACAGACTGGCTTGTGATTCGCACCTCCTTCTGATGGCGGCGAACCGGACTTTTACTCCGGCGGAGGGTCGCCTATACGCCGACCAGCTCCCGCGCGCCCTCGATGCGGCCAGGGCGGCCGCTGTCCGGAAACCGCGCCAAGGTCTCGACCTGCTCTTGAATTCGAGTATCTACGGCAAAGGCGGCTTGCGGGCTGTCGGCTTCGATGTAATCGAAGATCGCGCTGCGGTCGGCCAGCGCGTGGGCGGACCATTCCAGCCGCATGCGTTTACGCATGATGGATTATCGCGCTTTGCGTAGGGCGGCAGCGCGACGCTTGGCGAAGTGAGCTTCTACCTTCTTATGCGGGATGGCGGGGCGTCGGTCGTTCAGCGCTTCCTGCACCTTGGCGCGGAACCAGGCGTCATGTGCTGCGGCGTCCCCGGTCAACTCGAAAGGGAGCGCGCCTTCGTTGGCGGTCCGCGTCAACAGGATGCGCACCGCTTCTGAGACGGTGATCCCTAATTCCTCCAGCACCGCCGCCGCGCGTTCTTTGACTGCGGGATCGATGCGGGTTTGCGCCAAGGCATTTGCAGGCATGAGGGAAGCTCCTGCGCTATTGTATTTCAACTGAATTACAACGCTGGCCTTTTCCTTGCGCTGTCATCCTGAGCGGAGTTGTCGTTCGCGAAGCGAGCGACAACGTAGTCGAAGGACCCCTAGCAGGCCGGAAGTCCCGATGCCGTCTCGAGGAGTTCTGCTGCTGCAGTCGGGAGCATAGTCGAAATTCCTTTCGAAATTGGTGCCGCTGCGGGCAGGCATGGGGGTCCTTCGACTGCGTGGCTGCTTCGCGAAGCGCGAAGCAGCCACTCCGCTCAGGATGACAGGACGGAGGGAGCAGGTTCGAACAGGAGGAGCAGCACTTCCTCGACGCTGCTGGAGCCGGTGGCTTGGAGTTGCTTTCGGATTCTGGCCTCCAAGGATGCGTTGCGGATTTCGATGGGCATGGTTGGCTCCTTGGGTTTAAGGGTGCGGGAAAGACAATCCCACTCCCTAAACTGCTGGTTCCTGCTTGCGGTGTATGTCTTGAAAGTCCTGTATGCAGGCTCCAATCTGCTCTGATAATCCCGGAATGCTGAACTGGTCCCCCTGAACTCCAAGAACTTGCAGAATGATATTGTGGGCTGCCACGAATGCTCTGTCTGCGAGGCCACGTTGTGCAGAGGCGTCGAAAGCGACCCCTTTGGGTGTTTGCTCCAGTCTGGAGTACATAGAGCCTGCTGTCGCGTGAGCGTGCTTCATGGGAATGTAGTAGGCGGGCACTGCGAGTTCTCCGAGACTCCCGGTCTTCCTTGACATCGCAACGAAGTTCAGCTTGCTCCAAGAGTGATTGACCCGGTTGGTGCCGCACTTGTCGCACAGCGGCACCTTGAAAGTATCTTTCACGGCGTCGTATCTCGCCTTCAAGTCAGAGGCGGTCTTCTCGCTCACCTTGCCCTTGCCGAATGTCTCCTCGATTGC
>JBEKBW010000054.1:0-32491 GCA_050015215.1 Candidatus Sulfotelmatobacter sp.
TGGAACTCGCCCGCTGCTGATCGGCCATCGCCTACCTCCAGGTAGGCTAGTCCGCGGATGTAGTCCGGGTAGAGATAATCGAACGACCGAGTGAATGCGAGCTCATACTCGGCGGTTCCGCGGAGGAGATCGATGGCCGCCTGGGGGTCGTGTTGCTGCAACTTGATCGCGGCGCGAACTGTGGGAACAAGATAGTTCTGCACGATAGTATCCAATGGTGCTTTCTGGCTGACTTCGTCTGCCAGCCGCTCGGCTTCCCCTGTTCTCCCCGACCGGGCGAGTGAGAGCGCCAAAATCATTTCTTGGCCACGCTCCAACTTGCTCTGAAGCGCCCGGTCCTCGGCTTTGCGCGCTCGGATTGCTCTGCCCGCCTCTGCGTTCCGAAGGGCCGACAATACGACGTACCTGGAAATATCTTCCGGGTCAGAAGTCAGCTTCGATGCCCGCAGGCCCAGGCTGTCTGCGGAATGAAGGTGACCCTGACGAACTTCGAACTGCTCGCGCAGGAGCACCCCCGGATTAGGGACATTCGCTTCAATCTTTGGATCCTCAGTTCGCGGCTGTCAAATTTGAGGGCTTCCGCTCGAGCCAGCCATGACCTCGCCTCATTGAACCTACTTGCGGTTATGTTGTTCTCGACCGCCCACGAAAAATAGAGTGAACTTGGTTCCAGCCGCGCCGTCTCGTCCCCTACGTCGGCCGCACGCCTGAGCTGGCCGAGTCCAAGCAGCGTGTGCGCCAGATTGGTATGAAAGAAAACATCGCGAGGAAAGAGTTCCAGAGATCGAACCAGGATGGAACAGGCCTTGTCGAGCTCGCCAGTCACGGCATTGTAATAGAAATATTCGGCAGTCAGCCTTTCCTTTTCCGTCATTCGGTCGCGCAATTGGTAGGCGCGCGTAACTGAAGCCGCCATGAGGTCGTAATGGCCCAACTCTGCGTTGGCCGCGCCAATTCCTTCGTACGTAAGCTGCCGGCTAGGAAGAGCCTGGTTCCCTCGGCGCCCGTCTGGAGGGCCTCCAGGGATGCGCTGGTCGCTTTTTCCAGAGGCTGATTGAATCGCGCTACCGATTCAGCCGGCTCTCCGAGTTTTCTCCGGAGGCGTTCGGCGGTCGCCCCCAACTCATGGACCACCTGATTACGGGCGCTAATTTCTGTCTTTTCCGCGGCCAACGTTGCCCCTGATCCGCAATCGAGTGCCCTGAGCTCCAGCTGATATCGGTTACCGGCGTCGGCAATTGAATCAGAAATCACCATTTTGCTGTGGGTCTTCGTGCAAATCCGGCGTGCGATCGGAGCGGTGATCTTGGTGGCCGGGGCAAGCTTCCATTGCCCCAGGATGGCGTAGGTTTTATCCAATCCCAGCAGGTTTAGGTACGGCGTCTGCTCCATTTCATAACGCATTGCATTGTTCAAAGCGTCGTCGAAAACAGGTTCGCTCGTTCGGTTGTCGAGGTCAGCGAGAACGATCGTGTCGGTGGGAGTGAGAGTGATGCGATGGCCGTAAATCTCATAGCGCCACACACTGAACGCACCAACCACAAGTAGCGCGCCACTCGCCAACGCCCGCCACGTCGGCCTTTTTGTTGGATGTGCTTCTGCGGGTACGGCTCCTGGCGCCGACTCCACGTATTCGATAGCCGGCATCAATCGATATCCACGCCGCGCCAAGGTCTCGATGTATCGAGGGCTGCCCGCTGAGTCGCCTAGCGCGCGCCGAAGGGCCTTGATCGTCGCATTGATGCTTTGGTCGAAATCCACAACTGTATCGTTCGGCCATAGCCAGCTCTTGATCTCCTCGCGGGTGACAATCTTGCCTTCACGTTCAACTAGCATCCGCAAAACCTGGAACACTTGTTCTCTGAGAAGAGCCTTATTATTCGGATTCGGCGTCTCAGTCGATCGTAGTTCGCCAGTGCTGAGGTCTAGCTCAAAGGCTCCGAATCGAACGCGAGTTGAGGGAAGGGTGTACATGGGAAACCGTACACGGGATAAGGAATAAGAAACTGTACCAATCCGACCCGGAATTGTCGAAGCAAAGCTGAAGGTGCCGCAGTCATCGCGCGTTTCCTAGTTATGTTTTTGGAGCTGGGCGTACTCGGCTTTGGCTTGTCGATAGATGGGAATCTCGGGGTCGGCATCTTTCCAAATGCTTAGGAATTCTTCGTAAGATTTGCGGGCGGATGCGTTGTCGCCCATCATTTTCTGCGTGCGGCCGAGTTGGAGCCGGGCCAGGGGTCCGATGACATCTCTCACGCTAATACCGGGATTGTCGATGACCTTTTGGAACTGAGCCGCGGCCGATTGGCCATCGCCAAGGTCCACGTATGCGAGTCCGCGAATGTAGGCGGGGTACACATAGTCGAACAATCCCGTAAACGCGAGATCGTACTTGACGGTGCCGCGGAGCAGTTCGATGGCTGCCGAGGGAGCGTGTTGCTGCAGCTTGATCGCGGCTCGGATGGTGGGAATGAAGTAATGCTGCACGAGCGTGTCCTCGGGCCTTTCGGCGCTGACCTGATCTGCGAGTCTACCGGCTTCCGCTGTTTGTCCTGATCGCGCGAGCGCGAACGCCAGGGCGATCTTGCCATTGCGATCCAATGGGCTTCCAGTTGCATTGCTTTCATAGCGTCGAGCTTGCACGTCCATTCCGACTTCGGCATCCTCCAGGGCCGAGAGGATCACCCACCAGTCAGCATTGCCGGCCTTCAAGGTTCGCCCCGAAGCTTGCAGTCGCAGACGTTCTGCGGACTGAAAGCGACCCTGCTGAATCTCGATCAAGGAATGTTCGTGCAGGAAGTCCTCTCGATAGCTGCCTTGCTCCTCTTCCTTGAGGATCTTCTCGACGGTGTCCCGGTCGCCTGTGGCGAATGCCACGATCAATCTCTCCCGCCGGATTAGTGAATTGTCGAGTTTCAGAGCGTCCGCTTTGGCGAGCCATGACTTTGCCTCACTGAATCTGCTTGCGAACCTGATGGACTGTATCGCGCTACCGAAATAATATGGGCTTGGCCGCAACCGTGCAGTCTCAGCCGCTTCGTCAGCGGCGCGGTCGGGTTGGCCGAGATGCACGAATGCAGCCCGGAGGTTGGCATGACCGAGCACGTCCCGAGGAAACATTTCTAAGAAACGAAGCACGGAAGAGTATTCGTTCTCCCAGTCGCCGGTCACCCAGGCGTAATAGTCGATTTCGGTATTCAACCTGTCTCTCTCGGTCAACCGGTCGCGAAGTTGGTACGCACGCGTGTACGAAGCCTCCGACAGCTCAGTGTTACCCAGGAAAAGGTAGGCCGCGCCCATGCGCGAATACCCCAGAGCAAAGTTTGGATCCAGTTCGACGGCTTGCTGAAAAAGTTTGAGCGCTCCCGCGGCGCCGCCGGCGAGGTAGAGTTTGCCTCCCTGAGCGGCGGCCTGCAGAGCCTCGATCGAAGGGCTGAGCGCCTTTTCGAGCGGCTGATTGAAGCGCGCCAGCGAATCTGAGGGCTCTCCGAGCTTCGAGCGCAGGCATAGTGCTGTAGCGCCCAACTGGTCCACGACTTCATTCCTGCTATTGATTTCGTTCTGCTCCTCGGCCAAGGTTGCTCCCGAGGCGCAGTCGAGCGCCCGCATCTCGAGATAATAGTGATTGCCGGCGTCGGCGATTGTGTCCGAGATGACCATCCTGCTATTGGTCTTACTACAAATCTGGAGTGCGATCTCCGGGGTGATCTTCGTGGTCGGCGCAAGTTTCAATTGCCCCAGGGTGGCGCTGGCTTTATCCGATCCAAGCACATTCAAGTATGGCGTCTGCTGTAGTTCATAGCGCAATGCGGTGTTCAACGCGTCGTCGAAAACAGGGTCGTTCGTTTGATTATCGACGTCGGCCAGCACAATCGTGTCGGTGGGAGCGAGAGTGATGCGATGGCGGTACACTTGGTAGCGCCACACACTGAGCGCGCCAAGCGCAAGCAGAGCGCCCGCCGCAAACACCCGCCGCGTCCAACGCCTTGCTGGGTGGATTTCTCGCGTAATCCGCTTGAGATCGTTCTTCAGCGCGCTCGCTGATTTGTAACGTTGATCGCGGTCCTTCTCGAGCGCCTTTGCCAGCACGAGATCGAGGCTGCGTGGCAGCGCGGGATTGTCGGCTCTGGCCGGAGGGGCAGGCTGATGCAGAATGGCCTCGTGAACATTCACCAGCGTTTTCCCTGTAAATGCCCTCTGTCCGCAGGCCATTTCATAAAGCACTAATCCGAACGAGAACAAGTCGCTTCGTGTATCGAGTTCCTCCTGCCGTACCTGCTCGGGCGACATGTAGCCTGCCGTCCCCGCGGTAGTTCCTGTGCGGCTGAGCCCATTCTTCAGACTTTCGTTCAGAGAAGCTTTGGGACCCGTTGTGCTCGCTGCCGCCGCGCTCTCCAAGGCAACATCACTGCCGGCCAACTTCGCCAATCCAAAGTCCAGTATTTTTACCGTGCCAGACTCGCACAGGAAGATATTGGCCGGCTTGATGTCCCGGTGAATGATTCCTCTATCATGCGCGGCCTGCAAGCCATCGCAAATCTGTGCCGAGATCCCCAAGAGTTCGGACAGTGGTAGAAGCTTTTGCTTGGAGGCAGACAGGTGATCACGCAGGTTGTCTCCTTGAAGAAGCTCCATGGCAATGAAAGGCTGTCCCTCATGCTCTTCAATTTCGTAGATGGTGCAGATATTGGGATGGTTCAGTGCCGAGGCGGTTTGGGCCTCGCGCTCAAAACGCTTGAGGGCAACCGCATCCCCGGCGAACTCTTCTGGTAAAAACTTCAACGCTACCAGCCGACCCAGTTTGAGATCGACCGCTCTGAAAACCATTCCCATGCCACCGCCACCGATGACTTCAAGTACGCGGTAATGCGAAACCTTCTTGCCAATAAGCGAGTTTGATTGAAGGGGCGTCCCCCCGGGGAGTTCTGCGGGTACGGTTCCCGGCGCTGACTCCAGGTATTCGATGGCGGGCATCAATCGATAGCCACGTCGCGCCAAAGTCTCGATATACCGAGGGACATCGGCGGAATCCCCTAGGGCGCGACGGAGGGTCTTGATCGTCGCGTTGATACTCTGGTCGAAATCCACAACTGTGTCGTTCGGCCACAGCCTATTTCTGATTTCTCCGCGAGTGACAATCTTGCCCTCACGTTCAACGAGCATCCGCAAAACCTGAAACACTTGTTCTCTAAGAAGAATCTTCTTATTAGGATCGGGCACCTCGATCGATCGAAGTTCGCCCGTCCTGAGGTCAAGCTCAAAGGCTCCAAATCGGACCCGTCTTGAAGGAGGGGCCGGTATCAGGACCGAGCTTCTTGAAAAAGTCACTCCCATCGACTCTGCCACCCCCACGGATCCTACGGCATATCGGCGGCTGGGACATCACTAGATTGGAGGCGTTTCCCGTACCACTAATGAGGTAGGTCGAGCCTTACGCTTTCTTGCTTTCGCCTGCCGCACCTTCGCCCACCGGCGTGTTGTGCCTTGTATGAACGGAACTCCTGACGAAGAAGATGCGAGCGGAATTGCTCAGTTGGGGCCGGGTGCCTTTCCAGCAGGCAGAAAAACTTCGCAACAGCCATTTAGAATCAACAACTTCCTGATTTCACTTCGATTTCATCGCAAAGTCACCGCTGTTCCATTTACACCGGTTCGCCCTTGCGATAAACAGGCGAGCATAGGGTTGGTTGATCAGTCGAATCTTAGATTCGCGACATGCCGGGGGCCAGACGTCCAAGATGATTGCCATCGTCGATGACAATGAGTCGATGCAGGACTCACTGTGTGACCTAATTGAGTCGGGCGGATTCGAGGCACGATGCTTCGGATCAGCCAAAGCGTTCCTCGAATCCGATCTGCACGGCAGGGCTACGTGCCTGATCGTCGACATCCGCATGCCAAAGATGTCGGGGCTTGAGTTGCAGGCCAGGCTGAAACAGGAGGAGTGCAACGTCCCTATCATCTTTATTACGGCGTTTGACGATGCCGAGATACGGGATCAAGCCATGAAAGAGGGTGCCGTCGAGCTCCTGGCGAAACCATTCGATCATCGTCTATTCCTCGAAATACTGCGGCGCACTCTAGACAATGAGACATATAGCGACAGCCAACTGCCCTTGGCGATTGCGTCCTGAAGCGCTCGCGGTTCTTCATATAGTCCTCAAGGCCGTTCCCCACGCTTGAACACCGATTCCTCTGCGATGACTCGGCTAGGGCGCGCTGCCCATCGCATTCAAGAGTTCGTCGTGGGCCTGCAAGTAATCCATCTGCGACTGGAGCAGGAGCGCCTTGGCGTCGTATTCCTGAGCCGTTGCGGCATCTGCCTGCGAGTTCAGCGCCGCTCCCCGTATTAGTTCCTGCTGGCGCACACGGCTCGACTCGGTGCGCAGAGCCAGCACTTCTTCCGACACCTTCAACATCTGCTGCGTTCTTTCCAGCTTGTTGTACGCCGTCTCGACCGACAACTCGACCGCGTCCGTCAGCTTCGCCAAATTCTCCCTCGCTTGAGACAACCGCGCCTGTTGTTCACGCAGTACTCCGTGCTTACGCCCGC
This sequence comes from Candidatus Sulfotelmatobacter sp., assembly GCA_050015215.1. Taxonomy (GTDB): domain Bacteria; phylum Acidobacteriota; class Terriglobia; order Terriglobales; family Acidobacteriaceae; genus Sulfotelmatobacter. The sequence continues at coordinate 6,554 of JBEKBW010000054.1, forward strand.
TGTCGAACAGATCGTAGCCGAAGTGAACACCAAACGTTCCGAAGTTGCGCGCCAGGAAGGGCACATTTTCCTGATAGCTGTAACGGCCGAAGGCCTCAACGTCGGGAACCCAGATATCGGTCTTTGCCAAACGGACACCGGCAGTCGCCGCTTCCACCTGGGCGCGGGCAGCGAGGATCTCCGGGTGTGACTCAATGGCAGCGGAAACACAATCCTTGCTCGGGCAAGTCTCCTGAAATTCGGGAACACCCGGATCAAGATCAAGAGGGGTCGTGAGTGGCAGGCCAATCAAGTCGTTGAGTTTCAGTTTCAGATCCGTCAACTGGAAGTCGGTCGTCAGCAACTCCTGCTTGGCTTGCAACTGCTGGGCACGGCTGTCGATCAGATTTTCTTCCAGTGTGCTGCCGAATTTTACTTGCTCGACCCGCTCGCTTTGAAGGGCTTCGGAAGCCTTTATTCGCGCCTCTGTGGCGATACGGTGCGCCTGAGCAACCAGGACCTGGTAGTAGACCTGATGGACGGCGAGAGCTACGTCGTTTCCCGTGAGCTGCGCCTTGTCGCGCGATGCTTTTAACTCGGCCTGGGCCAGATCGTTTGCCCGCCTGATCTTGAGCAGACTCGTCAACGGCTGGGTGATCTGAGTTCCGCTGGTGATTAAGTTCGTGCCGCCCTGATTGATGATCGCGTTTCCATCTGGAATCGGCGCTCCCGCGGCGACGCCGAGACTGCCGGACCTGATCTGGATCAACTCAGTATCGGTCAAATGCATAAAGTTGCTGTCATTCCGTATCGTTGGAAAATACGAACTTTTTGCGACCTGCTTCGCGTGCTCTTTTTCTTCGACCGTGTAGCCGGCGATGCGAATATCGTGGTTGTGCTTGAGCGCCAATTGCACGGCTTCTTGTAGTGTGATGTGGCGCGGAGGGGCCGTATTGGTTGTTTCCTGGGCCGCTGCGCAGCAAACGAAAACGACCGTCGCTGCCAAGGCTAATATTGCCGCACTTTTTTTCATTGATTCGAGCCTTTCTTGGCGCCGGGAATCTGCTGCATGGCGCTGAGATCGCCGTAGTTCAAAGGCGACTTGCGCAGCAGAGCGACGAGGATCAAGGCGCAAAAGCAACTCCACGCGATGAGCAGAAATCCGTCGACGAGGCTCAAGCTGTAGGCCTGGAGCCGCAGACGGGATCCAATCAGATCCACGGCGCGCGCACTTGCGGCAGCAATACCGGACGATTTTGCATAGAGGCCCGCCGTCATGGCGCGAATGTTCTGGTCCGTAATCCAGTTGCCACCGCTGACGTGAAGTCCCAACAGGTTCGAGTGCAGCTTCTCCCTCACCGCCAGGAAGTGGCCCATATAAAGGGCGCCTGCCGTGCCGCCGAATATGCGAACGACGTGAAAGAAGGCGGAAAAGGTCAGGACCCACTCAGGTTTTGCCAAGGCCCCTGCGAAGATTGCCTGCAGCACGATACAACCGACCAGGCCGATGAAGGCAAAGGCTTGTCCCACGCCAACGAGCAATTCCGTGCGGTAGAAGTTCTCCGCCGCCCACGCTGTGCTGTACTGCGAGCACAACCAGGCAGCGAACGCGGTGCAGGCGAGGCCCGCGGCCAACAGCAAACGTGGATCGACTTTGCGCAAGAGCATGAGCCCGGCAATGAAGGCAATCGGAATGACGGGAAGCGCGCTCCAGATAATCGCGGGACCAATCTGATCGGCCTCGAAACCGCGAATGGCCAGCGACTGTGGAATGAGGATGATAGTTGTGCAGAGCGTGAAGCGGAACCAGAAGAGCAGGCAGCCAAGCAAGATGGTATTCCACTTCAGCAGATAAGGTAACGCCACGAGAGGATTAGGACCGAGCAGCCTCCGAACCAGCGAACACAGGAGAAAAAAAGATCCAGACCAGAACAAGGCGTTGAACACGCCGGAGCGCCACCAATCCAGCCGCTGGCCTTGCTGAAGAGCAGCGAAAGTCAGAGCCAATCCGAAGCTAAGGTGAAGGAACCCAACGAAGCTGGGGGCGGGACCGCTTTTTTTGCGCGGCGGCGCGGCTGGAATGCCGAAGTAGATGCATATCATCATCACCGGCGCAATCACCGCGGAACCCCAGAACATCCACTGCCACGATAGGTGGTCCCTGTACCAGCCGTAGAGAGAAGGCGCAACGTTCACCGCGCCATCTACGAAGGTCGCGTACAGGGCAATAGTGAAAGGAAGGTACCGCAACGGAATATTGCGGAGCGCGAACGTCAATGTGAGCGGATAGAAAGTGCCTGAGGTCAGTCCGGCGACGATCAGCGCAGCCACCAGAAGACTGTAGCTGTGGATGAGCGGGAGGTAGAGAGAAGTCAGGGTGAAAAGCCCTGCCGCAAACAGTAGCACGCGACGTGGCCCCAGCAGCCCTCCGATGTAGACAGTAAACGGGCCGATAAACATGAGCGATGCGTTGAAGGCGCTGTCGAACCAAGCGCCGTCGTCGAAGCTTACGCCGACGTGGCCCCTCAGATCGGCAACGCCGAGACTGAGCATGCGGCCGGCCAGGGTGACGAGTCCGGCGCCGATGACGACTCCCAGGATACCGAGAAGAGGACGCGTCGATACTTCAGATGGCATAGCCTTGGCGGCAGCATGCGCGATATCTACCGCCGACGGGCGAATTGTGATGGTCGAAGCTGCCATTGATTTCCGGTTATTGCCTGGTGCGGACGGTTGCTACAACAGAAAGTCCGGGACGCAGCGTCGCCGCGACCGCCGGATCATCGAGCGCGATCTTGACGGGAATACGCTGTACGACTTTCGTGAAATTGCCGGTAGCGTTGTCGGGCGGCAACAGAGCGAATTGCGATCCGCTGGCGGGCGCGATCTCGATCACTTTGCCGCGAATCAGCCGCCCGGGATATTCGTCAATCCGCAGTTCGGCCGCATCCCCAATTTTCACGTTGGTCAACTGGGTTTCGCGATAGTTCGCTTGCACCCACTTGGTGAGCGCGACAAAAGAGATCACTTGCGTGCCGGGCGAGACGAGTTGCCCAGGTCGAACTTGCCGTTCGCCGACGGTGCCGTCGTCGGGAGCGTAGATTTTGGTGTAGCCGAGGTTCACCTGAACTGCAGCAAGACCCGCCTGCTTGGCGTGAAGGTCGGCTTGAAGTTGTCCATCCTGCGATTCCAGGACGACTTTGGTGCGCCGCTCGGCCTCGGCAGCGAGCTCACTGCTCCGCAGCATGGTTTGCGCCTGATTGAGATCGGCGTCGCGGCTAGCCAACTGGGCGGAGAGGTTTCCTTCGTTTGCGACCGCGGCCTCGAGGTTCTGCTCGGTCGTCGAATGAGTCTGATACAACCCTTCCTGCCGTTTGCGCTCCGAGCGAGCCCGAACCAACTGAGCCTGTACAGCGTCTTTACCAGCCTCGGCCGCAGCAATCTGTGCCTTTGCCTGATCGATGCCGGCCAGCGCTTTCGCGATGCGGGTATCCTGCAACTGGCGCTGGCTAAGATTCTCCGCGATGCCTGCACGCGCCGCTTCAACTGCGGCTTTGGCCTGGTCCACTTGGGCTCGATAATCATCGTCCTGCAACTCGACCAGGAGATCGCCCTTACGTACTTGCTGGTAGTCCAACACACCAACTGCACGCACGATGCCTGCCACCTTAGTGCTCAGCGGGGTGAGGTCGCCGCGAACATATGCATCATCCGTCACTTGATCGAGCTTGCCGCCCTCCCACGCATTCCAGTTGCGCGTGATGGTGACCAACACGGCCAAGCCGAAAAGCAGCACGAGAACTGGCGTTATATAGCTCCGCCACCTCGCCTCCTGGTGAGGACCCGTATCGGTCGTAGGCGGCACCGGTTTCGCTGCAGTCAGCGGGGGTCCCGTGGGCACTGGCGAAGTGGACATCAGATTTGCTCCTTGAGCGTTACGAGATCTCGAAGCGATGGAATTCTCACGATTTGGTTGAAGCAACTGCAGTTCCACTCACGACGGCGGAGATAAATGAACGCAATCGCAGGCTTGTGCCCCTATCGGAACAAATTCTTATGGTCGAAAGAGACTAACGGCCCCTCGAGTTCGAGCCAGCCGTTTGTCACATGACACGTGACACTTGACACCGTTTTGCCGCGGATGACAAAGGACAGGTACTCTTCTTGAATTGCGTTTGAGAAGAGTAAAGGCCTTGGGACAAGTCCAGTCTTGAACCTCATGCGAGGTCGGCGTCGCCCCTTGAATGGAAACCTGCTTGCTGAAGAAGCCTGTCATTGAAACCGTGTGCGGCATTCGCGCCCAGATCAAAATTTCCTCATACCTGAAAGGATGCGCAATGAACCAGAAGAAACTTCTTGTAATAACTCTGACGTTGATCGTCTTCGCGCCGGCGAGTTCGATCCTGGCTCAGAATTCGACAACGGCCAAAAAAGATGCGGTCAAGACTTCGGCCCCAATCGACGCCTCACAAGCGAGCCCCGACGACTTCGTTACACTCTTGCGCAAAGATATAAGGTCCCAAAAGAAACAGATCATTGCTGAGAATATGCAGTTGAGCGATGCCGAGGCCGAAAAGTTTTGGCCGGTCTACGATCAATACGCCGCCGAACTGTCCAATATCTACGACGTGAAAATCGCGTTGCTGGAGACCTATGCCGACAACTACAGCACGATGACCGGTGAGCAAGCCGAAAGCTACATCCGCAAACGCGCTGAGGTAGAACAATCAATCATGCAGCTGCGGTTGAAATACATGCCGGCGTTCCGCAAAGTGCTTTCAGGCAGGGAAACCGCGTTGTTCTATCAGCTCGATTGGCGGCTGGGCCTCGCGATCGACGTGCAACTGGTACAAGTGCCGTTGATTAATCCGTAGTCGCCATTATTCCGACGGCTAACTGCCGAGAATTTGTGGAATTTCTCAGTCAAGCTCTTGCGGCCACCATCCTCAGTACCCTGACACTGGTCACAGAGTCAGCAGGAATGGCTGTTCTCATCCATTGGGTGCGAGCTTATTTTTCGCGCGGAATCAAGACACAAAGCCTCTGGCATACGGGCGTGCTCATGATTCGGTTCACCAGCATGACGATTCTCCTGCACCTCCTGCAGATTCTGCTGTGGGCAGCTTTTTATCGCTTCCAATGCTTAAGATCGTGGGAATCCTGCTTCTATTTCTCGGCGACCAGCTACTCCACCGTTGGATACGGCGATGTCGTGCTTCCTCCAGTCTGGCGCCTGCTGGGGCCGGTAGAGGCGATCATGGGCGTCTTGATGTGTGGAATCTCCGTAAGTACGCTGTTCGCCATTGCGACGCGGCTGATCGGCAACGAGGGCCAGTTGCCGGCCGACGCCCGGTTTTAGCGGAATCCGAACACCGTGCGGAATGACCGGCCGGAGGCGTTTCAGGCCGGCAAGAGTCTCGCACTGATCACTCCCGAAAGATTGCAGAGAAGAAATGGATCACTGATTCGATAAGGCCGGTTCTACCCGCCATGTATGCGCCAATATTCCTTCTCGTTTTTGCCTTTGCCGCGCTTGCGTGTGAGCAACCTGGAGAAAAATGTTCGTGCACCGATGCGTATACCGAGGGCGAATACAACCAGGACCGCTAACGCGAGCCAGTCAACCAACTGAGAACCGAAGGCATAACTTGTAAACCAGCGCATAAGACCCACTTCGGTCGATTCGCGACAACGACGACGATGGAGACACCCTGCTCGGTATCGCCCCACGCGCCGTGAGCGGTCCATTCCTGTTCAGCAAACGAACAACGACATCCAAATGAAGTGCATGCGCACTACCAAATCCCCAGCTCCGTTGTGATCATCATATTTTCGCGAGAACTCGATACCGACCCAAGCATTCACCTCTAGCTACTTATGGAGTGCGTCATTCTATTGACTTCGCCATTGCTGTCACGGCGATGACACTGGTAATTCCCGTCGAGTTCGGCCTTCCTGGATATGTTGCGCAGGTCTTCCCCCGTAGATGCAACCCCGCTCGCACTTTGTTGTCCTGCGGAATTCCTCACCAAGCCGGTGCGTGATGGCAGTGAGTTTGCTACTAAGGACTTGCTGGAACTCTTTTCGCAAGCTTCCAGACCTGCTCGAGCAATTTGACTTATAGGGTGAAATCACGATGCAAGTCGCGCTCATGGTCCCCTGTTACATTGACATGTTCTGTCCCCACGTCGGCATCGCCACGCTCGAGTTGCTCGAACGATTAGGAGTCGACGTCGTGTATCCGAAGGAGCAGACGTGCTGTGGGCAGCCCATGGCCAACAGCGCCGGCATGACGGGTGCAAACTTCGTGGTTGCGGAGACAGGGGCGATTGTGGTCGCAACCAACGAGGGCAACGCCGATCTCTCTGCGAACACGCCGCCGCTACACATTTGCTCGGTCGGCATCGAAAAGATAATTCCTACCACGGAAAGCCTGGCGGTCTTCATTCGCTTGCTCGCCCGAAGCGCCATTGGCGACACGATCACCCAGTACACTTCGACGTTCCGCGGACCGCGCAAAGGCGCGGCCATGCACGTCATCCTGGTCGATAACGGAAGATCGGCGCGCCTCGGAATGAAGCGCTTCTGGCATTCCCTGAAATGCATTCGCTGCGCCGCATGCATGAACACTTGCCCGGTGTATCGCAGGAGTGGCGGGCTAAGTTACGGCTCCACTTATATGGGGCCAATCGGCATCATCATGATGCCTACCTTTGAGATTCGCAAGTACAGCGAGCTTCCCTTCTCCTCGACTCTGAATGGCAGTTGCACAAATGTTTGTCCGGTCAAGATCGACATTCATGAGCAGATCTACGGGTGGCGCGAAGTCATGGAGGAGAACGACCAGATCCAGGTCGTGAAAAAGGAGGCCATGCGGGTTGCCGATGAAGTGCTCAGCCATCCGGCGCTCTACCAGGTCGCGACCACTACATTGTCGACCGCTCTGGAAGTCCTTCCCCACTTCGCCGTCTACAACCGCCTGAATGCGTGGGGTAAGTACCGGGACGTTCCGGAGGCTGCTAGGGAAACATTTCACGAATGGTATAGAAATCATCGCCCCAAGACGGACGAGGTACCTGCAGCATGAACTCCGCAGAAACGCTTTCGAGGAACACGATTCTGGACGCAGTTCGAGCAAATCAGCCGGCTGCCCCGCCTATGTCCACGGTCCCTCATTTCCACACGAATCAGCCCGCCGACCTTGTAACCACCTTTTGCGAATCCGTCGCTCGCATGGCAGGAGTCGTCGTCACTGACGATGTGCCTGACCTGGATTCTTTCCTGCGCGCCAAGTTTCCGGATGCCAAGGTCATCTGTTCGGCAATCCCGGAATATGCCGGAACGATGAAGCCGGCAAACCTCAACCATTGGTCAGAGGCGAGCACAATCGACGTTTGCGTATTGCGTTCGCCGATGGGCGTGGCCGAAACCGGTTCCATACTTCTCTCCGACGTCGAATTGCAAGTGAACACAATCGCGCTTCTTGCGCATGACCTCGTGGTTTTGCTCGACCCGAAGCAGATCGTCGCGAATATCCACGATGCATACGAACACCCTCACTTCAAACTAAGGCCATACAGCCTACTAATGACCGGCCCCTCTGGCTCTGGAGATATCGGTGGGATTGTTGTCCATCCAGCTCAGGGCGCGAAAACTCTAACAATCCTCCTCTCGCCCACTCCGAATGCCAGCGAGCGCACGGGGTAAATGTAAGTTCACCGATGTGCAGGACATCTGTCTGCAAAACATCGATGTGCAAGATTTGACCGAGTTTCCGTCAACAAAACGCTAATGGAGATCTGAAATGCTTAAAGGCTTCAATTATCCGCTCACTCCGAAAGGCAAATCGACGCTAAATCCGCCTCCGCCCTGGTACTACTCTGCCGACTTCCTCAATGTTGAATTTTGGTCGGAGCCCTCTGCTGTGGCGGCCGTTTTGCCGCCGGGGCTCGATCCCGATCGCTCCGCCAATGGTCACGCCAACGCTCTCTTCTACGATTGGCAGTTCAGTGGGAACGACGATGAATATCTTGACCCCGCACGCTATCAGTACCGCGAGTTCTTCATCCTTGTAGATGCGTTGTTCCAAGGCAAGCCGGTCGCTTATTGTCCTTATATTTTCGTGGACAACGACGCGGCGCTGGCTCGCGGTTGGACGCAGGGCTATCCCAAGCGGCTCGGCGAAGTTTTTCAGACCAGGTATTACGCTGCGACAGGAAAGGCGGGTCCCGCCCTCGCAGCGGGATCAAAGTACGCCGGATCCCTTACATCCGCGGGTCAAAGACTCGCTGAGGCGGTTGTTACGCTGAAAGAACCAGTAACCGACGCGTCGCTACTGAAGCAGAAGCCAGTCATTAACCTCCTCCACACTCCGCGTCTTGCCGTGGACAGGCAGGACCAGCCGGCAGTTCACGAACTGGTCGAGAATATCCCGCGCGATGTGAAGGTTGAGCAAGCATGGGTAGGCGAAGGTTCTCTGACACTTCCAGTCTGTAGAAACGAAGAACTGTCGGACCTTGCGCCTGTCCGTTGTGGCAAGGGCTTACGGGCTTCCATGGCATACGTCGTGGATGATCTAAAGACACTGAAGGATTTGAGAAGGTAGTGCGGCGGGGAGCGTAATCTTCTGCTTTTTCTTCAGCGGTGCGAGGTGTGAGATTTTCATGCGTCCCGCCCACAGACTGCAGCCAGAATGCGAGTTCAGGAATCCAACCAGGTTCAGGGAGGAAAACCATGGCAAAGAGAGTGGCCGACCTGCTCGTGGACGTCTTGTTGGAAGCGGACGTTCAGCGAATTTACGGAGTGCCGGGCGATTCGCTCAATGGCATCACGGATTCGATTCGCACCCGCGAGAACATCCAATGGATTGGCACGCGCCATGAAGAGGCAGCCGCGTTCGCGGCCGGAGCGGAGGCGCATCTCACCGGTAAATTGGCGGTATGCGCGGGAAGCTGCGGACCTGGAAATTTGCACTTGATCAATGGCCTTTACGATTGCCAGCGCAGCCGCGTCGCGGTTCTGGCCATCGCGGCGCAAGTTCCGAGCGCTGAAATCGGAAGTGGATATTTTCAAGAGACTAATCCCGTACAGATCTTCGCCGGATGCAGCCATTATTGTGAGCTGATCTCGCAGCCGGAGCAGATGCCGCGTGTGCTCGAGATTGCGATCCAGACTGCAATTGCGCGGCGCGGCGTTGCCGTCGTTGTAATTCCGGGGGATATAGCCCTGCGAGACGCGGTCGAGCAAACACCGCGTTTGCTTTTTGCCGAGCCGAAGCCGACGGTGTGCCCGTCCGATGACGAACTGGGCGTACTTGCGGAAGTTCTGAATCGCTCCAAGAAGATGACCATTCTCGGGGGCGCCGGGTGCGCCGGAGCTCACGGCGAACTGGTTGAGCTCGCGGGTAAGCTGCAGGCTCCCATCGTGCACGCTTTCCGCGGCAAGGAGTTCATCGAGTATGACAACCCGTTCGATGTAGGCATGACTGGCCTACTCGGATTCTCATCCGGCTATCACGCCATGATGAGCTGCGATACGCTGCTGATGATCGGGACCGACTTCCCCTATCGGCAGTTCTTTCCGAAGAACGCGACCATCGTGCAGATCGACGTTCGAGGCGAGCAACTGGGGCGTCGCAGCAAAGTTGATTTCGGCTTTGTGGGGGATACGAAGGCCACGCTGCGAGCGCTGTTGCCAAGACTGGAACAGAATCAACATGAAGAGCATTTGAAAGAATCGCTCGAGCACTATCGTAAGGCACGCCAGGGTTTGGACGAACTCGCAAGCGGCGATTCTGGTAAGAAACCCATCCATCCACAATACGTCACAAGCGTGATCGATCGACTCGCATCCGAGGATGCGATCTTCACCTTCGACGTCGGAACGCCAGTCATCTGGGCGGCGCGCTATCTGCGGATGAATGGTAAGCGCCGGCTCATCGGTTCTCTCACCCACGGCTCGATGGCCAACGCATTACCGCAGGCCATCGGCGCACAAGTCAGCCACCCCAAGCGGCAGGTAATCTCAATGTCCGGCGATGGCGGCCTGGCGATGCTCATGGGAGAACTCCTAACGTTGCGGCAGCACGACTTGCCGGTGAAGCTGGTCGTTTTCAAAAATGACGCGCTCTCCTTTGTGGAGCTGGAAATGAAGGCAGACGGCTTCCTCGACTTTGCAACCCAGCTTAAGAATCCCGATTTTACGACGATTGCGGAGGGAGCGGGCATCCTGGGTCTCAGCGCCGAAACTCCCGACCAGGTAGAACCGGCGATCGCACAGGCTCTCAAACACGATGGCCCGGCGTTAGTCGAGGTTCAGGTGTCACGCCAAGAGCTCTCGGTGCCTCCCACGATCACCTATGAGCAAGCCAAGGGCTTTGGCATTTTCATGCTGAAGGCTGTTCTCAGTGGACGCGGCGATGAAATCATCGATCTCGCGAAGGTGAACTTGCTCCGCTAATGTCAGCCACAGCGATTTTCGCGCTATGGGGAGAGTAATGAAGGTGAGCTGTGAAAATTGTGATGGTCTCAACTACCCGCGATCAGTGCGGTAACACATTCCACAGCACGGGTTTGGGTTGAAAAAGTTGCCGCGGTTATCCTTTCCCGCGACGGCGTGCTCCCAAACCCATCGCAGAAAAACCAAACAGAGCTCACAATCCTCAGTCTGCATCACGTCCGGGCACTTCCATCGTCAGTGAGTCTGGAAAATTCATACTGAGCTCTGATCGTGGAAACACTCGACCGAGCCGGCTGGATTCTTCGGTGGAGCGTGCGGCGCAGCGGCGAAACCGGGACTGAAACGAACCACACTGCTTGCCAAGATGAAAGGCTAGGTATCTCGCGGCCGATCCCAGAGGAAGGAACCAGCGTTTTCGGAGTCGCGCAAGGCGACGGCCAGATTTGACGGTAGAACTGGCAGCCGCACATGGAATAGAGTTAAGAGTCAGCAAGCTCGAATGACTCGAGCGGCAAACCTAAATCGACCCGATTCTGGCGTTCGTTCGTCTGTGCGTTGCGGACGGGCCCCTTTAATTTGGCGGCGGCTCATGGCTGACATCACGAAAATCGACACGTTCATTCAGAGATCTCCACATCCCGCATGGTTGTCGACCCCTCAGGGTTATTGCGTCTACGCCAACCCAGCTCTGGAACGCGTCACCGGGCTCAATTCAGATCAGATCAACCAAGCGGACTGGCGCAGTTTCGTTCTGGAAGAGGACCGAGCCGTTGCCTCAGCTTCTTGGCAAGAGTCGCTCGCAACTGGAACTCCGTATCGCGTGCAGGTTCGTATGCGAGGGAGCGATGGCGTCCCCAGATGCGTCGAACTCGTCGCGTTCGGCCACGGAGCGGGCGATGATGCGGAACTATGGTTGTTTAGCGGGCTAGACGTAAAGAGCATTGCTGCTCAGAAGCGCCCAGAACTCGAAGCACAATTACAAGCCACTCTCAATGTGATTCCGGCATACACCTGGTACGCTGGTCCGTCTGGCGCGCTCACTTTTGTAAATAAACGACATGCGGATTATTTCGGTCTGCCGAAAGACCATCCTCTCCGGTTCGGCATTGCCACGGGCGTAGCGTGGGATTCGCATATCCCGCTCCTCCATCCAGACGACCATGAAGAGGCGCGTAGAGTTTGGTCAACCTGTCTAAGTACAGGTTCGGCCGGAGAAATGCCTTTTCGAGCTCGGAACGCGGCAGGAGAGTATCGCTGGTTCCTCACTCGCGCCGAACCTCTCCGCGCGAACGATGGAACTCTTCTGTATTGGATAGGAGTTAATCTCGACATCGACGATGCGAAGCGGGCAGAGGATGCCCTTCGTAAGAGCGAAAAAGAACTGCGCGACGTGATTGATACGATTCCGGCAATGGTGTGGAGTACGCTGCCCGACGGCTCCAATACTTACGTTAACAAGCGATTTGTGGAGTACACGGGGTCATCGGCGGAACAGGTGGCCGGATCAGGGTGGCAAGCGCTGGTTCACCCTGATGATCTTGAGCGACATGCAGGTAAGTGGATGGAGGCGGTTGCTACCGGCAAGCCTCACGAAAATGAGGTGCGCTCCCGCCGCTCGGATGGGCAATATCGCTGGCAGTTGGACCGCGGATTGCCGCTCCGAGATGAAGATGGAAACATCGTCAAGTGGTATGGGGTCACGACCGACATCGAAGATCGCAAGCGCGCCGAGGAGGCGTTTCGGCAAAACCAATTTTATCTCTCTGAGGGGCAGCGCCTTGCCCACATGGGTTCCTGGGCGTTCAACGCTACTGGATTTACTTACTGGTCACCCGAGTTATTCCAGGCTTATGGCCTTGATTCGCGTGACAATCCGCCAACACTAGAAGAATATTTGACTCTTGTACACCCGGAAGATCGCGGGTTCATGGAACAAGGCATCGCGAAAATGTTGGATGACCATCTTGCATTCGACTTCACAAAACGAATCGTGCGGCCTGACGGGGAGATTCGCCACATACGCTGTGTGGGAGTCCCGGTCACGCCAGGAGGGTCGTTCCAGGGCTTCGTTGGGACAGGGATGGATGTTACCGATCAAGAGCGATTAACGGAGGAACTGCGCCTGAGTGAGCATTATCTCAGCGAAGGACAGCGACTCGCCCATATGGGAAGTTGGGCATTTAATCCTTCTGGTTTCTTCAGCCACTGGTCGCGTGAACTTCTGCGCATATACGGTCTTGATCCGGCCCAAGAAGCCCCCAATCTTGAGGAATACCTCGCCCTGATCCATCCGCGGGACCGCGAGTTCATGAGATCCCTTATCAAGAAGATGGTGGCGGAAGCTTTGGGATGTGATGTCACCAAGCGGATTGTGCGACCCGACGGCGAAATTAGGTATATCCGTTGCGTTGGGGTTCCTGTTATCGAGGATGGCACGCTGCAAAGAATCATCGGCACTGCAATGGACGTCACGGAGCACGAGCTTCTCACTCAGGAGCTCCGGCGCCGGGAAGCATACCTGGCGGAAGCTCAACGGCTCAGTCACACCGGCAGCTTCGGTTGGACGCCCGACAGCGGAGAGATTGTCTGGTCAGACGAAACCTATCGCATCTTCGACTACGACCACGCGGTGAGGCCAACAATCGATTTAGTGGTGCAGCGTGTCCATCCTGACGACCGGCCAGGGTTTCTGAAGGTCGCCGAGACGTCGTCTGCAGGGGCGACACAGTTCGAGCATACCTATCGTTTGCTGCTGCCTGACGGGAGTGTCAAGCACGTCCACGTCCTGGCCCACGCATTACAAGATCCATCCGGTAACCGCCAGTTTGTCGGCGCGGTGACCGACATTACGTCAATCAAGCGAGCAGAAGAGGACCTCCGCACCAGCGAAGGGTACTTGGTGGAAGCGCAGAGGCTGAGCCACACCGGCAGTTGGGCCTGGAGTCCAGGCGGTTTTATGCGCGGGGGAAAATTCCACGACATCAGGTATTGGTCGGAGGAATGCTACCGTGTTCTGAGTTTCGATCCACAGGATGGTTTGCCCCGATTCGAAGATTTCTTTCGACGGCTTCATCCCGATGACCAACCCGGCTTTAGGGAAATAATCGAGACGGCTATCCGCGAAAAGGCAGAGTGGGAGGCAGACTACCGCATTGTGCCTCCGGGTGGCCCTGTCAAGGACATTCACGTCGTAGGTCATCCTGTCCTGAGTACGTCCGGCCACCTCGTGGAATTTGTGGGTACTGTGATCGACGTCACTGAGCGTAAACGAGCCGAGCAAGAGCGTAAAAGGCTGCAAGCGCACTTAACCGAGGCGCAAAAGCTGACCCACACGGGCAGCTGGGGCTGGCGCGTAACTGATCGGAACGCGATGGAGGTCTCCGAGGAGTTTTACCGGATTTACGGCTTCGATCCAGCCGAGGGAGCGCCGACTTTAGAAGAATATCTCGAGCGCGTCCACCCGGAGGATCGCCTTAAGTGGACGGGCATTACCGAACGGGCCATCGTGGAAAAGGCCGATTACGATCACGAGTTCCGTATCCTTTTGCCGAATGGAAAGGCAAAGTGGATCCGCACTGTTGGCCATCCCGTCCTTTCCGACATCGGAGATTTGGAGGGGTTCATCGGCAGCTCGACCGACATCACGGAACGCAAAGCTGCCGAGCAGGAGCGTGAGAAACTGCAACAACTCGAGGCCGATCTGGCACATACCGATCGTGTTAGCACGTTGGGGGAAATGGCCGCGTCGCTGGCACACGAAATCAAGCAGCCCATCGCCGCCGCCATCACCAGCGCTAACAGCTGCCTTGAATGGCTGGCGCACGAACCGCCCAATCTGGACCGGGCCCGTGCGGCAGCTGCCAGAATCGATAAGTATGGGAATCGTGCGGCTGAGATCATCGACCGCATACGTTCGTTCTACAAGAAATCTCCTCCACAACGTGAGTTGGTCGACGTGAACGGCATTATCCACGAAATGCTCACGCTGCTGGAAGGTGAGGCTAGACGATCCTCCATTGCCATGCGCACGGAACTCGACGCCGAACTGCCCAAAATTATGGTAGACCGTGTGCAGTTGCAGCAGGTGTTCATGAACCTTATGCTCAACGCCATTGAAGCCATGGCGGACTCAGGCGGCGGAGAGCTTACGCTGAAGTCGCAACTGCAGGAGGGGCAACTCCGGTTCTCGGTCAGTGACACCGGCGTGGGGTTGCCAACGGAGAAGATGGATCAGATCTTTTCTGCGTTCTTTACCACCAAGCCGCGGGGCAGCGGCATGGGATTGGCCATCAGCCGTTCTATTGTGGAGTCGCATGGCGGGCATCTGTGGGCAAGCCCCAACAGTGGAGGCGGCGCAACTTTTCATTTCACCCTGCCGATCCAGGTCACGGAGTCAGCGCCCTTGGTTGCCTGAGGCACTTCTTCGTTTCGAAGACATGCGGATCCTCAATGCCGGAAGGAACAGAAATACACGAGATTGCGGTGATGCACGAACTCCTCGATCTCGGTAGGTTTCGTTCGCTTCATCAAGCCTGCGGCTAGATCGATGGAGTTGCCCTTGGGCGAACGGGTAAGTCTGCGAACCTCGCACCCGACCCTGTTCAAGATGGCTGGTGCCGACGTCAAGGACGCGCAGGCGCAGATGCGGGCACTCATGATCGAGCACGAAGTTGGGCATCCACCCAGCAGTCCATGCCCGGGAACCAGCAGCGGGCAGTCGACAGACTGAGCCGTTTAGTGAATTGAATTGTGACCGAGTGTGACCAAGTGACCAACAGCGAGGCTTCTAAGTGATTGAAAATGTGGTGGCCAGGGACGGAGTTGAACCGCCGACGCCAGCCTTTTCAGGGCTGCGCTCTACCACCTGAGCTACCTGGCCACGGTCGAGAACCGCCGTTGCGGCGGGACGAGATTGCTCCGTTCACGCTGCTTGTGGCGGGATTCTTAAAACAAATCGATGTGCCGATGCGTGCGGAACTTGTTGATTATAGCAATCGGCGCGCGTTCCCTCAACGGCGCCCGCTCGGTAGTGACAAAGTTTGAAAGCAAACCTTGTCACTACCCGCATGGCGACGGTTTTCCGAAAACCGCTATTGGCCGCCTGAGGCAGTGTTGTGCTCTCCCAACCATGAAGCTAATTGCGGCTCCTGTTGAGTTCTAAGGTCGATACAATTGTCGATGAACTCGATCGATTGCCGATAAGTCCGCTCCGCCGCTTCAATCTTGTGCGCTGCGTAAAACTCCTCGAGCTGATCGCGCATCTGCGGATCGCAAAACCAATCGGTCGCGGCCACGATTTGAGCGCTGGCAAATGGACCTCCCGCCTTTTGTACCGCATCCCAATGGGAGAGAACAAAATCCCACGCCATCTTTTCGCCCGCCGGCTTCTGCATCACAGCAGTAATCAAACCCAAGGCATCCTGCGAGCGGACATCTGGAGAAATCGCGAAAGCGAGCGTGCGTTGCATTAGTTTGGGATCTTCGAAATGCGGCAGCGCGAATAGAGCGTTGTAGTACTCTTCCGGCGCCTTCGCGTTCTTCAATGTAGTCAGCAACTTGTCATAAAATGCTAAGTCGCCAGTCAAGGCTGCCAACCTAAGCGCACTCGCCGCGAGTTCCCTGTCGACCAATTCGGGATGGGCCAGCGCCGCGTCGGAAATCTTACGAGCTTGTGCAAGAACTTCGGGATCTCGAGCATCGTAGCCGAGCGAAGTGAATAAGCGAGCCCGCATCGTCCTCTGTTCATCGCTCTCGCCCTGCTTCGGGTCCCAGCCCACATCGTTCAGGATCGGGCGCAGATACGCGCGCAGCCAGCTGCGATACGAATCTCGATCGTTGCTATTGACCAAGTATTCGCCAATGTAATTAAGGCGCGTTAAAGCGTCCTCCAGCACGGCGCGATTGCGGTCAGCGGCCATGCCCTGGGCTAACGCAAGATAATCACCTACAGGTTCGCGGCCCGCTCGAACCGAAGCCCAGACGTCGGTTAGCAGGCCGATGCGCTCCGCAGCAGACAATTTGCTTTCAGCGTCGTGGGCCAATTCCCGAACTGTCTCAGGCTGGTAGCCGACGCGGTAATAGCCTGTAGCGCCAGCGTCTGCCAGGACCCAGGTGGAACAGCCCGGCAGGGTGAAGCTTCCCTGCTTCTCGGTCAGCAGTTCGCACTTCGAAGCGCCACCCGCAGATCCCTTCATGCATAGCGGAACTTCCCACAGTTCGTCCTTGGGAACTCGAAATTTTTCGTGGTCGTAATAGTAGCGGCGCTGATTGACGGTTACGAACGTCGAACTGCCGGAGCATTGCGATTTCACATCGATGATCGGCGCGCCGGCCTGGTTCACGAAGGTGGGCATGATCTTATCCACGGGCTTCTTCGAAGTCCTCGCCTGCGCATCCCAAAAGTCGCTCGCGCTTGCGTTGGCATATTGATATCGCTGGATATACGCATTGACTCCGGCTCGGAAGGTCTCTTCCCCCAAATAAGCTTCCAGCATTCTTAAGACGGCTGCAGCCTTGCCGTAGGCGATGCCGTCAAATAGCTCCTCAATTTGTCCCGGAGTCTCGGCGGCTTGATGGATGGGGCGTGTGTTGACGAGGGAATCGGTGTTGAGCGTTGCGCCGTTATCGCTCACGTCATCGAGATTAAAATTCCATTCTGGCTTCCATGCTCCAAGTGGCTTGCTCGACATCCACGTCGCGAAACCTTCGTTCAACCAGACATCATCCCACCACTTCATGGTTACCAGATCGCCGAACCATTGATGAGCCATTTCATGCGCGATCACCGAAGCGATGGTTTTTTTGAGAGCGACCGAGCCTTGCTTTTCGTCGACTTGCAGAAGGACTTCGCGGAAGGTAACGCAGCCAGTGTTTTCCATGGCGCCGGCGGAGAAATCAGGCAAGCCGACGAGATCGAGCTTTCCATATGGATATTTGATGTTGAAATATTTATCGTAGTAGCTCAGAACGTGTTCGGCGGATTCTAGCGCGAACCTGCCCAACTCTTTCTTTCCGGGCGTGCCGTAGACGCGGATGGGAATCCCATCGGCTTCACCTTCAACGTATTCGAAATTGCCGACAATCAGGGCCGCCAGGTAACAGGACATTCTTGCACTCTTGGCGAAGCGGACAGTGTGTTTGTCTCCGGACCCGGGTATGTCGGAGACAATCTTTTGATTCGAGATAGCAACCTGCCCTTTGTCGGCGACGGCTGTGATATCGAAGGTGGCTTTGTATGCTGGCTCGTCGAATGATGGAAAGGCACGGCGAGCATCTGTGGACTCGAACTGCGTGGCGGCGTACTTGCGGCCCTGATCGTCTTTTCCGAGATAGAAGCCGCGCATCTCGTCGTTGAGCGTACCTGTGTAGGTGACGTGAATCGCCGCCGGCCCCGTGGATAGCGGCTTGCCGACACTGAGGACGACCATTTCCTTGTCTTTCTCTGGAGTAACCTTCGCGGTCTGTGTGCTTCCTCCGCAGGTGATGGTCACTTCGTGGAAGTCGATATCGACGGCGTTCAGCGTGATTTCGGAGGTGGGATTCAGCACACGGATTGAGATGGTTTCCTCGCCATCGAACGTGGCCTTTTCGAGGTTGGGAGTGAAAGTGAGTTTGTAGTTCTCGGGCACGGCCGTCTCGGGAAGGCGTTGCGCTGGTGCCACGGAGAAGAACGCCAATACAAAAACGAACGCTGCAAAAATTCTTTTCATAGGATCCTAAAGGGTGCATCCACCGAAATGCGTTTGCTTTAAACCAATTACTGCGGTTGAGCAATCGCTCCGTTAAGAATGGTCATCGAGCATCGGTTCGTTCCGAACCAATAGGGAATCTCACGATAGTCGGCGACGTCAAAGACAGCCAGATCCGCATCTTTTCCCGCCTCAATCGACCCTTTCCGGTCCGCTGTTCGCAGCGCCCATGCGCCGTTGATCGTGGAAGCAGCAATCGCCTCCGCTGGCGACATTTTCATATGTGTACACGCCAGCGACATTGCCATCGGCATACTCAGGCTGGGTGATGTGCCGGGGTTGTAGTCCGTAGCCAGCGCGACCGGCACACCCGCGTCGATCAGCTTCCGCGCATCGGGACATTCTTTCAGGCCAAGAAAATAATTTGCCCCCGGCACTAACGTCGCGACGGTGTCATGTTTTGCCAATTGGGCGATGTCCTGATCACTTACATGGTCCATGTGATCGAAAGAGGCGGGATTGAAGCGTAGAAACGGCTGCAACTCGGTTTGCGAAAGCTGGCACATGTGGCCGCGAACTTTAAGCCCAAACTGCACGGCAGCTTCGAAAATTTGTTCTGTTTCCGCAGGCGTAAATGCGCCTTTATCGCAGAAGACATCGACGAACTGCGCAAGCTTCCGCCTGGCTACCTGCTGGATCATCTCTTTACAGACGAGTTCGACGTATTTTTGTGAGCGGCCATGAAATTCTTTTGGCACAACATGCGCGCCCAGGAAGGTGGGAACTATCGTTCCCGGCCAAGCGGACGCCGCTTCCCGGATGGCTTCCAGGGATTTCAGTTCGGATTCGAGTGTAAGACCATAGCCAGATTTGGCTTCGACGGTAGTGGTGCCGTGCGCCGCCATGTCACGCATCGCGGCCAACACATGGTTGGCCAGAGTTTTCTTGCTAGCTTGGCGAACGCCTTCCAGACTTGAGCGAATACCGCCCCCCGCAGCGGCGATCTGTTCATACGAGGCGCCTTCGATACGCTTTTCGAAATCTACCAGCCGCGGGCTAACGAATACGGGATGTGTATGTGAATCGACAAAACCAGGGAGGACGACCTTGCCAGAGCAATCGATCTCGGTGATTCTCTTCCGATTCTTCTTCAGCCAGGGATCGCGGAGGGCATCTTTCGTTGTGCCCATGGAAACGATCTTTCCGGCGGAGCAGAGGACTGCGCCGTTTTCGATGATGCGGAGGTCCTTGAGGGCTGGACCGCGACGGGGACTCAGTGCACCGGAGGAACGGAGCGTGATCAACTGGTTTACATTGACCAGCAATAAGATTGGTGGAGTTTTCTTGCGTTCCAAATTCAAGCAGACTGTAGTCTAGCAGGCTGCCGAATGCAAATGGAACGTAGTCGCCGATTTTCAGGATTGTGACACCGGAATGCTTACGCCGCGCTTTTTCGCAAACTCCTTAGCCTCGTCATACCCGGCGTCCACATGCCGAATCACGCCCATCCCCGGATCCGTCGTTAGCACACGCTCGATGCGCTTCGCCATCATCTCGGTGCCGTCGGCGACTGTAACTTGGCCGGCATGCAGCGAATAGCCGATGCCTACGCCGCCGCCGTTGTGAATCGACACCCACGATGCACCCGCGGCTGTGTTCAACAGCGCATTCAGCAAAGGCCAGTCGGCGACTGCGTCACTGCCGTCTTTCATGCTTTCGGTTTCACGGAAGGGAGACGCTACTGAGCCGCAGTCGAGGTGATCGCGTCCGATTACGATCGGAGCTTTGAGTTTTCCTTTCTTCACCAGATCGTTCATCGCGAGACCGAATTCAGCGCGCTCGCCATAGCCGAGCCAGCAGATTCGGGCGGGCAGCCCCTGGAACTTAATGCGCTTGCGTGCGAGGTCAATCCAACGGCGCAGGATGCGATTTTCGGGAAATAGTTCGAGAACCAAATCATCGGTTAAGTGAATGTCCGAGGCTTCGCCTGACAGCGCGACCCAGCGAAACGGTCCGCGGCCTTCGCAGAATAGCGGACGAATGTAGGCGGGAACGAATCCGGGAAAATCGTAAGCGTTCTTCACCCCGCGCTGAAACGCGAAGGTGCGAATGTTGTTGCCGTAGTCGAAGGTGACGGAACCCATTTTCTGCAGCTGCAACATGCCTTCCACGTGGCGAGCAATCGAGTCAAGCGATTTCTCCTGGTACGCCTTCGGATCGCGCTGGCGCAGTTCAATCGCTTCTGCCAACGTCATTCCGTTTGGTACGTAGCCGTTCAGCGGATCGTGAGCGGACGTCTGGTCGGTGAGAATATCGGGAACGACGCCGCGCGCGGCCAACTCGGGAATTACGTCCGCACAATTCCCCACCAGCCCGACCGAGACATTTTCTTTCTTGCGCACAGCATTCTTCAGGATACGCAGAGCCTCCTCGAGCGTGGTCACCATGAAGTCGCAATAGCCGGTCTTGAGGCGCTTCTTAATGCGCTCGGGATCGACGTCGATTCCGAGAAATGCCGCGCCAGTCATGGTCGCGGCGAGGGGCTGAGCGCCGCCCATTCCGCCCATTCCGCCGGAGACGATCAGCTTGCCGGCGAGATCGCCGCCGAAACTCTTCTCGCCCGCTGCAGAAAACGTTTCAAACGTTCCTTGCACAATTCCCTGCGAGCCGATGTAAATCCACGAACCCGCCGTCATTTGTCCGTACATCATCAATCCGGCGCGCTCGAGCTCGTTGAATTTCTCCCAATTCGACCAGTGGCCGACTAGATTGGAATTCGCGATCAGAACGCGCGGCGCATGATCGTGCGTCTTGAAGACGCCCACAGGTTTGCCGGATTGGACTAGCAAAGTCTCGTCGTTCTCCAGATTCTTCAGCGACGAGACGATTGCCCGGTACGCGTCCCAGTTCCGCGCGGCGCGGCCTGTGCCACCGTAAACGACCAGATCCTGCGGGCGTTCGGCCACATCAGGGTCAAGATTGTTCATCAACATGCGCATGGCAGCTTCCTGCTGCCAACCTTTGCAAGTGATCTGGGTGCCGCGCGGGGCGCGAATGGTGGGCGGAGCCTGGATTTCGGTTTCGACGGGCATGATTAGATGTTACTTCATCAAGGTGGTGGCCACTGCGGCGCGGTGGCGCCCCAGTCGCCTTTCTGACAGCCACTGGGAGAGTTCTCCTAGAGCAAGCACACCCAGACCAAGCCACAGCGGGGTCTGTGAACCTTCGGCGGCTGCCAACGTCACACAGACAATAAAGGAAACCAAGCCGACCTTTTCGAACAAGCGCGGGGGGCTCCGATAGTGTCTGGCGCTCAGACCGCAAGCAACCACAGCATAAAGAGTCCAGACTAGGAATTCGACTCTTGGAGTCGACGTCCTGAAGTAAGGCGCAAAAACAAAGCCCCCAGCTAATCGCGCGCCGCCGAATAAAAGAATCGGGGCCAGCCATTTGCTCCAGTAGGAGGCCGTTTGAAATAGAAAACCGAATATGCCCAAGGCGACCGCGCCCCCGAGCAGACGATGCATCGCGCTTTTCGAGTCGGCACGACCTAATACGTCGACTAAGCTTGTCTGGAGAAGGGCGAACACGAGACCCGTTAGCAGAATCAGGCCCGCAATCTTGAGGCCCGATAGAACCTGCTCGCCGACGCTGCGCTTTCCGGTCACGACAGCAGATTTTACGATTTTCTTGAGGAGTTTAGAAGGTCGAAATCCAGTTACCAGGTGCTATACGCCGTGCCGTCGGTTCCGGTGGCGTTTGATGCGGAGTGCACGTCGTTAATACCGGGATCCTGCTGATCCGCGGAGAGCAGCACATCTTCCTGAACAACTTCCCAATTGGCTTCACTGGTCATCGGATCTTTGGGAAGCGTTTTCAGATAGCCCCCCTGCACAAGGTCATCGAGCCCCTGCGGTGCTTTCTGCTTGTCGAGAGTGTATTGCGAGATCAACGAGCGCAGTTCGAACAAATCCTGCCGCAGCACGGACTCGCGCGCACGCAGCACCGATTGGCTATAGATAGGCAACGCGATCGACATCAGGATGAGAATCATGCTGATGACGATCATCAACTCCAACAGCGTAAAACCCGAATTGCGCCCGAATTTTGCCCGTGTTGCCATTTACCAATCCTTATACTTCGTGCCGTCCAGCGCCTCGTCCTGCGACTTGGTGAAGACGTCGAACACGCTTTGCCCGCCCCAGGAGTCCGAATCCGGATCGTCCTGCATGGAACGAAGACCCCATTCGGTAGTGCCCGTCATGGGATCGATTTGAATCTTCCGCAGATAACGAACCTTCTTACCTTGTACATCGACACCTTTGACCAAGGTCTCCAGATCGGGGGGATAACCCTGGCTGTCTACTTTGGTTTGGAACGCGCCGCGGTCGGCGTCAAGTTTGTAACGATCGATCGCGTCGCGCATCTCCCAAAGATCGGCTCGCAGGCGTCGCTCCTTTTCGCGCTTGATGGTCAGCCGCGCCATGGGCAAAACCATGGTTGAGAGAATCAGCAGAATCGCGGTCGCGATGATCAGCTCTATCAGCGAGAAACCGCGTTGCATCTTCACGCCGGAACCGCGTTGGATTCTGCACAACCTCATGGCTTCCCTACTGCACCGTCACCGATGCCTGCGCGCCGTTCACGGTAATTGCCTGCAGGCCGGGATCGCGGGCGCCACCGCGAGTAATGGTTAACGGCGTCTGCCCGCTGGCCTTCGCCTGGAAGGTCAGAGTAACGACCGCGCCCTGACCGGAGACTCCGCCAGCACCCGGCGGACGCGTAGCTGTGATTTGCAAAGTTCCGGTCGTGTCGTCCTCGCGATGAACAAGGGCGACCGCCTGGCCGTCCTGCGAAAGGAAGCCGCCGTTGGAAACGTTCACCAGTTGCAGCTTCGCGGGATCGTAGTTCAACTGCACCGGCACGGAGTAAACATTCTGTGCACCGGAAATCAGCAGATTCACTACAAACGTATTTCCCTTTTGAGCTGTAATCTGGCCTGGATCAAACAGGAAGTTCGCACTTCCCTGCTGTCCCGGAGCCGCAGCAGGGTTCGCAGCGGGTTGCGCCGGTTGGGCCGCAGGAGGCGGAGTTGCAGCCGCTTGACCACTCGGTGCTTGACCCGCCGGCGTCGGCGAGGCGGGCGTGACTGGATGGCTGATGCGCCGCAGTTCAATCGAGTTGGCGGTGCCTATATCGATGGCGCGCTGGTTCAACTCACTCAAACTGGTTCCGCGAATCACATGCGGAGTGATGGCGAACACCGTTTCATCCTGTGAATGATCCTGCGTGACTTGGCCAAAGAGATATCTCAAGATCGGAATCTGCGCCAATCCAGGAATGCCTGAAAGAGACTTCGTCTGTGAATCGTCGAGGATGCCGCCAATCAGGCTGGATTCTCCATCCTTGAGGCGGATTTCGTGCTCCACTTTTTTCTGCCCGATGATGGGCTGGCTGATCCCGCCGATGCTCGACTGCCCCACCACCGATGAAATTTCCATCGTGATCTTGAGTGTCACTTCGCGATCGCCGTGTACGTGGGGAGTCACGTCGATGTTCACACCGACGTCCAGATATTGGAACTGCGTATTGACCAACGGGTTAATGCCGACGCCGCCGATTCCCGGCTGGAACGATCCGGTAGCAACCGGCACGCGCTCGCCGATTTTGAGCGTAGCCTTCTGATTGTCGAGCGCGCGCACCTGCGGATTCTGCAACATCTTAGTATCAGTGTCGCCCATTACCGCAGACAAGTTGGCCGAGGGAATCGTGACTTGGAAATCGGTCGCGTTCAAATTTCCGAGAGTATTCAATTCCAAGCCCCCGCTGCCGCTGCTGGTCGGCGTGGTGGTGGTTCCGGTTGTACTGGTCGTAGTGCTGGTGGTGTTGATATTGCTCTGCAGCGCAACCGTGGCGCTGGTCGGCGGACTCAATCCCAGGGTGCGCGACTTATCCTTGCTCACCTGTAAGACTGCGATATCCACGACCACTTCCGGACGCGCCTTGTCGAGATCCTCGACCAGCTTTTCGGCCAGCGCAATCTGGGCGGGCGTGCCGCGAACCACTAGCGCATTTTGGGAGAGCAACTGCTGCACGCGCTGAACGTCCAGCACGGCGCGAATCGCGTTTACTACGTCCTGCAATTCGGTGGGCTGCGAAAGATTTTGCAGATAGAAAGTCTTGAGAACGCTTTGCTCGAGTTCCTTGCGCTTGGCGGGATTATCCTGCGCGACGAAAATCGTGTTTAAAGTGACCGGGCGCCAAAACGTTTTCGACTCCAGCGCCGTAATCTGCAGCGCGTCTTCCAACGTTACTCCGTTCAGCTCGACCTTGATGCGGCGGGAAGTATAGTCGGGATCGAACAACACGTTGACTCCGGCCAATTGCCCGATCGTCTGATAAATAACCTTGGAATCCTCGGTGAGTTTTACGGTGATGGGTACAACCGAGATGGGCGCCAGTTCGACGGGGCCACTCGCTTCTCTGATTTTCCTTTCCAGAGCGCTGGGCGGTGCGGCGGACTGCGGCGGAGGATTCGTCGCGTCGTTCATCATCTGCAGCGTTTTTTTCAGCTCCTGCTGCGCGATGAAGAGCGAGGGATCGATCTGCGCGGCTTTTTGAAATTCGGCCAGCGCCTCCTGCAGTTTGCCGTCGTCGCGCAGCAACTGTCCGTGGTGAACAATGGTAGCGGCGGCTTTAAAGCGCAGGCGCTCGAACGACGACTTATAGCGCAAGTCCTTCGGCTTCAGGTCGTAAGCCTGCTTGAAGAGGTTGTAAGCCTCTTCAAAATGCTCCCGAGCCTCGGCGTCCTGGCCTTTTTCGTAGAGAGTTTTGGCCTTATCGGCGATGGCAGGGACTATGACAACCAGAACCAGCAGCGCGACTGCTGCGGGCATCAGACGTTTCATTCTCAATCCTCGTCTTGAAATCTTTGCCGGGAGCTTCGCCGGACAAGCAGTACTGAGCCTTTTATCCCGGTGCCCTGGGACGGGTCCAACATATTTCTAATAGTGCTTTTCGAGCGATTATAGCATCGGCGTTTCACAGTCCCGATCTTATTGCATGCACGGCAGTTACACTCTTTGGTCGTAGTCCCAACGGGGGAAGTCACATTCGCTCCGGCGCCTTGGCTCTTCGAAGGAGGAACACGAGCCAAGACGCCGGTCACCGCCACCACAGCTCCGATCGTACTGAGCCAAACCTGCTGATCCGAACCTACCGATCTAAACCTGCTGATAAGATGAGGTTAACCATGCCCCGCCAGTCTGCCCATCCCACCAAGCCCAACCCGGAGAAATCTCCGCGCCGCGACCCCACCGCCTCCGGCGAGCGCGATGCTGCCGTTAATAGGATCGCTTCACATAACTACTTCTTGCTGGAAAAATTTGAGTGCGGCCTGGTTCTTACCGGGACCCTGGTTCTTACCGGGACGGAGGTCAAATCGGTCCGCGGAGGCCTAGCCAACCTTAAGGATTCTTACGGGCTTGTGAAAGACGGCGAACTCTGGCTCCTCAACGCCCACATAGGGCCTTATGAGCACGGCAACATTCACAATCATGCCCCGCTGCGGACGCGGAAGCTGCTGATGCACGCCGAGGAAATTCGCAAGCTGATCGGCAAAACGCAGCAGAAGGGGCTGACGCTGATTCCGGTGCGGATGTATTTCAAGAATGGGCGGGTGAAAGTTGAGCTGGCTTTGGCTAAGGGCAAGCAGCTTTGGGATAAGCGCGAAACCGAACGCCGCCGCACCGCCGACAAAGAAGCCAGAGAAGCCATCCGCAGCCGGAAGAAGTAGCGGCGTGGCGCCACCGTC